>JAXMCS010000009.1:0-87357 GCA_046349175.1 Hyphomicrobiales bacterium | reverse complement strand
GGCGTGTCCGGGGAGACGGCCCGCCTCCTGTCGTTGGGCTGATAGGAGTGCGGCATGTAGGCGATCTTCTCCGCATAGAAGTCCCTGTCCTGCGCGCCAATCAACACAGGGTCCGCCACCAGATAGTCGATGAAGGGCGCGCCCATGGTGCCGGGATAGGCGAGATAGTTCACCTGCACCGGCGCAAGCCCGGCGGCAAAAAGCCCGCTGCGGCTGTTTTCCGTATAGCCCTTGCGGTCGATGGCGATGTCAACCCGCTCCCGCCGCGCCAGGGCGAGAATCTCCGCATCAGGCATTTCCCGCACATCGTGGAAGGCATCCAGGAATGGCAGCACCCGCGCGCGGGCCGCGCTCTTCTGGTCCGGCCCGAAGGAAAAGCCCACGATGCGGAAGCGCTCCCGGTCGTGCAGCTCAAACACCTCCGCCATGAGGAAGAGCATGGGGTGATCGTGGAAGTCGGCCGAGAAATAGCCAATGGTGATCTTGCCGTCTGGCGCGGGGGCAGGTGCCATCGCCGTGTCCCGCGTCTTCGGCCATTGCTTCTGCGCGCGCACGTAATTGGCCGCACATTTTAACTGCAAGGCCGGTGAATCAGACACCATCAGCGAGGTGAAGGGGGTGCAAGGGTTGGACCCCGCCGCGATTTTCGCGTCCATCTCTGCGGTGAAATCTGCAAAACCGTCCCAGTCGCACATCGCGAGTTTTGCGGCAAAGACATCCTTGCTCACCTCGTCCGGCTTTGCGCCAAGTGCCAGCGCCTTGGCGTAATCCTCAAGCGCAAGATCGGGCCGCTTGAGATGCTCCAGCACGCCCGCCCGGTAGAGGAAGGCATTGGCCTGCCCGGCATTCAGGTGGATGGCGGCGTTATAGTCTTCCAGCGCCCGGGCCCGCTGGCCCGCATCGCCAAGCGCATTGGCCCGGTTGAGATAGGCCTCATGATAGTCGGGCTTCAGGGCAATGGCCTTGTCGTAGCAGGCAATGGCTTCCGAAAGTTGCCGCCGGTTTCTGAGCAGGCTTCCGAGCACACAATAGGCTGTGGCCTGGTTTGGATCGCGCGCAATGATCTGGCGGTAGAGGGGCAGGGCCTCGTCTTCGCGCCCGCAGGCCACAAGTGCGCCTGCCTTGTGCAGCAGGATGTCGCTGTTGCCGGGCTCGAGCGCCCAGGCCGTCTCAAAAGCCGCAAGGGCGGCCGGGGCATCGTCCTTGTCCATGAAGAGCGCGCCCTGGGCCAGATGGAGCTTCACGGATGTGGGATGCCGCGCCAGCGCCTCCGCTAGCACCTTCCCCGCCTCATCCGCATGGCCCTGCTTGGCGTGGCTCTCGGCGAGGCTCGTCCAGGCATCAATGTCATCAGGCCTCGTCTTGAGCACCTGCCGGAAAGCCGTGGCGGCTTCCGCGAAATGGTCCAATTCGAACTGGCAGCGCCCCAGATTATAGGCGGCCTCTGCATAATCGGGGCGCAAGGCAAGGGCAGCTTGCAGCGCCGCAACCGCGCCCGTGCGCTCGCCGCTTTTCAGAAGGGCAAGGCCCAGACTGTTGTGCGCTTCCGGAATGCGGGGGTTGAGCAGAATGGCGCGGCGGAAGGCCGTGATCGCCTCCGGCGCGCGGCCAAGCCCGTTGAGGGCAATGCCCCGGTTCACATGCAGGTCAGCCGCACCGGGCTGCAAGGCCAGCGCCCGGTCGATGCTGGCAAGGGCGGCATCGTGCCGACCGAGCTTCATCTGGATCAGACCCAGATCCCGCAGCGCTGCGAGGTTTGCCGGGTTGATACGGAGCGCCTGATCATAGGCCGCCAGACACTCCGGCACCTTGCCGGATTGATAGAGAGCAAGGGCTAGGAGATAGGCCGCATCGCCATGCTGGGGCGCAAGCTGTAGCACGCTGCGATAACCGTTGATCGCCCGGCCCAGATCACCCCTGTTGTGCTGCTCCTGCGCCAATCGCAAGGTCTGCATGGCCTGAACGTTCATGGCCGCTCCATCCCGCAAGACAGGTTGCTGGTACGGCTTGGCATGCGGTCACTTCCCCCTCGGCAAAGTGCGATGGCCTTCCGCCTGCTTCAATCAGGCCGCACGCCACTGCGCAAGATGCCGCCCCGTGAAATCTGGGCGGAGTGCAAAAAGGAGGGCGAGGGAAAGTGGTACCGCCTCCCCGGCTCGAACGGGAACACCTGGATCCACGGTTAGTGGTCCGCGAATCCGAGAGTTTGAGTTTCCGGGGTGTCTATTTCGGGGCCCGCCACAGGCGCTTCGCAGTGGATTTCTCATAGCCCAGACTGTCGAAGCTTGCGATTTCCAGGATCTGACCCCATGGAGCGCGGAAATAGACCCACTTGAAACCTTCGAGTGGCCCAGCATCCACAACATTTGGCCCGTCCAACATTTCGACTCCCAGGTCCTTCAGACGTTTGGCCGACGCAAACACATCGTCTACCTCAAAACATATGTGCGAACCGCCCACTTCCGATGACCGCTTTTGCGGCGCTCTCTTGTCCTCGCCTTCGTACTCGAAAAGCTCGACACTTGTGCCCTTGCCACAGCGCAGGAACACGAGGTCTTTGATGCGCGAATTGGGTGCCGCACCGAGCTTGCCTTTCATGAAGGCATCGTCGACGTTGAACGGCCCAGTGCGAAACACCTCCTCCGCACCGAACACCTTCTTGAAGAAGGCAACACCCTCCTCAATGTCTGGCACCGTGACGCCGATGTGATGCATTCCGAGAACTGTTTCTGCCATGTGTTCCTCCGAGATGTCTTATGTGGGTCTTGAACGCCCGAATTGCAGGAACACTTGACCAAAACTTCCGGATTTGCGCAACTGTCCTCCATGACGGAATATGAACTTTTGCGCATCATCTCATTCCTGGAGCGCATGCGGAAACCCTACGATGACCTTCTGCGAACGGCCGAGCCGGACCCGCATTGGAACATCGTGCTTTGCTTGATGAAGCATCACCTCAGGGGCGAGAACGTGACCATGTCGTCGCTGGCCTCCGCCGCCGAGATTCCCTTCGCAAGTGCGATGCGGCGCATTCACCAACTCATCGGCCGTGGAGACATCCAGCTCCGCAAGCGAGGCTCGACTGGCAAATCCCACTTCCTCGAACCCAGCCGAAAGCTGGTCATCAGTTTCACCGAGTATGCCTCGCGGGTGAAGGCACTTCTCGCCGATACTTTCGGCCTCCGCAGCGGCAGTGGCGACGCCGAGGACTACTATTTCGGGGGCTCATACCTCGCAGGGCAAATCATACCGCCTCTCGAGATCATGGACAGGAAGCAGGATGCAGGGCCGGACCTCCGCTTCCTGCTCCATGATGACAACTACTTCGCCAGCATGCGCAACATGTGGTCAGACTTCCGCAGCAAGTTGTCCGCTCGCAAGAACTTTACCCTGATGGGCCTTCCGGAACTCCGTGCCGAGGTCTTCGCCAACGCCACCCGCAAGGAGAGCGCCTACGACGTGATCGCCATCAATATGCCGTGGCTTGGCGAGTGTGTGGCGAACGACGTTTTGCAACCCCTCACACACCACCTCAAGAGCAGCAGCATCAACCCGATGGACTTCCATCCCGCGATCTGGGCTACGGGAAGCTGGGACAAAACCCATTACGGCATCCCGATCTATTGCACCATTGAGGCGCTGGCCCTGCGCAAGGACCTCTTCGAGAGCCGGAAGTTGCACTCCCCCGGTAGTTTTGAAAAAGTGATCCATGCGGCAAAAGCCTTGCACAACCCCAAGCGGGGCATGCATGGCGTGGTCTGGAATGCTGCCCAGGGCATGCCGGTTTCGCATTCCTTCATGTTCTTCATGGGTGATTGCGGCAGTCCAGTGATCAACATTCCTACGCCGCGCCTCCACCTCGACTACAGTCAAATCAAGGGAGAGGCCATGCGCCCCCGGATACTGAGCGAGGCTGGTCGACAAACACTGAAATTCATGCACGAGTTGCTGGCTTATTCACCACCTGACATTCTCTCCATCGACTGGAACAGGGCGCTGGAATACTTCATGAGTGGTCAGGCGGCGATGATCTATTGCTGGACCATGCGTGCCGCCCGCTTTGAGTATGACATACACTCCGTGGTGAAACGCAAGGTGGCCTATCTTCCACATCCCGCCGGCCCAGGCGGCGTGAGCCTTTCACCGATTGGCGGGTTCCTTCTTGGCGTTCCTGCTTCCCTCGCTCCGGAACGAGCCCACCTCGCATTCGAAGCAATTTCGTGGATGGCATCGCCCGCTGCCATGAAAGAGCATGTGAAGAATGGAATTCCCGCCGCACCCCGCTTCTCCGTGAGTGCCGATCCTGAGGCTGCTGCGAGTACGCCCATAGTCAGCTTCGTCGACAGGCTTGCCAAGCACAATCGAATCCAGAATTGGCAAAGGCCCCCGCTGCGGGAATACCACATCATCGAGGAAATCCTTGGCGAAGAAATCTTTTCGGCCTTGAACGGAACCTGTACGGACGAGCAGGCCCTGACGCGCAGCCAAAACCGCATTGATGCGGCGATGCGCGCTGCAGGGTATTATTAGCGGCTACACCAAGACCATGCCCCCGTCTGACATGATGACCTGGCCCGTGATGTAGTCCGAATCCGCCGACGCCAGGAACGCCGCGATGCCGGCAAGGTCCACCGGCTTTGACGGGAAGCCGAGCAGGATGCTCGATGAGAAGCTCTCGATGAACTCGCCCTTTTTCTGGATCACGCCCTTGTCGATCATGTCCTGTTCAAGGCCATCCCACAGCGGGGTCACCACGACGCCGGGTGCGAAGGCGTTGACCGTGATCTTGTGCTTGGCGAACTCCCGGGCTCCCGCCTGGGTGAGCGAAATGACCGAAGATTTGCTGGCGCAATAGGGCGCGAATTCCGCATAGCCCTGGCGGCCCGCAATGGAAGCCGTGTTGATGATCTTGCCGCCTGTGCCTTGCGCCATCATCTGGCGCGCAGCCTCCTGCGTGCAGACCATCACACCCCAGCCATTCACCCGCATGATGCTGTTGAAGTTGGCTTCGTCCACTTCCATGAAGGGAACAGGCTTGTTGAAGCCGGCATTGTTGAACATCACATCGAGCTTGCCGAAGGCCTCAACAGTCTTGCGGATCGCCGCCTGCACCTGGGCGCGCTCGGCCACATCCACGGTCACAGCCAGGGCGCGGTGGCCTTTGGCCCTGAGGTCGGCCGCCACGGCCTCTGCCTTTGCCCCGTTCATGTCGGCAATGACGATGGCTCCACCCTCATCCGCCAGCCGCCGGGCAATGCCTTCGCCAAGGCCCTGTGCGCCACCCGTGATCATGATGACCTTGTCTTTCAACCGCATTGCGCGACTCCTTTTCTGACTAGCCCTGCGCGGAGCGTCCCCGTGCCAGTGAATAGATGAGGGCTGCCGCGACAATGAGCGCGCCCTGGAAGACATATTGATAGGTCTGCGTAAGATCGAGGAAGACGACCGCCTTCAGGACCTCGGAAAGCAGCACCGCACCCAGCACCGTGCCGATGAAGGTGCCGCGCCCGCCGCGCAGAGACGTGCCGCCCAGCACCACGGCCGTGATGCTGGACAGGGTGAGCGGCGCGCCCTGCCGCGGGTCGCCCGTGCCCCATTCCGCCATCAGCAGAATGGCACCGCAGGCGGTGAACAGCGAGCACAGCACATAGCCCAGCACAAACTTGCGATTGATCCGGATGCCGATGCGGCGCGCCGACTCTTCGCTGGAGCCGATGGCGCGGTGCTGCCAGCCCGGCCGCAACTTGCGCAACGTGTATTCGCCAATCACGGCAAAGGCGGCCAGCGCGAGGAAAGCGACCGGGAAGGCCCCGATCTTCCAGGTGATCCAGTCACTCACCGTGCTGTTGATGTAGCCATCGGGGGATTCACGCAGCAGGAAAGAGGCTCCCTGCAGGCCCATGTAAACGGCCATGGTCGCGGCAATGGCCGTGAAATTGCCGAACCTGATGAGAATGCCATTGAGCAGGCCAACGGCGGCGGCGCTCAGGAACATCAGCACGAAGCCCATGGTGAGCGTTCCCGCTGATTGGTCATCATTGATGTAGAACGAGGCAACAACGACGAGAAATCCGGCAAGGGGCCCGACTGAAAGGTCAATGCCCGCCATCAGCATGGCAATGGTCTGGCCCAGCGCGATGAACCCGATCTGCGCTGCCAGCGTCAGCATGTCGGCAATATTGCCGGGATCAAGGAAGTTCTCGTTGCGCCCGTTCACGTAAAGGGCCAGCGCCGTGATCACGAACAGCAACGGCACGGTTGGCGCATTGTCACTCTGCGCAAAATGCCTCCACCAGCCTTGGCCGGTCTTGCCCTGCAAGCCGCCTTCGCCGTGGTGGCTGGCGCTCACGGCGGCAGCGACAATCTTGGGCTCGGTCACGTCCTCACCGTCAAGCGTCTCGGCCAGGCGTCCGCGCGACATCACGATCACCTTGTCGCACAGGCCTTCCAGTTCCGCCGCGTCGGAAGAGTTGACGATCACGGGCGTGCCCGCGTTCGAAACTTCGCGCAGGATCCGGTAGATTTCGGCGCGGGCTCCCACGTCCACACCCTGGGTCGGTTCATCGGCAATGATGAGACCGGGCTCCGAGAGGAGGGCGCGGGACATCACCACCTTCTGCTGGTTGCCGCCGGAGAGTGAGAGGATCGGCGCTTCCATGCCGGGCGCCTTCACGGCAAGAGACCCGAAAGTGGACGACACTTGCCGGAATTCCTTCTTCCAACTCATGATGCCGAAGCGGGCAAATTTCCCCAGTGCCGCGAAGGTGGCATTCTCGCGCACCGTCAGCCCGGCGGCGAGGCCTTCGACATGCCGGTCTGACGGCATGAAGGCCGCCATCTTCAGGGCATCGGCATGGCTCAGCGTTTGGCCATTGAGAACGATCGTGCCATGGGTCGCCTGCAATCCGGCGAGGCCTTTCATCAGTTCGGATTGGCCATTTCCGGCCACACCAGCCACGCCGATGATCTGGCCGCGGGCACAATCGAACGAAATGTCCTTGAACCCCTTGCCGCTCAGCCCCTTGACCGAGAGAATGGGCTCGCCTGCGGCTTCCGTCGGCTTGGGGGGAAAGGCTGTGCCCAAGGTGCGGCCCACGATCAGAGATACAAGGTCTGCATCGCTGATGTCGGCCACAAGGCTGGTGCCGCGCCACTTGCCGTCGCGCAGCACCGTCACGCGCTGGGCAATCTGGCGGATCTCCGCCAGGCGGTGGGTGATGTAAATGACCGACGTGCCCTTCTTCACCACATCGCGGATGCGCCCGAACAACATGTCGGTGGCATCCTGGTCGAGGGGGGCGGTGGGTTCGTCGAGGATGAGGACCTTGGGCCGGATGGCCAGGGCCTTGGCGATTTCCAGAAGGTGCTTTTCTGCAACTGAAAGCGCATCTGCACGGGTGCGCAGGGGAACGGTGAGGCCCACCGCATCCAGCATTTCCTGTGCCACCACCTGCGCCGGCCGTCCGGCAAAGGCGCGGTCGGGCAGCGCCACGCGCAGGTTCTCGAGCACTGACAGGTCTTCAAGGATGGCCGGGTGCTGGAAGGAAATGGCGATACCCAGATTGGCCGAGACATCGGGCGTCATCTCCGCCACGCGTTGGCCTTCAAAGAAAATCTCGCCCAGCGTGGGCTGCAGCGTGCCCGAGATGATGTTCATCAGGGTCGATTTGCCGGCACCGTTTTCGCCGAGGATAGCGTGCACCTCGCCAGGATGGAATTCGACCGACACCTCACGCAGCGCAAGGACGCCGGAGAAGGCTTTTGAAATGTTGGCGAGCCGGATCGTGGGCGTGCCCTTGGCTTCCATGCTCACATCCGCCTTGTCTGCCTTTTTCGCCACCACGTGTGTCCGTCTTTGCCTTGTTTTGTGAGTCCGGAGGGATGAACCCTCCGGACTGTGGTTTTCAGGATTTTGACCTTCTGCCTGCCCGCCGCTCGGCAGTATGGCTGGGGCCGGGGCGGCAGGCAGGCGAGGTCAAGCCAGTTGCATGGCCGTGTTACTGGCCGCCAACCGCCTTGGCCTGGTCATCGGCAGGGAGCTGCGACGACAGGTAGATGGCGCCCGGCAGGTCCTTGCGGCACTGCACCTTGCTTGGCGTTCCCGTGACCGAGTTTTCGAAGTTCGGCGCCTTGAAGATGGTCTCTTCCGGATCCTTGCCGCCCGTCGCCTTGGCCACCGCCCACATCACGGCGAGGCGGGCGTTGTCATTGCCCGTGGCCACGGTGAACAGCTTGAAGTCCTTGTTCTGGTCGTTCTGGTTGTCGGTCCAGAAGCAGCCCAGCGAGTTGCCGTCGGAGGTGGCAAGCGCCGGGATCGAACGGCCGGACTTGTTGAAGAGCGGCAGGGCACCCACCAGCGACGGGCCGAAGTCCGAGATGATCACGTCGATCTGCGGGTTCTTGGCGATTTCAGCCGTGAGAACCTTCTGCGTCAGCGCCGGATCCCAGTTCGTGACGTCAAACGGATCAGGGTTCAGGAACTTGTATTCCGGGCCGAGGACCGACTTCAGGCCCTTCAGCTCGTCCAGGCCCTGGCTGTTGCCGGCGGGACCGGAGAGGAACAGCATGTTGCCGCCCTTCGGCAGGATGCTCTTGATGAAGTTGCCCCACGACACGCCGTCATCCACGAAGGATGCGCCGACGAACTTGGTGTAGTCTTCACCTTCCTTGCCGCCCACTTCCACGCGGTAAGGAACGATCACCTTGCCCTTCTTGAATACGCTCTTGATGGCGGGCAGAACAGCCGGACCAGCGTCACCAAAGACAACAAGCGCATCGATGCCCTTGGCAGCCATGCCCTTGATGTCCGAGATGGACTTGTTGAGGTCGCCGTTGCCGTCAGCATACTCATACTTGGTGATGCTCGGGCAGAGCGACACCGTCTGCTTGGCCGAGGCGGTAGTCACCTGGCGCCAGGAGTTGCCGCCATAACCATCGAGAAGCGCGATGGAAGCCTTCTTCGGGCCGCACCATGACGGCACGTCAGCCTGGGCAAGTCCGGAGCAACCAAGCGCCAGTGCCATGGTGGCAGCGGCGGCGGTCAACGTCTTCTTGAGAGACAGAGTCATTTCTTTTCCTCCATTTTCGGTAGCTTGGTTTGGGTAAATGAGTCTACCGACCACTTGATCGAGTAAACACCGATGCCAAAACCCAAGGCCAAAGCCTGGATGATGGTCTGAGCCGAATACGGCACCCCTACCGAGAGTGCGAATTGGCTCAATTGGTTCAGGAAAAATGCCGCAAGCACCGTTGAGATCGGGAAGCCGCGGCCACCAAGAAGCGATGTGCCGCCCAGCACCACAACCGCCACTGAAGGCAGCAGCAGGGAGTCGCCCTGGAAAGCGGTGGGTTCACGGGTGATGCCGCCGATCAGGATTCCGGCGAGGCAATAGAGAAGCTGGGCGAAGACATAGGCCATCATCTGGTGCAGGCGCACGTGCAGGCCCGCGGCCCGTGCCGCCAGGGGGTTGGCACCAATGGCTTCAAAGCGCCGCCCGGCCACTGTCTTCTTCAGAATGAAGGACACGGCGAGCAAGGCCAGCAGCGCGAAGTAAACGGAATGCGGCAGCCCGAAGGTTTCGCCATTGGCGATTTCCGCCAGAAGATCGGTGGTGATGGAGGGCGTGCCGCCACAGATCGCAAACACCCCACCATAAAGGAGTGCATTCATGCCGATGGTGGCGATGATGGCGTTGAGTCGGAAGAAGGCCACGAGAATGCCGTTCACCAGGCCCGCTGCCAATGCAAAGCTCACCGACAGCATGACCGCATAGAGCAGCTGCGCATTGTCCTGGTGGGCCTCATGGGTCGACGTGACCACCGCAAGCGACACCGCACCTGCCAGAGACAGGTCGAACCCGCCCTGTTGCACCACAAGCAACTGCCCGAGGCCCACAATCGCGATGATCGCCGCAAAGGGCAGGCTTCCGGCGAGCGCCCCCAGGGAAATGCTGGAAGGCGCGAAGATCGCGCAGACAATGAGCAGCGCGATAGTGCAGACAACGACCGTCAGGAAGCTCTTCGCCAAAGACATCTGCAGCAAGCCTGGCACTTGCGGCTGAAGGGGCGCGGCCTGGTAGGTCTGGCTCATCTCAGGGCAAAACCTTGGCAGCCCGCAGGCGGTCAAAGGCATCGGTGAAGGAGAGCACCGAGTTCTGGTAGGCCGTGAAGCCCTTGTCGCGGCTCTTGGTCATGTCGGTGAAGTTCTCGATGACACGGCCAAGATCGGCGTCGGAGTGCCACCACGAGGCAACCGAAGTCAGGGAATTCTTCTGCAGCCCGTGCTTGGCGACGATCTTGTCCCACACCGGCTCCATGCCGGCCATCTGCTTTTCAAGCGGCTGGGCATGGCCGGGATACTCCGCGGCGGCAACACCCAAGTGCGCGGCAAGCTTCGGCCACATCCAGTTCCAGCGGAACACTTCGCCATTGACGATGTTGAAGGCTTCGTTGCGCGCCGCGGGCTTGGTGGCAGCCCAGAGCAGATGCTTGGCGATAATGCGGCCATCGGTGATGTCCACACAGGCTTCGTATTGCTGGGGCGAACCCGGGAAGACGAAGGGCTTGCCGGTTTCCTTGCAGATGGCGGCATAGGCACCAAGTGTTGCCGCCATGTTCATCTGGTTGCCGACCGTATAACCGATCAGGGTGTGGGGGCGGTGCACCGACCAGGAGAAACCCTGCTTCTCCGCTGCCGCATACAACTCGTCTTCCTGGTCGTAATAGAAGTTCTGATAGGGCAGCCGCGGCTGTTCTTCGCGGAAGGGGGTCACCATCTTGCTTTTGGCATAGGCCTCAAACGGCCCCATGTAATGCTTGAGGCCAGTGACCAGCGCCACATGCTTGATCTTCTTCTTGTCCATGGCGGCGAGCAGGTTGCGCACCATGCCGGCGTTGACGCGGCAGTTTTCGGCTTCCGTCGGCTGGCGCAGCCACGTGGTGATGAAGACATCCGTGGGATTCACACGCTTCAGCGCCGCCCGCACCGCGTCCTCATCTGTCAGGTCAACGGCAATGTGCTTCACGCCCTTGGGCAGGTCATGCTTGTGGCGGGAAATGCCGCTCACCGACCAGCCCTTGGTCGCGGTCAGATGCTCCGCCAGATGGCGGCCGATGATACCTGAAACACCGGCGATCAAGGCATGGCGTGGCATCAGTTCAGTCCTTCCGTCGACAGCGTGATCTTGATGCAGGCCTTGGGGTCCTGGCCCAGTTCAAAGCCCTTCACCGCGTCGTTGAGCGAGAACTTGTGGGTCTGGATCGGCGAGAGATCGATGCCGGTCTTTTCCAGGAAGCGGATGGCCGCCGGCCACACGCCAGGCGATCCGATGCATCCCCTGACGGTCAGGTTCTTCAATTGGATGAGCCCGAGGTTGGACGAGATCTTGCGGCCGATGTTGATGCCGACCATGGAAATGCGGCCATCCTGCGCAACATAGTCGAACACGGCGGCCAATGACGCGTCATGGCCGGCGCATTCGACAACAAGGTCAGCGCCCTTTCCACCGGTGAGTTCCTTGATTTGCTCGGCCCCCCGGTCCGTCGGGTCGATGGCTTCCGCACCCAGTTTCATGGCCACCTCGCGGCGCTTCGGAATGGGATCGGCAACGATGACACGGGCCCCCATGCCCAGGGCGGCCGCGGCGCTGACAAGGCCGATGGTGCCGCCACCGGAAACGACAACCGTTTCCGCGGCATTGGTGCCACCCGACCGCAGCACGGCATAGTAGCCGCAGGTGAAGGGCTCGATCAGCGAGCCCCGCATGTCATCAACAGAGTCCGGCAGCTTGTGCAGCCAATCCGGATTGACGTTGAAATACTGGCGGTCAGCACCATCCATGGAAAAGCCGAAGTGGTGCAGGCGTTCCGGCGTGCGCACCACGCATTCGCCCACCACGCGGTCACCGACCTTGAAATTCTTGACCGCCTTGCCGACTTCGACAATCTCGCCACACCATTCGTGGCCGGGCGTCACGGGATAGGAAATCGGAATGATGTAACGTCCCGCCAGAAGCTCATAGTCCGAGTGGCAGATGCCAACAGTCCGGGTCCGGATCATCACTTCCGTGTCCTTCATCGAAGGCATGGGAACGTCCGCAATCACCGGCTTGTTGGGGGTTTCGAAGATCAGCGCTTTCATGGCGGATAGCTCCTAGAGTTTCACGACCGCGCCATCCTTGGCGGCGGATTTGATGATGGCTTCAAGAATGGAGATATTGTTGACCAGATCCTTGCCGCTGATCGGGTAGGGAGCCTTGCCGCGCACCGCATGGGCAAAGGCCACAAGATTGTCCTTCACAGGCTCTGCGGGAGGAATCTCGGTGACGGTGATGGGGCCACCTGCCATGGCAGAGGTGACAACCCAGCCCGCCGGCGCTTCCACATGGGCCTTGTCGCGGATTTCGATCCAGCCTTTGGAGCCGAAAACTGCAAAACGCGAGATGAAGGGCATGGCAAGGGACGCTGAGACATAGGCCGTGCCGCCCTTTTTGAAGCGGATATGGACACTCATGGTGTCGCCCTGCGGAATCTTCGAGGAAAGCTTTTCGCACGACACACGCAGATCGCGCGCCTCGCCGAGAAGCGCGGCGGCAAGGTCCGTAAGGTGGATGCCCGTGGCGGTCATGCCGCCCACCGGTGCTTCCTTCTTGTTCAGCCGCCAGTTCTTCTTGTCGAGGGTTGTGAACTTGTCGTGGCTGAAATTGCCTTCAACCTGCTGAATGCGGCCCAGTTCGCCGTTGCGTGCCATGGCCAGCATCCGGGCCACCGGCGGCTCCCAGCGGCGCTCATGGCCCATGCCCAGAACCAGCTTGTTCTTCTTGCAGGCGTTTACGGCGGCTTCGGCACCCTTGCGGGTGAGCGCCAGAGGTTTTTCACAGAAGATGTGCTTCTTCGCTGCCACTGCCATGCGGATCTGCTCGGCGTGCAGGGAATGCGGCGTGGCCAGAATGACGGCCTCAACACCCGGATGGGCCAGCGCCTCGCGCATGCTGGGGTAATGGGTAAAGCCATTGGCCGCCGCGAATTCGGCGCCACCCGGGCCAGGTTCAGCGGCACACACGATCTTGATGTCTTCACCGGCTTTCTGCAGCACGGCGGTCATCTTCTTGCCCCACCAGCCGAGGCCGATCATCGCAACATTCACAGGACCCGACTTTGCCATCACACCGTCACCAGAATCTTCATGTGGTTGACTGACTTGTCGAGCAGCGCATCAAAACCCTGCTTCACGACATTGTCAGCGGAAATATTGGCAGTGACGATTTTCTCGATGGGGAAGGAGCCTGATTCCACCATGCGGATGATGCGCGGCCAGCTCTGCACGGGGTAGCACCACGTGGCTTCCACCGTGATGTCCTTCAAGGCCCAGAGCATGGCATCAATGGAGGCAGGCTTCATGTGAAGGCCGGTCTGCACCACCTTGCCCTGGCGGCGGACAGAGGCCGCGCAGGTGTTGAGGCTGGCCTCCAGTCCCACGCATTCAAGGGCAACATCCACACCCACGCCTTCTTCCGTCATGGAATGAATGATGCCCGGCACATTTTCCGTCAGGGGATCAATCACGATGGCCGAGGGCACCAGTTCCTTCGCCATCTTTCGGCGGAAGGCATTGGGCTCGGACACGAAAATCTGCCCGGCACCTGCGGCTTTCACGGCGAGAAGCGTGAGCGCCCCGATGGGCCCGACGCCCGACACAAGAACCGTCGAGCCCGACTGCACGCCGCCACGGTCAGCGGCATAGACGGCAACTGCGGCAGGCTCGATCATCGCACCCTGGATGTCGCTGACGCCGTTCGGCAGCACCGCCACATTATAGTCGTTGACGACTGCGTACTCGCTCATGCCGCCCCAGGCCCAGCTCAGGCCCACACAGCCCATCTTTTCGCTGAGATGATAGAGACCGCGGCGGCCATAATAATCATCACGCGGCGAAATGAGGGGTTGGATGGAGACGCGGTCACCCACCTTCACATGGGTGGCTGCCGAACCCTTGTCGGCCACGATGGCGCTGAATTCATGGCCGAGAATCTGTGGATTGGTCGCCCCCGTGTAAACATGCGGCGTCTGCGGCGTGACAATCGGGCCTGCGATATACTCATGCAGGTCCGTTCCGCAAATGCCGGTGACCAGCGGCTTCACGAGCACGTCGTTGGGGCCGAGCTTCTTCGCGGGGCCCGGCACATCTTCGACACGGATGTCTTTCGCGGCGTGGAAACGCACGGCCTTCATGGTGACTTGTCCTTGTTGTGGAATGTAATGCAGGGAGTGACCGGCGCGCGGCACGTGGCGCCTTCGCGCAAGCCGGACGCCGCGGCAGACGAATGTCTTATGTCCTGAAACGTGCAAGACACGGGTGCGCTTCCTCCCTGATGAACGCAGCAGCAGAATGGGCCCGCTCCAGCGAGCTCTTGTTGTCGTCATCCTATCCAAGCATCCCGGAGAGCAACATTGGAAAATTCTCATTTTGAGAATTTCGGTCGAATCCGCAACCGGCTTTGCATGCAACAGTGCCATGCAACAAGAAAACTAAAATCCGTTCGGGAGGACATCTTGCAATTTGCCAATGGCGCGGAAGCTTTGCGGAATTCGCATTTCGCAATGGTCCATGCTGCATGGCAGCAATTGTCTATTTCTCCCGGTCATATTTGAGACGCGTTGTTGGCCATGGCTGTATCTGCACGACGAGAGAACGACGACATCAGCGCGGAGACGCGGGCCGAGCTTTACCGTCTGCAGGTTGAGATCCGCGACGCGGAGAAGCGGGCCTATGACCTGTTCCTTCAGAACCTGATCAAGGGCACAAGCCACCTGTCGCTCGGCCAGGAAGCCATTGCGGCTGCGTTCGGCGTAGCCATGAAGAAGGGTGACAAGACCTACTGCACCTATCGCGGCCACGCCCATACCATTGCCCGCGGGGCTTCCATCGAGGGCGTGCTTGGTGAACTCATGCTGCGCGACAATGGCTTGATGCGCGGCAAGGGCGGCTCCATGCATCTCACCTCGGCGGAACATGGCGTGATGGGCTCCTACGCCATTATCGGGGCCCATCTCTGCATTGCCTGCGGCTCGGCCTGGCGGGCGCAGTATCTGGGTGAGAAGGATGTGACTGTCTGCTTCTTCGGGGATGGCACCACGAATATCGGTGCCTTCCACGAGGCCCTGAACTTCGCCGTCATCTGGAAGCTGCCCGTTGTCTTCGTCTGCGAAAACAATCTCTATATGGAATATACGCCAATCGGCGACGTGACGGCGGTGGAACATCCCGCTGCTGACCGCGCCGCGGCCTATGGTCTGCCGCGCATTCTGGTTGATGGCAATGATGCCGACATTGTTTACCGCACGGCGCGCGATGCCATCGCCAAGGCCCGGGATGGCGGCGGCCCTTCACTGATCGAGTGCCTCACCTACCGCCACTCCGGGCACTCCCGGGCCGACCCCGGAAAATACCGCCCACCCGGCGAACTTGAACGCTGGCTGGAGCGCGATCCCCTCAAGATCTACAAGCAACGGCTTCAGGAGTTCGGCTTCACGCCAACACAGATTGAAGCCATCGAAGCGGAGAGCAAACGCAAGGTGGAAGAGGCAACCACGGCCTGCAAGGCCGCGCCCCAGGCGCCGGCCGATTTGTTGACGGCAGATGTCTATGCCGATGGAGGCTGGGCATGGCGGAACTGAGCTATCGCGATGCCGTGATCCGGGCCATCTCGCAGGAGATGCGGCGGGACAACAACGTCGTCTTCCTGGGCGAGGACGTGGCCAAGGCGGGCGGCGTCTTCAAGGCGACAGTCGGGCTTTACGAGGAGTTCGGCCCCTTGCGCGTGCGCGACACGCCGATTTCCGAGCAGGCGATCCTTGGTGCCGCCATGGGTGCCGCCATGACCGGGCTTCGCCCCATCGCCGAACTGATGTTCTCGGATTTTGCCGCTGTCTGTTTCGACTTCATCGCCAATGAGATGCCGAAACTGTCCTACATGACCAACGGCCAGCTCACCTGTCCGCTCGTCATCCGCACCGGCAATGGCGCGGGCGTGCGCTTCGGTGCGCAGCATTCCCAGTCCATCGAGAACTGGACCATGATGATTCCCGGCCTCAAGGTCGTGGCGCCGTCCTCGCCTGTTGACGTGATCGGCCTCTTTGCCGCGGCCGTGCGCGACAACAACCCCGTCATCTTCCACGAACACAAGGCGCTCTATGCCACCAAGGGCGAAGTGCCGGATGGCGAGATCATCGACACGCTGGGCACGGCGAAGATTCTGCGCCCCGGCAAGGATTGTACCATCCTGGCGCTGGCGCTCATGGTGCCGCGCGCCCTCGAAGCGGCAGACATTCTCGCCCGCGATCATGGCATCGATGCGGAAGTGATCGACGTTCGCTCCCTGGTGCCGCTCGACACGCAGACCATTCTCGGCTCTGTCGCCCGCACCGGCCGTCTCTTTACCGTGGAAGAAAACCCGCGCCTCCTCGGCTGGGGCGCGGAGATCGCCTCCATCGTTGCGGATGAAGCCTTTTGGGACCTGGACGGACCGATCGTGCGCATCACCACGCCGCACATTCCGCTGCCCGCCGCCGATCATCTTGAAGACCTTGCCCTGCCGAATGCGGCCCGCATCGTCGACAGGGTCAGCCGCGTGATGAACGGATAATCCCATGGCCGATGCCATCATCATGCCGCAGCTGGGCGAGACCGTGGCCGAGGGCAAGATCCTCAGCTGGTTTAAGGCCGTGGGCGACGATGTGAAACTGGGTGACAAGCTCTTCGAGGTGGAAACTGACAAGGTCACCGTCGAGGTGGAAGCCATCGCCGCAGGAAAGCTGACGGAAATCAAGATCGGTGCCGGCGTCACCGCCAAGGTGGGTGCCACTGTCGCTGTGCTGGGGGGTGCTGCCGCAGCGGCAACACCAGCACCGGCACAGGCGGCAGCCAAACCCGCCGCGCCCGCACTTACCGCCTTCGCGGAGGTGCGCACGCCGCTTGCAAATCACGGAAAGGCCAGAGCCGCCGACGGACTGTCGGTCTCGCCGCTCGCCCGCCGCCTCATGGCCGAGAGCAATGTCTCGGTCGATCTCGTCGCGTCCTATGCCGCAGGCAAGGGCCTGCGCCGCGTGGGCGAGAAGGACGTGCGCGCCGCCATGGCAGAGCGCGGCACAGCGCCGTCTCAGCCTGCTGTCACCCCGCCGCAGATGCCACCACCGTCTTTTGTGGCTGCGGGAGATGTCATCACCCTCAATGCCATCCGGTCGCGTACGGCAGACCGTCTGGCGGAAAACTGGCGCACCATCCCGCATGTGTTTCAGGCAATCGAGGTGGATTTCACTGCTGTCGAAGAGGTGCGCAGCAGGCACAAGGAACGCTTCAAGGCAGAGACCGGCCTGTCTCTCACCTATCTGCCTTTCATTGCGCGCGCGCCGTCTGCATTGCCTTGCAGGCCTTCCCGAAGATCAATGCGCGTTTTGCCAGCAACACGCTGACACTCCTCAAGGACATCAACCTCGGCATCGCGGTTGATCTCGATCACAACGGCCTCGTGGTGCCGGTGGTGCAATCCGTTCAGGATTTCACCTTGCAGGGCCTTGCCAAGGCCATGGCCCGGCAAATCGAAAAGGCGCGGGCCGGCAAGCTTGGCACCGCAGACATCTCGGGTGGCACCTATTCCATCACCAACAATGGCGCCTTCGGCACCAGCTTCACGACGCCGATCATCAACGCCCCGCAGGTTGCCATTCTCTCCAGCGATGCCATCCGGATGAAACCCGCTGTGGTCGGCAACGCCGTTCTGCCGCGGCTCATGGGAACGCTGGGGCAGAGCTTTGATCACCGCGCCTTTGACGGGGCCTATGCGGCGTCCTTCCTGTCAAAGCTCAAAGACACGCTCGAAACCAAGAAATGGGCCGGAGAATTGGGAGAAACATCATGAAATACAACAGTCCCTATGCAACGGCCTCCTGGGGCCAGATGGCCAAGGATTGGGAAGAGGGCATCGATTACTCCCGTATGTCGAAAGCCCGTCTCGCCAAGGCGCAGGCCGCGGTTAAGAACGCCGGTCTCGGTGGTGTATTGTGTTTCAACTTCGACAACATCCGCTATGTGACGGCAACACACATTGGCGAATGGGCCCGCGACAAGTTCTTCCGCTATGCGCTGTGCCCCGCCGAAGGCAGCCCCTTCCTGTGGGATCCCGCCCCTCCGGCCAAGCGCATCTCGTCTCCCTGGATCAAGGACAATGTGGCCGCCCCCATCACCACCATGCAGGGTGCCATTCCGCCGACACTCGGCGTGCAGCAGGAATTCGCCAAGCAGATCAAGAAGGCGCTGGTGCATTATGGCATTGCCAACCAGCCGCTCGGTGTTGACCTGATGGAACTGGGCATGCTGCGGGCGCTCGAAGCCGAAGGCATTGAAGTGGTGGATGGCCAGCAGGCCATGCTGGACGCCCGCGAAGTGAAGACACCGGACGAGATCGAATTGTTGAAGATGGCAGCAGGCATGGTGGATGCCACCTATGTCGACATCGCCCGCGCCATCCGCCCCGGCACCAAGGAAAACGAACTCGTCGCCATCGCCAATGACCGCCTGTTCCGCATGGGGTCCGGAGCGCGTGGAGTGCATCAACTCGGTGTCGGGCCGCCGTGGCCGCCCCCATTCCCACACCTTCTCCGACCGCATGATCCAGCCCGGTGACATGATTTTCCTCGACATCATGCACAGCTACAATGGCTACCGCACCTGCTACTACCGCACCTTCATCTGCGGGCAACCCAACAACCATCAGATCGATGCCTATGAGACGGCGTCGAAATGGCTCGCCGCCTCCATGGACATGGTGAAGCCCGGTGTGACGCCCGACGAAGTGGCGGCCGTGTGGCCCGATGCCCACGAGTTCGGGTACAAGAACGAGGACGAAGCCTTCCTGCTGCAATATGGCCATGGCGTGGGCATGTCGCTGTGGGAACGCCCGATCTTCTCCAAGCGTTTCAAGGGCCAGACCCGCCCGCTCAAGGAAGGCATGGTCTTCGCGCTGGAAACCTGGAAAGGCTCCAACGACGGCTCGGGCGCTGCACGCATCGAGGAGGAAGTCGTGGTCACCAAGAACGGTTGCGAGATCATCACCAATTATCCGTCAGACCATCTCATCTCCTGCGGCCTGCCCGGCTGCGAAGTCGTGGCCTGACACCTGCCCATGGCGGCCCGGTCCAACCATCGCAGCCGCATTCCTGTGACCTTGGTCACGGGCTTCCTCGGCAGTGGCAAGACCACGCTGATCAATGCCGGCCTCAAGTCGCCGGAGCTTTCTCGCACCGTGGTGGTGGTGAACGAGTTCGGTGAAGTGGGGCTGGATCACCAGCTCTGCACCAGCAGCAACGATGCGGTCATCGTTCTGGAAAACGGCTGCCTGTGTTGCACGGTGAAGAGTGACCTCGTTGCCACCATGAACAGCCTCTATCACGACCGCGCCAAGGGAGACCTGCCGGATTTCGACAATGTGGTGATCGAGACCACGGGCCTGGCGGAGCCCGGCCCCATCATGCAGGCCTTCCTGTCGGAGCCGACATTGGATGGGCTCTATCGCGTGACCAATGTTGTGACCATGGTCGATGCCGTCAACTTTGCCGGAACGGCGGATAAGCACGAGGAGGCATTGCGCCAGGTGGCACTGGCGGATGACATCCTGATCTCCAAACTCGATCTGGCGAAAGACGGTGCGGCGGATGCGCTCGCCGCGCATCTCCAGGCGATGAACCCTGCGGCGCGGATCAAGAAGGCAGACTTCTCTTCGGAAGCCGTGGCGCCACTCCTGATGCATGCGGGCTTTGATGCCGCCGATGCCATGGCCGACCCTTCCGACTGGCTGTCGATCGCCAATTATGAGAACTACGAGCGCCGCATCAGCGACGCGGATGGTGTGCGCGATCAGGCCCTGCCGCATGATCTGGCCGCCAAGGGTGTTGAGAGCTTTGTCCTCACCCGCACGAAGCCGCTCACCCGCGAAGAGTTGCAGTTCCTGCTTGATGGCATTTCGCAAAACCTCGGGCCCAGCCTGTTGCGTGTGAAGGGCCTCGTCAACATCATGGAGGAGCCCGGCAGGCCCGCCGTGGTGCAAGGTGTGCAGCATCTTCTGCACACCATGACCTGGCTGGAAAAATGGCCAAGTGCCGATGACCGCACCCGCGTTGTCTTCATCACGCAAGGCATCGCCCGTGACAAGTTGAAGGAGATCATCGAACTGCTCGACCGGATGAGCGAGCGCACATTTGCGGCGCGTGAGCGGGCACGGCTTGCCCGCCTTGCAGCCGAACAAAAGGAAGTGGTGGCGTGATGGCCAGGATTGCTTGGATCGGGGCCGGAAAAATGGGCCTGCCCGTGTGCCGGCGCCTCAAGGAGGCAGGCCATGATGTGCATGTGCTTGCCCGCACGCCGGAGCGCGCAACGGCCTTGCAGGCCGAGGGCTTTGCCTCGGCCTCTGCGGTGGCGGCCCTCATCCCCGGCTGCGACATCATCTTCACCTGCGTTTCCGACGACAAGGCCCTCGCAGATGTTCTTCTGGGGGATGGCTTTGCGGCTGCGGTGAAAGCGGGTGCCACCCTGATCGACATGAGCACCGTCTCGCCCGCCATCTCGGCAAAAATTGCGGCGGCTCTGCCTCCAAGCCTCGCTTTCCTGCGCTCACCCGTCTCGGGGTCAACAGCAATGGCCAGCGCGGGCACGCTCACGGCCCTGGTCTCTGGTCCGCAGGCCACATTCGAAGCTATGTCCGGCATCTTTTCCGTCTTCACCAAAAAGGCTTTCCACCTCGGCAGTGGCGAAGAAGCCCGCCTGCTCAAGCTCGCCATCAACAGCATGGTGGCCGCCACCGCGGTGCTGCTGGGTGAGGCACTGGCGCTGGGCCTCAAGGGCGGTCTCAGCAATGAGGCAATGCTCGAGGTGATCACCCAGAGCGCCGTCGCCTCGCCGCTCATCGGCTACAAGAAGGACATGATCATCAAGGGCGATTACACGCCCGCGGCAACCCTCAACATGCTGCAGAAGGACGTGGAACTCTTCCTTGAGGCTGGGCGCGGCATGAATCTCGGCCTGCCGCTCAACAGCATGATTGCCAGCACCTACAGGAATGCAGCCGAACGCGGCCTCGGTGAACAGGATTTCTTTGTGCTGGTGAAGGAAGCCGCAAGCACCTGACGGCCACATCAACAACGGGACTGGAGCAGCGCATGGGCTGGAACACGGAAAAAGGACCGCGCATCGCATTCCTCGGAACGGGCGCACAGGGTGCTTCCATCGCCGCAGATTTTGCCGCGGCGGGGCTTGATGTCACCTTCATTGACCAGTGGCCAGCCCATGTGGAGGCCATGCGCCAGAAGGGCATCACGGTCAACCTGCCGAAGCGCAGTTTCAATGTCCCGGTCACGGCTCTGCATCTCTGTCAGGTGGCCGAGGTGAAGCAGCCCTTCGATCTCGTCTTCATCGTCATGAAGGCCTACGACACCAAATGGGCCGCCGAACTCATCAAGTCGGTCCTCGCGGAGGATGGCCTTGTGGTCGGCCTGCAAAACGGCATGACGCACGAGGACATCGCAAGCGTGGTGGGCCGACACCGCACCATCGGTGCCGTGATTGAGGTTGCCTCCAACATGTGGGTGCCCGGCGTGACCAACCGCCAGAACGATGTGGATGAATCTTGGTTTGCCCTGGGCGCCCTTGATCCAAAGACGCAGCCCCGCGTCGAGGCTGTGGCGAAAATCCTGCGCAATTCCGGCCGGGTCGAAGTGATGGACGACATCAAGTCGGCAAAGTGGATGAAACTTCGTTGTGAATGCGGCTGAACTCATTCCGTCGTCCATCGTCAACCTTCCGCTCAATGATGCCGCGCGCTATCCGGGCATGCTCGAGGTCACGCCTCGCAGGCTACGAAGCCATGCAAGCGGCCCAGGCCGACGGTGCCAGCATCATCCCCCATCATCGGCATGCCGCCCGTCACCACCAACCATCCGGAACGCTACGTCGATGCGATCTTTGATGAAGTTCTGGGCGACTGAAGCCCGACACGCTTGTCACTCCTCACTGCAGGATTGGCGCAAGGGGCGCTGCGCCGAGGTGCGGGAAGTGAACGGCCGGGTCGTGGATATTCTGAAAGCCAAGGGAAAATCCGCCCCCATGAACCAGCGGGTCGTTGACATGGCGTTGGAGATCGAGAGAGCCCAGCGCACGGCAGACCCGGCAAACGCAAGCGAATTGATTGCCACATTCAAGCAGCTTGAGCGCGCGCCATAGCTGCGACATGAGCGAGGCATTTGGCCTCTCCAGGATGGGCGACCGCGAGGGCCTCATGCCTCCCTCAACGACGAGGCCAATGTGGCCTGCGATTTCCTTGCCTCCGGCTTCACCCACATGCGCAAGACCGTGCGCCGCGCCAAGGCTCATGGTGTGAAGGTGGGGGCCCAGCCCTCGCTACCGGACCTGCAGGTCTTCGGCCGCCGCGAAATGAAAATCGGCTGCGAAGCGCTGGCAAACTGCCTGAAAACGGAAGTCTCAGGCGGCAAGCCCAGGGTCATTGACGAGTGGACGATCTCGGAAGCCATTCCGGTCGATTATCTCGCCAGCAAGTAGTCTCCACGAAATTTGAAGGCAGCCGTCGTAGTGGCGGCTGCCTTTTCTTTTCAGCCACAGCACCAGTGTGAACGGGCGCGGCCACGCTTGCAATTCAATGGCTAAGCTAACAAAGAGATTCCTTTGCCGGGCCGCCTGCGGCTGTTGACTGCCGCGGTGGTCCCAACACAAGAGGAAGGCACATATGGCGGGTGATCCGTTTCGCGTTCTGGTCGCCGGGAAAATCCATGAGGCGGGTCTTGCCCTTCTCCGCCAGCAGCCGGGTGTGGCCGTTGATCTCGTCGAGGCCGTGACGGCAGAGGCCTATCGTCCCTTCCTTTCCACCGCCGATGCCGTGCTCATCCGCACCCAGCCCATGACGGCGGCGGATGTGGCCATGGCGCCCCGGCTCCGCATCGTCTCGCGCCATGGCGTGGGCTATGATGCCGTGGATGTGGCGGCCCTCAACGCCCGCAGCATTCCCCTGGCCATTGTGGGTGACGTCAACTCCCGCGCCGTTGCCGAACACACGTTGATGCTCATGCTGGCGGCGGCGCGCCGCAGCGTGGCGCATCATGTGGCGGCCACCACCGGAAACTGGAACGAGCGCAACCGGTTTGATGCCGTGGAGCTGGATGGCAAGCAGCTTCTGGTCCTGGGCTTTGGCCGCATTGGCCGCCGGGTCGCGGCACTCGCCCAGGCCTTCGGCATGAGGGTTCAGGCCTTCGATCCCCTTGTCCCGCCGGATCAGATGAGGGCCCTTGCTGTTGAACCCGTTTCCGATCTGAAGGCGGGGCTTGCGGCGGCGGATCTTGTCACCCTTCATATGCCTGCAAGCCAGGGCGCGGTCATCGGTGCCGCGGACCTCGCCGTCATGAAACCTTCCGCCACTATTGTGAATGCGGCCCGGGGTGGCCTTGTGGATGAAAGTGCCCTGGATGAAGCCCTGCGGGCCCGCCGCCTGCGCGCCGCCGCCCTTGATGTGTTGGGCGAAGAGCCGCCGCGGCCAGACCATCCCCTCCTGTCCAATCCGCATGTCACCATCAGCCCACACAATGCCGGCCTCACGGCAGAATGCGCCATGCGCATGGCCCTGGCCGCCGCGCAGAACATTCTGGACTGCCGGGAAAGCCGGCTCAATCCCGCGCTGGTGGTGAACGCCAGGGAGATCGGGCTGGCCTGAG
Organism: Hyphomicrobiales bacterium; assembly: GCA_046349175.1. Taxonomy (GTDB): domain Bacteria; phylum Pseudomonadota; class Alphaproteobacteria; order Rhizobiales; family Aestuariivirgaceae; genus Aestuariivirga. Next base: position 63,591 of record JAXMCS010000009.1, on the reverse strand, counting down.
TGTCGAGGCCGGCGCTTCACTTCAAGAGTGTCGCGGCCTGTGGGCTCACCTCATAGAAACTGTCAGCCTGCACCTCTGTCCAGGCTCCTTCCGTGCCATCGGGCCAGATCACCCGCAGCCGTGTGGCCGTGCGTGCGCCAAGGCCGAAATGCAGAAAGCCGGACTGGCCGGACACATGCCCGCCGCCCACATAATTTTCGCGGCGCATGATCTTGCCGCCGTCTTCTTCCACTTCAACCCAGGCCCCGATGGCGTTGCGGTTGCTGCCGTCCTGCTGCAGCTTCACCTCCAGAAAATGCCCGAGTGCGGCTGAAGTGTTGCGCCACACCTGTGCGTTCTCGCGCCGTGCCGTCACCACAAGATCAAGCTTGCCATCGTGGTTCAGGTCCACAAGCTGCGCCCCCCGGTGGTTGCGGAAACTCAGGATCCCCGCCTTGTCGCCCGACTCCATGAAGGTGCCGTCGTCCTTCTGCAAAAGCAGGTTGTTGGGGTCGCGCTGGGCGAAGTCCGGCATGCGGTCCACATTGCCCTTGGCGATGAACAGGTCATAGCGGCCGTCATTGTTCACGTCTTCGAACTGCGTGTGCCAGCCGGTGGAGGGCCGCTCGTCGCCACCCGCATAGGGCCGGTGCGCCGTGGTGCCCATTGCGAATTGCGCTTCCTTGTAGGTGGGTTTTGCCGCGCCATCGGCCAGCAGCTGCATGCGCTGGTCGGCCATGGAGGAGAGGAAATAGGAGGGATAGCCGGAATTGGTGATATCAGCCGTGGCAATGCCCATGCCCCACAGGCGGATGTATTTCCACCCCTCGCTTTCGGCATAGAGCTTGGGCGCATCTAGGTGGGCGAAGTTCCACATCTGCTCCTGCCCGCCCATGTAGTATTCGCGGTCATTGGAAACGCGCAGCGCCGGCCTGCCGGAGCGGTTCCAATCCGTGAACAGCATGGAGAGCGTGCAATAGCTGGGCGTCAGTGGAATGCGCGGGCCATAAGTCGCCGTGCCGGGCTGCGGGCGCAAAACCCAGTTGTCGGTGCAATGGCCCCAGGGGTCATCTTCAAATTTGCGGTCGATATAGGTGCCGAAGGCCAGCGTGGGCCAGGTGTCGCCCTTGAACCAGGTAGCGGAGAAGGCGGTGTTCCAGGCATCACCTGCATCAATGGCGAACTTGGCCGTTGCGTCTTCAAAGCGGCACCGGCCAAGCCCGCGCATGATCTTATTGGCCCCCACCCGCAGCACCACAAGATCGAGAACGCCGTCACTGTCGATGTCGAGCGGATAGGCCCCGGTCACATGGTCAAAGCCAAGGCCATCATGTGTGGCGCTGGCAAAGCGCAGGCGCCCACCCCGCTTAGACTTATTAATAAAGAGCGAGGCCTCGTTTTCACCACCCGCGAAGAACAACTCCGGCAAGCCATCGCCGGAACAATCGAAGGCCGCCACGCCGCCGCCCACCATATATTGCCAGTCGCCCTTGTAGATGGAACTGATGCCCGTGCGCGTTTCCTCCGTGAAGGAGGGAATGACCGGTTCAGCAAGCGCCTGACCAACGCCCGCCGTAAGAAACGCCGCACACAGAGCTGCAACACGCTTCCTCATTTGTCCATGCTCAGCTTGGCCGCGTAGGCGCCGATGCATTTGCCCTGGTCGAGCCCAAGTTCAATGGCCGCCCGGAAATGAATGCCGCCATAGAGCCGGGAAATGCCCGCTTCCTGTGCGGCGGCGTGGAAACTGGTGAAGTGCCGCACTCCCAATCCATCCCGCTCATGGGTTGTGTCATCAAAGGCGAAATTGTCTCCGAACACCGCAGTCAATGCTTCCGCAGCAGCCCCCGTTTGCGTGGAATGGCCAGAGGGATATTCCGGGAAGGGCGGCGTGATAAGCAGCGTCTCCCATTTGGGATCGATCTTCTGTTTGATGAAAGTCACCGGGCGGATGTAGTCATAGGCATATTTCTCATGCCAGCAGCCGATAAAGCCATCGGCAATGGCAATGCCCACCTTGGCCAGGGCCTTGGCCGTCGTCTTCACATCAAGCTTCCGCTGCTGGGCAATGTCCATGACAATGCCCACCCAGTGCCCGGGCGGTGTCCAGGAGAGGCCCGGATCATCAGACCAGAAGCGCGCGATGGTGCGCTGTTCGTCCGTCAGGCTGTTCTTGGTGTCGTAAACTTCCTTGGCCTGCTTGAAGAATTCGGATGACGGGTCTTCGCTATAGGCAGGCGGTGGCGGCAGCGTGCAGCTTGCTCCATCCGGCATTGCAAAGGGCCGGTTCTTGCCCCAGCCCGGCAGCAGCGGATGCTGCTGCAACTGATACTGGTTGGTGGGCACCCAGTGCCCCGGCAGTTTGCTCACCGTGTAAACCTTGGGAAAGCCAAGGTTCTCAACCACGGCGCCGCCATCGCTTTTTGACCAGGCGAGAATGGCCTTCTCCAGCGCCCGGCCATAGGCCTCGCTGCGGGCCACCACCGCCTTGGGCACGCCCGCAGTAACAGCGCGGCGCAGCTTCACGGACTTGGCTTTCATCACCTGCTGGCCGGAAGGCCCGGTGTTGCCGAAAAAGTCTGCAATCGCGGCATCCATGGCCGCATTCAGCACAACGGCTTCGTCGTAGCGCACTCCCGGCTTGCGGGCGGGCAGGGCCGTCAGGCCATTCAACTGTCCGGCCAGGCTTTTCAGGCTGGCATCGCCGGAGGCGGTCGCCTCATAGGCCGTGATGCCCGTATAGGCGAAGGCCCGCGAAGCCACAGGCGGCGAATAGGTGGCGGTGTGGCGCACCAGATTGAGCACAAGCTCATAGCGTGCGAGCAGCACATCCTCTGGGCTGGCCGCCAGAGAGACACCCGCCATCAGCACGGCCGCCACGGCGGCCGCAATCAGGCCCGATACAAATTTCATCATGTCCTCCCACGCAGTCTTGTTTTCTGGGACTCACCAGCCACCGGCGGCGCTGTCAATCTGCTCATCCCCTGGTCCATTTTTCTTTCACTGGTGCGCCGTCATCCCGTGAGCCGCAATTGCTGCCAGCCGGGCCTTGCAAAGACTGTCCGGTCCAGCTCGGCAAAAATCTGGTCCAGCAGCCCTTCGGTGATCAGGTCATGGCCTCCCGCCACGGCTTCAATGGTCACGCCTTCGCGCAGGGCCTCGGGCAGGGCGGTGCGGAAGCCTGTTTCCAGAGCCCCTTTCATCAGGTCGAAATTGTCGGCACCGGGCCCTGCGATGACCACCCGCTGGGCGTTGAGCAGGGCAATGGCCCGGGCAATGCCAATGCCCAGCACGCGGCCTGCCGCGTTGTAAACGGCAAGGGCCTTGGCGTCGCCTTCGCTCGCCTTGCGGCGCAGCCGGATCAGTTCCTGCGGGTCCACGGCATGGTGCGTGGGGTCGTGCCAGCTGGACTCGCCATGCCACTGGCGGAGCAGGGCATAGTCAGCCGCATAGGCTTCAATGCAGCCGCGCTGACCGCAGCGGCACAGCGGACCGTCAGGCTCGTGGTTCATGTGGCCAAATTCGGCGGCCGCACCCGTTGGCCCGGCATAGACCGTGCCATCGAGCACGATGCCCATGCCGATGCCATAGCCCACAAACACAACCAGCGTCGTGCCGCTGAGGCCGGCGCTGCGCTCCGCAACGACGCGGGCCATCAGGTTGCCGTCATTGGCGATGGAGACGGGGCAGCGCAGGGCACGGGCCAGGGGATCAAGCACCGCCACGTCGCGCCCCCGGAAGGCCGGACTCCAGGCGATGCCGCCGCGCGATGTATCGGCAATGCCCTGCACCGCAACACCCGCATGCAACAGGCTGGAAAGCGCAACACCGCGCTTGCGCAGGAAACCCCGCACAAGCGCCGCAGCCTTCTCGCCATAGCTGTCCTCATCCGTCTCGTAGCTCGCCAGTTCAATGAACTCCCGGGCCACCGGCTTTCCGCCATAGGTCACAAGGTCAATGCGCAGCTCATCAATGGAAATGCGCAGGCCCAGCACATGGCCGGCCTTGTCATTGAGGGCCAGCTTCACCTGCGGCCGGCCCTTGCGGCCGCGCAGCGGGTCCGCCTGGTCTGGCGCGATGACAATCAGGCCCTCATGCAACAAATCGCTTGTGATGGATGTAATTGTAGCAGGACTGAGCGCCGTGATGCGCCCCAGCTCCACACGCGCGATGGCGCCTGCGCTTCGCAGTGCAGCAAGCACCAGGCCGCGGTTCTGGCGGCGCACAAGGTCGCTGTCGGCCTTCTGGGGCGTATGGTCCATCAGGTTCATGCAGAATCAAGTTGACTCTGAATCCGAATTCGCGCAATATTTATTTTGGACGCTGAATTAAATTGCTGTCCATTTCAGGCCGGAGCCAACCGCGCCGGCTTTTCCAAGGAGGATCTTGAATGCTCACCCGTAAAGTTTTGACGCTCGCCGTTGGCGCGCTGATGCTCGGCGTGTCGTCTGTCTCGGCGCTGGCCGCCGGCAAGACGATTGCCGTTTCCTGGAAGACCTTCCAGGAAGAACGCTGGAAGACCGACGAAGCCGCCATCAAGGCTGCCGTTGAAGCTGCCGGCAACAAGTACATCTCGACCGACGCTCAGGGCTCGGCCCAAAAGCAGGCCGCCGACATCGAAAGCCTGATCTCGCAGAAGCCGGACGTCGTTCTCGTCGTCGCCTTCGACTCGGACGCCATCCTGCCCTCGATCAAGGCGCTCTCTGACGCCGGCATCAAGTCGATCGCCTATGACGTTCAGTTCGAAGATCCGAACGCCCTCTACATCACCTTCGACAACGTCGGTGTGGGCCGCATCATCGCCACTGAAATCCAGAAGGTGAAGCCGGAAGGCAACTACGCCTTCATCAAGGGCGACAAGGGCGACCCGAACGCCACCTTCCTGTTCCAGGGCATGATGGAAGTGCTCAAGGAAGGCCTCGACAGCGGCAAGATCAAGAACGTCTGCGAAACCTTCACCGACGGCTGGAAGCCGGACAATGCCCAGAAGAACATGGAGCAGTGCCTGACCTCCACCGGCAACAAGGTCGACGCCGTTGCCTCTGAAAACGACGGCATGGCCTCTGGCGTTGTGGCCGCTCTCACCGCCCAGGGCATGGCCGGCATTCCGGTCGGTGGCCAGGACGGCGACCTCGCCGCCATCAACCGCGTTGCGCTGGGCACCCAGACGGTGTCGGTGTGGAAGAACGCCTCTGACCTCGGCAAGGTTGCCGGTGAAGCCGCGAACGCTCTCGCCGACGGCACGCCGATGGACAAGATCGCTGGCGTTGGCAAGTTCAACGGCGGCAAGAAGGGCGTTGAAATGAACGCCATCCTGCTGGCCCCGACGGCCATCACCAAGGCCAATGTCAATGTCGCCATCGACGCTGGCCACATCACCAAGGAACAGGCCTGCGCCGGCGTTGCCGCTGGTGCCGTGCCCGGTTGCTAATCTCTTGTGATTGACGAATGATGGGCCGCGCCTCTTGCAAAAGGGGTGCGGCCTTTCTTTAAGTAGATGACGGATTTCTCGGAGACGGACATGACGAACGCCGCCAGCACCAGCCAGAGCCCCGCCCTGCAATATGAAGGGCCGGTCAAGCGCTTCTTCCGGGCCACGGAAATCGACACCCGCATGCTCGGAATGCTCGCCGCCCTGATCTTGATCTGGTGCGTGTTTGACATCGCCTCCGGCGTCATGCGCGGCAATTTCGGCGGCTTGCTTGGCGGCTCCTTTCTGACCCCGCGCAACCTCTGGACCCTGCTGGTGCAGACCTCGTCGATCGCCGTCATGTCCACCGGCATGGTGCTGCTCATCGTCATGCGGCAGCTTGATCTCTCCGTGGGCTCCATGCTGTCGCTCGTGGCGGTGGCGGGCGCTGTGCTCCAGGTCTTCAAGCTGGCCCCGGTGCTGGGGGTTGGCCATTGGTCGATCTGGATCATGGGCGTTGTGCTGTGCATCGCGCTGGGCACGGCGCTCGGCGCCTTCAACGGCTGGCTCACGGCCTATGCCAAGATCCCCGCCTTCATCGTCACGCTGGGCGGCCTCCTCGCCTACAGCGGCATCGCCTTCTGGATGGCAAAGGGCGAGACCGTGGCCCCCATGGACAAGACCTTTGAAATCTTTGGCGGCGGCATTCCCATCAGCTGGCTTGGTCCCTTCTGGAGCTGGGTCCTCGCATTGATCGTTTGCGCCGCCATCATCTTTGCCATCATCAATGGCCGCCGCCAGCGCCTGCGCTTCAAGTTTCCGCTGCGTCCGGTCTGGGCCGAGGTCTTCCTCGCCGCCGTGGGCAGCGGTGTGGTGCTTTTTGCGACCCACGTGATGAATTCCTACCCCTGGCCGTTCAAGCTGATCGAGAACTATGCCAAGGTCAATGGCGTCACTATTCCCCCCGGCGTGGAGGACAAGGATGGCACCGCGGTCTGCATGGCGGGTGACCAGGTGGTGCGCTGTGTGGACGGGCTCATCTATTACACCGGCTATTCACTGCCCGTGATTGTCACCCTCGTGGTGGGTCTGCTCATGACCTTCCTTGCCAACCGCACCACCTTTGGCCGCTATGTCTACGCCATCGGCGGCAACCCGGAAGCGGCAGAACTGGCCGGCATCAACACCAAGTGGATGATCGTCAAGGTCTTCGCCCTGATGGGTGCGCTGGTGGGCGTGTCGGCGGTCATCTCTTCCGCCCGCCTCAATGCCGCAACCAATGCGCTCGGCCTCACCAACGAGCTTTACGTGATCGCCGCCACGGTGATCGGCGGAACCTCGCTGGCGGGTGGCGTGGGCACCATTTATGGCGCCATGATTGGGGCCCTGATGATGCAGTCCATCATCTCCGGCATGTCACTGCTCAACTTGCCCGCCGCCTTCCAGAACGTGGTTGTGGGCGTGGTTCTGGTGCTCGCCGTCTATCTTGATCAACTCTATTCCCGCCGCGTGAAGTAAGGGGAGGCCAGCATGGCAAAAGCAAGCAAGACAAAGACCCCGGCCCGCAAGGCGGTGAAGGCCAAGGCCAAACCCGTGCCGGTCAAGGTTGCGGAAACCCACGAAACGCCTGCCGCGGTGAAGGGGGCCGAACCTCACACCAACCTGCGGGAGCGCGGCACCCCGCTCATTGAGATGCGCAACATCTCGATTGCCTTCGGCGGCATCAAGGCCGTCGATCATGCGACCGTTGATCTCTATCCGGGTGAAGTGGTGGGCCTGCTCGGCCACAATGGCGCCGGCAAGTCCACCCTCATCAAGGTGCTCTCCGGCGCCTACAAGCGCGATGCCGGGCAGATCTTCATCAATGGCGAAGAGGTGAACATCAACAACCCCCGCGACGCCAAGGCCCAGGGCATTGAGACGATCTACCAGACGCTCGCTCTGGCCGACAATGTGGACGCCGCCGCCAATCTCTATCTCGGCCGCGAATTGCGCACCGCCCTTGGCACGCTGGATGACGTGGCCATGGAAGCGGAATGCCGCAAGGTCATGCACCGCCTCAACCCCAATTTCCGCCGCTTCAAGGAGCCGGTGTCGAAACTCTCGGGCGGCCAGCGCCAGTCCGTGGCCATTGCCCGTGCCATCCACTTCAACGCCCGCATCCTGATCATGGACGAACCGACGGCAGCCTTGGGCCCCGCCGAAACCGCCCAGGTGGGCGAGCTGATCAAGCAGTTGAAGGCCGAAGGCATCGGCATCTTCCTCATCAGCCACGACCTGCATGACGTGTTTGATCTTGCCGACCGCGTGGCCGTGATGAAGAACGGCAAGGTGGTGGGCACCGCCCATACCTCTGACGTGACGCATGATGACGTGCTCGGCATGATCATCGCCGGCAAATGCCCGAAGGGGGCCATCCCCGGACCGGGCGCCATGCGCGAAGCGGCGTAGCCTTCCGTCACGCAACTGTCGCATGGCTGATGCAGTGCACCCTCCCATGAACAGGCAGGTGGCTTCCGAATTCCTGGGAACGATGCTGTTGCTGGCCACTGTCGTTGGATCCGGCATCATGGGGGAACGCCTGGCTGCCGGAAATGTGGCGATTGCGCTTCTGGCCAATGCCCTTGCCACCGGGGCCATGCTGTTTGTGCTGATCCAGGTTTTCGGGCCCGTTTCCGGCGCGCATTTCAATCCGCTGGTAACGCTGGCCATGGTGGCGGACAAGCGGCTCAGCGCTGCATCCGCGGTCCCATATGGTGTGGCGCAAGTCCTCGGCGGTCTTGCGGGCGTGCTGCTGGCCCATGCCATGTTCGATCTTCCGGTTGCACAGGTGTCGCAGAAAATGCGGTGGGGCACAGGACAATGGCTGGCGGAAGCCACAGCGAGTTTTGGACTCCTTCTCACCATTCTCGTGCTCTTGCGCCACAAGGCAGAAGCCATTCCGCAGGCGGTGGCACTTTACATTGTTGGTGCCTATTGGTTCACGGCCTCCACCTCCTTTGCCAATCCGGCGGTGACGTTGGCCCGGAGCTTCTCGGATACATTTGCGGGCATCGCACCCAGCTGCGTGCTGCCGTTCATGGCCGCGCAAGCTGCAGGCGGCGTTCTTGCCATTCTTGCCGTGCGAAGGCTCACGTCGTGAATGTTGTGATCCACCACAATCCGGACTGCGGCACGTCGCGCAATGTCGTGGCACTGGTGGAGGCCTGTGGTTATCGCCCCACGCTGATCGATTACCTGAGCGAAGGATGGACGCGGCCCCAACTGCTCGCGCTTTTTGCGGCTGCCGGTCTGACCCCGCGCGCGGCATTGCGCGAGACCAAGTCTCCCGCCCGGGAATTGGGGCTGTTGGACCCCGGGGTTTCCGATGAGGCCATTCTGGCGCAGATGCTGTTGCATCCGGTGCTGGTGAACCGGCCGATTGTCTGCACGGCGAGGGGGGTGCGCCTGTGTCGTCCCAGTGAAACCGTATTCCTGCTGCTCGACCGGCTGCCATCCGGACCGGTCTTCAAGGAGGATGGGAGCGCCATTGACCTCTCACCTTATGAACAGGCGCTGCGATAATCTGATCGATTTGTGGGGGGCCGCCCTCGCAACGGCAGGTGCGATCTTGCCGTTTCACGGACATGACACTATGCGGCGGTGAAGCAGGGAGCGCCCCATGGACAGCATTGGCATCGGATTGATCGGCACGGGTTTCATGGGCAAGGCCCATGCCATTGCCTACCGCACGGCGCTTTCGGCCTTCCCGGATATTCCGGCTCCACGCCTTGTGGCCGTGGCGGATGTGAATGCCGAGGCCGCGCGCAAGGCCGCCCGTCAATATGGCTTTGAAAGCGCCAGCGCGGATTGGCAGGCCCTCATCGCCAATCCGGCGGTGCAAGCTGTCTCCATCACCACACCCAACACCTTCCACAAGGACATGGCGCTGGCCGCCATCGCTGCGGGCAAGCATGTTCATTGCGAGAAGCCGCTCTCGCCCACCCTGGCGGACTCGCTCGACATGGTGCAGGCGGCAGAAGCCAAAGGCGTTTGCACCCAGGTGGGCTTCAATTACCTCAAGAACCCGCTGCTGAAGCTGGCCCGCGACATGGTGGCGGCGGGCGAACTGGGCGAGATCACCGGCTTCCGCGGCATCCACGCCGAAGACTACATGCACGATCCGCAATCGCCCTGGACCTGGCGCATTGATCCCTCGGGTGGCCCGGGCGTCATCGCCGACCTGGGCTCGCACATCATCGGCATGGCCCGCTTCCTCTTGGGCGAGATTGCAGAGGTCTCCGCCGATATCCGCACCATCATCAGCAAGCGTCCCACGGCCCGTGGCGGCAGCGAGATGAAACCCGTTCTTGTGGACGACGTGGCACGCCTCCTCGTCAACTTCCGCCGCGGCTGCGGCGGCACCATTGAAGCAAGCTGGGTCCAGACCGGTCGCAACATGCAGCTGGGTTTTGAACTCACCGGCGAAAAGGGCTCGCTCGTCTTCTCGCAGGAGCACATGAACGAACTGCACTACTACAAGGCGGGCGGCGAGGCGCGCCACAAGGGCTTCACCCGCATCGAGTCCGGTCCTCAGCATCCGCCCTATGGCGGCTTCTGCGTGGCGGGCGGCCATCACCTCGGCTTCAACGATCTCAAGACCATCGAGATGGCGGAGTTCCTCGCCGGCATTGCCAGGGGCAAGAGCACCGGCCCGGATTTCCGCGAAGCCTATGAAATCCAGAAGGTGGTGGAAGCCGCCATCGCCTCGTCCAAGGCACACAGCTGGCAGAAGGTGTGAAGGGCCTCTAGGCCCATGTACGGCACCCAAACCCGATAACCCGGACCCGGCTGGTCAAACCGTCGCTGCAAGGCTAAGAATGCCGCCGGGGGCTGAATCGCGGTGCGCCACAGGTGGCCGCGGGCAGCGCTGAAATGCATGGGCGCTGCCGTTGCTATGGAGCAAGGCATCATGTCCACCACCCTCGACGGAACCGTCAACTTCACCTCTGGCCTTCACATGTTTAGTGGGGCGGTCGATGGCCCCACGGTGACGATCAAGCCAGAAGCCGTACTGTTCAATTCCCCGATCAATGACGGCAGTGGCAATCACGGCCACGCCCTCTGGGTCAGCGGTGGCACTTACAACATCACCAATTCCGGCGTGGTTTCCACCACCAGCATATTTGATGAAGTCGCGGCCGGCATCTTTGCGGACGCCGACACGGCCGGCACGAAAATCACCAACAAGGCCGAAGGTACGATCTCGAGCTATGCCTGCGGCGTTTTGATGAACGCCGGGGGCACACTCACCAACGCGGGCCTCATCTCCGGCTTTCAGGCCATCTATGGCTATTCCTTCGGCCATGCCTATGCCTTCACGGTCAACAACAGCGGCATCATCGCCTCCATCGACTCCGCCGGTTTCGCGTCAGGTGCCGACTTTGCCGTCCGCCTCACCGGGGATGGAAAACTGCTGTTGGCCAATGCCGCCGCCGGGCAGATCTTTGGTGACGTGCAGCTTGATGGGTCAGGCACCGTCAAGAACGATGGCTTTATCGATGGCAATGTCACCATGGTCGGCAATGCGGGTAACACCGTGAGTTTTGCCAACAAGGGCTTTATCACGGGAGACGGCGTCTATGCCGTGACTTTGAGTGCAGGCCTCAAGCATGTCGCCAGCAACGCCGCCAGCGGCACCATTGATGGCGGCGTGCAGTTCAGCCTCGGCGATGCGCTTTACACCGGCACTTTCAAGAATGATGGCACTGTCGAAGGCGATGTCGCCTTTGATGGCCTCAACGGGCAGATGACCTTCACCAACAAGGGCTCTGTCACCGGGCTTGTCTCGTCCGCCGGGCAGAAAGTCTCCCTCACCAATTCGGGAACCATCAACTCCGTCATCCTCGCGGGCGGTGATGACATCGTCAAGAACACCGGCATCATCACCACCGACGTGCACCTGGGCGAAGGCAAGGACCAGTTCTTCGGTGGCTCCAAGCAGAGCGACCACGTGACCGATGAAGGCGGCGCGGACATTTACAAGTTTGGCGGCAAGAGCGACGTCTTCGTCGCCGTCGGCAGCAATTCCAACAACGGCGACGACACTGTGGACGGCGGGGCAAATTCCGGCACCATTCCGTCACTTGGCGTTTATGGCGATCTCTACGATGCGAGTGCCAGCTTCTCCAACCTGCGCATCAATCTCGACACGGTGGCCGTCATATCGCTGACCAATGGCTTGGCCTCGTCCACGCTTCTGGCCGCCGGAACCGCCACCGACAACGGGATCGGCCCGGATTTCGGCCTGGACTACATCAAGAATTTCGAGATGGCCTATGGCGGTTCTGGCAACGACATCATCATCGGCAATGCCTCGGCCAACCGCATCGAAGGAAACGGTGGCGCGGACGAATTGTGGGGCGGCAAGGGCAACGACAGCCTGGACGGCGGCGGTGCAGGGGATTTCCTCTATGGCGGGCTTGGCCGCGACGAGTTGCGCGGCGGCGATTCTTCCACCGACTTCTTCATCTACAAGTCGGTGGCCGAAAGCACGCTTGCACTTACTGGCCGCGACATGATCATGGACTTCACCACCGGCGAAGATGAAATTGACCTCAGGCAGCTCAGTCTCGTGAATTTCAACCTGATTGCCGCGTCATCGAGTTTCACGTCGGGCGATGGTGATGCCGAGGGCAAGGTCATCCAGACCAATGTCGGCTGGACCTTCCTCATGGACTCCAATGACGATGGCAAGGTCGACTTTGCCATCGACATCTTTGATCAGGCCCATACCAACGCGCCTGTTCTGGGAGATTTCGAAGTCTGAGTGTCAGGGCACACTGGCATGTGACAGCAAACCCATAACATGCCAGGCCACCGCGAGTGATGAGGTGAGCCCGGGTGACTCCATGCCGAAGAGATTGACGAGGCCCGGCACGCCATGGTCCGCCGGGCCCATGATGCAGAAGTCGGCTGCCGCCTGCGCGGGGCCGTGAATTTTCGGCCGCACACCACAATAGGTGGGCAGAAGGTCGCGAGACCGAACGCCGGGCCAATACTGTTCGACGGCCGCGGCAAAGGCCTCGGGCAATCCCTCCGGCAGTGAATAGTCAAGCCTCTCCACCCAGCGGATATCCGGGCCGAAGCGCACCGCGCCAGCCAGATCAAGCGTCGCATGAATGCCAAGCGCCCCGGCAACCGGCGTGGGATAGACCAGATGCCGGAAGGGTGCCGCTCCCGTGACGCTGCAATAGCTGCCCTTGGCCAGAAAGCGCGGTGGCAGGCTGTCGTGGGGCAGGCCCTCTGTGGCGCGGGCCAGTGCATGGGCTCCGTGGCCCGCGGCGTTCACCACCATCGCGCAGGAGATGTCCGTGGCTGCTCCACTCTCATCTTCCACCGTAACGATGAAGCCAGTGTCCGCGCGCCGGGCGGCCACACAGCGCGATTTGAAGGCAAAGCCGGCGCCATGGGCCTCGGCCTCGCCCTGCAGCGCCAGCATCAGTGCCCGCCCTTCGACAATGCCGGTGGAAGGTGAATAGAGGGCTCGCGTGCAGACAACCTCTGGCTCCAGCTCGCGCGCTCCCGCCGCGTCGAGCCACACGAGATCATCCACGCCATTGGCCTTTGCGAGCGCCGCGATGCTCTGCAGCTTAGCTTCCTCGGCGGGTCCCGTGGCCACGATCAGCTTGCCAAGTTGCCGCGTCGGCACGCCCGCCTCCGCGCAATAGGCATAAAGCAGCTTGCGGCCTTCCACACAGAGCCGTGCCTTCAGGCTTCCCGCCGGATAATAGATCCCGGCGTGAATGACCTCGGAATTGCGCGAGGATGTCTCGAGCCCGGCCGCGGCACCCGCTTCGAGCACCAGAACGCTGTGCCCGGCGCGGGCGAGGGCGCGCGCCACGGCAAGGCCGATCACGCCAGCTCCCGCCACCACGCAGTTGAAATCATGAACCATCAGTCTTCAACAGCACAAGTTGGCGCGCGCCGCCAGCCGCCTGTGCCGTCAGACGAAGATGAAGTCCGTGGAGGTCCACCCGGAATTGCTGTGGTCGCTGTCGGCAATGTCGATGGCCATGTCGGCGATCTTGTCGCCATTCACGTCCACTTCGATCACATAGCCGTCCGCCGTGGTCAGGGCCCGCACCGACCCCAAGCCGCTGAACGCCACGTCCTTGCCGGTGAAATGCAGGCCCAGCACATTGCCCGGATTCATGGCGGAAAAATCGATGTAGTCGGCGATCCTCTCATAATCTTGGATCACGTCCCGCCCCGCCATGGCAACCGTGCTGTCCTTCACGCTTTCATAGCAGAAGCGGTCGGTATAACCGTCACTGCCGCCGATCAGCGTGTCGCGGCCCAGACCGCCATAAATCCGGTCAGAAGCCGCACCCCCTTCAATCCGGTCATTTCCCGCCAGGCCGTAAAGCTGGTCTCCGCCGTCGCCACCGCGCAGAAGATTTGCTGCCGCGTTTCCGAACATGATATCTGCGCCGTCGCCGCCATAGGCCACTTCAAATCCCGAAATCTTGTCAACGCCGGTTTCATTGCCGTGGGCTTCCGCTGCATTGTAAAGCACGGCGGAGCCCACCGTGTGGTGGGCCTTGCTGTCGAGATTGATGTAAACGCTCTGCGTGGCGTCACTGGCGTTGTAGGTATCGCCATACAAGTCGAGAATGGGATTGGCACCGGCATTGCCGCCACCGTTCACCTTGTCGATTCCGAGATTGCTCAGCACTTCCACCGCATCGAAGGTGTCGAAACCGTCACCCAGATTGTATGTGTCTGAATCCCCGGAATCGAACACCTGATCTCTGTACTTGCCGCCCGTGAACGTGTCGTCGCCATTGCCAAGGTTGATGGTGCCCGTCACATTTCCGGTGTTGGTGAACACATCCTTGCCACCTCCCAAAGTGACATTGCCTTCGATGGTGCCGCTGTTTTTCACCTTGTCATCGCCGTTGGCGAGGGTCAGGCTTCCATGAAGCACCCCGCTGTTGGTCACGGTGGTGGCAGCCGAACTCAGGCCTTGAAAGATCGCGGTGCCCCCATTCACAATGCCCGAGTTCGTAACGGTTGCCGCGTCAAAAAGCTCGATGCCGAACACCGCGCCGTCGATGATGCCTGTGTTCTTGAGGGTGGAGGACGAGGTGCTGTTGTTGATCAGCACACCCACGAGATTGCCATGGATGTCGCCGTCATTCGCCAGATTGAGGGCGTGGCTAGACAAGATGCCGTAGCCTGTGCCTTCCACATGGCCAGTTGCGCCAACCGTGATTTTTGAAATGGATCCTGCGGGCTGTGCCGTCACCAGGTTGATGCCGCTGCCGTAGAGAGAGGACACCAAGCCCTTGACCGTAACGGTCCAGGGGCCGTTGCTCAGGTTCAGGCCATCGTCGGTGAAGCCGCCAGAGACCAGGTCGGAGACAATGCCGTCCACCGCAACGGTGATAGTTCCGGGGGTGAACCAGAAGTCACCGGCAAAATAGGGATTCGTGCTATCGTAGGTTTTCGAAAATGCCATGGCCGATCTTTCTCAATACGATCAAGCCCCCTCGGCGGTCGCCTTGCTGACACAAGCCAACCCCCGTGAATATGCGCGGTTCACTAAACCATTGCAACGGCACTGGAGTCGCACGGTGTGGCACGATGTGAAAAAGGCGTGACACCCGCCCCCGAGTGTCACGCCAGCTGCCCATGGGCCCAACCTAGGCCGCAGGGAATCATCTGTCAGGGAATGACGATGACCGAACCCACTTCAAGTCCCTTGGCCTTGTGGCCGGGGTTTGCATCGGCGATTACTTTCCAGCTGCCGCCCTTGCCGTAATAGGCCTTGGCGAGCTTCCAGAAACTGTCGCCCTTCATCACGGTATGCAGCCGCGCCACCGGCACCGGTGGTGGCGGCAAAATCATGTTGTTGGCGGGCGGCGCGCCGTTCACGAAAGGTGGCGGCGGAATCGTATAAGCCGCAGCTGCTGTCACGGAGGCAACAAGCAGTGCTCCGGCCAACGGAAGAAGGCGCATGGTTTTCATGATGGTGGTCCTTTGTTTGATCATTCTGCGGGTGCCGCAGATGCCGTGTTTTCAGGCGATATTTTATGCTCCGCCGCATGCGAAACAACTGACGAGTTGTCAGTCCGCCTGACATTTTGTCAGGTGAAACTGCGTGCCTGTGGGTGCTCGCCATCCCTCCCCCTTCCTCCATTCCCGTCATTCCGGACGCGCACCTTGATCACGCCGCAGGCGTGATGTCGTGCGCGAGCCGGAACCCCGCTTTGGCTGAAACAATTGCCTCTCCAATTCTCTCCATCACCGGCCTTCCCCCGTTCCCGTCACCCCTGCGCAGGCAGGGGTCCCGCTTTGGGCTCAACGAGTGTCGCCAGTGAATTGATGGAATCGTGAAGGTCCAGCCAGTCTTGTTTTTTCCCTCCGGCGATCCCGCAGTGCCTCTGGCCTAGAAAGCTGGACCCCTGCCTTCGCAGGGGTGTCGGCTTTTGATGGGAGCACTAGTCATCAACGATCTTGACTTGATTCCTATTCTGTGATTTACATTCCGCGATGGTCTGGAACAGAGGAGGGACCGGTGTCGCGAGCTTGTCTTCATCGTTCAGACCATGAGCAGCGCCCGCGCTCCATCAGCCAAGCACTGATGGATCCCGGGAGCCGGTTGACCGACCCTTGGATACTACGGTCCAAGCGCGGGTTTCCGCAGTTCACGCCCAACATGGGGCCGGACCTTCGCGTCCCTGAGCGCCCCGCCCGGGAGATGTGGCGAGCGCGGTCAATGCGGGCCAAAACCGCTGCGTTTCTCTTGAAAAAGATCACTGCACGCTTTTCGCCAGCGCCCCAAAGCGCTGGCGGCGTGAGTGATGTCACGGCCCTGTGCCGAAGACCTCTTTCCACCATTCTAAAGCGCTGGCATCGGGCCGGGGCGGAAACCGTCCCTCCTCAAGTCCTTCCGCTCACCCATCCGCCGTGAGGCATTGATCCACCCCGCCATGTCACGGACAACACCTTCTTCCGAAAGCAGGTGAGGGCGTGCCCGCGCCTCGCTATTGTGTGTTTCCATGCCCCTTGCCCCTGCCGCCATCGGGGTGTTAAGGGCAGCCGCCAACTCCTGAATCCCCTCATGCAAAGGTTGGCCCATGCCCGTCAACGTCCGTTCCTTTCCCGAATATCTGGCTTTCGATGATGTGCTGATGAAGCCCGGCGCATCCTCGGTACTGCCGACAGACGTGGTGACGGCCACCAAACTCACCAAGTCCATCTCGCTTTCCATTCCCGTCATGGCCGCCGCCATGGACACGGTAACGGAAGCCGGCATGGCCATCGCCATGGCCCAGGCGGGCGGCCTCGGCGTCATCCACAAGAACCTCGAACCCGCCGTCCAGGCCGAGCATGTGGCCCGCGTCAAGCGCTATGAGAGCGGCATGGTGGTGAACCCCATCACCATCGGTCCCGGGGCAACGCTGGGCGAATTGATGGCGCTGAAGCGCGAACGCAAGATCTCGGGCATTCCGGTTGTCGGCGCGGGCGGAAGGCTGGAAGGCATCATCACCAACCGCGATGTGCGCTTTGCCACCGACATGAATGCCAAGGTCGCGGACCTCATGACCCGCAACATCGTGACCGTGCGCGAGGGCGTGGACCGGGCCGAGGCCCAGCGCCTCCTGCACAAGCACCGCATTGAAAAGCTGCTGGTGGTGGATGATGCCGGAAAATGCGTGGGGCTGATCACCGTCAATGACATGGAAAAGGCCGCCGACCATCCGCTCGCGGCCAAGGACGACAAGGAGCGTCTGCTCGTTGCGGCGGCCACCGGCATTGGTGACGCAGGCCGCGAGCGCGCCGAGCGTCTCATTGACGCGGGCGTCGACGTGCTGATCGTTGACACGGCCCACGGCCACTCCGCCAATGTGCTGAAGCAGGTCACGCTGGTGAAGAAGCTGTCCAACAAGGTGCAGATCATCGGCGGCAACGTGGCCACTGCCGAAGGCGTGAAGGCCCTCATCGATGCGGGAGCCGATGCAGTGAAGATCGGCATCGGCCCCGGTTCCATCTGCACCACCCGCGTTGTGGCAGGCGTTGGCGTGCCGCAATTCTCCGCCATTGTGGAAAGCGCCGAAGAAGGCGCCAAGCAAGGTGTGCCGGTGATTGCCGATGGCGGCATCAAGCTTTCGGGCGACATGGCCAAGGCGCTGGCGGCAGGTGCAAATGTGGTGATGATCGGCTCGCTGCTTGCCGGCACCGATGAAAGCCCGGGCGAGGTCTATCTCTACAATGGCCGCTCCTACAAATCCTACCGCGGCATGGGCAGCGTGGGCGCCATGGCCCGGGGCTCCGCCGACCGTTACTTCCAGCAGGACGTGGGCAACTCCCTCAAGCTGGTTCCGGAAGGCATCGAGGGCCAGGTGCCCTATAAAGGCCCCGTCGCCGCCGTGCTGCATCAGCTGGTGGGCGGTTTGCGCGCCGCCATGGGCTACGTGGGGGCCGCGACCATCCAGGAATTGCAGGAGAAGGCGCAGTTCGTGCGTATCACCGGTGCGGGCCTGCGCGAAAGCCATGCCCATGATGTCATGATCACCCGCGAGGCCCCCAACTATCAGCGGACGGCCTCGTGACGCTGAAGCTCTTTCTCGCCGCTGTCATTGCCCAGTTTATCATGACGGCTGGCCTCGGCGCGGCAACAGCGTGGCTCCGCGTCAATGCCGCGCGCAGGGGCCAAGTGAAGCTGAAGGACGTGGCGCTGGACAATGACGCCTGGCCGTCCCGCGTGCGCCAGATCACCAATGCCTTCAACAACCAGTTTGAAGTGCCGCTGGTGTTTCTCGGCTTTGCCAGCCTCGCCGTCGCAACCCAGACGGTTGACACGGTGATGGTGGTTCTGGCCTGGCTCTTCGTCGCCAGCCGCGTCGTGCACATGCTGATCCATACCGGCGGCAACAATGTTCTGCACCGCTTCCTGGCATTTATCACGGGTTTCACCTTTCTCGTTTTGCTGTGGGCCTGGTTCGCCCTCCGCATTTATGTGGCGGGGTAAGCCATGCGCCTGCCAGGCCGCGTTTCCGCGGCGATTGAAGTTCTGACAGAGGTGCTGGAGCGCCATCGCCCGGCCTCAGAGGCCCTCAAGGATTGGGGCAAGGCCCACCGCTTCGCGGGTGGTGGTGACCGTCATTCTATCGGCACGCTGGTCTATGATGCGCTGCGCCGCAAGGCCAGCGCCGCTTGGCGCATGGAGAGCGAGACACCGCGCGCCCTGGTGCTGGCCACGCTCGCCACCCAATGGAACATGAGCGCCGATGCCATCGCAGCCCTCGCGGGTGAGGAACATGGGCCCGCGCTGCTCACGGCGGCCGAGCGGCAAGCGCTCATCCGCGATGATGCCGCCGCACCGGATTGGGTGAAGGCCGATGTGCCGCAATGGCTCGCGCCATCCTATGCCATGGTCTTTGGGCCGCGCCTCGTTGCGGAAGGTCAGGCGCTCGCCCGCCGTGCCCCCATTGATCTCCGCGTCAACCGCCTGAAGGCCACCCGTTCACAGGTGCTTCAGGCCTTGCAGCGCTTCGGTGCTGTGGAAGGGCCGCTCTCACCCGATTGTGTGCGCATTGCCGCGCCGGGCCCGGAGCAGCGCAACATCAATGTGGAGGCAGAACCGGCCCACGGTCTCGGCCAGTTTGAAGTGCAGGATGCCGCCTCGCAGATCGCCGCCCTCATGTCCGGCGTGAGGCCAGGCGATACGGTCGCTGACATCTGTGCGGGCGCTGGCGGCAAGACATTGGCGCTGGCCGCGCTGATGAACAATGAGGGCACGCTCATCGCCCATGACCGCGACCGTCATCGCCTGCGTCCCATCTTTGAACGCATCACCCGGGCGGGCGCCTCCTGCATCGAAGTGGTGGCGCCTGATGCCGCGGCGGCGCTGAATGCGCGCCGGGATTTCGATTGCGTGTTGATTGACGCGCCCTGTTCCGGCTCCGGCTCCTGGCGGCGCAAGCCCGATGCCAAATGGAAGTTCAGCGAAAAGCAATTGGCCATCCGCGTGAAGGAGCAGCGCGAGGTGCTCACCCGGGGTGCCGCCATGGTCAGGCCCGGCGGCACGCTCGTTTACATCACCTGCTCGGTGCTGCCCCAGGAAAACCAGGAGCAACTGGCTTGGTTCCGGCAGCAGGCGAAGGACTACGCGCTTGTGCCCTCTGCGGAACAATGGCGCAAGGTGCTTGGCACTGAGCCTCCCAAATCAGCGGATGGTGGAACGGAAGGCTTGCTCATGTCCCCCGCCACTCACGATACCGATGGCTTTTTCGTTTCGGTCTTGCGGCGCGCCGGCAAGGGATGATCGCGCCAGAGTGACATGTGTAATTACGCAATGCCCAAACCCGTCATGGTCCGCTTCAAGCGGACCATCCACGGCCTGCAACACGGACGGTGTAAGGTCTAGTTGCTCCCCGGTCCGTCCTTCAGGCAGCCGGCATAAACCGTATAGCTGGCGAAACCGGAATCGCCGGAATAGTTGCGGGCCTCGGTCTGGCAAACTTCCTTGTGCTTGGCATCCGCAGCCGCTTCAAGGGCCGCAATCGCGCCTTGCGCCTCCGTTTCCATCTTGCTGCACTCGCCCGTGTCCATGGCGTTGTTCTGGGCCTGCCAGGCGCACAGCTTGGCAATGTCGAAGTTCAGGGGCGCGTTATCGGCCAGGGCAGGGGCCGCCAGCAACGCAAGGGCAATCAGGGCATGTCTCATGTTCGGTCCTTTCAGCGGTTGCGGGCGAGGAAGCGGCTCATGGCCTTGAGGGTTTCCGCGCTCACGTGATGTTCAATGCCTTCCGAATCGATGCGGGCAACCTCCTCGCCCACACCCAGCGCCAGAAGAAAGCGCTCCACGATATCGTGCTTCTTGCGGCCGTGTTCGGCCATCAGCCAACCTTCCGCCGTAAGGTCGATTGGGCGGTAGGGCTCCTGCGACACAAGCCCCATGTCAGTGAGGCGCTTCAGCATCTTCACCACCGTGGCGTTGGCCACGCCCAGCCGCAGCGCCACATCCGTGCCCCGGGCTTGGCCGCGCTCGTCAATGAGGTCGGCAATCAGTTCCACATAATCGGCGGCAAGTTCCGTGGCATGATCGTGCCGCGTGCGCTGGAAGGCGGCGGATTGCAGCTTGGACTTGAGTGTCTTGCGCGTGCCTTGCATGGCCATGTCCGGCGGTTCGTATTGCGGCGCATGACTAGCCCGTTGACTGGAAGTTAGCCAGTGCTAAGTTCAAATTTAGCCATGGCTAAATTTTCGGACCGACCATGACGGACACGCCTGCCAGTTCAGCCGGATGGCAGAAAAGCGGCGGCGAGCCTTCGCTTGTCGAAGTCTTCGCAACCGTGCCGGTGCGCGGGCAGGGGTCCTGGCTGCGCCGGGCGCTGGCCTTTGTGGGGCCCGGCTTCCTTGTGTCCGTGGGCTACATGGACCCGGGCAACTGGGCCACCTCCATCGCCGGCGGGGCCCGCTTTGGCTACACGCTGCTGGTGGTGGCGCTGCTCTCCAATATCATGGCGATCATCTTGCAATCGCTCTGCGCCCGCTTGGCCATCGGGGCCCGCCGCGATCTCGCCCAAGCCTGCCGCGATGCCTATCCCCGCCCTGTGTCCTTCGGCCTCTGGCTCCTGGCCGAAATCGCCATCATCGCCACCGACATTGCCGAGGTTGTGGGCACCGCCATTGGCCTTAATCTCCTTTTCGGCATTCCGCTGGAATTGGGCGTCATCATCACGGCACTTGATGTGTTCCTCGTGCTTCTCTTGCAGCGCTTGGGATTCCGTTATGTGGAAGCCTTCATCATCACGCTGATCGGCGTGATCTTCGCCTGCTTTGCGGTCCAGATTGCCATGGCCGATCCGGCCTGGGGCGAAGTCATCAGGGGCTTCGCGCCAACAACGGAAATCCTCCACAATCCGGACATGCTCTATCTGGCTCTCGGCATCATTGGTGCCACAGTCATGCCGCATAATCTTTATCTTCATTCCGGCATCGTCCAGACCCGTGACTATGGCGAAAGCCTTGCGGCCCGACGGGACGCCCTGAAATTCGCCACATGGGATTCAACCTTGGCACTGATGCTGGCGCTGCTGGTGAATGCCTCTCTTCTCATTCTTGCGGCGGCCACCTTCCATCAGGCGGGCAAGACCGGCATTTCGGAACTGGGCGATGCCCATGCCATGCTGGCCCCGCTGGTGGGCTCCATGCTGGCCCCCAAGCTCTTCGCCGTCGCGCTGCTCGCCTGTGGCCTAAACTCGACCATCACAGCCACACTTTCCGGGCAAATCGTCATGGAAGGCTTCCTCAACATCCGCTTGCCATCTTGGTTGCGCCGCCTTGTCACCCGAATGGTGGCCATTGTGCCAGCGGCGGTGGTGACGATCCTCTATGGAGCGGAAGGCACTGGCAAACTCCTGATCCTCAGCCAGGTGATTCTGGCTTTCCAACTTCCCTTCGCCGTGGTGCCGCTGGTCATGTTCACTGCAAACCACGCCAAACTTGGCCCCTTCACAGCGCCGCGCTGGCTCACCATGATTTCCGCCGTGGTTGCCATCATCATCATCGCACTTAATGTAAAGCTGCTGTGGGATCTGCTCCCGCTCTGAAAGGCCCTTCGGGGCCGGGGTTGCAGACTCCCCCGCCTTGCCCTATCCGCCCCCCATGACAGCCGCAGCCAATCCCGCCCACGACCAAATTCTCATCATTGATTTCGGTTCGCAGGTCACGCAGTTGATTGCCCGTCGTGTC
The DNA here is from genome assembly GCA_046349175.1 of Hyphomicrobiales bacterium. GTDB lineage: Bacteria > Pseudomonadota > Alphaproteobacteria > Rhizobiales > Aestuariivirgaceae > Aestuariivirga. Next base: position 41,457 of record JAXMCS010000009.1, on the reverse strand, counting down.
CGCGAATTGGGCGTCTATTCCGAGATCGTGCCCTTCCAGAGTGCCGAAAAGGCCTTCCACACCATGAAGCCCCGGGCCGTGATCCTGTCTGGCGGCCCTGATTCCGTGACCCGGGAGGGAAGCCCTCGCGCCCCTCAGGTGGTGTTTGACAGCAAGCTTCCCATTCTCTCCATTTGCTACGGCCAGCAGACCACAGCCGTGCAGCTGGGCGGCAGGGTGGAAGGCGGACACGCCGCCGAGTTCGGCCGCGCCGACATCGAGATCAAGGAGAAGAGCGCCCTCTTCGAAGGCCTCTGGAAGGTGGGCGAGCGCCATCCCGTGTGGATGAGTCATGGCGACCGTGTCACGCAACTGCCGCCGGGCTTTACCGTCAAGGCCACCTCGGAAAATGCGCCCTTTGCCATCGCCAGTGACGAAGCGCGTCGCATCTACACCACCATGTTCCACCCCGAAGTGGTGCACACGCCAGACGGCGCCAAACTCATCGGCAATTTTGTCCGCAACATCGCGGGCTGCAAGGGCGACTGGACCATGGCCAGCTTCCGCCAGGAAGCCATTGCCCGCATCCGCGCCCAGGTGGGCAAGGGCCGGGTTCTTTGCGGCCTTTCGGGCGGCGTCGATTCATCTGTGGCTGCATTGCTCATTCATGAAGCGGTGGGGGACCAACTCACCTGTGTGCTGGTCGATCACGGTCTCATGCGCCAGAACGAGGCTGCCGATGTTGTGGCCATGTTCCGCGAGCACTACAATCTTCCCCTCGTCCATGTGGACGCCAGCGACGAATTCATTTCAGCCCTTGAAGGTGAACAAGACCCGGAAAAGAAGCGCAAGACCATCGGCAAGCTCTTCATCGATGTCTTTGAACGTGAGGCGAAAAAATTGGGAGGTGCCGATTTCCTCGCCCAGGGCACGCTTTATCCCGATGTGATCGAAAGCGTGTCCTTCACAGGCGGGCCTTCCGTTACCATCAAGTCGCACCACAATGTGGGCGGGCTTCCTGAGCGCATGAACATGAAGCTGGTGGAACCGCTGCGTGAGCTGTTCAAGGATGAAGTGCGGGCGCTGGGCCGCGAACTTGGTCTGCCACACAAGTTTGTCGGCCGCCATCCTTTCCCCGGCCCGGGCCTTGCCATCCGCCTGCCGGGCGGTGTCACGCGCGAGAAGCTGGACACGTTGCGCAAGGCTGATGCCATCTATCTGGACGAGATCCGCAAGGCGGGGCTCTACGATGTGATCTGGCAGGCCTTCGCGGTTCTTTTGCCTGTCCACACCGTGGGCGTCATGGGCGATGGCCGCACCTACGACCGGGTGCTGGCGTTGCGCGCTGTCACCTCGGTGGATGGCATGACGGCGGATTTCTACCCCTTCGACATGGGCTTCCTCGCCCGCACCGCCACACGCATCATCAACGAGGTGAAGGGCGTGTCCCGCGTCGTCTATGACGTGACATCCAAACCGCCCGGTACCATCGAGTGGGAATGAGAAAATACAAAAACAGCCCCGGAGTGCGGGGCTGCTTGTCAGACCGCAGCGTCTGAAGGTTCACTTCGCCATGTAAATATAGGCAACGCTGACACCGAATTTCTTGGCGAGTTCAGCAGCGGGAACGCCCTTGGCGCGCTCGGCCTTGATTTGCTTGCGCAGCTTCACGGCGTCTTCGGCATTCCGGCGGATGCGGGTTTTCTTCGGCGTGGCAGAGGCGCTCGCCTTGCTGTTTTCGCGCTGTGCTTCAGCCAGAAACAACGCAAGGTTCTCAACGATCAGCGCTAGCCGCTTGTTCTGCCGGGTGGAAAGGGTCATTTAAGTTCCTTGATGCAATATTGAATTTCAAGTGAACTATTATAACGCAACTTCCTGCCGTCCTGCCAGTTTAACGATGAAAAATGACAAAAAAATTCTTGCTGGAATTCACGCCTCTTCTGGTTGCAGAACATCTTCCGCGTGCGGAGGAATCAGCTTCTACTGGCTCAAGCACTCTGTAAGTGACGTGGCAACGCCATCAAGCAACTTGGCGTAAAGGTCCGGTCCCTGGTCAAGCAAGGCACCTTCCGCGTCAATTACGCCCGATGTGGCGCCCGTGTTTTCAACCAGTACATCTGTCAGGCGGTGGTCGAAGGAGGGTTCCGCAAACACGCAGCGCACACCCGTTGTCTTGATGCGGTCCTGAAGGGCCCTGAGGCCGGCAGCACCCGGCGGCACTTCAGGATTCACCGCGATGACGCCCGCAGCATGCACGCCGAAGCGCTTTTCAAAATAATGCAGGGAATCGTGGAAGAGGATGAAGGACTTTCCCGCCACAGGCTTGAGCTTTGCGGCAATCACTTCCTCCTGCGCCCGCAGCGCCTTTGTCTCTGCTTCGGCGTTTGCCGCATAGAGCTTGGCGTTCTCGGGATCGGCTTCCGCAAGAACCTGCGCGATCTCGGCAACCATGGCAATGGCGTTCTCAGGATCAAGAAACACATGGCCGTCATAAGGCGCTTCTGAATCTCCATCATCGTCAGCATCAAATCCGTCTCCCGCCCTGACGGGCAGCTTCTGGAGTCCTGAAGAGTCCGCAAGTGTGACCACACGCGTTGCGCCTGTCAGTCCTTCAAGTGGCTTTTGCAGGAAGGCCTCAAGCGCCGGGTCCACCCAGAACACCACGCGGGCACCTTGCAGCGCCCGGGCATCCGACGGCCGCAGATTGTAGCTGTGCAGGGAATTCGATCCTGACACGATCAATCCTGGTTCTCCTGCTCCCTGCATGACGGCCGAAACGAGGGAATGTACGGGTTTGATCGACACCATGACCGGAATGTCAGCTTTGGCGGGGGCGGCCGCAGCAGGGAAAAGGGCGAAAAGGCATGTCAGGATACCTTTCCAGCGCTGCAATTTAATGTTATAAAGTAACATGACTGATGAGTAGCACATTTCCTTTTTCTGTCAAGCGACCAAGACTATGCAGAATTCCAGTATGGTAGATTCACGACTTGATTTTGGCGACACGCCACTCGTTTCCCTGCGCGATGCAGGCCTGCGACGCGGTGGCCGCTGGCTGGTGCGTGGCGTCGATTTTTCGGTGAGGCCAGGCGAGATCGTCACGCTGATCGGCCCAAATGGCTCCGGCAAATCCACTTCGGCCAAACTGGCAGTGGGCATTCTTGCCCCCACTGAAGGTACCGTGAAGCGCCGTGCAGCGCTTCGCATTGGCTATGTGCCACAAAAACTCTCGGTGGATTGGACCATGCCGCTGCGCGTGGTGCAATTCATGAGCCTCACATCGGCTGTGTCTGCCAAGGCCCGCGATGAGGCACTCGGCCGCACGGGTTCCCTACATCTGCTGAAGCGCGATCTGCGTGACCTGTCTGGCGGTGAACTGCAGCGCGTGCTTCTGGCTCGCGCCATGGTTGGCGGGCCCGAACTTCTGGTGCTGGACGAGCCGGCGCAGGGAGTGGATTTTAACGGCGAGATCGACCTTTATGAACTGATCCGCCAGGTGCGGGATGAAGTCCGCTGCGGCGTGCTCCTCATCTCCCATGACCTTCACGTGGTGATGGCGGCAACCGACCATGTGATTTGCATGAACGGCCATGTCTGCTGCCACGGCACGCCGGAAGCCGTGGCTGCAAGCCCGGAATACCACACTCTTTTCGGCGCGCGTGCCGCCAAGTCGCTGGCCATCTATCAGCACCATCATGATCACACACATCTGGCTGACGGCCGGGTTTTGCATGGCGATGGGTCGGTGACCGAACATTGCCATCCCGGCGATGGCCACCACCATGCGCCCGCGCCCGCAAAGCCTCGTCCGCAACTTCATTGGCAGGGTGATGGCGATGCTTGATGATTTTCTGGTTCGTGCCCTTCTGGCAGGCCTCGGTCTTGCGGTGGTCACGGGTCCGCTCGGCTGTTTCGTGGTTTGGCGCCGCATGAGCTATTTCGGTGATGCCATGGCCCATGCCGCCTTGCTCGGGGTAGCGCTGTCCCTGCTGTTGCAGATCAATACCGCGTTGGCGGTGTTTGCCGTGGCGCTAGTTGCCGCCCTGCTGGTGTTGGCTCTGGAAGCACGGAGCGCACTTGCCGCTGACGCAGCACTCGGGCTTCTGTCCCATGGTGCGCTTGCCGCGGGGCTGATTGCGCTGGCCGCCATGACGTGGCTGCGCATCGATATCATGTCGCTGCTCTTTGGTGATCTGCTCGCAGTCACACGGTCCGATCTTGTCATTCTCTATGGGGGCGGCGCGCTGGTGTTGGCGCTGCTCTTTTGGATATGGCGGCCCTTGCTCGCGGCCACCGTGAGTTTTGACATCGCAGCTGCGGAAGGTTTGCGGCCCCGCCAAGCGCAAGTGGTGTTCATGGTGCTGCTTGCGGCTGTGGTAGCGGTGGCCATCAAGATTGTCGGCGCAATGCTGATCACTGCCATGCTTGTTGTGCCAGCCGCCGCAGCACGGCGCCTCTCGGCAGGACCGGTGCAGATGGCAGTTCTTTCAGCCCTGGCCGGCGCCATCGCTGTTTGCGTAGGGCTGTGGGGCAGTTTCACCTGGGATACGCCAGCCGGACCTTCCGTCGTCGCGGCGGCATCCCTGCTGTTCGCACTTGGTTTGGTGTTGCCGCCGCGCACTACCACTCATGGGCCAGACGGGGAGCACGATCATGGCTCACACTGATCACGCCACACCGCACGCGGACCTGACGCTCAACCAGAAACTTGTGCTCGATGCCATCAGCGGCACCGCCGCACCGCAGAGCGCCTATGATATCCTGGACAAGTTGCGCGGCAGGGGATTGAAGGCACCGCTACAAGTTTATCGCGCTCTGGAACGCCTCATGGAACTGGGGCTGGTGCACAAGCTGGAATCACTCTCCGCATTTGTCGCCTGCCAGCATCCTGCCGGTGAAGGACAGGCCGCCACCATCTTTCTCATTTGTGAAAGCTGCGGCGCTGTGGCAGAGCGAACCAGCGCCTGCGTCTCGGGTGATCTCGCGGGCCTGGCCCGACAGGATGGCTTCCGGGTCAGCCACAGCAACATTGAGATCAAGGGCCGGTGTGGCCGCTGCTGAGCAGTTGCACAATCACACTCTTCGCAGATCATCTGGAACATGCTAGGGTTGAATTTGGGGGCACACTGTCCAGAGGACATGGGCCATGATGCGGAACGGAACGCGGCTTGCACTGAACGCTGTGCAGGGAATGGTTTTGCTGTTGGGCCTTGTGCTGATGTTGGCCCTTGCGCCAACCGGAGGCATTGCCACCGCCCAGGCAGACGACGCACAGATCTGCACCGCTCAGATATCCAATTGCGGTGGCTGTTGCGGTTGCAGCAGCAATCCCGGCAGGCCTTCATGTCCCGGCGGCTACTCGCCCTATGACGTTATTGCCTGCCGGATTGTCCGTCGGGCTTCCTGCGTTATCCCGGCTATCCAGGCTTCTGTTCCCCGCCGTGCCAGCATGGCTGCCCGGAAGGCTATGATCAGGTGCCGCTGCCCAATTGCCCACCCTACTACGTTCGCGACCTGAACAACCCGGAACGCTGCGTGCCTGACTATGGCCGCCTGAACAATCTCGAGGCCTGTCCCGCTGGCATGGAATACGCATCTGAAACGGGACGCTGCGAAGCCATCTGCGCCTGGGGCCAGTATCGCGACGCCTTTGGCCTGTGCCAGAGCTATTATGAACGCGAATGTCCGCAAGGCCTGGCGCGCGATGCCGAAACTGGCAAGTGCCTGCCGCCCGGAATCTGGCCGCCCAGCTATCAGTGGATTTGCTTGCGGGCCTGCCCGCAGGGTTGGACCCGCGATCTGCGCCATCCCACACGCTGCCTGCCGCCACCCACCCGTTGCGATGATGGTTACGTGCTGCAGAAGTGGCCGCTGCCTGCCCGATTGTTTGCCCGGCACCACGCGCGACAACTACGGCTACTGTGTTCCAATTTCCTGTCTGGACGGAACCTATCCGAACCTGCGCGGAGAATGCGTGCAGATTGGCTGCCCGGATGGTCAGGTGCGGAACGGCAATGGCGTGTGTGAACCGCCGCCCGGCTGCCCCAATGGCCAGGTCATGTCCATTGAAGGCACCTGCGAAGACCCTGGCTGTCCGCAAGGACAGGAGAAGGTCCGTGGGCAATGCACCACCATCTGCAAGATCGGGACGTCACGCGACGACAACGGCGACTGTGTGCCGGACATTCCGACGTGCGAACGTGGACAGCATTACAATGACGTGACACAGCAATGTGAGCGCGACACGCCCAAGACCCCGATCTGCAAGAAAGGCGAGACCTACTCCACCAAGCAGCGCCGCTGCGTGGGACGCTACGTGCCGCCACCGGAAACCTGCAAACAGGGATACGTCAAGGACAAGAATGGCCGCTGCGTGCTCATCAAGATTCCTGAGCCTGATTGCCCGTCGGACATGAAGCCGGACGGTCGGGGCGGCTGCATCCCCATCATCCGCCTCGTGCCCCGTGCCTGCCCGGACTACATGTTCTTCAACAAGCGCACCCAGAAATGCGAAACCGTGTTGAAGCCTCGCAATCCGGGCCGCGCCGTGCCGCAAGACAATGGAGGAGACAATGGTGATGCCACGGACAATGGCAATGATGGCGGGTACACCCCCCCTCCGCGCCAGCGCCCCAAGCTGAACTTTGACCCCAGCGTGCTGCAGCCTTTGCTGGTGCCCAAAGTCAATCGCGGCATCAACCTGCAGCAGGCCTGCCCGGATGGCATGTATCGTGACAACAATGGACGCTGTGTCGGCAAACAGTAAGGAGACTGCGGGCTTGCCTATTTCGTCGGCAGGGCCCGCAGAGGCTCCAGCCCGTTCAGGCCATTGAGTACCTCATAAAGAAAGGCGCGCAATTCCTGCTCCATGTCCGGTGCCAAACCTTGCGGATCGCCGTTCACAAAGCTGCGCAGTGAAAAGCGGCGGTTGGCAATGGCGGAGGCAACGGGTGCCGCAAGAAAGGGCAGCGTCAACGCCCCTTCGTTTTCCGGCCAATGACTGCGCACCAGCATGTTCCGCACTGGCACAAAGAGATCAACGCCAGCGGTGCGCTGCAGGGCATAGGCCGCCTTCAGCGAGGAGAAGCTGTTGTCCACGATGAAAAACACGAAAATGCGAAAGCCGGCCTTGTGGCATTCCGCAAAGAAGTCGAGATCGGCGGCGGTCTGGAAAAACCGGTCGAGGTGGCGCGACGCCAGGTCGATCACATAGTCCCGCCCTGGGGAAGCGAGGATGGTGTCGAAGAGCTTCATCTGCCCCGTGATGGCGGCAAAATCCGCCAAGGCAGTGCGCCCCGGGAAAAACGTGCGCAAAGGTCCATCTGGAGCGTCGGTGTCGACGCAGAAGGGGTCGCGCCCGTCGAGCATCAGGAAATCGACCAGCAACCGCGCCAGCAATGTCTTGCCATTGCGGTGCTGGTCTGAACAAACAATGTGAACCGTGGGGGCCGTGGCCACGGCGAGCGTCCTTTCGCCGTTACTGCCGGCCGCCGGTGAGCACGTCCTGGATCATCTTGACGTGGGCAAATTCGGCATCAATTTCCGAGCACCACTTACGCACATAGCCACGCAGCACGAAAGAGAACTTGCCTTGGCTGCCATCAGCGGCGCGGTTGTCGATGAAGTCCTTGAACGTGACGCCTGCCACATCCACCTGCTCGTAGGCCATTTCATTGAGCTTGGGGATGGTGATTTCCTGCGTCTTGGCGATCTGCGAGAAATACTTGCGGTAGGTGGCTTCATCCCATTCGAAGAAGTTGGTCTCATTGATGGCGTTGCGCGCCACCACATACTGCATGCCCGCCAGATACTTGGCGATCTCGCCGATCTCGTCGAGCGAGGCAATGGAGGGCCCCACCACGTGCACGAGGCCCAGCGTGAACATGCCGTTGCGGGCCGCTTCGAGCACGCCGATGCGCTCGAACAGGTCCAATGAATAGGAGAGGTTGCCGGCCTTCAGGTCCACGATGGTGACGGGCACATTTGCCGTCTCCATGGTGTCGAGAATTCGCATCTGGTGCGCCACATTGCCAAGATCCACCACCTCGGTGATGGCAGGGTAGAAGCGGTGCAGCGAACCGCGCGGATTTTCCGTGTCAAAGGCCCGCGTCAGCACATTTTTGCGCGCGAAATGGTCCAGCAGCGCCCGCGAAAGCGTGGTCTTGCCCACGCCGCCCTTGTCTGCGCCCACCAAAATCAATGTCGGTTTCATGCAATTCCCCTTGCTTTCGTCTCACCGGAATCAGCGGCTTCCCGTCCCTGATGTCCGCCCCCATATCACGGCGACAAAACCAGTGCACGTGTCCATTGTGCCCGTTTCATGGCATGGCCATCTGGGCTAAGGCATTGCCAAACGGAGGTTCTCATGTGGTTCAAATTGTGGCTTGGGGTCGCGCTTTTTGCCCTTCCCCATCTATATGGAATGTTGTCACTTTCAGGCAAAGCGGCACTGATGGCGCGCCTGGGTGAGGGACCCTTTAAGGGCCTTTATACGCTGGCCTCGCTGCTGGGCGTGCTTCTGATGGGCCTGGCCTACCATGCCGCCTATGCCACCGGCACCGCAGAACAGCTTTACACGCCCTGGGCCGGGGCGCGGCATGTGACCATGTTGCTCGTGCTTCTGGCCTTCATCCTGGTGGCGGCCTCCCATGGAAAGGGCCACATCAAGGCCTGGATCCGCAATCCCATGTCATGGGGCGTGGGGCTCTGGGCTCTCGGCCATCTGCTCGCCAATGGCGAAACCGTTGTGGTGGTGATTGCAGCCACCTTCCTGATCCTGTCTCTGCTTGATATCGTGCTTTGCACCGTGCGCGGCAAGGTCCCGGGCCATGTGCCCGTGCTGCGCTCTGACGTGATCGCAGTCGTTGTGGGCCTCGTGCTTTATGCCGTCTTCCTCTTCGGTTTCCATCCCTACATCCTGGGCGTACCGGTGGCCGGATGATCCTGCTCCTTCTCACCCTCATTGCGTTTGCCGTGGTCCATCTTGCGCCGGCCGTGCCACGCTACAAGGCAGCTGCCAAGGCGCGTCTCGGCAAGGCCTATGGCGCTCTCTATGGCCTCGCCTCGCTCCTGCTTCTGGCTGCCGCCATCTGGGCGCTGCGCGCCGCCGATGCCGGTCCGCTTTATGACGTGCCGGCCTGGGGCCGCCATGCCAACTACCTGCTGACACTCATCGCCTTCATCTTCGTTGGCATCTTCCTGTTCAGGGGCTCGTGGCGCAACAGTCTCAGGTTTCCCATGGCTCTCGCTACAACGTTTTGGGCCACGGGGCATCTTTTGGCCAATGGCGATACCCGCACCACCCTGTTCTTCGCGGGCTTTCTCGTGATTGGCCTCGTCCACGCCTGGCTACTCTCACTGGACACTACGCGCCCGCCTTCGGACGAACGCGCCGGGCACAACTTCATGTCTGTGATCGCGGGACTGGCGCTCTATGGTGTCATGGTGCAGCTGCACGAGGTATTGATCGGCGTGCCAGTCTTCAATCTCGCGGCTTTCAGCCATTAAGGAAAGGCAGCAACACAGCGTTGACAGACTATGGCCGGGTGATAACGTCCAAGGTTATCGGGGGCCCGCGCCCGCCGAGGCGGCGGCTATATCAAGTGACTTCAACCGGCTGTGTCATTGGCGACAGCCTTTTTGGATCAGTGAGGCCTGCATGCGTGGGTTTGGTATTCTTCTGACGGCAGTTCTGTTTCTGGCCGGGGTCGGGGCCCGGGCCGATGATACGGTGAGCAATTTGCGTTTCCGCAGTGGTGCGGACAACACTGTGGTGAGCGGCTTCATCCAGGGGTATGATACAGCCAGCTATCTGCTCGACGTCCGCGCCGGGCAGCAGATTCTTGTCGCCATGACCGGCAGCAATCCCCAGAACTACTTCAATGTGAGCCCGCCCGGTTCGGATTCGGCCGTGTTCAATGGCTCGATTTCCGGCAACAACTGGAACGGCACGGCCCGCCGCTCCGGAAAATACCGCATCGACATATACCTTATGCGAGCCGCCGCACGCCGCGATGAAAGCTCGCGCTACAAGCTTGCCGTGACCATTCCCGCAGACACGGGCTATGGCGATGGCAGCAACGACGGCGACTATGCCGATGGCAATGCCGGTGGCCCGGACAATTGGGTTGTGGCGGGTGTGCCGCCCGGAGATCGACTCAATGTGCGTGTTGCGCCCCGTGCCAGTGCCGTCACTGTGGCGCGCCTGCGCAACGGCAGTGTTCTGCGCAACCTCGGATGCCGCTTTGCGAATGGTTCGCGGTGGTGCCGTGTGGCGTTGGGCGCTGACACGGGCATTCGCGGCTGGGTGAACGGAAGATATCTCCGGGAGTTTTGATCCACCGTCAGAGCGGCGTGCCGTCCGTGTAGCTTTTGCGCAGGAAGGCGAGAAAATTGTCGCGCAATTGCCGTGAGTGCTCATGTGCCAGCCTGTCGGCCCGCTCAACATCGCGGGCCGCGATGGCCTCGATCATCTCGTCATGCTCATCGGTCAAAAGTTTGCCGTCGCGCGTCCGCTCAATGTAGTCGAAATGCAGATGCAGGATACGGCGGCCTTCATCCAGCAGGCGTTCATAGAATGTTGCCATGTAGGGGTTCTTGCCAGCACGCGCGATCGCCATGTGAAACTGCTTGTTGGTCTCCGACATGGCCAGATGGTCCATGCTTCTGACTGCGGCAATGAAAGCCTGCTGGGCCGCGGCAATGGCTTCGAGATCAGCCTCGCTACGCAACTCGGCCGCCAGTCTGGTGTTCACCCGTTGGGCAATATCGAGGGCCTCCACATATTTCGGAAAGCGCGTGATGTCGACAGGTGCCACAATCGTGGTGCGGTTCTGCAAGGTCACCACCAGATTTTCACCCGCCAGCCTGATCAAAGCCTCACGAATGGGCGAGCGGGAAAAGCCGAAGCGCCGCGACAGGCCGGTTTCATCCAACAGCTCGCCGGGGGCCAGCTTCAGTGACAGTATTTCGTGACGCAGCACATCATGGACGCCTTTCCAGCCAGCGGATTTTTCGTGTGCCTGAGCCGTCTTTCCTGTGCGTTTTGTCATGGTCCGCCTCTCCCGCAACCACGACATAGCATGCTCCCCTTGACGTGTCGACCATTTGTCGACATTATGTCGACAAATGAGGAGGCTTGCCATGGCAACGGATAAGGTCGCAATCATCACGGCAGGGGGAAGCGGCATGGGGGCTGCGGCCGCCCGTCGTCTGGCAGCCGATGGCTACCGTGTCGCCATTCTCTCTTCCTCTGGAAAGGGCGAGACCCTGGCCAAGGAACTAGGTGGCATCGGCGTCACCGGCTCGAACCAGAACAATGATGATGTGCGGAGGCTGGTGGATGCGACCCTCGCAAAGTGGGACCGGGTGGATGTGCTCGTGAACAGCGCCGGGCATGGACCCCGCGCGCCAATCCTCGAGATCAGTGACGACGATTGGCAGAAAGGCCTCAACGTCTACTTTCTCGCGGCGGTGCGGCCCACCCGTCTTGTGACGCCCGTCATGCAGAAGCAGAAATCTGGCGTCATCATCAACATCTCCACGGCCTGGGCCTTTGAGCCCTCATCCATGTTTCCAACATCGGCGGTGGGGCGGGCCGGCCTTGCGGCCTTCACCAAGATTTTCGCGGACACCTATGCCGCTGACAACATCCGCATGAACAATGTGCTGCCGGGCTGGATCGACAGCTTACCGCCCACCGAGGCGCGGCGCGCCAGCGTTCCCCTGCAACGCTACGGCACAGCAGAAGAAATCGCGGGCACGATAGCCTTCCTCGCTTCGCCGGCCGCCGCCTACATCACTGGCCAAAACATCCGTGTCGATGGCGGCATCACCCGCTCACTCTAATAAGGACATCCCCATGAAACTCTCCGGCGTGTTGCCAGCCCTTGTCACACCCTTCGACAGCACTGGCAAAGTTGACTTTAAGGCCTTCGAAAAGCACATGACCGCCTTGCGTGCCGCCGGTGTTGCAGGCTGGGTGCCCTGCGGTTCCACCGGCGAATACAATTTGATGAGCGACGTCGAGCGCGATGAGGTGCTATCCTTCGTCAAGACCTTCGCCAAGCCGGGCGAGACGCTGATTGCCGGCGCCAATGCTCCGCACACCGCAGGCGTGATAGCCAATTGCAAGCGCGCCAAAGCTATTGGCTATGATATTGTGTTGCTGGCTGCGCCTTTCTACACAAAACCCGCTCAGTCCGAACTCATCCGTCACTTCAAGGCAGTGCTGGATGCGGTTGACATCAAGATCGTGCTCTACAGCTATCCCGGCAAGGATGGCATCGAAATTGGTTATGAGACACTGGATGCGCTGGCCGATCATCCCCGCGTTCTCGGCATCAAGGAAAGTTCGGGCGTGCTGCAGCGCGCAGTGGGCATTGCCACCCGATACAAGGACCGATTGCAGCTGGTGTCGGGATCAGACGACATCGCCCTCGATTTCATGTTCTGGGGGGCTGACTCCTGGATTTGCGGACCTGCCAATTGCATGGGCAAGGCGGTGTGTGATCTCGACCGCACCTTCCGCACCGGCGACTATGCCAAGGCGCGGGCCCAGATGGCGACGCTGTTCAATGCCATGGCCATCCTCGAATCCGGCAAATATGTGCAGAAGGTGAAATACGGCTGCGAACTGCAAGGCACGCCGGTGGGCGAAGCCCGCATGCCATTTGGCCCGCTTTCGGACGATGAGAAGGCTGAATTCCGCAAGGCCATGGAACCGATCCTCAACTGGAAGTGAACTTCCATGGCCACACTTGTCATCGGTGCCGGCGTGATCGGCACGGCACTTGCCCAGGAATTGCAGCGGCGCGGCCGGCAGGTGACACTTGTCGAACGTGATGCGCCGGGCAGGGGAGCCTCCTTCGGCAACATGGCCTCCATCGCGGTCACGGAATTCATGCCAGCCTCGCGGCCCGCCGTGTGGAAGCAAATTCCCGGCTGGATGCTTGATGCGGAAGGCCCGGTGCGTGTGCGTCCCACTTACATGCCAAAGCTCGTACCCTGGTTTCTGCGCTTCATTGCCGCCTCGCGGCCATCCAAGCTGCGGGACCTGGAGGCGCAAGGGGCAGCGCTGTGTGCCCGTGTCTATGATGATCTCTTGCCACTCTTGCGCGACATGGGGCTGGAAGGCGAACTGACCGAGGAGGGCTGCCTCTCCCTCTACAGTGACGTGGCGGAATACAAGGCCGACCGCGATCACATCGCAATCCTTGAGCGCTTCAACTTCCCACACGAGGTGCTCACCGGGGCGCGCCTCCGGACCCTGGAGCCAGAAATATCTGACAAGATCGGCATGGCCGTTCTCTTTCCGCAGAACCGCTCCATGCGCGATCCCTATCGCCTTGTTGTCCGTCTTTTCGAGCGTTTCACCGCCTTGGGTGGACAAATGGAGAAAGGCGAGGTCGTGAGCTTCACCCGCAACAGCGGCATCACGGGGGTGAAACTCCGGGATGGCCGAACAATTGCGGCGGACGAGGTGGTGATCTGCGCGGGTGCCCATTCCGCGACCCTTGCCAAAATGCTGGGCGAACCCATCCCACTTGAAACCGAGCGCGGCTACCACACCCAGATCATGTCTCCCGGCATTGCGTTGAAGCATTCCATCATCTGGCCCGCGCGCGCCTTCATGGTGACGCCAACCGCGGGCGGTATCCGTGTGGGCGGCACGGTGGAAATGGCAGGCCTCGATGCGCCGCCGGACTATCGCCGCTCCAAGATCACGGTGAAGAGGACGCGCGAAGCCTTGCCCAACCTGCGCTGCGAAAACTTCACGGAATGGATGGGCCACCGCCCGGCCTTTCCGGACACCGTTCCTGTCATGTCGGCCTCGGCGAAAACGAATGGCCTGTTCTATGCCACCGGACACGGCCATCTCGGTCTCACCTATGCGGCCACCAATGCCCGGCTGATGGCCGATCTCATCACGGGCATGACGCCACCCATCGACATGCGGCCCTACCGCATCGACCGCTTCTGAAAGCTGGAGACAATGTGGAACAACAGCCTCGAAATCCTGAAAGTCCACTGCCAGGGTGAAATCGGCAATGTGCTTGTCGCTGGCGCGCCGGACATTCCCGGCAAGACGCTGCTCGACAAGATGAACCACATCAACACGGCGGATGACAGCCTGCGTCGCTTTGTGACCTTTGAGCCACGTGCCAGCGTGGCCATGTCAGTCAATTTGCTGGTGCCGCCTGTGCATCCTGAGGCCGATGCTGGCTTCATCATCCTGCAGGCCGACCGCGCCCATCCCATGTCTGGCAGCAACTGCATCTGTGTTGTCACGGCCCTTCTGGAATCGGGCCGCGTGAAGATGAGCGAGCCAGAAACCATTGTGAAGGTGGATACGCCCGCCGGGCTCATCACGGCGCGGGCCCACTGCAAGGATGGTCGCTGCCTGTCGGTCAGTCTCGACAATGTGCCCTGTTTCGCCGAAGCGCTGGACCAGAAAATCTGCTCGCCGAAATGGGGCACGGTGACTGCGGACATCGCCTTTGGCGGCGTGTTTTACGCCCTGGTCGATGCCAGTGCGATCAACCTCGCCATTGAGCCGCGCAATGCCCGCGAACTGGCGGAGGCGGGCATCGCCCTCAAGTCTCTTATCAATGCGCAGGTGAAGGTCGCGCACCCTGAACTGCCGGGCCTTGATGATGTGGCCTATGTGATGTTTCGCGCACCGGATGCCGACGGGGCTGTCAGAACCTGCACCACACTCAAACCGGGCCGCGTGGATCGCAGCCCCTGCGGCACCGGAAGTTCCGCCAACCTCGCCTGCCTCCATGCCCGTGGCGAGGTCAAGATGGGGGACAAACGCTTGTCCCGCTCCATCATCGGCGGCGAATTTCTGGCCGAAGCCATTGGCGAGACGGTTGTGGGCAGTAAGCCCGCTGTTCTGCCCCGCATCACCGGGCAGGCTTGGATCTTCGGGCGCGAGGAGCTGCGGCGCGATGCCAATGAACCCTTCCGCCGTGGTTTTGCCTTGTCAGATGCCTGGGGAAGTCAGGTGGGTGAACTGGGCTGAGACGGAATAGCGCCGTTTCAGATATGGCCCGCAATGTAGTCCATGCTGGCCTTCAGCGCCGCAGCGTGGTCGGCCAGGTCCTGCACCTCGGCAGAGAAGGGTTCGAAGCTGAAGGGACCCGTGTAGCCGGCGGCAAGCAGTGTCTTGATCTGCGGGATATTGCCAAGCCGGTCCCTGTCATCGACCAGCACGCGGTGCGCATCCAGCATGTCGTTGACGGCGATCTTCGAGTCTGACACGCCGGAGATGTGAACGAGGCCCGTCCACTCCGGATAGAACTCCTTTTCGCCCGCCAGGTGGTGGTGGAATGTGTCGTGCACCAGCTTGAAGGTGCCTTCGCCGCCCACTTCCTTGATGGCGGAAATGGCCTCCGCCTTGGTGCGCATGGACGAGAAGTGGAAACCAAGCGCTTCCACCAGGCCCGTCAGCTTGTGCGCCTGCAGGATGGGCTTCACGGCCTTGAGGCCCGCGACCAGGCTTTCGCGCGACACGGGCTTGCCTTCATTGAGCGGGCACATGACCAGTGCTTCCGCACCGCAGTCGGCAGCAAATCTGGCGAGCTTTGCGGCACGCTCCGGCATGTCGCCTTCCCAGACGTTGAAGGGGTAAAGCGCATTGATGGTAATGATCTTCACACCGGCCCTGTCAGCAGCGGCGCGCACCTCCGTGGCGGAGATGCCATTGGCAATGGCTGCGCCTTTCATGTCGTTGCGGATTTCGACGTCCGTGCAACCCAGCGCCTTCGCCATGGCAAAGAACTCCGGCAGGGACTGGCGGGGCGAGATGATGTGGTTCAGGGCAAAGCGCATGGAATGATCTGCTTTTCGTTAGGCGATTGTGAAAGTGGCGCGAACCTTTAGCCATCCCGCGCGGAACGTCCAGTGTACGGGGTCCGTTCCTCTCATTCTCTATCAAGGTCGTGGCGAGCGGTTCAAACCGGCGTCAGCAGGGGCCTGCCTGCAAAATGTGCCGCCAGATTGTCGCGCACCAATTGGCCCATGGCCCGGCGCGTTTCCACTGTGCCGCTGCCGCCATGGGGATGCAGCACCACATTCTGCAGCGGGAAGAAGCGCGGATTGATCGCGGGCTCGTTCCAGAAAACATCAAGCGCCGCGCCGGCGATGGCCTTGGCCTCAAGTGCTGCAAGCAGGGCGTTTTCATCGACGACACTGCCTCGTGCCACATTGATGAAGAATCCATTGGGGCCCAGCGCCGTGAGCACCTTTTCATCCACAAGGTTATGCGTGGCCGCCCCACCCGGCACAATGGCCACCAGAAAATCGCTGTGGGCCGCCAGCTCTGCCGCTGAGCCATAGTGCTTGTAGGCCACGCCGGACACTGGGTTGCGGGTGCAATATGAAATGTCCATGGCGAAACCTTCGGCCCGCCGCGCGATGGCCATGCCGATGCGCCCCAGACCGAGAATGCCAAGGCGCTTGCGATTGAGCCGCGTGAGCAGGGGATAGGAGCCCTTTGCCCACAGCCCCGCCCGTGTGAAAGCATCGGCCTGCGCGATGTGCCGGGCAATGCCCAGCATCAGGGCAAAGGCGAGGTCGGCCACATCTTCGGTCAGCACATCGGGGGTATTTGACACGGCAATGCCCCGGGCCCGGCAGGCAGCAAGATCAATGCCATCCACGCCCACGCCAAAGCAGCCGATCATCTCGAGCTTGGGGAGCTGTGCGATCAACTGGCCGCTGGCGCCCAGATCGCCGCGTGTGGCAATGGCCCGGATGTGCGGCGCATGGGCGGCAATGAAGGCTGCCTGATCCGGCGCCTCCCACAGCCTGAGAAGGTCAAACTCCTTCTCCAGCGCCTCCATTTCGCCCGCAGGATAGGCACCGGTCATCAACAGGGCAGGCTTGGTCACAGGGTCATCTCCGGGAAGAAAGGTGAGGCTTGCCGTTTAGGGTGTGGCCTTTGTCATGGTCAACCGTCACATGTTTTCCAGTGCGCCCGCCGCAAGGCCCCAGGGACGCTTCTTGCGCAAGCGGGAGAGCGAGTGGCGAATGGGGAGGGGCGAATAGCGAATAGCGAATAGGGTAGCCCTTCCTCTCCCGTTTCGGGAGAGGGTGCCCCGAAGGGGCGGGAGAGGTCCCTTAGCCACCTCATCCGTCTCGGGCTCCGCCCTCGCCACCTTCTCCTCAAGGAGAAGGGACGACCGGGGGCAGTCGTCACAACAGATTTCGTCCCCTCTCCCGCTTGCGGGAGAGGGTGCCCCCGGACTCTATCCGGGGACGGTGGAGGGCTGATCTGCGATCTCGTCACGGCGGATGCATAGGGACAGAAGAAAAAGGCGGAGGGTAAGTCTCCCGCCCGGCTCCATGCCAGCGCTTTGAAGTGGAGAAAAAGGGTATTCGGCATGAAGCCGTCCGGCCAGCGGAGGCCCGAAGGCATCCACTGTGCTTTTTCAAGCAAGACGCAGCGGTTTTGGCCCGCATGACCCGCGCTCGCCACATCTCCCGGTCGGGGCGCTCAAGGACTGAAGCGTCCGGCCCCAAACAGCCCATTCCGGCCAAGGCGAAGCCTTGGACGATCGGAATGCGCTGCAGTTTGGGCGTGAACTGCGGAAACCCGCGCTTGGGCCTTAGTACCCAAGGGTCGGTCCATCGGCTCCCGGGAGGTGAGGCGGTGTTCTCACACTCACCCCGCAGGCGCTGCGCACGGTTCTGGCAATTTCGAGACACTGTCGACATTGTCCCTCCTTTCCGGAACCGTCGGAAGGGCATATAGTCCTATTCCTGTGCTGTGTCAATAGTCCTATTTCTCTGCCCCACCACCCCCGTCATTCCGTGCAAGCCCGTGCGTTTGCGTTGGCAAACGCGGGAGGGCGCGACACGGAATCCCGCTTTGCTGGCCGCGCATGCTGAACCAAAGCGGGATTCCGGCTCGCGCAGAACGGCTTTGCCAGATGCAAAGCCTCGCCATGCCAGGCATGGCGCTGCTTGGCCGGAATCACGGAAAAGGGCATTTGAAGGACATGCCGGCTCGCGCGCCGCGATTGCATGCAATCACCGGCCGTGCCTTGTATGACGGAAGAGGGCGTCTCCCCCTCACTCCCCGTAGTACGGTCCTTCCAGACCCAGTGCCCGCATTTTGGTCTCGAGCGCATTGGAGGCCTTGAGCAGCGCCGCACCATGGCGGTCGATTTGCAGCGACAGCATGTCCGCCTGGCTTGTGGCATCAAGCGCCGCGGCGATGGCCGCCACCTCTTCCGCGAGTGCCCGCACCTGCGCCAGCGCCGCCTTGTTCTTCACCGCCGCAACGAGATCATTGCGCGTGACCTTGCCCACACCGCTCACCGTGGTGGGGCCGGCATTCACATAACCCGCCGGCAGGTCGCCCTTGAGATTGTGCACACGGGCAAAGCGGATCACGTCGAAAATCTGGTCGACCGCCTGCTTGGCCCCTTCGACGCGCGACACATGTTCGGTATCCGCCGCGGCGTGCGGCAGAAGCTCCAGCCGCCCCGGATATTTTTTGGCGAGCGGCAGATAGGGTGCGAGCGGCCCGGTGGCCTTGCCCTTCACCCTGAAGAGATCGGCATCAATGGCCGCATGGCGCAGCTGGCCCGACTTCAGCGCCTTGTCGAGCGCCTTCACGTCAACGCATTCGCCCCGGTCATAATTGAGGAGAATGGCCCCGCGGTTGAGCTTGCCCAGAATGGCGGCGCTGATCACACCGGCATTGGCGAAGGTTTTCGTCTTGGCATCAAGCGCGCCCAGCCCCGTGTGCACGCTGATGACATCAGCCCCCGTGGCCGCATCCTCTGCCGTGGGCGCGAAGATGAAACCTTCCGACTCGATCCACTCCCTGTGGCGCGGGCGGGCATGCACCTTCACCGTCATGCCGAAGCAGGCGGCGAGATGCGCCACCTCGCAGCCAAGTATTGCCACAGCCGACGGCAGCCGTAGTCTTGCCCTCGGCTTCTCGGTAGAAGTCTTTCGTCTCCCGTATCGAAGCGGCCCGCCACCGAACGCTTGTGCGGCGTTTCAACATCAAGATCGGGCAGCACCTTGAGCAGCGCCTTCATGGTCATCTGCGCCGTGGCGCGGCTGTTGAAGGAGGGTGTATTCATGAGCGGGGCCGTGCCGCCCACACCATTGCCGCCACCCCAGGAGGCGCATTGCATGTTGCCGGTGCCCGCCCCGATGCGCACACCGCCGAGGGCAAACTTGGCATCCCTGGGCAGGAAGGTGGCCGCGGCGATCACCGCGTCATACTGGCCGTCCTTGGTCAGCGGCAGGATTTCGGCCTCCGTTGAAAGGTCGGGCAGATAGAAGAAGTGAAGGCCCGGCGCATAGGCCTTGCGGGGGGACATGCCGCCCACATGGAACGTGCCGCCGCGGGCTTCGATATGCGCCTTCACCGCGCTGGCATCGGGCTTGCCTTTCTTGTCGAAGCGCAGGCCCACCAGATCAGCCACCAGCACCTTGTAGGCGCGTGCGGGATCATCCACACGCGGCAGGGAAGACGCATCCTGGGCCGCCGGGAAGGTGACGCCCTGGGCCGCGAGTTCCTCTTCCAGCACCAGTGCCTTGGCGCGGTGGTAGGCATAGGTGAGGTTCTCAAGCAGCGCCACCACATCGGCGGTTTCGCGGATGCCACCGATCCAGGCGCGGTAATCGCCCGGCGTGTTGGGGAAGGCGTTCACATAGCGCGCCACATCAAGGCCCGGCTCATGGTGGCCATTGGGATGGGTGAGGCCTTCCACGCCCAGAAGCTGCTTGGAGCGTGCGATGATGCGGGTGTGCAGGGCGGCATCGCTGATACCCGGATCGTTGATGCGGAGCAGGGTGACGGCGGCACCGCGGCGGGCGGGTTCCGTGACGCCGAGTTGCAGCAGCGATTGCCCGGCAATCCAGTTGTTGATCGCCTCACGGTTGGCGGAGGACCGGGCGTTCATCTTTTCCACAGGGCCAATCATTTTGGCCACACGCTGCAGGCCGAAGGTCGTCTCGGCAAAGGCCAGCGTGGAGAAGGTGTTGATCACGCCACCCAGCATTTTATCCGTGGACGGATCATAGAAGGGGCCGATATTACGACGGTGCGTTCCCCTGAGAGCGAACTTGCGCTGGTCGGTGAGCGTTACCAGCTTCAACTGGCGGGGAATAGCAGTGATAGGGTCTTTCGCATTCTTTTCACCAGCGCCAGTACCTGCGGCGTAAAGGGAGATGACGAAATAGCCGGAGATGCCGCCGATGGCCTTTTGGAACGGCATGAAGAAACAGCGTTGGCCGTGAGCTCTTCCACCAGCCGGGCAGGCCAGGGCGCCAGCCCCGAGCAATGACGTAGCATCAGGCACCTTGGTGCTCCGCCGGGTTCATGTCGACCCAGGCGAGCAGATTTGGCGGATTTCCGCTTCCATGTAGGTGGTAGCGCCGATTTGTCTCGTAGCCCCACGCCAGGGCCAGCTTGATGCCCTTGCCGCGCAGCACTTTCGGCTGGGGAATAGCCCCTTCGCTTGAGGCAAATGCAGGCGCTGCTCATCGCCACTCTTGGAGAGGCGCATGAGTTCGACGATCTGCGCCCCCCAGGACTGGCGGAAGAAACCACCGGAACCTGCCGCATCGGACTCCGGGCGCGGCGTGTCGATGTAAATGTGCTGGCCCACATCGCCCGCAATCATGTGCAGGGCCGCCACCGTGAAGCCGGAATGGCCGCCACCCAGACCAACTGCCATGCGGTTCGACTTCGGAAAGCCGAAATAGCCATGGATCTCCCGCATCATGTCGAGGATGAATTTGTCGGCGGGGTAACCGCGATGCATGGAGCGGCTGATTTCGGCCGCCGTATAGGGACCAAGGTCGCGGCCCTTGTCATCCAGCTTGCGGTAGTTGTCTTCCAGCCAGCGCTCAAAGGCAAAACGGTTGCGCCGCGCTTCCACCTCGTCGGCGGCCATGTCGGTGATCGGCCCCACGCCGAAGAACGGATTGCCGGTGCGGCGCGGCGGCCCGCCCGCCGTGGCGGCCAGGGCAGCGGCATGTTGCGCTTTCAGGTGATCAAGACTGGTCATGGGGCAGGCCTCCGGCAATATGCTGAAAGCCTCACTGCGAGTTTTGTGGCGCCCAGGCGTGCCGCTGCACGGCTGTCATGCAGCGATTTCCGACATCAATGCATTTGAGCGGCGCACATCATCAGCTCAGCGCATCGCGGAGCCGGTAATAGAGCATGGCCGCTGTCAGCATGGGTGTGCGGATGGGCCCCCCGGGGAAGGGCAGGTGGCGGAAGCGCGCCAGAAGATCAAAGCGCTCCGCCGTGCCGCGGATGGCCTCGCTCATCAGCTTTCCATACATCTGCGCCAGCGCCACGCCCTGCCCGGAATAGCCATGGGCATAATAGGTGGTGGGTGACAGCCGCCCGCAATCGGGAATGCGGTTGGAGGTGATGGCAATATAGCCGCCCCAGGCGTGGCTGATCTTCACATCCGCCAATTGCGGGAACACTTTCACCATGTAGCGCCGCATATAGGCGGCAATATCGCGCGGCTCGAGCGTGGAATAGCTGGCCCGGCCACCGAAAAGCAGCCGGTTGTCTTCCGTGCGGCGGTAGTAGTCGAGGATGAAATTGGTGTCGGCCACCGCCTCATTGTCCATGATCAGGGATTTGGCCCGCGCCTCGCCGAGCGGTTCCGTGGTGATGATGTAGCTGGTGACCGGCATCACCCGCCCGGTGAGGGCAGGGGCGACGCGGCCCAGATAGGCATTGCCGCCAATCACCATGAACCTGGCCGTGACCTTGCCCTTTTCCGTGCGGGCAAAGGGCGTGGCACCGGTTTCAAGTTCCACCACTTTTGAATTTTCATGGATGATGACGCCCGCCTTTGCGGCAGCGGCGGCCAGCCCCAGCAGATAATTGAGCGGGTGGAAATGCCCGGCGCGCGGCTCGCGCATCGCCCCATGATAGAGCGTCGAGCCGAGCTTGGCCTGCAATTGCTCCTTGTTGAGCAGTGTGCAGCCGCCATAGCCGAGGGCTTCATACTCCTCGAGCCAGGCCTTCAGCATGTCCATCTGGCCGGGCTTGGGAATGCAGTGGAGATAACCCCACTGCAAGCCACAGGCGATTTTGTATTTCGCGATGCGCTCTTCGATCAGAAGCTTTGCCTCTTCGGCAAGGGCGAAACACTTGAGGGCATCCGCATGCGATACTTGCGTTTCCAGCCGCGCCTGCCCCGGCGAAAAGCCCGTGCAGATCTGCCCGCCATTGCGGCCAGACGCTCCGGAGCCAATGCGCCCCGCTTCCAGCAGCACCACCTTGTAACCGGCCTCCGCCAGTTCGAGTGCCGCGGAAACGCCGGTGAAGCCGCCCCCCACAACGACGACATCGGCCGAGACATCACCCACAAGTGCGGGAAAGCTGGCATGCGGGTGGGCGCTGGCTTCGTAATAGGTGGCTGCAAACAGGGATTGTCTCATTCTTTCAAGGGCCTTGCGGGCCCCCCTTCCGGCGCGCCCCGGTTTGAGGCTAAAGTGGCCATATTTCAATACCATAGCAGGAAATCATGAGCAGCGCCAAGTTTGAGGAATACATTACAGGCAACCGCATCAGCGAGGTGGAGTGCCTGGTGGCCGACATGTCCGGCACGGCGCGCGGCAAGATCCTGCCGCCCAAGAAATTCCTGAAAGGCCAGCGCAGCCGCGGCCTGAGAATACCCGAGGAAGTCTTCACCCTCACCATCAATGGCCGCTACGTGCAGGACACAGAGGCGGTGAGCGACAGCGCCATCGACATCTATATGGAGCCGGATGTCGATACGGTGCGCGCCGTGCCCTGGTATCAGGAGCCCACGGCCCAGGTGATCTGCGACTGCTTCCACCTGAATGATGATCCCGTGGAAATCGCGCCGCGCCATGTGCTGAAGCGCGTGCTGCAACTCTACAAGGACAAGGGCTGGCGCCCCGTGGTGGCACCCGAACTGGAATTCTATCTCGTGAAGCGCAACGCCGATTCCGACTATCCGCTGGAGGCTGCCGTGGGCCGCTCCGGCCGCAAGGAGGCCGGTGGCCAGGCCTATGGCATCGATGCCGCCAATGACTTCGATCCCATCGTCGAGGACATCTACGATTATTGCGAAGCGCAGGAACTGGACGTGGACACGCTTTCCCATGAAAGCGGGCCGGCCCAGCTGGAGATCAACTTCAACCACGGCGATCCGCTGGAACTGGCCGACCAGGTGTTCCTGTTCAAGCGCACGGTGCGCCAGGCGGCCTTGAAGCACGACATGTATGCCACTTTCATGGCCAAGCCCCATGCCAATGAGCCGGGCTCATCCATGCACATCCACCAATCGGTGATGGACAGCCGCACCGGCAAGAACATCTTTGCCGGCAAGGATGGCAAACCCTCCAAGCACTTCCTCAATCACATCGGCGGCTTGCAGCGCTATCTCGCGGCGGCCCTGCCGCTCTGTGCGCCCAATGTGAACTCCTACCGCCGCCTTGTGCCGGAATCCGATGCGCCCACCAATGTGCATTGGGGCATCGACAACCGCACCGTGAGCTTGCGCGTTCCCGCCTCTGATCCTTCCAACCTGCGCGTGGAAAACCGCGTGCCGGGCGCCGATGCCAACCCGTATCTGGCCTTCGCGGCCTCGCTGGCCTGCGGCTATCTGGGCATGACCGAGCGCATCAAACCGTCTGACCCGGTCACCGGGTCGGCCTACCGCTATGCCCACACGCTGCCCATCAATCTGGACGAGGCGCTCGACAAGCTCAACTACACCAAAGCGCTGAAGCAGGTGCTGGGCGAGAAATTCGTCGAAGCCTTCCAGGATGTGAAGTTCGAGGAGATGCAGCACTATCGCCGCGTCATCAGCTCCTGGGAACGGGAATACCTGCTGCTAAACGTTTGAGGCGTTCGGCCCTGCGGAGCGCGGCCTCAAGCCGCCGCCCGCGGGCATAATTCTCCACGCGCTCCCACAGGCCCGTCGTCATGAAGGGGCGCACCATCTCCTTGTACTGCGGAAACGCGCGATAGAATGCTTTGCGTTCCGCCGGGCTGAAATGCGCCTGCAGGACCTTGGCGAGGTCCTGCGGCAAGAGCTTCGCCGCATTGCCGTTCGCCATCAGCGTGTGCATGACGAAGTTGCGGATCTTGCGGGAGATGTCGTCGAACTCCGGCCTGTGCCGGTTCTGCCGTGTGGCGATGACCAGCGGCGACTCCGCGCTGTTGTCCCGGTGCAGGCCCCGGTAGCTCAGCACCTCATCGACAAACAACGTGCCACCCAGCATGTGGGCACCATAGACGCAATAGGTGTCGGCATGCACCTTGGTGTCCGGCACATAGGTGTCACGCCGCAGGCACTCCAGCGCATCGCGCCGGAACATCATGGAAGATGTGGTGCCCCATAGCCAGCCCGTGGTCTCGGCGGGGTAATGTTTGCTGTAGCCGAAATCGACAAGCGAGGCTTCCGCCCGGGGCAGGCTGCCATCGGCAATGGCCTTGCTCTTGAAGCCCGAATAACTTGTGGTGAGTTGGTCTCCGCCAATGCGGAACAGCGCCATCTCGCAGGAGGCCGTGGCCGCATAGACACAGGGATTGAGATGGCTTTGCAGCAGGCGCGCCAGGAAGGTGGGCGCATATCGGTCATCCGGGTCGAGCAGGCTGACAAATTCACCGCGTGTTGCCTTCAGGCCCTCAAACACGGCATTGATCTGGCCCTTGTTTTCGGGAAGCGCCAGCACACGGAAGCGCCTGTCGGAGAGGCCTGCGACAATTTCGTTGAGGCGCTCTCTTTCAGTTGCATCTGAACAATCATCAACCACAACGCACTCGAAGGTTGCGTGCGTTTGCACCAATACGCTGCGCAAAGCAGCCTCAATAAACCTGGAGTAGTTATAATGGGTAATTATAACCGTTATCAGCGTGTTCGCCTGAAGGTTTTCCACTTTTGCGGAAGATTCAACTTTCAATATTTTTCCCTGATGCAAGGCTATAGTGCGAGACCAGCGCTTGCTTTGCTTCGCATGCAATGCGAAAAATAAGCAAGGGGGCAAATAAGAAAGAGAAGGAATCAGAGCATGAGCAGGACATCCATTGTCGCCATTCTCGCCACCGTCGGCATCGTTTTCACCGGAGAAATCACAACGGAAGCCATGGCCTTTGCCCGTGCCGTGCAGTCCGATGACGAAGTGATGTTCAACCGCTTCGTCAAGCAGTTCCCCGACAGCCAGTATCGCGGCGCGGCCGAGCAGTTGGCCTTCGCCTGCAAGACCAACTGGGTGGGCGGCGCTTGCGGCCTTTACGGTTCTGGTTCGAAAGGTGACGGCACCGGCGGACAGGGTTCATCCTTCAGTGGCGGCACCCTGCCGGACAACGGCGGCTACGCCGGCCCGGAATAAGCAAGACCGGAACGAGAAGCATTTGAGCTGGGGGTGGCGCGTTGCGCCACCCACTTTGTTGCGGCGGTTTTTAAAGTGGCCCGAGCAGCCCGAACTCATGCAACTCGCTGCGCAACATCGGTCTGCCATGCCGCGCGATCTGGGCCAATCTGGCAATGATCGGATTTTCCCGGTCACGCACTGCGTCTGGCAGCGCAGACATGTTGTCATCTGAATGCAGGACATAGACGACGGCGGGGAACGGAATGTCCTGCAGCGGCGTTCCGGCGTCGATGAGCATCTGCCGCGTGACGTGATGGCCGATTGTGATCGTGGCGTTGGGCCAATCCGGATCGG
This sequence comes from Hyphomicrobiales bacterium, assembly GCA_046349175.1. Lineage (GTDB taxonomy): Bacteria > Pseudomonadota > Alphaproteobacteria > Rhizobiales > Aestuariivirgaceae > Aestuariivirga. Next base: position 15,777 of record JAXMCS010000009.1, on the reverse strand, counting down.
CGCTTCCCTTGAAATCAAGATTGTAGATGATGGATGTGCCGCAGGTGTTGCTGAAGGACGGGCCCTGCGAATAGGGCCCAGGGTGCATCAGAAACTTGCCAACGCGGCTGTCCAGAATGAGGCCCTGGGAGACGGCATAGCCGATGGGATGCCGCTCGTGCCGCACATGCTCTACCAGCCGGTTGCTGATGAGATCGTCGGCATCGGCATGCATGAAATAGGTGACGCCAAGTTCACGTGCTGCATTCAGGTTATACCGGCGCTTGATCCCGGCGTCGCTGAGCTGGTCACGGTGGCTGTTCCCCTGAAGGTGTGAGGCGTAGTTTTCGCGCAGCGCCACCCGAACCACCTGGCGGTGTGACAGTTCGGGAAGATCCAATTCATCAGTGCTCGCCAGCAGGATGACAAAGTTCCTGTCGAACTGATTGAGCATGGATTGCAGCGTGGCCTGCAGGTTGTCGAGCACGAGCTGCCAGTTCTTTGCGCGGTGCCGGGGAATGAGGGGGATGCTGAAGGCAAACAAGCGGTCGGGGGCCATGGGGCCTGTGTTTAGCCGAGAGCCATGCCAAAGCAAGAGTGCGGGCAGCAGCACGCAAGGCGGGGCGGGTTTCGGGCTGCCGATGCGCCATCTTCCGGCCACCGGCATTTGTGTTATCAATGGCTTTGGCGTGATTCATGCGCCGGACGTCACGGGGAAATGAGATGCGGCACGGGTTCCGGAATTGGGCAATGGTCATTGCGCTGTGCCTGCTGGCTGTGCTGGTTCCCAAGGCGGCAGACGCCGCTGCCCCCGCCGCGGCGGTGAAGGCCGAAGTGGCGGCCATGTTGTCATCATCCCAGCGCCTGCCGCTGCCCATCGAGCGGGTGCGGGGCGCCCTCAAGTCCTACTACATCACAAACAATGCCCCGCTCTATTGGGTGGGCACGGCCCATCCGCAGCAGTTCGTCACCCGCGTCAACAACGCGCTTTATGACGGGCTCGATACAGGGGCCTATCCCATAGACTCCCTGCAAAGCCTGGCCCGCGATGCCGCAGTGGGCGATGCCGCAGATGGCGCGACGGCCGAACTCTATTACTCCGCCTTCTATGTGGCTTATGCCGCCGACCTGAAAATTGGCCGCGTGACCCCGCAGAAGGTTGACCCCAACCTGTTCCGCAATCCCAAGACCATTGACGCCCTGCGCGTGCTCACCACCATGGGCGGCCAGGCCGATGCGGGGCGGGCGCTGAGCCTCTTCGAGCCGCAGAACACCCACTATCAGGTCTTGAAGCGCATGCTGCGGGCCTACACCAAGGCCATCAATGACGGCCTCGACTGGCCGGTGATCGGCCAGGGCGGAGACTTGAAGCCGGGCGGCAATGATGCCCGTGTTCCTGCCATCCGCACGCTTCTGTCTTTCACCGGCGACTATGAAGGCCCGGACAGCGCCTCGACCAAATATGACGCCAGCTTGATCGAAGGCGTCAAGCGCTTCCAGGTGCGCCATGGTCTGGAGGCCAAAGGCCTGCTCGGCAAGCAGACCATCACCGCCATGAACGTGAGCCCGCAGGACCGCCAGAAGCAGATCATCCTCAACATGGAGCGCTGGCGCTGGATGCCGGACCAGTTGGGCGATGACCACTTCCTGATCAACATTGCGGGCTTCGAATTGCAACGCGTGAAGGGCGGCAAATCGGTGGAGCGCATGAACGTGGTGGTTGGCGCTGTCGCCACGCAGACGCCGGAATTTTCCAAGGAAATGGAATATGTGGAACTGAACCCATACTGGACGGTTCCCTATGCCATCGCCACCGGCGAGATGCTTCCCAAGCTGCGCGCCAACCCGTTCCAGTATGCCGATGACTTCGATGTCTTCGTGAACGGCCGCATCAGCGACTGGGGCAGCATCAACTGGGCTGCCTATGGCCCAGGCAATTTTCCCTTCACTTTCCGCCAGCATCCCGGCCCCAAGAATGCCTTGGGCAAGGTGAAGTTCATGCTGCCCAACCCGCACAACATCTATCTCCACGACACGCCCGCCAAGGACAAGTTTGCCAACACAACCCGCGCCTTCAGCCATGGCTGCATCCGCCTGTCGCGGCCCGCTGACCTTGCCTATGAATTGCTGGGCGATGAACTGGGCATGAGCCCCGCCTTGATCGATGCCATCTGGGCCTCGGGCCAGAACAAGAAAGTGGTCCTGCCGCGCAAGATTCCCGTTCACATTGTTTATGCGACGGCCTTCGCCACGGACAATGGCATCGAATTCAGGCCCGATGTCTATGGCCGCGACCGCAAGCTCTATGCCGCATTGTTTGGCCGCCCTCTGAGTTGATCCAAGACCTCAGTGCTGCGGCTTGGCGCGTAAGCGATTGATGGCGTGCCGCACGGAAACGGGCAGGGCATGAAACATCATCTTGGCGGCGGGCCGCAACCGGCGTGACCAGAGCCCTGAATAGACGCGGCCCTTCCAGGTGAGATTGAGGATGTGGCCCGTGAGCGGCAGTGGCTTGTTGCAGAACTGTTCCTTGTAGCCGCTCCGGTTGCCCATCAGGTCAAAGGTGTGAAAGCCTTCTGCCGCCAGCCATTCATTGACATAGTCGATGAGCACGGCCCCCGGCGACAGGCCGCGGAAGTGCCAGTCAAACCCGGCTGTGTAGAGATAGTAGTGGCCCTGATGCGCAAAGCCGATCTGGTAGGCGATGGTGCGGTTGGCCGTGCCCATGGAGAACATGATGGCGCGCCCACACTCACGTGGGCCTGCGAGCGATGACAGGAACCCGGCGTGGCCCGGATAATCCAGCCCGTCATTGATGCGTCCCGTCTTCTCGATCCACACGCGCTTGAGCGCGATGCAGTGCTGCGCGGCTTCGCTGAAGGCCTCTGTGCCGGGGTGCAGCACCCTCATGCTGAGGCCGCCCTGCGGCTTGAAAAAAGTTTCGGCCCGGCGGCGCAACAGCCGCTGCCGCTTGCTCATCCACGCCACATAGTCTTGCGGCTTTGTGAAGCCCGAGAGGTCAAATTGCGAGGACAGGTTGTCGAGTTGTCTGGCGCGGCTTTCCGCCGGCAGCAGCCCATGCAGGGCGGAGTCCTGCGGCACATAGTTGATGACCGCTGCATCCGCGCCGGACTGCGCTAGCCCCTGTATCAGCAAGAGTCGGTCTTCCTCAGAAAGCTGCGCCGCGCGCGTGAGAATGGTGCTGTATTGGCTGTGCGGCTCGCCCAGCGCCCGCAACAGCTTGACGCCGCCAAAGGCCCGGTCCCGCATCAGCGGCCAGATCACCTGCGCCTGCCCGCCGCGCGCGATCAGCAGCACATGGGCGCTGTGGTCTGAGCCATGGGCCTGCATCCAGCCGTGGCACCAGGCATAGCTCTGGAAAAAGCCGTTGCGGCCCGCCGCACACTGGTCAAGCGCCTGCCATGCCAACCGCCAGCGCTCGAGCGCGGCAAGATCGGTCAGAACATGCAATTCCGCGGCATCTGTCCCGTTGTGGGACAGGGGACGGCTCTCATCCGGCATCAGTGGCCCTTATTGGCGTTGCGGGTGTGACACGCAGAAGAAAGAGCAAGGTCCATGCCCCGCCGGACCGCAAGGCAGCGCAATGGGGCCACTGGTTAATGCGGCAATCTCGTCGCTTGCCAAGTACCGCCGCACTTGTGAATCTGCCGCTCCCATGACCCAGGCCGATACCAGTTTGATCCGCGAAATTGATGCAAGCCAGCAACTGCGCCTCCGCACCCTGACGCGGCTGCGCTGGCTGGCTGTCTGCGGGCAAACGGCAGCCGTGATCTTTGTGGCCTATGGCCTCAACTATGCACTGCCCATCGGCCCCTGCCTGGCGTTGATTGCGCTCAGTGCCTGGCTCAACGTCTATTTCGCTGTCATGTATCACGGCAGTCCGCGACTGACCTCGGCCATGGCCGCGCTGCTGCTGGGCTATGACGTGTTGCAGCTGGCGGGCCTCCTTTATCTCACCGGCGGATTGGCCAACCCGTTCTCATTCCTCTTCCTGGTGCCGGTCACGGTGTCGGCGACCTCATTGCCTTTGCGCGCAACATTGCTGCTGGGCGGCATGGCCTTCGCCTGCGCCACATTGCTGGCCTTCTATCACATGCCCCTGCCATGGCCGGCGGGCACACTGCTCGACTTGCCGCCCATCTATTTGGCGGGCTTCTGGGTGGCCATTGCCTGCGGCACGGTCTTTTCCGCTATCTATGCCAGGCGCATTGCCGAGGAAGCACGCCAGATGTCGGCGGCTCTCAGCGCCACGGAAATGGTGCTGGCCCAGGGGCAGCGCCTCTCGGCCCTCGATGGACTGGCCGCTGCCGCCGCCCATGAACTGGGCTCGCCGCTGGCCACCATTGCGCTTGTCGCCAAGGAACTGCAGCGCGCCACACCGCAGACCTCGGAACACCGCGAGGACATTGATCTCCTGATCAGCCAGACCGCCCGCTGCCGCGAGATCCTCGCCCGCCTGTCCAATCGCGACCAGGCCCAGGACCACGTGTTCAGCCGCGTGAGCCTGCCCGCCCTGATGGAAGATCTGGCGGCCCCCTTGCGCGGTTCGGATGTGGCAATTGTCATTGCCTGTGCGGAAGAGGGAAATGTCGCCGGGGCCGAGCCTGTTTTCTTGCGCAATCCCGCCATCAGCTACGGCATTGGCAATATTCTGGAGAACGCCATTGATTTCGCCGAGACGAAGGTGAGCGTGCAGGCCACCTGGAACCGCAGCAGCGTGACCATCACCATCACCGATGATGGCCCCGGCTTCGACCCGCAAGTTTTTGACAGGCTGGGTGATCCCTTTGTCACCACCCGCCCCGGTTACATGGGCGAAGACATGCGCGATGGCGGCCACGAGGGCATGGGCCTTGGCCTGTTCATCGCCAAGACCTTGCTGGAACGCTCAGGCGCAAGCGTCGCCCTGTCAAATTGTCAGCCTCCGGAAAGGGGCGCGCGCATTGTCATCCAGTGGCCGCGCAGTGCTGTCGATCTGGGGTCCAACCCCGCGTGAACGCAAGTTCCCGTCATGAGTCTCTTGACCTCAGGCCTGTGACAGGCCATTGCCAAGCATCATGGGCCAAAACGCCACACTCCCTGCTGACAAGACCTTGCTGCTCGTCGATGACGACAAGCCCTTCCTCGCCCGCCTTGGCAAGGCCATGGAGGCCCGCGGCTTTGCCGTGCGCATGGCCGACAGTGTGGCGCAGGGTATCGCCGAAGTGCGCAAGGAGCCGCCGGGTTACGCCGTGATCGACTTGCGCCTGGCCGATGGCAACGGCCTTGATGTGATCGAGGCGCTGCACACGGCCCGCCCGGAGGCCCGCGTTGTCGTGCTCACCGGCTATGGCAATATCGCAACGGCCGTGACCGCCGTGAAGCTGGGTGCCATTGATTATCTGGCAAAGCCCGCCGATGCCGATGCCGTCTATGGTGCGCTGGTGGCCGACAAGGACCATCGCGAAGCGTTGCCGGAAAATCCCATGTCGGCGGACCGTGTGCGCTGGGAACACATCCAGCGGGTGTTCGAACTGTGCAACCGCAATGTCTCGGAAACGGCGCGCCGCCTCAACATACATCGCCGCACCCTGCAGCGCATCCTCGCCAAGCGCGCGCCGAAGTAGCTACGGATCGTAAAGCGTGTGCAGCCGCTGGGCAGCCGTGCGCCCGAAGGCGAGTGTCACGGCCTTGCGCCGCGAGGCATGAAGCGGATGATCATCCACATGGCGGATGATCTCTGCCCCATATTGGTCCGCAACAATGAGACCCGCCTCCGCCGGAATGATCAGCTGATCCATGGTGAGCGGAATGGCAAAGGAGAAGCGGTCGCAGTAGTCGCGATACTCCCGCCATTTTTGGTCGGCGCGGAAATCCTCCAGTGAAGATTTGATCTCGACAATCCAGACCGAGCCATCATCCTTCACGGCGAACACATCGGCCCGCCGCCCGGTGGCCAGCGTGAACTCCGTGAGCACCGCATAGCCATGCTGGCGCAACAGGCGGCACACGCCGCGCTGCACCGCAAGGGCTGTTTCTGATTGGCGCCCGTCAACCGGCAGAAGGGGAGGGTTATCCGCCATGGCGCTCCAGAAATTCTTCGGGCGAAAGGCCCTGCATGTCGGCCACGGCGGCGGCCAGGCGGTCGTGTTCCCAGTCCCACCAGGCGAGCGCAATGATCCGTTCACGGATGGATTTGCCAAAGCGCCATTTGATGTGCCGGGCCGGAACGCCCGCCACGATGGAGTAGGGTTCAACAGCTTTGGTGACCACGGCCCCCGCCGCGATGACCGCGCCATGGCCCACCGTCACACCGGGCATGATGATGGCACCATGGCCCACCCACACATCATGGCCAAGCCTGACCCGCGCCTGCTGGCGCTTTTCCCGGAAGGCCTTGTCCACTTTGGCACCGAGAAAATATTCGTTGGGCCGGTAGGTGATCTTGTGCTGCGAAATGCGCTCCAGCGGATGATTGAGGGCGTTGAGGCGCGATTGCGCGGCAATGGCGCAGAACTTTCCGATGTCCGTGTAGATCGCCTCCACATCACGCTCGACATAAGAGTAGTCGCCGAGTGTGCATTCCGCGAGGCTCACCCGCTCCGCCACATCGGTGAAGCGGCCGAGCACGCAATCCCGCAGCGTGGCACTTGCGTGCACGCGCGGGCTGCCATCGCGGCTGGCCTTGGGGGAATGGCGGCGCGGTTGATCCATGAGGTCATGCTAACAAAAAAGCCGCCCCCTGCGGAGCGGCTTTTGTGAAACTTTGGCCTGATGCGATCAGGCGGCCTTCTGGCCTTCCAGCTTCTTAGCGATGGCGCGCTTCAGCTTGAGCGCCTTGGCCGAGAGTTCGCTGTTGCCGGCCTTGAGCAGGAAGGCATCGAGGCCGCCGCGGTGTTCCACCGACTTCAGCGCATGGGCGCTGATGCGGAAGGAATAGGAATTGCCCAGCGCATCCGACATGAGCGTCACATCGCACAGGTTCGGCATGAAGCGCGTCTTGGTCTTGTTGTTGGCGTGGCTGACCTGGTTGCCAGACTGCCAGCCCTTGCCTGAAAATTCGCAGCGGCGCGACATGATGATCTCCGTAATTCTCAACGTAATAAAGCCGGAAACTTCCGTTCCCGGCGACAGTTGGCGGTTCCTTAGCGAGGTGCTGGCCCCCGGTCAAGCATTTGAGTCCGAAGACCGGCGGAAGACCGGGATTTGCGGCATTTCCCGCTTTGGCACAAATGGTTAACGTGAATGCGCCGAAATCAACCGGAATGAGGGGCGAGGCCGCTGCGGCAATAGCCGTCTGGTGTCTTTCCCGCAGGACACCCCCCACCTATCGCGTGAACAAATGGCGAAAGTCCACAGATCAGCGATTCGCGCCTGCTTTGTTCTGCGGCGGAACGCTTTGTTAATACACTGCTTTCCATTTGAGGGATGGCTGAAGGAAAGCGTTAACTTTTGAGGCAATCCATTAACATGCCCTCAGGAGAACAGCGGCAGGCGACGGTGCCGTGGAACGGGTAACCCTGCCGCGATTGTTAAAATGCAAGGTAATTCACCGTGAACATTCCCAGAACTTGAGGTTTTTACCGATTCGGGCGCGCTCTGTTCCCGCTTGAATCCAAAGGTTAATCGCCTGTCCCGGAACGGCTGGAAAACTGCCGGATGCGGTTGTCTTTGCCGCCCAAATGCCCCACTTACGGACAATGAATTTTCCCACGCCCCCCAGCGCAGCGGTGCTGTCACCGCCGTCCTGGCCCCACCAACACTGGCAAGACGCATTATGCCGTGGAACGCATGCTGGCCCATGGCGGTGGCATGATCGGCCTGCCCCCTCAGGCTTGGCGCGGTGGAAATCTTCGACCGGGTGCGGGCTCCGGGCCGGCGACCATGTGCCGGCCCTGGTCACGGGCGAGGAGAAGATCATCCTCGTCAAGCCGCGCTATTGGGTCTGCACGGTAGAGGCCATGCCGCCCGATGTGGATGTGCCCTTCCTCGCCATCGACGAAGTGCAACTGGCCAATGATCTGGAGCGCGGCCACATCTTCACTGACCGCATCCTGCACCGCCGCGGCATCGACGAAACGGTTTTCCTGGGCGCCGGCACCATGCGCCACATTCTTGAGCGGTTGGTGCCGAAGATCACCTTCGTGTCGCGGCCCAGACTGTCCAAGCTCTCCTATGCCGGACAGAAGAAACTGACGCGCCTGCCGCGCCGCTCGGCCATCGTCGCCTTCACGGCGGAGATGGTTTACACCGTGGCCGAGCTGATCCGCCGCCAGCAAGGCGGGGCCGCCGTGGTGATGGGCGCACTCAGCCCCCGCACCCGTAATGCCCAGGTGGCGCTCTACCAGTCGGGCGATGTGGATTACATTGTTGCCACCGACGCGATCGGCATGGGCCTTAACATGGATGTGGACCATGTGGCCTTCGCCTCCACCCGCAAGTTTGATGGCTTCCAGTTCCGTAATCTGACGCCAGCAGAACTGGGCCAGGTGGCGGGCCGAGCCGGGCGCCACCTCAACGACGGCACCTTCGGCGTTTCCGGCGAGGCCGAACCCTTCGAGCAGGAGGTGATTGACCGGCTGGAAAACCATCATTTCGACAGCGTGCGGGTTTTGCAGTGGCGCAACCGCGATCTGGATTTCCGCTCCCTCGATACGCTCCGCAAAAGCCTGGGCCGCCTGCCGGATCAGGAGGGCCTGACCCGCGCCCAGAACGCCCCCGATGTGGAAGCGCTGGAGGCCATCTGCCGCGACGAAAGCTCGCGCAGCCTGATCAATTCGCCGCAACAGGTGCTGCGCGCCTGGGAGGCCTGCCAAATTCCGGATTATCGCAACATCTCGCCTGCCGAACATGCCCATCTGGTGAGCCGGGTCATTCATTTCCTGCATTCCGGACGGGGCTTCATTCCCGAGGACTGGTTTGCCCAGCAACTCGCCCATTGCGAAAATCTGGAAGGCGGCATTGACACGCTTTCGACCCGCATTTCCCATGTCCGCACCTGGACCTTCATCGCCAACCGCGCCGACTGGCTCGAGGCCCCGCTCTACTGGCAGGGCCGCGCCAAGGAGATCGAGGACCGCCTGTCGGACGTGCTGCACGAGCGCCTCACTCATCGTTTCATTGACCGCAAAACCAGTGTATTGATGCGGCGGCTGGCCAAGAAGGAAGGTTTGATGTCGAGCGTAGAAGATGATGGCGTGATCTCCGTGGAGGGCGAAGCCGTGGGCCGGATCGAGGGCCTGCGCTTCATTCCCGATGCGTCGATTGCAGGCGGTGAAACACGCATTCTCAAGGCTGCCGCCGTGCAGGCCCTGGCCACGGAACTGGCCGCCCGCGCCAAGGCACTCTCCGCCACGGCAGACACGGAACTGAAACTGTCGCGCCTTGGCGCCATCCTCTGGCAGGGCCATGCGGTGGGCCGCCTCGCCGCTGCCGATGCCCGCTACAAGCCGCGCGCCGAACTGATTGCCGACGATGTGCTGAACCCCGCCGACCGCGAGATGGTGCGTGAGCGCTTGCAGAAATTTGCCGACCGCTATCTGGCGGGCCTGCTGGATCCGCTGATGAAGCTGGAAGAGGCCGAGGGCATTGAAGGCATCACCCGTGGCATTGCCTACCGTCTTGCCGAGAACTTCGGCGTGCTGCCGCGCTCATTGGTGGCCGATGAGGTGAAGCAGCTCTCCCAGGATGACCGCGGCAAGCTGCGCGCCCATGGCGTGCGCTTTGGCGCCTTCAACCTGTTCCTGCCGGCCCTGCTGAAACCCGCCGCCACGGAGGCGCGCCTGCTGCTCTGGTGGCTTGAAAAGCAGAAGGCGGGAACGGCCACGGGCGAAGTGCCGGCGGCCCCCGCCAATGGCCTCACCTCGGCCCATTTCGATGCCGCAATGCCCGACGGCTTCTACCGCATGTGCGGCTATCATGTGTGCGGGCCCCGCGTGGTGCGCGCCGACATGGTGGAGCGTCTTTCCGATCTCATCCGCGACCGTGTTTTCTGGAAGCCGCGCTTCCCGGAAGAAGCCCGGCCCCAGGGGGCTGTGGAGGGTGGCGGCTTTACCGTGATCCCCGACATGATGTCGCTGGTGGGTTGCTCGGGCGAAGAGTTCGAAGCCATTCTGCTGAGCCTCGGCTTCAAGTCACAGAAGCGCATGTTGCCCAAGCAGGCAACGCCGGGGGCCAAGGGCCATGCCGCCGCTGTGGCGGTCACGCCCGCAGCGGAGGCAGCACCTGGTGAGGCCCCCGCCGAAGAGACTGCGACGGAGCCTGTCGCCGCAGCTGATGAAACACCTGCACCCGCTGTGGAGGCAGTGACTGAAGAGGCTGCTCCCGCCGTGGAAACCGAAGCGGCAGCACCTGCTGTGCCGGACGCCGCACCCGCACCCGAACTGGTGGAAACCAGCGTTTGGTGGCCCGATGGCATGGGGCCTTTCCGCCCGCAGCGCCACAGGCCCGAAAACCGCGATGCCAAGGCTGGCCACAAGCATCACGAGGGCAAGCCCAACGAAGGCAAGCATCATGAGGGACGTCCGCGCCATGGCAAGCCGGAGCGTGGCAACCGGGACGAACGCGGCGAGCGCAATGACCGCCCGCGCGGCGACCGCCGCGATGGCAAAGGGCCGCGCAAGCAAGGTGGGCCCGCCAAGCCCGAACGCCGCGAGCGCCCCATGGACCCCAATTCGCCCTTCGCCGTTCTGGGGGCATTGAAGGCGCAATTCGAGAAGGACAAGGTCTGACCCGCTTTATGACCCCGTTGACGGTTGCCCGTTGAACCAGCGTCTCGACAAATGGCTGGTTTACGCCCGCTTCGTGAAGCACCGGGCCCAGGCCCAGGCGCTGGTGGAGGAGGGGGCGGTGCGGGTGAACCGCCAGCGCATCGTCAAATGCAGCCATGCCGTGAAGCCGGATGACATTCTGACGGTTGCCGTGCATGGCCAGGTGCGGGTGGTGAAGGTGTTGGCGGCAGCCGAACGCCGGGGCCCGGCGTCTGCCGCACAGCTCCTATATGAGGATGTCGCACCTGCACAAAAACAGGATGCAAGCCCGGAAGCGCTCTGCTAGACGGCGGCCCGAAACGAACCTCATCCCGAGAGCCTGAAATGACCTACATCGTCACCGAAAATTGCATCAAGTGCAAATATATGGATTGCGTGGAGGTCTGCCCCGTGGACTGTTTCTACGAAGGCGAAAACATGCTGGTCATCCACCCCGACGAATGCATCGATTGCGGCGTGTGTGAACCGGAATGCCCGGCCGAAGCGATCAAGCCCGACACCGAGCCGGGCCTGGAAAAGTGGCTGGCGCTCAACACCGAATATGCCCCCAAATGGCCCAACATCACCGTGAAGCGCGACCCGCCGGCCGATGCCAAGGAGCAGGACGGCAAGCCGGGCAAGCTCGCCTTCTTCTCGCCTGCTCCCGGTGAAGGCGACTGAGGTTGCATCACCACAGGGGGCCACACCCCTGTTTGCATTGCACAAAATTAACCATGCCTGTGCACGAAGGGCAGGATTGCGCCGTATACGGAGCATCTGCCCTTTAATTTTCCTTAAATTCGTGCTAGGGGAGACACATGTAATTCAATCGGGGATGAGATGCTGGGATCCGGGCTTTGCGCTCGGATTTTTTTGCGCCCCAACCCGAACGAACCCGCGCGGCGGCCCAAAAGGGCTTCCGCGCCAACAAGTAAACAGGGGTTATGCAGAATGGTCACAAAGAAAAAAGTACCTGCAAAAACAAAGGCTAAGACAGCAGTGAAGGCGAAGGTTGCGGGCAAGCCCGCGGCCAAGGCCAAAGCCCCAGCCAAGCCCGCCGCGAAACCCGCCCACAAGCCTGCCGCCGCGGCCAAGCCCGCTGTGGCTGCCAAGCCTGCCCATCCGGTGAAGCCGGTTGTGGCCGCCAAGCCCGTGCCCGTGAAGCCGGTGGCGGCCCCCAAGGTGACGGCCCCTGTGGCCAAGGCTGCCGCACCCGTTGCGGCCAAGCCCGCTGCCGCCCCCGCCGCCCCCAAGAAGCTGATCTTCAAGGTGGGTGAACTGGTGGTTTATCCGGCCCATGGCGTTGGCAAGATCTCCAACATCGAGGAGCAGGAAATCGCCGGCGTGAAGCTTGAACTCTACATCGTGGATTTCGAGAAGGAAAAGCTGCGCCTGAAGGTGCCCACCAACCGCGCCGAACAGAAGGGCATGCGCCACCTGGCCGACCGCGTGATGATCGAGGCCGCCATGAAGGTGATCCGTGGCCGGGCCCGCATCAAGCGCACCATGTGGTCCAGGCGCGCCCAGGAATATGATGCGAAGATCAACTCCGGCGACATGATTGCCGTGGCTGAAGTGATCCGCGACCTCTACCGCTCCGAGCGCCAGCCGGAACAGTCCTACTCCGAACGCCAGCTCTTCGAGCAGGCGCTGGCCCGCTTCGCCCGCGAACTGGCCGCCGTGCGCAAGGTCGATGAAGACCAGTGCATCAAGGAACTGGAAGACTATCTGGCCCGCAACGCCAAGCGTGGCGCCGCCGCCAATGAAAAGGCCGACGACGACGCGGCCGAGGAAGCCGCATAAGCGGTTGGCCAAAAAAATAGGGGCACCGGAAGCGATTCCGGTGCCTTTTTCGTGTCCGCAAGCTAGTGTGGGCAGAAAAGGGAGTGGGCCAATGGCACAGAAGCGGGCTTTGATTTTCTGGGGCGGCTGGGAGGGCCACACGCCGGAGCGCAGTGCCGCCATCGCGCGGGACATTCTCGCGGGCCACGGGCTTGCGGTGACGCTGGCCCAGGGCACGGCCTGTCTCCTTGATCCTGATCTGGCCGCGTTCGACCTGATCGTGCCCATGATTACCATGAGCACCATCGCCAAGGCGGAGGTGGAGGCCCTCTGCGCCGCCGTGCGCGGCGGCGTGGGGCTGGCCGGCATGCATGGCCTGATGTGCGATGCCTTCCGCAATGAAACCGAATACCAGTTCATGACCGGCGGCCAATGGGTGGCGCACCCCGGCAACATCATCGATTTCCGCGTTGATGTGACCAGGCCCGATGATCCGGTGATGCGGGGCATCTCGTCCTTCGCCTTCCGCTCCGAGCAATATTACATGCATGTGGACCCCATGAACGAGGTGCTGGCCACCACCACCTTCACCGGCGAACACTGCGACTGGCTCAAGGGCGTGGTCATGCCCGTGGTGTGGAAGAAGGTTTACGGCAAGGGCCGCGTCTTCTATTCGGCGCTCGGCCACACGGCGGATGAATTTACCGTGCCCGAAATGAAGCTGATCTTCGAACGTGGCCTGCTTTGGGCGGCGCGATAAGTTTGGGTTAGAGCAGCCGACGGTCAACGTGAATCATTGACCGTCGATAAGAAAACCAGACACAACTGGACAAAAATGCCACCATTCGCCAAAGTTCCTTTACAGCGGTGTAACGGTCATTGCGGCATACAGGATTTCCAGCTCAGATGATTTCACCCTGAATTGGCTCCGCTGTTTTGTTGCTGGTTTGGCGGTGGAAACGCCCTCCAGCTTGATGCCGGGGTCATAGAAGACCGTGCCATTTGCAATGGCTCTTATCAGTCTAGGAAAGTCTGTTCCTTCCGCAAGCCTCACCTTGTTGCCATATTGATACTGTCGCTCAGGATGCTGCCTGGCAAGCGCGGGTACATATACAGCTTGAGCATGCTTTCTGTTCCAAATTCCCATGAGACGGGAAAAACTCCATTCAGCGGCTGCATTTCCTGCTTGGTCAATCAGGGCGAGTGAACCGCCGACATCTGTTATCCTGTCAGTATTCACGTCATAGCCGTTGAGTGAAAGCGTCAGGCCTGTGCCGATGTGATGCTGTCCGGCGCGGAAAACGCCCCCAAAGTTCATGCGGTCCGGCCGCCCATTCCTGTCGGCATAGCCATACTTGCGTATGAAGGCCTCGGGACCATTTTGCTTATAGAATCCGCCTGTGGGATCAGGCGTCATCAGTGTGATTGCTTTCGCCGCAGGTGGTTTGTCGAACGAAGCGACCTCGCTTGCCTTTACCTCCCAACCCATGAAGTCAGGCTCGGAACGTCCGTTGCGACCTACGCCCAACTCTGCTTCCAAGGTGTAGCCAACACACTGCGAGGCACGACAGGGCACGATGGTACCATCTCTCGTCAGCGACTTCGAATCTATCCACCCTTTCCGATTGATGCGCCTGAGTTCCGTGAGCAGCCGCTCTCGCGGCGATGCTGTCGTAGAGACTGCCAGCACCCTGAAAACACCCAGCTGTTCCGTTGGCGCTTGCTCCCGATATTCCCTCGCAAGTTCACTGTCAGGACCAGAGACCCAAGCGGCAATTGCGTCACCGCTTGTGATCCCCAAGAAGAGAATGCGGCCCGCTGTTCGCCTGTTCATCAGATCGCTCGGCGCTCCATGAGAACCCTTGAGGAATCCGGACAAGCGCATTTCGGGATATTGTGGATAGAAAATGAGTTTCGCATGGGGTGCGCGAACAAGATTGGCGTCTGCCTGCAGCCATCTGAAGTCCAGCGCTGCTTTGATGATGGTGTTTCCCTCTTCACTCATCCCTGTTGTAATTTCACCTACGGGCAGGATGTTGAAAGCTGAATATTCATCCTTGGCAACATATGGCTGGTTCTTTGAGTTGTCATTGGGGGCAAGCTCCTTCACAAGGAGCCTGCTGACGCCATGTGTGGCCATCATGGCCTTCAACCGGGAAAGTGACAAGTCTGTCGTGTTCTGCTTCTCGGGCTGCATCTAGGTTTTGCCTCTCAGGGTGCCTCGGGATTTCCCAGACATCAGCCAAGTTGCGCACCGCGTTGTTAGAGTAGCAAGTGTCAACCTTATGGGTCCTTTTAACGCACATTCCCAGACAGTAAGCGTACGCCAGCCTTCGATCCGGAGCTGCTTCATGGCTTTGTCGTCCCGCTCCCGATTTCCCTCGATTTTCTTCCGCCAGAACGTCTTCCTGCTCTTTGGCCACCTAAACTTTTCGCACTCATGGCCGTGCCAGAAGCAGCCATGGACGAATACGACCGTCCTGTACTTGGGCAACACAATGTCCGGCTTTCCCGGCAGCTTCCTGTCGTGCAGCCTGAACCGGAAACCTGCCGCATGAAACGCTTTCCGGACAATGATCTCAGGTTTGGTGTTCTTGCCTTTGATGCTTGCCATCATGCGGCTGCGCGTGGCCTTGTCGACGGTGTCAGCCAACGGCTTTTCTTGCTCCCTGTGGTGCCAGGATTGCCTCAAGCGCGGGCTTCATGTGCCGCGCCACAGCCTCGATTACCGGAACGGCAACTGAATTTCCAAACTGTCTGTAGGCTTGCGTATCAGAAACAGGGATGCGGAAGTCTGCTCCGTTGGGCTCGTCAAACCCCATCAGCCTTGCGCACTCACGCGGAGTCAGGCGGCGCGGCCTCTTGCTCTTCTGGCGGATCAGGATTTCGGAACCATCTTTGTAGTACCGCGCGGACAAGGTGCGCGCCACATCCTCAGGACCAAAAACGCTGCATCCGAAGCCGTTGCCCTTTTCCTTGTGCTTGGCGGCATAGGCTTGGAGATAGTTCCAAAGGTGTTCAGTCAATGTGTATTTGGGAGAAACCTTGGCGTCATTGTCGATGGTATAGCCTTCCGGGTCTGGCGCTTCTGTGCCGTTTTCAGGATGCAGGATGGCTCCAAGCTTCGGTGCTGTCGCCTTCTCGGGCAAAACCAGCGCATCAATGTTGAAGTCGGCCTTTTCCCGAAAACCGACAATGATGATACGCTCGCGGTGCTGCGGAAGGAAATGTTGGGCGTCAATCACTCGCTTTTGCACTTTGTAGCCGA
>JAXMCS010000008.1:0-94439 GCA_046349175.1 Hyphomicrobiales bacterium | reverse complement strand
CAGCACGTGGCTGGCATACATGACGGAGGGGCCGGCGCCCATGTAAATGGCCATGCCGAGGGCTTCCATGATCTCCGGCCGCGTGGCGCCATGGGCCAATGCTGCTTTGACGTGAAAGCCGATGCAGTCATCGCAGCGCACGGCAACGGAGATGCCAAGTGCGATCAGTTCCTTGGTCTTGCCATCCAGGGCGCCGGGTTTTCCTGCCGCCTGTGCCAGAGTGGAAAAGGCTTTCATCACATCCGGGTGCTCGGTGCGCATTTCGCGCATGCGGGCGGAGACACCGCCAAGGAATGTGGTCCAGTTGTCGGGCATTTCAATCATCCTGTATATGCGAACATGCGAATATACATATAAACAGGATGCGACGGACGCAAGGGCCAGAATGACGCGGGGGAGGAGCCTTCAGCGTCCCTGTGTCAGCGCGATCTTGACGGCGAAGAAGGCGAAAACACCGGCGAAGGTGAAGTCGATGCCGCGCAGCACACGGGGCCTTGCCTTCAGCCAGCCCACCAGCTTTTCCGCCACCAGAATGACTGCGGTGGAGAGCGGCAGATTGAACAGAATGAAGTAGAGCCCGAGGAAGAGGAGCTTGCCGCTGACATGGGCATCTCCCGCCGAGACAAACTGCGGCAGGAAGGTGATGAAGAACAGCACCACCTTGGGATTGGTGAGGTTCACCGTCACGCCCAGCATGAAATCCTTCAGCGTGGATGTGGGGCTGCCGCTGCCATGGGCCTTGTCTTTGACATTGAGCGACGAGCCGTGGCGGAGCGCATCAACCGCCAGCCACAGAAGATAGAGCGCGCCCACCACCTTGAGCGCCGTGAAGGCGGCGGGTGAGGTGGCGATGAGAGCCGACACCCCAAAGGCCGCCAGCAGCGTGTGCACGAGGCAACCCACGTTGGTGCCCACCATGGCGGCAAGGCCCGAGGCGCGGCCATGGCCCACGGTGCGCGACAGCCACAGGCTCATGTCCGGCCCCGGCGTGGCAAACAGCAGGAAGGAGGCTAGCGAATAGGCCAGCATGGTGTGAAGCGGCGGGATGAAATCCATTGAAATCAGTGCCTTCTGCGGGCTTTTGAAAAAATTGGGCGAGGGTGGTGCGTTTTGGTTGCGAATCTCCCCGCATCGCCTCCAAGGTGGGGATACGGCAAGGTTTGCAGCGTTTCCAGATCACTTTACGGGAGCCCCGCTCATGAACAAGAGCGAACTCATTGCCAAGGTTGCCCACGACACCCGCCTGACCCGTGGTGAGGCCGAAGAGGTTGTGGAATCCACCATTGAAAACATCATCGCGGCGTTGCGCGGCGGAGACGATGTGCGCCTGATGGGCTTCGGTGTCTTCACCGTGTCGCGGCGCAAGAGCGGCGAAGCCCGCAATCCCAAGACGGGAAAGATCATCAAGATGCCGGCCTCCAAAAGGGCCCGATTCAAACCTGGGAAACTTTTGAAGGAGGCCGTGAACAGCTAGCGCGGCGCAGGGCCGCCGCGGCAACGCGGGGGCAGGGCACGCGCCAGGGACAGCGCAAAGACAGACGACTGACTTTCATCAGCCCCACAGGCCCTCAGACCCCTGTGGGGCATTTTGATTCAGGGCCGTGTGTTGGCGTGGCGGGGAGTGGTGGGCGATGAGAGACTCGAAGTCCTTACACCCCACCAACCCCGTCATTCCGGCCCAAGCCGGAATCTTTGTCATTCACCAGCTCGACGAGAGTGCCCAGAGGATCGATACGGTCGTGTAGGTCAACCCACCCAGGATTCATCTTTTCGATCAGTTCGTTCTTCCACGACCGCTTCCAGTCCTTGATCTGCTTTTCCCTCCGGATTGCAGCATTCATGGTGGGATGGTGTTCATACCAAACGAGCATCTTCACATTGTATTTGGCCGTAAAACCCTTGACGCCACCGTCCTTGTGCGTGGCGACGCGGTTCCAGAGAGCACTGGTTACGCCGACATACACAACGCCTTTCGGCCTGTTCGCGAGTATGTAAACAGCGGGGTGCTTTTCTTCCATACGCTTTCCGCGGTTCATTCGGAAATAGATTCCGGCTTGCGCCGGAATGACGGAGTAATGTAAGGCCAACTCAGGCGGGCGATTAGCTCAGTTGGTAGAGCGCCTCGTTTACACCGAGGATGCCGGGAGTTCGAGTCTCTCATCGCCCACCATTCCCCTGACAAACATTCTGATCTGCGCCGGAATCGCGCCAATCAACTGAATCCGACTGTCGCAACAGCCTCACCCCACCGGCTGGTTCACCGCTTCCTGTTCGATTGAGCCCAGTTCCTTGCCCTCCAGCGTTGCCTCGAAGGCGCGCAGGCGCTTGTAGATGGAGATGAGGGAAATGATCGTCGGCCAGGAGTTGATCAGGAACTGGAAGGAATTGCGCACCTGGTCAAAGGAGTTCTGGATCTGCGTCATGGGCCCCAGCGTGATCTTCTGGGCCACAAGGGTGGGCAGCAGCACGATGATCGGGAAGATGTTGTCCACCTGCAGGTAGAGAATGCGGCCCACGTTGAAATAGACGTAGTGGAAATAGAGGGTGAAATAGTTCTTGCGCACCTGTGAGAACAACTCGGCGACCGTGGGCGGCTGGGCACGCGTGGGATCATCCTCGGCGTAGACCAGCTCCTTGCGATAGGTGGCCTCCACACGCTGGTTGCGGAACTCAAGTCCTGGCAGCTTGATGCCGATGGCTGCCATCAGCCCCGTGCCAAAGAGCGACCAGATGATGGCGGCGATGACCAGCGGATAGGGACTGGCGCCAATGATGGGCAATTCCGAGATGGAGCCCTCCAGAGCATGCAGCACCGGCAGGAAGGCAATGAGGGTCATGATGGCATCAATGAAGGAAACGCCGAGCCCTTCCAATGTGGTGGTGAAGCGCATGGCATCGTCCTGCACGCGCTGGGATGCGCCTTCCACCGTGCGCAGGCGCTGCCAGTTTCCCATGTAGAAATCGTTCATGGCCTGGCGCCAGCGGAAGTTATAGTGGCTGACGAAAAAGCGCGTGAGCGTGCCGATGACCACGGCCATGCAAGCGATGGTCAGGAAGATCCAGATCTGCTCGATATATTCCGACATGGGCGTGGGCCGCGACTTGGAGGCGGAGGCCTGGATCAGGTCATAGAAGGGACCATACCAGGCATTGATCGCGACGCTGACCTCCACCTGATAATAGGTGGTGAAGATGATGAGGGCCGTGCCCAGCACCGACCACAGGAAATACTTGTGGGGATGCACGAACCACCACGCGGCTGCAAAGATGGCGACGATCACAGCGTAGTAGGCATAGAACCAGAGGAAGGGCTTGGACCAAAAGACGGAAATGCCGATGACCGCCGTTTCCCCGTCCTTGAGCCCCCAGCCCAGTGATGCGCCCAGGCCTTTCCACACGAAGAACCAGAACAGCACCGCCGCCAGCGCATAGGCCGCTGCCGAGATGAAGAAGGTTTTCGGGCTGGGGAAGAAGGATTTGAACATCGTGCGAATCTTTCAGTTGCCGGGCAGTCGGGCGGGGACCATAGGCGGGGCGGCGCCCCAGCGGCAACTGACAAGTAATTGAGGGATTTGGTGAATGGGCACATTTCCGGGCCTGCTGGATGAAGCCGTGGCGGCGCAAATTGCGGCGCGCCAGACGGGCCGCCTGAGCGCCGGTGCGGCCCGTCTCACGGCGCGCTACAGGGCGGGAAAGGCCTCGCAGGGGGTGGACCTCTCGGCCTATCTGGCGGCGCGCCTGCCGGCCACCTTTGCCGTGAACCAGCGCGTTCTCTCAGAGGTCGCTGCCGTGGTGCCTGCGTTTCAGCCCGGCAGCGTTGCTGATCTGGGGGCAGGGCCCGGCACGTCCGGCTGGGCGGCGGCTACGGCCTTTGCCACGGTGGCCCAGGTGACGCAGGTGGAATTGGCAGCGGATTTTGTTGGCCTGCTGCGTGGGCTGAATGCACGCCAGTGGCGTGCCAGCGCTTTCTTCTGCGGAGGTTGTGGAGACAGAGGCGGCACTTTGGAAGCCTGCGACGCGGCATGACCTGGTGGTGGCGTCCTACATGCTGGCAGAAATGCCGGTCGCCAGCGTGTCCCGCGCGGTGCTGAACGCCTGGGACGGAACGGTAAGTGTTCTGGTGCTGATCGAGCCTGGCACGCCGGAAGGCCATGCGCGGTTGATGGCAGCGCGGGAGGCCCTGCTGAAGGCCGGAGCCCATATCGCAGGGCCCTGCGCATCACGCGGCTTGTCCGCTGGCCAAGGGGATGGTGCCATTTCAAGACGCGGGTGCAGCGGTCGCGCCTGCATATGCAGGCCAAGCAGGCGATCGTGCCCTTCGAGGACGAGGCCTATGGCTGGCTTGCCGTGTCGCGCCTGCCGGTCGCTTTGCCACAGGGCCGCATCATCGCGCCCGTCAAACAGAATGAAGTCAGGCTTGACCTGCATGTCTGCGCCGAAGGTGCGGTGAAGACGCTGCACGTTACCTCGCGCGACAAGGCCACCTACAAACGGCTGCGAAAGTGCGGCTGGGGCGACGCCCTGCCGGCTGCGGAACAGGATGAAGCATGACCCTCGACACACTGGAAGCAAAACTGTGGCTGTGGCTTGACACCATTGAGGGTTGGCTGGCCAGCCCGCAATTCTATGCGCAGGTGATCGCCATCATCGCCGCCTGGAGTGGTGGCCAAGCTGGCGGCACGGGCGCTTGTGGCCCGCGTGCCATTGCTCAAGGAAGAACCGACCGAGGGCCGCTTCCTGCGCTATCAGCGGCTTGCCTACTCCTGCCGCAATCTGCTGGAGCCCGCGCTCTTTGTGCTCATGATGATGATGGCGGCCTCCATTGCCGATGCGGCGCTTGGGGCCTCGTGGCTCATCCGCATTGCCCAGAGCACGGCACTGGTGCGGCTGCTGCATGCGGTGATTATGCGTTCCTCACCCATCCCGTCATCAATGCCGCGGCACGCTGGGTGGGCTTGCCCGTGGCCGCCATCGCGGCGCTTGGCTATTTCGGGGCCTTCACGGCCTGGCTGGACGGGCTGGCCTTCCAGGCGGGCAATATCCGCATTTCGCTGCTTGCCATTTCCAAGGCGGCGCTGTTTGGCGGCATCCTGTTCTGGCTGGGGCGTGTCTATCACCGCCGGGCAGAAGGTGATCCGCGAACAGGAGTCGGATTTGATATCCAAACCCGGGAACTGGCGGCCAAGGCGCTGAAATCACCGTCTTCGGCATGCTGCTGCTTTTCAATGTGCTGGGGCTTGATCTCACAACGCTTGCGGTGCTGGGTGGTGCGCTGGGTGTGGGGCTTGGCTTCGGGCTTCAGCAGATCGCCTCCAACTTCATTTCTGGAATCATCATTCTGTTGGAACGCTCGCTGAAGGTTGGGGGACTACATCGAGTTGGAGGATGGCAAGCAGGGCACGCTGCGGCAGATCAACATGCGATCCTCGTTGCTGCAGACTTTCGACGGCAAGGACATCATGGTGCCGAATGAGCGCTTCATCACCACGCGCATCATCAATTGGACGCATACGGACCCGCGGCAGCGCTATGAGGTGGATTTCGCTGTCACCTATGACACCAAACCTTGCAAGGTGCCGCCGCTGATTGTTGCGGCGATCTCGAAGCATGAGCAGGTGTTGCAGGAACCGGAAAAACCTGATGTGGAGCTGCGCGGCTTTGGCGACAATGGCGTGAACTTCGCGGCGGAGTTTTGGGTGACGGGCATTGATGACGGACCCAACAAGTTCACCTCGGAAATCCGCTTCATTATCTGGGATGCACTGAAGAAGGCTGGCATCGCTATGCCGTTCCCGCAGCGCGAGGTGCGGATCATCGGCGGAAAGGACACACCAGCATGACACGCAGGCAGATTTCATCCGGGTCAAGGTATGAAACCGACATGGCCTATTCCCGCGCCATTGTGGATGGCGACTGGTGTTTTGTCTCCGGCACCACGGGCTTCGATTATGCCACCATGACGATCTCGGATGATGTGGCAGAGCAGGCCGAGCAGACCTTCAAGAACATCGCTGCCGCCATGGAAAAGGCGGGGTTTTCGCTCGCCGATACGGTGCGGGTTCACTACCTGCTGCCGCGGGCCGAGGACTTTGAACCTTGCTGGCCGGTGCTGCGCAAATGGCTGGGCGACGTGCGCCCCGCCGCCACCATGTTCGTGGCGGGCCTTGCCGACCCCCGGATGAAGATCGAAATCGAGGTGACGGCCCTGAAAAAGGCCTGAACGCCTGAACGTCTGAACGGCCCCCTTGACCTGTTGTCCAAACTGACTGACAAGTCCGGGCGTCTGGCTTGGCGGCGCGTTTTGTTCGCAGGCTGACTCGGGTTGGCGCGTGGGGGGCCCATGTTTAGCAAGACCGCTCAAATCGTTGGGGGATTCACGGCCTTTCTGGCGTCCGTTGCCACAATTGTCACAGTGGCCGAACCCTATGTCTTTCCACACAGCGGGTCAGATCCCGCACCTGTCCAGCCACCGGGCAAAGTCGGCGGAGGGGAGACTGTTGCTCTACCCAAGGCGCCCGGGAAATCTGACGGGCCTCTGCAGTCTGGCAATGGCGAACCAGATGCGATGTTTCAGAAGACGGGTGCTGCCGTGCCCCCACTGCCACCGAATGTGCCGCCGAAGGCTGCCCCTCCTGGCGATGCTGTGCCTTTGTCTGGCGAGAAGAACTTCACAATGGAGGAGGGAGGCAAGGTCAGCTTGTGCGGCGTCACGGGTTCTTTTGTCAAAATCTGGCGGGCGTCAGACGGTTCCTTGCTTGACCGCTACACGTTTTACATCCCGAGCTGTGCGCAGGTGTTGGCCTTGGCGAAGCATGTGGAAGATCATCGCCAACAAGGGCGTGCCGGTGGAAATTGGCCCTGCTTGCACGGTGACGGTGATCGGGGCAACAACTCAAAAATTTCCACGCGTCACACTGAGCGAGAAGAGGAACTAGTCTATGACACTGCGATACTTGATGGGGCCGCTGGCGGCGCTTCTGGTTCTTGCCGGGCCGGCGTTTGCGGCGTGCGACGAATATATTGCCGTGGACAATGCCCAAGCCAAAGAGGCCATGGCCTTGCTGTCGAAACCGGAGGGCGATCCCATCGACAAGCTTTCAGCTTTTGAACTGCTGTCATGCAGCGACAAGCCTGTGCTGCGCGCCTACGCCATGAAGTCGGGGCTGAATGGCATCAGTGACGAGATCGTTCGTGGTCAGATCCTGATGGAGATGCTGATGCAGCGCAAGCTCATCAGGGTCATGATGAAGAGATCCTCCAATCTGGACCAGGAAGGAAAGGAGCTTGTCGAGAGGGTCAACGGCGTTCTGGATTTTGAGAACAGATTTCAAGACCGAACGCAGGGCTGTGTTAGCCTTGGGCAAACTACTGAATGCGAGAAGAATGCAAGTCTGTATTTCAGAGGAACGACAGTCGATTTGATGTACAGCTATGGCAGCCTGACAGGTCAATTCACTCTGACGCCGGACAACAAACTTTTGGGAGTCATGCGGGTCAGCGGAAGAAGTGCCGACATCGCGAGCGAGATCGTCCTGTTCGAATGACGGCGCATGGCGGTCGAAACGGTGCCCTCAAAAGAAAAAGGGGGCTTTCGCCCCCCGAACAGTCCCTTTTGTTTTTCAGCGCGCCTTGCTGGCGCTTTCCGGATGCATGCAGCCCAAAATGACTGACAGCGACCCGCCTCCCCAGACCTGGGACATGCTTTGCGGCATGCGGCCCTTTTTTGATTGTTGCGGGAAGTAGCCACAAATCTGAGCGTTCGCCAAGCGAAAAATGTCACAATTCTGCAATATGAACTGTATCCATGGCTGATGCATTTGATGGACCGCCCCAAGAGGCCGCGCGGGGCACACAGCGGCATGCTTGAGTTAATGCTGCGATTGCGTAAAAGGGCGCGCAATCAAACCGAAAAGACGGATTCTGTTCCATGCGGCTTTCCCGCTATTTCCTGCCCATTCTGCGTGATGACCCGAAGGAAGCGGAGATCGTTTCCCACAAGCTGATGCTGCGCGCCGGCATGATGCGGCAGGAGGCGGCGGGCAGCTACTCCTGGTTGCCGCTGGGCTTCCGGGTGCTCAAGAAGATCGAGCAGATCGTGCGCGAGGAGCAGAACAGGGCGGGCGCCATTGAAGTGCTGATGCCCACCATCCAGTCGGCCGACCTGTGGCGCAAGTCCGGGCGCTATGACGCCTATGGCAAGGAAATGCTGCGCATCAAGGACCGCGGCGACCGCGAGATGCTGTTTGGCCCCACCAACGAGGAGATGATCACCGACGTCTTCCGCCAGGGTGTGCAGAGCTACAAGGACGTTCCGCGCAACCTCTATCACATCCAGTGGAAATTCCGCGACGAGGTGCGCCCGCGCTTTGGCGTGATGCGGGGACGCGAATTCCTGATGAAGGATGCCTATTCCTTCGACCTGACGCGGGAGGCGGGCCAGCACAGCTACAACAAGATGTTCGTGAGCTACCTCAAGACCTTTGCCCGCATGGGCCTGAAGGCTGTGCCGATGCGCGCCGAGACCGGCCCCATCGGCGGCAAGGACAGCCACGAATTCCTGATTCTTGCCGAGACGGGCGAGAGCGAGGTGTTTTTCGACAAGGGCTTCCATGACATGGACTGGAGCGCCTTCGAGATCGACTACGACAATGTGGAGGCCGTGGCCAAGGTGGTGGAGGAGTTCACCTCCAAATATGCCGCCACCAGCGAAATGCACGATGCCGCCGACTATGAAAAGCGCGTACCGGCGGAGCGCCGTGTGACGGGCCGCGGCATTGAGGTGGGCCACATCTTCTTCTTCGGCACCAAATATTCCGAGCCCTTTGGCTGCCAGGTGCAGGGGCCGGATGGCAAGGTGGTGACGCTGCAATCGGGGTCCTACGGCATTGGTGTGTCGCGTCTGGTGGGTGGCATCATCGAGGCGAGCCACGACAAGGATGGCATTATCTGGCCAGAAAGTGTTGCCCCCTTCGATGTGGGTCTGATCAATCTCAAGAGCGGTGACGCCGAGGCGGATGCCGCTTGTGAGAAGATCTATGCGGGCCTTTCGGCCAAGGGCAAGGATGTGCTCTATGACGATCGCAACCAACCTGGCGGGGCCAAATTCGCCACGATGGATTGATCGCCTGCCATATCAGGAAGCCCGTCGTTGGGGCCGCGCGGACTGAAGGAAGGCAAAGCGGAACGGCATCGCAAGACTGGTGCGAGATCTGAAATTCCAATTGCAGACGCGGGAGATTTTTCAAAGTTCCCCAACTTTGTGAAACTTTGATGGCGCAAGCCCTTCCTGACACCAAACCCTTTGCCGGCTTCGAGGGAAGCTGGCGCTCTCGCTCATCGCGGCCCCGCCGGGAAGAGGGTTTCATCAGCGTCATTTCGCTGTTCTCGCTGATCGGCATCGCGCTGGGTGTGGCGACGCTCATTGTGGTGATGTCGGTGTTCAACGGCTTCCACGCCGAGTTGCTGAACCGGGTGCTGGGTTTTTCAGGCCATGCCACGATCTATCAGCCGGACCTCAGCCCGATCAATGACTTTACTGCGAAACGTGATGCCCTGGCGGCCGTGCCCGGCGTGAAAGGCGTGACGCCCTTGGTGGAGGGGCAGGTGATGGTGTCCTCCATCAAGAACGCCACGGGGGCCCTGGTGCGGGGCCTTTCCGAGGCGGACATGGCCAAGATGGGCAGCGTCAACAATGACAAGCTGCTAACGGCGCTGGCCACACCCGGCGTGCCTGACGCCAAGCCCTCATGGAAGGGCTTTGACCAATCGCAGGGTGTTGCCATCGGCGAGCGCATGGCCTGGAAACATCAGGTGGGCCTGGGCGGCACCATCACGCTGATTGCCCCCAATGGGCCCGACACGGTGATCGGCTCCACGCCGCGCATCCGCGACTACACGGTTGTTGCCATCTTCAAGATGGGCATGTCGGAATATGATGAAAGCGTCGTCTTCATGCCGCTGCCGGAAGCACAGGATTTCTTCTCCACCGATACCGGTGTGTCCGCGTTGGAAGTGAATGTCGCCGACCCCGAAAACATTGCGGGCATGGTGGGTGATCTTTCCCATGCGGCGGGGCAGGGGCTGATGGTGCAGACCTGGCGCGACCGAAACCAGGCCTTCTTCACCGCCATCACGGTGGAACAGAACGTGATGTTCATGGTGCTGACGATGATCATTCTGGTAGCAGCGCTCAACATCATTTCCGGCCTCATCATGCTGGTGAAGGACAAGGGCCGCGACATTGCCATTCTGCGCACCATGGGGGCCACACGCGGGGCCATTCAGCGGGTGTTCTTTATCACCGGGGCAGCCATTGGCGTGGCGGGCACGGTGCTGGGCGTGCTCTTGGGCATGGTGATCTCGGCCAATGCCGAACGGCTGCGCCAAGGCGTGCAGTGGCTGTTCGGTGTCGATCCATTCAATGCGGAACTCTACTATCTCACGCAGCTGCCGTCGCATGTGGATGTGAAGCAGACCTTCTGGATCACGCTCATGTCGTTGGCGCTGTCGTTCATCGCCACGCTTTATCCCTCGTGGCGCGCCTCTAAGCTCGATCCGGTTGAGGCGCTGCGCTACGAATGAACCTGAAGCCCGCCCTTGAACTGCGCAATGTCACCCGCACCTATGGCACGGGCGAAACGGCGCTGACCGTGTTCCGCGACCAGTCGCTTGTGATCAAGGCGGGCGAGGTGGTGGCGCTGATCGGGCAGTCCGGCTCTGGCAAATCGTCGCTCCTGCATATGGCCGGGCTACTGGAGCGGCCCAGCAGCG
This sequence comes from Hyphomicrobiales bacterium, assembly GCA_046349175.1. Lineage (GTDB taxonomy): Bacteria > Pseudomonadota > Alphaproteobacteria > Rhizobiales > Aestuariivirgaceae > Aestuariivirga. The sequence goes on along the minus strand of JAXMCS010000008.1, from coordinate 83,669 downwards.
GCGACGTGTTGATCGCGGGGCAGAATTGCACCGCCATGGATGATGCCGCCCGCACGCGGGTGCGCCGCATCGGCATCGGCTTTGTCTACCAATTCCATCACCTGCTGCCGGAGTTCACGGCGCGCGAGAATGTGGTGCTGCCGCAGCGATCGCCGGGCCACTGAGGCAAACGCCATTGCCTGTGCGGATGATCTTTCGGGACGGCTCGACTTCCTCTGGTGCCCAGCACCGCCCTGCTGAAATGTCGGGGTGAGCAGCGCGCTGCCGGGTTCGGCCATTGCCAATCGGCCCCTGCTGCTGCTGGCGGATGAACCCACGGGCAACCTCGACCCCTCCACGGCGGAACTCGTGCATCACGAGTTCATGCGGCTGATCAAGGAGGAGGGGCTGGGCGCCCTCATTGCCACCCACAACATTGAATTGGGCAAGCGCATGACCCGCATGGTGATCATGCAGGGTGGCCAGCTCAGGCCTGCCTGACATGGCGCGGCTTGCGGGGGCAGTGCTGCTGGGTTTGGGCTTGCTGGCAATGCGGGTTGAGGCGGCGGAAGCCCGTGCCGCTTTTGCCGCCAAGGTCTGTGGCGAAGCGGTGCGAAATGCCGGCCGCGTGGGGATTGATGCCAATTTCTTCATCCGTCTGCTGTGGAAAGAAAGCCTGTTTGACCCCAACGCGGTGAGCCCCAAGGGGGCGCAGGGCCTGGCCCAGTTCATGCCGGAAACAGCGGCGAAGCGCGGCCTCTCCGACCCGTTTGATCCCGTGGCGGCTGTTGCCGCTTCTGCGGATTATTTGTCGGAACTCAAAAAAACATTTGGTAACATGGGGATGGCTGCTGCCGCTTACAACGCGGGTGAAGAGCGGGTGCAGCGCTATGTGGATGGCAAGACAGGTTTACCGGATGAGACCGAGGACTATGTGGCCTTCATCACGGGGCAGGCTGCGGACGCCTGGCAGGACCCTTCAGCCAGCCATGCCATTCCATCTGCCGGTCCAGCCAAGGATCCCATTGCGGATTGTGTGCAACTGGCACTCCGTACCGCGGCACCCAAGGGCAGCGGCATGAGGCTTGCCGCCCGCAAGCCCTGGGGGGCGCTGCTCGCCTCCAATTTCAATCAGGGCAAGGCGCTCGCCATGTATCGCCGCCTGCGGCTGCGGGCACCTGCTGTACTGGCCAACACCGACCCCATGGTGGTGCGGAAGCGCAATCTTTCTCGCGGCAGCCGGGCCATGAACATGGTGATGCTGGGGGCCGACTCGCGGGAGGCGGCGGCGGCGATCTGCCAAAAGCTGCAGCCTTCCGGCGTCCCCTGCGTGGTGATGAAGAGCAGGTGAAGTGGGTTGCCGGATCAAGTCCCATGGGCACCGCCTGAAGCAAGCCGTGGACAACGGGCACCACTGCAAGAATCAGATGGCGGCGGCAGGTCCATCCCCATAAACTTGGCGGTGCCATGCCCGCGCCCACCTTCATTCACCTTCGCACCCATTCCGCTTATTCCCTTTCGGAAGGGGCCCTGCCCATCAAGCAGATGGCTTCGCTGGCCGCCAAGGCGGCCATGCCGGCGCTGGCGATTACGGACACGGGCAATCTTTTCGGCGCGCTGGAATTTTCCGAGGTGCTCGGCGACAAGGGCATTCAGCCCATCATCGGCATGACGCTGAAGGTGGATTTTGCCAGTGGTGACGGAAAGCCCCAGAACGGCAAGCAGACGCTGCCTTCGCTGGCGCTTCTGGCCAAGAACGAGCGGGGCTATGCCAACCTGATGCTGCTGGCGAGCCGCGCCTACATGGATGTGAGCGCCACGGAAGAATCCCATGTGCCCTTCGCCTTGCTGGAGGCCCATGCGGATGGCCTCATTTGCCTGTCAGGCGGGCCACTGGGCCCCTTGAACCGGGAACTTGTGCAAGGCCAGCGGGCCCATGCGGACCAATTGGCGGTGCGGCTCAAGGCGCTGTTCGGCGACCGCTTCTACATCGAGCTGCAGCGCCATTCCCTGCCGGAAGAAACGGCGGCGGAGGAGCCGCTCATCGAAATGGCCTACACGCTGGGCATTCCGCTGGTGGCGACCAATGAGTGCTACTATGCCACGCCGGATGATTTTGCCGCCCATGACGCGCTCATCTGTATTGCCGAAGGGCAGGTGATTGCCGCCGAAGACCGCCGCCGCCTGACGCCAGAACATTTCTTCAAATCGCAGGAGCAGATGGCGGCACTGTTTGCCGACATTCCGGAAGCCATCAGCAACACGGTGGAGATTGCCCAGCGCTGTGCCTATCGCGTGAAGGGGCGCAAGCCCATTCTTCCCAAATTCGGCCAAGGTGACGAGCCTGAGGAATTGCGCAGCCAGGCGCTGGCCGGGCTGGAAGCGCGGCTTGCCACCAACGGCATCGCCGATGGGTATTCGAAACAGGACTATCTCGACCGGCTGGAGTTTGAACTCGGCGTCATCATCAAGATGCAATACGCCGGCTACTTCCTGATCGTGGCCGATTTCATCAAATGGGCCAGGGCGCAGTCTATCCCTGTGGGGCCGGGCCGTGGCTCGGGCGCCGGTTCGCTGGTGGCCTATTGCCTGACGATCACCGACCTCGACCCCTTGCGCTTCAAGCTGCTGTTCGAGCGCTTCCTCAACCCGGACCGCGTGTCCATGCCCGACTTCGACGTGGACTTCTGCCAGGACCGCCGCGACGAGGTGATCACCTATGTGCAGCAGCGCTATGGCCGGGAGAACGTGGCGCAGATCATCACCTTCGGCAAATTGCAGGCCCGCATGGTGACCCGCGACGTGGGCCGCGTGCTGCAGATGCCCTATCCGCAGGTGGACCGCCTCTCCAAAATGATCCCGATGAACCCGGCCAATCCGGTGACATTGAAACAGGCGATCGAGCAGGAGCCGCGCCTGGCGGAGGAGCAGGACAAGGACCCGCTGGTGCGCCAGCTCTTCGAGATCGGCATGAACTTGGCAGGGCTTTACCGCAACGCCTCCACCCACGCCGCCGGTGTGGTGATCGGCGACCGGCCCCTGGAGCAGCTGGTGCCGCTTTACCGCGATCCGCGCTCCGGCATGCCGGCCACGCAGTTCAACATGAAATATGCGGAAAAGGCCGGACTGGTGAAGTTCGACTTCCTTGGCCTGAAAACCCTCACGGTGATCGACAAGGCCCAGAAGCTGATCCGCAAGCGCCTGCCAGACTTTGACGTCGCCAAGATCCCGCTGGATGATGCGGCCACCTATGAGATGCTCTCGCACGGCGAAACAGTGGGCGTGTTCCAGCTGGAAAGTGCGGGCATGCGCGATGCCGTGCGCGCCATGCGGGCCGACCGCTTTGAGGACCTGATCGCCCTTGTGGCACTCTATCGTCCCGGCCCCATGGCCAATAGTCCCACCTATTGCGCCCGCAAACTGGGCAAGGAGCCGGTGGAATACATGCACCCGGTGCTGGAGCCCATCCTCAAGGAAACCTTCGGCATCATCACCTATCAGGAACAGGTGCAGCAGACGGCGCGCGACATGGCGGGCTATACGCTGGCGCAAGCCGACCTTCTGCGCCGCGCCATGGGCAAGAAGATTAAGGCGGAAATGGATGCCCAGCGCGAGGTGTTCATCAAGGGGGCGACTGAGCGCGGACACTCCGTGGAACTGGCCAATGCGGTGTTTGATGCCTGTGCCAAGTTCGCTGAATACGGCTTCAACAAATCGCACTCCGCGCCCTACGCCTATATCAGTTATCAGACGGCCTATCTGAAGGCCAATCACCCGGTGGAATTCCTCGCCGCCTCGATGACGCTGGACAGCGGCAACACTGACAAGCTGATGATGTTCAAGGCAGAGGCCCAGCGCAGCAACATTCGCGTGCTGCCGCCTTCAGTGAATGAAAGCGGCGTGGATTTCGGCGTGAAGGATGGCGCCATCGTCTATTCGCTCGCGGCCCTCAAGAATGTGGGGGCGGGGGCCATCGAGCAATTGGTGGCGGCGCGCGAGCAGGGCGGGCCCTTCAAGTCGCTCACCGATCTTGCCAAGCGGCTGGACACACGGGCGCTCAACAAGCGGGCGCTGGAAAGCCTGGTGAAGGCGGGGGCGCTCGATTGTCTCAATCCGCACAGGGCCCAGGTGTTTGATGCCATTGACGCGATCATTGGGCTTTCCGGTGCTTCGGCCTCGGCGGAGGCGGCGGGGCAGAATGATCTTTTTGGCGGCGCGCCTGCGGCCTCCGGCAAGGAGGAGTTCCAACTCAACAATCGCGATGGCTGGCTGCCCATGGACCGGCTGGCCCGCGAGTTCGAGGCCGTGGGCTTCTATCTCTCAGGCCATCCACTCGATGAATATGCCAAGGCCCTGAAGCGGCTGAATGTGGAAAGCTATGCGGCTTTTCTGGAAAAGGTGCAGGCGCGTGGCACATCGGCTGCAAAGCTGGCGGGCACTGTCACCATGCGCCAAGAGCGGCGCTCCAAGGCGGGCAACCGTTTTGCCTTTGTGGGCTTTTCCGATCCCACCGGGCAGTTTGAGGCGATCTGCTTTTCCGACACGCTGAATGCGGCGCGGGACATGCTGGAGCCCGGCACAAATGTGATTGCGCGGGTGGAAGCCGATGTGGATGGCGAGGATGTGAAGCTGCGGCTGCAAAGCGTTGAGCTTCTCGACAAGGCGGCTGCGGCGGCGGTGCAGGGCATCCAGATTTTCGTGCGTGATGCGGCCCCGCTCGAATCCATCGCCAAGCGGCTGCAACCGGGTGGCAAGGCCCCGGTGCGCCTGACGGTGTTGAGCGAGAGTGGCCGGGACGTGGAGATGTCGCTGGGCAACAGCTTTGTTGTCACGCCGCAGATCCGTGGCGCCATCAAGGCCGTGCAGGGCGTGGTTGACGTTCAGGAAATGTGAGGCGGGTTCAAAAAAGCTTGCCGCCGTTTGGCACATCGAGGTCCGGGCCGATCAGGACCACGCCGCCTTCGGCATCCGGGAAGCCGAGGGTGAGCACCTCCGACATGAAGGGGCCGATCTGCCGGGGCGGGAAATTGACCACGGCGGCCACCTGGCGGCCGAGCAGCGTTTCAATCACATAGTGCTTGGTGATCTGGGCCGAGGAGCGCTTGATGCCGATCTCCGGGCCGAAATCGATGCGCAGCTTGAAAGCGGGCTTGCGGGCCTCAGGAAAGGCCTCCACGCCGATAATCGTGCCGACGCGGATATCGACCTTCTCGAAATCAGCGAAAGATATGGTGCTCAACTGGCCAACTCCCGGGACCGCCGCGCTGCCGCTTTCACCGCCTCGGTCATCAGCGGCTTGAGGCCTGTGTCGGCCATGAGCACTTGCAGCGCCTCATAGGTGGTGCCTTTGGGCGAGGTGACATTCTGGCGGAGCGTGGCGGCATCCGTGCCGCTGACGCGCATGAGTTCGCCTGACCCTGCCACGGTGGCGCGGGCGAGTTTCACCGCCACATCTGGCGGCAGGCCCACGGCCTCTGCCGCTGCCGTGAGGCATTCGGTCATATAGAAAATATAGGCGGGGCCAGAGCCCGAAACCGCTGTGGCGGCGTCTATGAGGCTTTCATCGGCCACCTGCACCACTTCGCCGATGGAAGAGAGCAGCTGTTCCGCCAGCGCCATTTGGCCGTGCGAGACATTGGGATTGGCGGCCATGGCGGTGATGCCGCGGCCCACGGCGGCAGGCGTGTTGGGAATGGTGCGGATGACAGCGGCATCGCTGCCGAAGTGCCTTTCGAAGGAAGCGATGGTCTTGCCCGCCGCAATGGACAGGACGAGCGGCTTGCTGCGGGCGAGGCCGGTGAGCGGGGCCAGCACCTCATCCATGATCTGCGGCTTCACGGCGACCAGCAGCACCTCCGCATCGGTAATGGAGGCGGGCGGCGGATTGTGGCGCACACCATGTTTGGCGAGGAGGGCGGCCACTTCCGGCGGCGGGGCGGGGTCCAGCGCCACCACCTGCTTCGGGTTGACGCCGGCCTTGAGCCAGCCTTCCAGCATGGCGCCGCCCATTTTTCCGGCGCCGATCAGCACCAATGTGCCCTTGAGGGAAATCTTCATGCTTCACCCAGCGTTTCGAGGAGCGCACTGTCCAGCGCCTGGGCGGCGGTGTGCCCGGCCCAGATGACGAACTGCACGGCGGGATAATAGCGCTGGCAGGTGTCCACCGCGAGGCGGATCAGGCCTTCGCACTGGGCATCATTGGCCTCGGCGGCCCCCGCCAGCAAAAGGGCGTGGCGGAAGATGAGCGAGCCTTCCTGCTCCCAGAAATCAAAGTGGCCATGAATGAGCTGGGCATTGATGAGGGCGACAAGCTTTGCCATTTCCTCGCGGCGCTTTTCCGGCACCTTGAGCTCGTAGCTGCATCCGACGAGCAGCGATTCCAGATCATCGCGCCAGTTGAGGGAAAGCGACAGGTCGCACCAGCCGCCGCCCACGGCCATCAGCACCTCTTCGTTGCTGGGGCGGTCGAATGTCCAGTCACGGCGCTCGGCGATGCGCTCCACCCGGTCCAACGGGTTCGAAAGAATGGGTTCGTAGGTGGCCTGCAGGCTCATCAATTCCTCCGCCAACGGAAGAATCATGCCCGCTGACGAAAGGGACCATGGCGGCGCGCATGAGTCGCCTCAATGCCGCGCCTGATTCCTGCACAGCTATTTTTCGTGGGGATTGCTCAGGCTTGCGGCGTGGCGAGCTTCGCCTCAAGCGCCGCGATTCGGGCGGCGAGCACTTCGTTTTCAGTGCGGGCCTTTTCGGCCATGTCCTTCACCACATCGAAGTCCTCGCGCTTGACGACGTTGAGGTTGTTGAGCACGCGCTCCACCTGGCCCTGCACCAGCGTGTCGATTTCCTTGCGCACACCCTGGGCAGCGCCGGCGGCATTGCCCATCAGCTTGGCAAGCTCATCGAAAAAACGGGAATTGGTGGCAACCATCGGGCCCTCCTGTGTTGCCGCTCACCTAGGCGTTCGGCAGGCAATCTTCAAGTGTTGGCGCAATCCTGATTAACGCCTAAACAGCCGCCCATGCTGGCTGCTTTCACCTTTCCCAACATCGATCCCGTGGCCATCCGCCTCGGTCCCCTCGAAGTGCATTGGTATGCGCTGGCCTATGTCGTGGGAATTCTGTTCGCCATGGCCTACATCAAATACCTGGCCCGCCAGCCGCGCCTGTGGGGCGCCAATGCGCCCACGCTGAGTGAGCGGGAGGCGGATGACTTTTTCATTTATGCGCTGCTGGGCGTGGTTCTGGGCGGGCGGCTTGGCTACGTGCTGTTCTACAAGCCGTGGTTCTATCTCACGCACCCCCTCGACATTTTCCGCACCTGGGATGGCGGCATGTCGTTCCATGGCGGCTTTCTTGGAGTTGTGGTGGCCTGCCTGGTCTATGGCCGCTGGCATAGCAAGACGCTGGACCGCATGCTGGACCTGGGTGCTGCCGCAGTGCCCGTGGGGTTGGGGCTGGGGCGGCTGGCCAATTTCATCAATGCGGAACTGTGGGGCAGACCCACGGATGTGGCCTGGGGCGTGATTTTTCCCGGGGACAGTTTTGCCCGGCACCCGAGCCAGCTTTATGAAGCGGCGCTTGAAGGCGTGTTCCTGTTTCTGGCGGTGCGGGTGGCCACCCATCACTTTGGCGCGCTCAAGCATCCGGGCCGGGCAGCTGGCGTGTTTGCGGTTGTCTATGGGTTATCGCGAATCTTTTGCGAGTATTTCCGCGAGCCGGATGATTTTCTCGGGTTCCTGTGGGGCGGCCTGACCATGGGCATGGTCCTGTCGCTGCCACTGGTTGCAGTTGGCGTGTGGCTGCTCCTCCGGTCGCGGCGCACGGAATGACACCGCTGGAGACAATCATCCGCGAGATGATCGCTGCCGAAGGGCCGATGCCGCTTGACCGCTATATGAGTTTGGCGCTCGGCCACCCGCAGCATGGCTATTACATGACGCGCGATCCCTTTGGCCGGGGCGGGGATTTCACCACAGCGCCGGAAGTGAGCCAGGTCTTCGGCGAGTTGATTGGCGTTTGGGTGGCGCAGGTCTGGCAGCAGATGGGAAGCCCGCGCAGCTTTGCGCTGGTGGAGATGGGACCGGGCCGTGGCACGCTGATGGCGGATGTGCTGCGTGTGCTGGCCAAGGCAGAGAAATGCCTGAAGGCCGCCAGCGTGCAATTTGTCGAAACAAGCCCTGTGCTACGTGACGCACAGGCTGCCCGCGTGCCTGAGGCCACGTGGCATCACACGGTTGCCTCGCTTCCAGCCCTGCCAAGCATCGTCATTGCCAACGAGTTTTTTGATGCGTTGCCCATCCGGCAGTTTGAGCGCGAGGGCGGCCGGGTGTTCGAGCGTTGCGTCGGTGTTGAAGACGGCAAACTGTTTGTCGGTCTTGTGGCCTCGCCGCAAAGCTTGCCCCTGAAAGGCGATGGTGTTTTCGAGGATGGCGTCATTCGCAATACGGTTGCTGCGCAATTGGGCGACATGCTGAAGACCCTGGGCGGGGCGGCGCTGATCATTGACTATGGCCACCTGCGGAGCGCGCTGGGTGACACGTTGCAGGCCCTCAAGGCGCACAGGCCCTGTGCCATCACCGATCATGTGGGCGAGGCCGACATCACCTCGCATGTGGATTTCGAGGCCCTGGGCCGCAGCTTTGTCAGGGGTGGGGCCCGTGTAGCAGGGGTGATGACGCAAGGCGCCTTCCTCAACGCCATGGGGCTGGAGGCGCGCACGCAACGTCTGGCCCAGACTGTTGAGGGCAATGCCCGTGAAGCCCTCGTGACCGGCAGCCTGCGCCTTGCAGGGGCGGACCAGATGGGCGAAATGTTCAAGGTGATGGCCGTGACCGCGCCCGGCCTGCCGCAACCCTATCCCTTTGGTGATGCATGATCGTTTCCGAACACCTGTCGCTTCCGGGCATTTCCCATGGATTCTTCACCCGGGAGGGCGGGGTATCGACAGGCATTTTCGCCTCGCTCAACGCCGGGCTGGGATCAGGTGATGATCTGGCCTCCACACTGGAGAACCGCCGCCGCGTGGCAGACAAGTTGGGCGTTGCCAGTGATCATCTGCTGACGGCCCATCAGGTGCACAGCGCCGAGGCGATCGTTGTCACATCGCCCTGGACGCGGGAGGACCGCCCCAAACTCGATGGACTTGCCACAAAAGTACGGGGCATTGCCCTTGGCGTGCTGACGGCGGATTGCGGCCCGGTGCTGTTTGCCGATGCGGAAGCGGGCGTTGTTGGCGCTTGCCATGCTGGCTGGAAGGGCGCGCTGACCGGTGTGACAGAGGCAACCCTTGCGGCCATGGAGAGCTTGGGCGCGAAGCGCGGGCGCGTTGTGGCAGTGCTGGGGCCCACCATTTCGCAAAAGGCCTATGAAGTGGGGCCGGAATTCCCCAAGCCGTTTCTGGAGCAGGACCAAGCGCATGCCCGCTACTTCACGCCGAGCGTGAAGCAGGGCCATCATATGTTTGATTTGCCAGCCTATTTGGTGGACCGCCTGCGCCGGGAAGGTGGCTACGGCGGTTGATCTGGGGCTTTGCACCTATGGCGACGAGGGTCGCTTCTACAGCTATAGGCGCGCCACCCACCGGGGCGAGGAGGGACTATGGCCGCCTGATTTCGGCCATCGCACTGACAGATTAGAGGGCAGGGAGCAAGGGGTCATGGCGCTGCATTTCACACGCGAAGAATTTGCTGCCCGCATGACGCGGGCCACTGCCGCCATGGCGGCGCGCGGCCTTGATGGCATGCTGCTGTTTCAGCAGGAGAGCATGTATTGGCTGACGGGCTATGACACCTTCGGCTTCTGCTTCTTCCAGTGTCTCTATGTGGGTGCGGACGGGCGGTTGGCGCTGCTCACCCGCTCCGCCGATTTGCGTCAGGCGCAGCAGACGTCTCTGATTGAAAACATCCGCATCTGGACCGATGCGGCTGGCGCACAGCCAGCGGCCCAGTTGAAGGACATGCTGGAAAGCCTGGGCTGCCGCGGGCATCGCCTGGGCATCGAGACAAAGTCCTATGGCCTCACCCATTTCAATGGCCGGGCGGTGGATGGCGCGCTCGATGGATTTTGCAGCCTGGCGGAGGCCACCGATCTCATCGACAGGCTGCGCCTCACCAAATCCGCCGCCGAGCTGAAATATGTGCGGACAGCAGGCAAGTTGGGTGACGTGGCGCTGAAGGCCGCCATCAGGAAAACCAAGGCCGGTGCCGATGAGGGTGCCATTCTGGCGGCCCAGCAGGCGGCGATCTTTGAAGGCGGTGGAGATTATCCCGCCAATGAATTCATCATCGGCTCGGGCCGGGATGCGCTGCTCTGCCGCTATAAGGCGGGCCGCCGCAAACTGTCGAAGCGCGACCAGATGACGCTGGAGTTTGCCGGTGTCTATCGGCACTATCACGCGGCGCTGATGCGCACATTGATCATCGGCAAGCCCAGCCGACAGCACGAGGCCATGGACACGGCTTGCCAGGCGGCGCTGGCCGCCGTTGAGGACAAGCTGCGCCCCGGCAACACGGCGGGTGATGTGTTTGCCGCCCATGCGCGGGTGATGGATGAGCATGGCATGGCGGAACACCGGCTGAATGCCTGCGGCTATTCGCTGGGGGCCAAGTTCACGCCAAGCTGGATGGACCCGCCCATGTTTTATGCCGGCAATCCCGAGGTGCTGGGGGCCGGCATGGTGTTCTTCGCCCACATGATCCTCATGGATTCCGGCAGTGGCAGTGCCTATTGTCTGGGCCGCACCTACATTCTGCGGGACAAGGGGCCTGAGGCCTTGTCTTCTTATCCGCTGGACATGATCGTCAGGTGAACCGCGTTGCCGCCATAGTTCTTGCCCTGATGCTGGCCGGATGCACGGCGGCGGATTCGCCGCTGCGCCGGGACATGGAGCAATTGGCGGCGCTTCCCAACCAGTGGGATCAGGCCCTTAAGGCGCGCAACGCCGAGGCCAAGGCAGAGGCTGCGGCAAAACAGGCTGAGCTGCCCGCTGCCGCTGCTGCGCCAACCGTTCAGCCTTCGCCCGCGCAACCTTCACCCGTCTTGCCGCCGCTTCTGGCCAAGCCGCCGGAACCGCCGCCCGGCTACAGCCCGCTGTCGCAGCCGCTAGCCGTGGAAAACCCGCTGGCCCGCCCGCCCTGGGAAGCCTTCGCCGAGGCGGGGCCGAACGCCAATGACGAGCTTGATCTGGAAACGCTCTATGGGCCTGGCAAAATTCCGGCGGAGATGGCCGCGAAGGATCCTGATCTTCAGCCCACGGAACAGGCTGATGCGGCTGTTCCCGAGACGAAGCCCGAAGCGGCTGCCACGGCCAAGCCCGGTTCAACCGTCATTACGGCGGTTGCCGTGCCGCAGGTCACTGGCGCGCGTGGCAAGGGCAATGCGGAACTCACTGCGGCCATGCGCAAGGCCCTGAAGGATGCGGGCTGGCCGGTGGTCAATACACCGCGCAAGACGGCGTTGACCGTGCAAGGCCACGTCTCCATGTCGCCGGCTGCGGGCGGCACACAGGCCGTGCATCTGGAGTGGGATGTGCTGTCGCCCGAGGGGCATAACCTCGGCAATCTGAAGCAGGACAATCAGGTGCCAGCGGGCTCACTCGATTCCGGCTGGGGAGCGAGCGCCAGCGATGCGGCGGGTGCCGCGGCGGAAGGCATTTTCGATCTGGTGCAGAAATACCGGAACTGACTTATTCCGCGCGCTCGCACACGGCACTCAGCTTGTTGCCGTCAGGGTCACGCACATAGCAGGAATAAAACGTGGGATGATAAGGCCGGAGGCCCGGCGCGCCATCATCCGTGCCGCCATTGGCCAGGGCCGCCTCATGGAAGGCATCCACCGACGCGCGGCTTTCCGCCCTGAAGGCCGTCAGCGAGCCATTGCCCCAAGTGGCGGGGTAGGCGAGGAAGGGACGCACCACCCAGAAGAATTGCGGGCGCTCGCCGTCTTTCGGTTTGGCGGAACCATACCCCAATTCGCTGTCATCCACTGACGAGCACGCCAGGCCCAGCGTGGCGAGAACGGGATCGTAGAATGTGCGGGAGCGGGCGATGTCGTTGCTGCCGACCGTGAGATAAAGAATCATGATGTTGCCGCCGCCTCCCTTTTGCTGCCGGCGATGATGAGGCCATAAATGCCCAAGCTTGCCAAGAGCATGGCGGCGATCTGGTAGAGATAAACCGGCTGGCCGAGCCACAGCGCCGTGACCAGCATGGTGATGGCAGGTGCGGGCACGGTGATGGAACTGGCCAGCGACACGTCGATGGTGCGCATGGCGTAAAACCAGAACAGCAGCTCCACATAATAAGCAATCCCGAGCGCCAAGGCCGCCAGCATGAAAGCGCGATCCGCCGTCACGGCCAGCAAATCCTGCGGGTGGCCAGTGATTATCTGCACAAGCCACAGGAACAACCCCGAAAAGAACAGGCGCGAGGCCGTGACCTGTGACGGCGTGACGGAGAGCGTGGTGAGGATGCGCTTCAGCATCAGATGGGCCAGCGTCCACAAAACTGGGATGAACAGGGTGAAGAGTGTCCAGAGCGAGGTATTGGCAATGGTGAAGGTGCCGCCTGTCACGAGATAGGCGAGCGCCAGCACAACAAGCAGGGTGAAGCCCACTTCGGCTGCGGATTTGCGGTGGCGCAGGAAAACAGCTTCCGCCAGAAGGGCAATCAGCGGGTAGGCCTGCAAGGTGATGATCATGTTCACGGCGCCGGCTTTTTCAGCTGCGATCACATACATGTAGGTGGAAAGGCCAAACATGGCGCTGGTGAGAAGCGCAACCGCGACAGCCTTGCTAGTCATGCCGGGGCGCTTGCCCTGGGCACCAGAGGGCTTTTGCCGCCACTCCCAGATGAGCAGCGGCAGGGCGGCGAGGAATTGCCAGAAGGTGAGCCATATGGCGAAGACCAGGCCATCGGAGCCTGCCGGGCGGGCATTGGACAGAAGTGGCATGAAACCGAGAATGAGGAGGCAGCCTGACGCAAAGGCAATGCCGCTGGTGCGAGTGGCAGTCATGGGGCGGCTCAGAAGGGCCCCAGATGCTTGAGGCCGCGCTTTTCGGCCAGTTCAAACTGGCGCTGGCGCTCTCGGTTGGAGGCGCGCTGGGCCTCGCTGAGGGAAGCAGCGCAGCGGGGGCACGACACGCCTTCCTCATAGAGGGGGGACTGGCGGTCCTCGGGCGACACGGGCTCCAGACAACCCCGGCAGGTGGTGAAGCCGGACGGCCTCAGACCGTGTTCCACCGCCACGCGCTCGTCAAAAACATAGCAGGCTCCATCCCACAGGCTTTGCTCCGCCGGGATTTCCTCGAGATAGCGGAGGATGCCGCCCTTGAGGTGATAGACATGCTCGAAGCCTTCGAAGCGCATGAAGCTGGTGGCCTTTTCGCAGCGGATGCCGCCGGTGCAAAAAGTGGCGATCTTCTTGCCTTTCATGTTGCCGAGGTGGCGGCGCACCCAGCCCGGAAACTCGCTGAAACTGTCCGTGCCGGGGTCCACTGCATTGCGGAAGGTGCCGACGCGGTATTCATAATCGTTGCGGGTGTCCACCACGATCACATCGGGGTCGGAGATGAGGGCGTTCCACTGGGCGGGCTCGACATATTCCCCAACCAGCTCATGGGGTGCGGCCTTGACTGCACCGATGGTGACGATTTCCTTTTTCAGCCGCACTTTCATGCGGCGAAAGGGCGGCGTGGCGGAGGTGGCGAACTTGGCCTCCAGCGGGCCGGAGCCGCTGGCTTTTTCAATTTCGCGGAGGGCGGCCCGCACCTGGCCTTGCGGTGCGGCAATGGTGCCATTCACCCCTTCTGCCGCCAGAAGCACCGTGCCCCGGGCATTCAATGCCTTCAGGGCCGCGAGCAAAGGGACCTGGGCCTCGCGGTAGCGGGGCTGGTCAAAGAATTTGTAGAATGCGGCAATATCGTACACGGGGCAGGGGCTTAATCCTGCTTTTCGGCCCTTGCAACCATGCTGCGGATTGGCTGTAGTGTGACGGTCACGCCAACACGGGAGCAAAATTGACCATGGCGATTACCAAACGCGTTCTTCTGGCCGCTGTCGCGGCCCTGGCCCTGGCAGCACCTGCCATGGCCGCCGACATGATCGGCAATTGTGAGGTGACGGGGCAGAAGGGTTCCATTCCGCTGGCCAACCCGGCCAAGGCCGGGCAATTCACAGTGGCTGTGTCGCTTCCCGCCCCTGTGTGGTGGAATGGCGATGCGCCCGAAAACATCAAGGACGGCATGGAATATTGCATGGCCGCCGAAATCGCCTGGCGCGCCGGCTACGACAAGCTGGAAGTGGTAAACGTGGGCTGGGATGCCCTGATCGCCGGCCAGACCAATGGCTGGGACATGGCCATGTCGGAAATCTCCATCACCGACGAGCGCAAGCAGGTGCACGATTTCTCCGTGCCCTATTTCAACTCCGACATGGGCGTGATCACCCGCGCCGATGCGCCGGTTGATGAAAAGTCGATCAAGACCTCCAAGGTTGGCGTGCAGCAGGGCACCACCGGCGCCCAGTTTGTGCAGGACAAGCTTGGCATTGAGCCGCAGGTCTATCCTGACCAGGGCGACATGTTCGCCGCCCTGCGCGCGGGCCAGGTTGACGCTGCCATCACCGATACCTCGATCACGCTGGCTGAAGAAGTGGCGACCAGCGGCAAGTCCAAGGTGATCGGCCAGTACAAGACCGGCGAGACCTATGGCGCCATCTATCCGAAGGGCAATGCCAACAACGCCACCATCGACAAGATCATGCAGTCGATGATTGACGATGGCACCATCGCCAAGCTGGGCGGCAAGTATCTCGCTTCGGCCTGGGGCAAGGACCCGGCGTCCATTCCCTATCTCAATCCCTGATTTGTCCCACCAGGGCTGCTTCTCCGGAAGCAGCCCTTTTTGCGTCTAGAAGTTCAGCGCCAGCGCCTTCGCGCGCGGCTGCCGGAGTGACGGTTGATGGCCGAAGTCCCCACACATCTTCCCAACCCGCCCGACCGCTGGTCGTGGGCGGCGCTTGCCTTTGCGGCCTTGTGCACGCTGGCTGCCATTTTCAGCACCGCCCTGGTGCGGGGCGCCATTGCATCATTGGGGGCCACCGGCGCGGTCTGGTGGTTGATCAGCTTCATCCTGATCGGCGTGACAGCGGCGCTGTTCCGGCCGGCCCTGCAAAGCCTGGCGCTTGCCCGGGAAGCGGCCAAGGCCCGTGCCGCGCATGAAGCTGTGGGCGTGCGCGTGGCCACCGCGGCTGCCGTGGAAAAGGCACAGCTGACGTTTGGCTGGGGCATTTTTGCGCTGCTCGTGCTCGGATTCATGTCTTTCGTTTTCATGAATGACGTGGCCGTCGGCAAAACCTTTTTCCTGCTGCCGCTCATGCAGCAGAAGTGGTGGATGGTGACGTGGAAGTTCATCTCGGTGAACATCGTGACAGTCGTCATCGCGGAAATCCTGGTTCTGGTCTGGGGCCTCATCGTGGCTCTGGCGCGCATGGTGCCGGGGCCCGCGGGCCAGCCCATCCGGGCGCTGGCCACAGTCTATTGCGACGTGTTCCGCGGCCTGCCCGGCATCGTGACGCTCTATCTCATCGGCTTCGGCATTCCCACCTCGGGCATTCCCGACCTGATCGTGCCGCATGTCTATGGCTGGTTCACCGACATTTCGGCGATGTCGCCGCAGGAACTCAAGGCCGCCACGCGAATCCCGGTGATGTGGTGGTGCATTCTGGCACTGACCCTCACCTATGGGGCCTATGTGGCGGAGGTTTACCGTGCCGGCATCGAGAGCATCCATTGGAGCCAGATCTCGGCGGCGCGCTCGCTTGGTCTGTCCTACATGCAGACCATGCGCCATGTGGTGGTGCCTCAGGCGGTGCGCCGCATCATGGCACCGCTGCTCAACGACTTCATCGGGCTGCAGAAGGATACGGCGCTTGTGCAGGTTGTGGGCATGATTGACGCCTTCAGCCAATCGAAGATCATATCGTCGCAGGCGTTCAACCTGTCTGCCGTCACCATTGTCGCCATCCTGTTTGTCATCGTCACCATTCCGCAGGCGCGATTTGTGGATCATCTGCTGGAGCGCGATGCCGCGCGCATGAAGGCCGGAGGAGCTTGAGCCATGGCCTTTCTTGAAATGAGAGCCGTCGAGAAGCATTTTGGCCCGGTGCAGGTGCTGCGGGGCATCAATCTGAAGGCTCAGGAACATCAGGTGATCTGCCTGATCGGGCCTTCGGGCTGCGGGAAGTCGACGCTTTTGCGCTGCATCAACCAGCTTGAACCCATTCAGAGCGGCGAAATCAGCCTGATGGGGGACCGGGTGTCAGGGCCCGGAGTGGACGTGAACCGGCTGCGCCAGTTGGTGGGCATCGTGTTCCAGAGCTACAACCTGTTTCCGCACATGACTGTGCTGGAAAACGTGACGCTGGCCCCCACAAAGGTGCTTCGCACTGGCAAGGCAGAGGCGGAAGCCAAGGCCATGGCGCTGCTCAAGCGCATTGGCATGGATCACAAGGCCAAGGAATATCCCGACCGGCTTTCCGGCGGCCAGCAGCAGCGTGTGGCCATTGTCCGGGCGCTGGCCATGGAACCCAAGCTGATGCTGCTCGATGAAATCACCTCGGCGCTCGATCCCGAGCTTGTGTCTGAGGTCTTGAACATCGTACGTGATCTGGCGACGCAGGGCATGACCATGCTTCTGGCCACGCATGAGATGGGCTTTGCCCGCGAGGTGGCCTCCAAGGTCTGCTTCCTGCATCAGGGCGTGGTGCATGAGGAGGGGCCGCCGGAGCAGATCTTCGGTCACCCGCAGGAAGAGCGCACGCGCGCCTTCCTCAAACGCATTATTGAAGCGGGACGCCTTTAAACGGCAAAATCCCGGTGCGTTGTGCGCACCGGGTGGGAGCAGAACGCGCCTGCGTCAGGCGACCTGTTGTTCGAAGGTGGACTTATCCATCTGCTTGGCGAATTCGATGGCGACACCGCCATCCACATAGCGCACGATGCGGCCCTTCATCTTGCCGAGCATGATATAGGTGCCGAGCGACGGCAGCACGGCCGTGCGGATGGCGGCACCCGAAACGGAAATGTCGATCACTTCGCAGGCATAGACACGTCCATCGGGCAGCGTGATGGAGGAGTTCTTGTCCTTGGGCTCGAAGCGCGGGTGGCGGCGGCTTTCGACGGCGCCATCGTCCTTCTGCTTGAGCCACTGGATGCGCTGTTGAAGCCTTTCCAGGCGCGAGCCTGTGGCCGAGAACTTGACCTTGAAACCACCGGCCACCGGGGCATCCGCCACTACTTCCACGCGGCCCAATTCTTCGAGATAGGCGACGATGTGAATGCCGGCTGCCGGTGCAGTGGAGCTGACGAAAATGGCGCTGTCACCGGTGATGTCGAGAACCTGGCAGGCGTGTTCAGTCATGTCCGGCAGCATGAAGCGGCCGAAAATGATTCCACTGGAACTCTTGTTGACGATGTGGTCTGCCGACGGATTGTTATGATGGGCGTTCAAAATACACCTCTGCTCCCAAGACCTTTCCGCAAGCTCTCTCCCCACGCGGATTCCCGGACGTGAGCCCGGTAACAGCGTAAGCTTAGGGATTTGGGGTAAAGGCGGGGTTAAGAGGCATTCAGGCCCTTCCGCCTTCGATCACGGCGAAACGGCAGGTTCTGGGCGGTGGGCTTGAGGGCCTGTTGATACTCGGTCCAGACGGTGCGAGCCGCCAGCAACTCGCGTCCCGTAATGGCATTGTGTCCCAGATTGCGCACGGGATGGAAGGAGAAGACCCCGCCCAGCACCTGAATGCGCTGCGAGCCCTTCATGCGCAGCGGCAGGGCCAGCACTTCCGCCGCAACCTGCTGGCGCAGGTCGGTTGTAAGGCGCAGGCGGAAGAGGGCCGGCTGGAAATTCGCGAGGGTCTGAAGCAGGTGCTTGTTGATGACATCCGCCTCGAAGCTGTCCCAGCCAGCGAGGAAGTTGGTGGATGTGAGGTTTTCGCCGAAAAGCTCGCAAACCCGCGTGCCTGCAAGCCTGTAGCGGAAGGAATTTCGCATGTGGTCGCGTTCCAGAATGAGCAGATCGGGAACGAATTCCACGACGGCGCCCAATTCCAGTTCCTCGCGGTTGGGGCAGGGGCGCTCGGCCCGCAGCGTTTCCCAATGGCGGAACAGGGCCCGGCTGCCGGGATGCAAAACCTGGTTGTCCGTGGCTTGGTTGCCCTGGCTCTCGACAATGTGCATCCTGAACTCCTAACTCTCCTTTTGAACGTGGCGGGCCGACTCGCCTGTGCCAATCCCGGACGTTCCGCCGTAGAGGGTGCATCCAACGTGCCAGATTCAAGCTCCTTCGACAGTTCTGAGCCCAATCCACAGGGCCGGCCGCCTGCCACCCCCCCGCTGTTCAACGTTCCACCCGTTGTAATGGTGCTGGTGGCGGTTCTTGCCGCGGTACATGTGGCCGTTAACCTTGCGGGCGAAAACTGGCAGGTGTGGGTGCTGCAGTATTTCTCGTTTATCCCCTCGCGGCTTTCAGGGGCGGTGACGGGAAGCCCCGCGGGGGCCGGGGCCTGGACCTTCATCACCTACGCCTTCCTGCACGCCGACTATGTGCACCTTTTGTCGAACTGCCTGTGGCTTGTGATCTTTGCCACACCCGTGGCGCGGCGGCTGGGTGCTGGGCGCACTCTGCTGCTGCTTGCGACCTCCGCCATTGCCGGGGCCGCTGCCATGTTGCCGCTGCACTGGGGCGCGTTCTTTACACTCGTGGGGGCCTCGGGGGCCATCGCGGGGGCCATGGCCGCGGCCATGCCGCTCATGTATGCGCCCGGCTTTTCACGCGGGGCGCTATCGCTGGCGAATCTCCGGCCGCTCCGGCCCATCGAGATCCTGCGCGACCGCAATGCGATCATTTTCACGGCGGTGTTCTTCGGCCTGCAATTCTGGACGGGGGCAAGCCAGGCCGTGCTGGGAACGGCTTACCTCACCGAGTCGGTGATTGCCTGGGAATCCCATCTGGGTGGCTTTTTGGCGGGGCTTGTGGCCTTTTATCTTCTAGACCGTCCGGCATCTTTCCAAACGCCCATGGTGTGATAGGCTCCCCTTGTTCACAGCAAGGGAGGCTTGTCCATGACTGTATCCCATATCCTCAAGGCCAAGGGCCGGGACGTGATCACGGCGAAAGCCAGCGACCGCGTCGCTGACGTGGCGAGAACCCTCTCGGAAAAACGCATCGGTGCGGTTGTCATCACCAGTGGTGCGGGCAAGATCGAGGGAATCGTCTCAGAGCGAGACGTGGTGCGCCATGTGGGCCGCGATGGGGCTTCAGCTTTGGAATTGCCCGTTTCGGCGATCATGACCAAAAACGTGCGCACCTGCGGCGAGATGGATAGCGAAGCCGAGCTGATGGCCCTGATGACGGAGCATCGCATCCGCCACCTGCCGGTGGTTTCGGATGGCCGGCTTGCCGGCATGGTGTCGATCGGCGACGTGGTGAAGAACCGCATCGAGGCGATTGAGCGCGAGGCCGAAGACATGAAGGCCTATATCGCGACGGCCGGCTGATCCTGATCAGATAAAGGTGAGCTTGTTGCCGGAGAGGCTGCGGTAGAAGCAACTGCGGCGACCCGTGTGGCAGGCGTTGCCCTTGCCCTCCGGCACCACGCTGATCAGCAGGCAATCCTGGTCGCAATCAGCCTTGATGTCCTTGACGCGGAAGGTTTCGCCCGAGGTCTCGCCCTTCTTCCACAGGGCCTGGCGTGAGCGGCTCCAGAAATGGATGTAGCCCGTGTCTTGCGTGGCCTTGAGTGCCGCGGCGTTCATGTGGGCAAACATCAGCACCGTGCCATCGCCAGCATCCTGGATGATGGCACCGATCAGCCCGTTCGCATCATATTTGGGCGTGAAGACGGTGCTTTCGTCGCTGGCCTGGGACATGGACAAGTCTAGCCGCGCACCTGCTGCATGAAGCGGGCTTGCAGTACGGGGTTGGTCTTGAACTCGCCCATGAACTGGGTGGTGAGGGTGGCCACACCCGGTTTCTGCACGCCGCGCATGGACATGCAGGTGTGTTCAGCCTCGATCATGACCGCGCTGCCGCGGGATCCCAGATGGTCAATAAGGGCACGGGCCACCTGGGCTGTCATGGTTTCCTGGGTCTGCAAACGGCGGGCGTAGACTTCCACCAGCCGGGCCAGTTTGGAAATGCCGACAACCCCGCCATTGGGCAGGTAAGCGATGTGAACCTTGCCATGGAACGGGGCGAGGTGGTGTTCGCAATGGGACGTGAAGGGAATGTCGCGCAGCATGACCATGTCATCATAGCCGCCCACCTCTTCGAAGACGCGGTTGAGCACGTCCGCCGGGTCGAGATCATAGCCCTTGAAATATTCGCGGTAAGCCTTGGTCACCCGGCGCGGCGTGTCTTCCAGGCCCTCGCGGTTGGGATTGTCGCCGGCCCAGGCGATAAGCGTGCGCACGGCGGCTTCCGCCTCTTCCTGGCTGGGGCGCGCATAGGGCTTGCTGATGGGCTTCTGGATGACTTTGGCGTCCATGGTTTGCTACCTTGCGTGTATTGTTTCCGGTATCTTCGCCCATTCTCGGCTTCGCGCCGCCCATGGATCAGGGCCATCCTTTCGAGTGCTTTCCCGCTCCCCATATCACGGTATATGCTGGTGTTACCCGCGCGGCAGGACGGCCGATGGGTGGATATGGTCATGATCAACGACGTTTACAACAAAAGATTCTGGGCCTCGCCGCGGACATTCGCGGCGATGGGGCGGTAGCTTGTGCGCCGGATGCCACGGCTGTGGCCCATTCCAAGCTGTGGGCTCCAAGGTGACGGTGGATGTGCAGATGCGGGACGGCGTAGTTTCGGACTTTGCCCATGACGTGAAAGCTTGTGCTCTGGGCCAGGCCTCTTCGTCCATCATGGCGCGGCATGTGGTGGGCGCCACGGCCCCCGAACTGCGCTCCCTGAAGGACCAGATGTATCGCATGCTGAAGGAGAATGGTAATCCGCCTTCGGGCCGCTGGGCCGATTGCGAGGCCCTGTTGCCGGTGCGGGATTTCAAGGCCCGCCATGCCTCAACACTTGTTGACCTTTGATGCTGTTGTGGATGCCGTGAACCAGATCGAGAGGACCCATGAGCAAGCCGCCAAGCTTCATCAGGGCTGAAGAGGCCCCGTGCGCACGGGATCACGCTATCCCGCGCCCTACAACGAAAAGTGCAAGGACCGGGTGAAGAACATTCTCGGTGATGTGTTCGGCCTCACGCAGTTTGGCGTGAATCTGGCCACCCTGCCGCCCGGTGTATGGTCCAGCTACCGCCACTGGCATGAGAAGGAAGATGAATTCATCTACGTGCTCTCCGGCGATTGACTGCTGCGACGATGACGGCGAGCACGCATGACGGCCGGCATGTGCCGGCTTCAAGCCAATAAATGGCAATGGCCATTGCCCTCAAGAATCTGTCGGACGCGCCCGCGCAGTATCTCGAGGTGGGCACACGCGGCCCATCGGAAGTGGCCTTGCATCAGGCGATATCGACATGAAGCAGCCGAGTTGACGGACAAGGTAGGCCAGGTTCGTGCACAAGGATGGTTCGGCGTTTTGTTCGCCTCTGCCACGCCCAGCAGGTTGCGGTTGCGCAACATGAGATAGACGCCAGCACCGCCAGCCGTAAGACCGATCATCAACAGCCAGGAAAAGCCGAGGCCGAGCCACACGAGCAGGGCCGCCAGCAGCGCGCCCAATCCCGCGCCGCAATCAAAGCCGTTTTCGGCAGCGACATTGAAGCGGAAGGCGCAGCCTGATGTCTGCCCCACATTGTAAAAGGGGGGCATGATCGATGACATGTAGATGGGCCCGGCCACAGCGCCGATCATGTTGGCCGCAAGCGCCGACCAGGGCGATACATAGCCGAAGACCTCCGCCAGAATCGTGACTCATGAAAGTAAGTCCGATCTGCACGGAGCGCTTGTGATGGCCCAAGATCCATCATGCGGCCATTCAGCAGGCTCATAGCGGCCCCAGCGAGGCCTGCAATGGCCAGCGCGCCGCCAAAACGGTCAAAGCTTTCGCCCAGCGTGATGAACAGGACAATGCGCCAGCCGAAATTGACGGCCGACGCCACCAAACCATCCGAGAAGGCCATGCCGAAGGCAAAATTCCGGGCTTGCGGGTCAAGCTGGGCCTCGGGCTCGACAGCAGCGGCGGCGTGCCGATGCAGGGGCAGGGCGGCGGCCCCATAGATCACTGTGGTGGCGAGAAAGGCAGCGACAGGCCCGAACACCGTCAGCATGAAGCCGCCCGCCAGTGGCCCGATGATTCCCGTGACGGCGAAAATGGCCTCGCGCACACTCACCTGTGCGCCCCGGTGCTCCGTGTCGCCGAGCTGGGTGACGCTGGCGTGGTAGCAGGTCCAGTAGAAGGCCGTGCCACAGGACGCGAGCAGCATGTAGCTGGCAAGCCAGCCGCCCAACCCGTGCACTTGCCCCAGAAGCAGGAAACTTGAGGCATCGAGGAGCGTGCCCAGGATCAAGCCATTGCGCAGGCCGATATGGTGGACGATGGGGATGAGGCCCCGCCGCAACACGAGCCGCAAAAGGATGACAACGGAGATGGTGAGAAACACCAGTTGCAGCGGCAGACCGGCCTTGAGCAGGTAGACATAGGAAAACACCGTGCCGCCGTTGAAGGCAAAACTCTGCAGCCCGGAATGCACATAAAGGCGGTTGATGGCGCTGTTGCTGAAGAAGGTCATGGTGGGTGTGTTCTATGGAATGGCAACCTGTGCCACAGGATCATGCGTAAGAGAGCGGGACACGACAACATAACCCAGGACGCAGCCCACCAACGCCAGCGCCAGGGGCCAGAAAAAACTGAATCCGAGATGCACCAGCAAGGCGGAGAAGAGGCAGCCGGTCGCGGTTCCCAAGTCCCATCCGCCCTCGGCAATTACCGTGAAGCGCAAAGGGCAGGCCGACTGTTTTGAAAGCTGATAAACCCGCGACATGAAGCCCGTGTTGTAAATGGGCCAGGCTGCGGCTGCGAGCGCATTGGCGGCAATGGCCGTCCAGGGCAGCGAGTATCCAAACGCCCGTGCCAATATGGCCAGTGCTAGAACGCCAAAACCGATGCGCACCGCAACGAGCCCCTTGCCAAGATCGATGGCGCGCCCCACCACAAGCCCCGCGAGGGCGCCTGCCAGACCGGCCAGCGCCATGGCCCCGCCAAAAGCGGAAAAGCTCGATCCCAAAGTGATGAACAAGGCGACCAGCCAGGTGAAATGAAAGCTGCCGCTGCGCAGGCCGTCGGAAAAGAGCATTAACCTGGCTTGTCTGCGGGTTGCAGGAGGCACGCTGGCGTCTGGAGCGATTGCCACATCCGGCCCCAGCAAAATGGGGATGGCAGAGGCCGCCATGATCGCGCCGACACTGCCAAAGGCGACAAGAGGCGAGAAGAGCGTGAGCATGAAGCCCCTGGCCAGCGGCGCAACAATGCCCATGACGGCTCCCAGCAACTCCATGAAACTGACCTGTGAGCCGCGGACATCATTGTCGCCCACGAGGGAAACATAGGTGTGATAGGTGGTCCAATAGAAGCAACTGCTGATCGCCCACATGGCGAGATATGCTGCGAGCAGTGGGCCTGCCGAATCGACTTGCGACAGGACCGGATAAGTTGCGGCCTCCAGCACTATGGCCAGCGCCAGCGTGCGGCGCAGGCCCAACCTTTTGACGGCTGGCAAGACCATGCGGCGAAACAAGATGCGGCTGCCGAACATGGCACCAATTGAGAGCAGAACCACGGCCACCGGAACGCCTGCCGCAAGCAGATAGACAAAGGCGAACGCCTCACCGCCGTACATGGCAATGGACTGCAGCGCGCTGTGCAAATAGACGAGAATGAAGGATTTGTTGCGGAAGATCGCCATGCCCCGCCATAGTCGCAGTCCGTGTGTTGCGCCATCCCGGCCAGGCTGAATTTCGCCAAACCAATCGCTTGACAGCTTTGAATCGCCCCTCTATGCCCCGCCGCACCCAAGCGGGTGTAGCTCAGTTGGTTAGAGCGTCGGCCTGTCACGCCGAAGGTCGCGGGTTCGAGCCCCGTCACTCGCGCCATTTTCCATCTGGAAAA
Organism: Hyphomicrobiales bacterium; assembly: GCA_046349175.1. Classification (GTDB taxonomy): domain Bacteria; phylum Pseudomonadota; class Alphaproteobacteria; order Rhizobiales; family Aestuariivirgaceae; genus Aestuariivirga. The sequence goes on along the minus strand of JAXMCS010000008.1, from coordinate 59,558 downwards.
TGAGTGCGCGCCACCCGGAAAAAGGGTGCTGACAATCCCTCAAATTCCGCATGCTCCACCTCGATACCATCATTGCATTTGCTGATGGATTTGCGTTGCCGGAGGGCCTGGGTTGAGTTCCCTGCGGCCATTCAAGTGCTTGTAACCTTTGCTGCACTGCGCTACCAAGCCCGCGCGTCCGGGACTCGCTTCAGCCCCGGCAACGAGGGGCCATGTCAGACCTTTTGAAAGACTATCTGCCGATTGCCATTTTCATGGCGGTAGCCACCGGAATCACCCTGGCGCTGATGATCGCGCCGATGCTTCTGGCCTATCGCAAGCCGGACCCGGAAAAGCTTTCGGCCTATGAATGCGGCTTCAACGCCTTCGACGACGCGCGCATGAAGTTCGACGTGCGCTTCTACCTCGTGTCCATCCTCTTCATCATCTTCGATCTGGAAGTGGCCTTTCTGTTTCCCTGGGCGGTGAGCCTGGGCAAGATCGGCGTTTGCGGTTTCTGGTCGATGATGGTGTTTCTGGGCGTGCTGACAATCGGCTTCATCTATGAGTGGCGCAAGGGCGCCCTTGAATGGGATTGATGACCATGGGACTGATCGAAACCGCAGCACCCGAGATGAACCGCGAGCAGCGGCAGTATTTCACCGAGATCAATGCCGAGCTGGCCGACAAGGGCTTCCTCGTCACCACCTCCGATGACCTGATCACCTGGGCCCGCACCGGCTCGCTGATGTGGATGACCTTTGGTCTGGCCTGTTGCGCCGTGGAGATGATGCACACCTCCATGCCGCGCTATGACGTGGAGCGCTTCGGTTTTGCGCCGCGCGCAAGCCCACGCCAGTCTGACGTGATGATCGTCGCTGGCACATTGACCAACAAGATGGCGCCGGCACTGCGCAAGGTTTACGACCAGATGCCGGAACCGCGCTATGTGATCTCCATGGGCTCCTGCGCCAACGGCGGTGGCTATTACCACTATTCCTACAGTGTGGTGCGCGGCTGCGACCGCATCGTGCCTGTCGACATTTACATTCCGGGCTGCCCGCCCACGGCTGAAGCGCTGCTCTATGGTGTGCTGATGCTGCAGAAGAAAATCCGCCGCACCGGAACGATCGAGCGCTGATGATGAGCGAGACCCTTTCCAAGATCGCCGAAACGGCACAGGCCAAACTGGGTGCGGCGGTTGTCGGCGCCGAAATGGCCTATGGCGAGTTGAACCTCACGGTGGATGCGCAGCACATCAACGCGGTGTTGCAGTTCCTGCGTGATGACGCGGATTGCCGTTTCGTCTGTTTCACCGACATCACGGCGGTAGACTATCCGGAACGCGGCAAGCGCTTCGATGTGATCTATCAGTTGCTCTCGCCCTACAAGAATGCCCGCATCCGCGTGAAGGCCGAAGTGGGCGAGGGCGATGAGGTGCCGTCGGCCACGGCCACCTTCCCGGCGGCTGACTGGTTCGAGCGGGAAGTCTACGACATGTTCGGCATCGTGTTCTCCGGCCATCCGGACCTGCGCCGCATGCTGACGGACTACGGCTTCCAGGGCCACCCCTTGCGCAAGGACTTCCCCACCACAGGCTATGTTGAAGTGCGCTATGACGATGAGGCCAAGCGCGTTGTCTATGAGCCGGTGAAGCTGGTGCAGGAATTCCGGCAGTTTGATTACTTGTCCCCCTGGGAAGGCACGGATTACGTGCTGCCCGGTGATGAAAAGGCGAAGTGATGACTGAAGTCTCCACCCGCAATTTTACGATCAACTTCGGTCCTCAGCATCCGGCGGCCCATGGCGTGTTGCGCATGGTGCTGGAGCTGGATGGTGAGGTGGTCACACGCGTTGACCCGCATATCGGTCTCCTGCATCGCGGCACCGAAAAGCTGATCGAGCAGAAGACCTATCTCCAGGCCGTGCCGTACTTCGACCGCCTCGATTACGTGGCGCCGATGAATCAGGAGCATGCCTTTGCCCTGGCCACTGAAAAATTGCTCGGGATTTCAGTGCCTAAGCGTGGACAGTTGATCCGGGTTCTCTACTCGGAAATCGGCCGTTTGCTGTCGCATCTTCTCAACGTCACCACGCAGGCCATGGACGTGGGTGCGCTTACGCCGCCACTCTGGGGCTTCGAGGAGCGCGAGAAATTGATGGTTTTCTATGAGCGCGCCTCCGGCTCGCGCATGCATGCCGCTTATGTGCGTCCCGGTGGCGTGCATCAGGACCTGCCGCAGAAGCTGATCGATGACATCGGCCATTTCTGCGACACCCACAACAAGGTGTTGGATGACATTGAGGGCCTGCTGACGGGCAATCGCATTTTCAAGCAGCGCAATGTGGATATCGGCGTTGTGTCTCTGGCCGACGCCTTCGCTTGGGGATTCTCCGGCGTGATGGTGCGTGGCAGTGGTGCCGCCTGGGACCTGCGCAAGGCCCAGCCCTATGAGTGCTATTCGGAACTCGATTTCGACATTCCCGTGGGCAAGAACGGCGACAACTACGACCGCTACCTGATCCGCATGCAGGAAATGCGGGAATCCGTGAAGATCATGAAGCAGTGCGTGAACAAGCTTTCTTCCGCCGAAGGGGCAGGGCCTGTGTCATCGACGGATGGCAAGGTGGTTCCGCCGAAGCGCGGCGAGATGAAGCGCTCGATGGAAAGTCTCATCCATCACTTCAAGCTTTACACGGAAGGCTACAAGGTGCCCGCCGGTGAAGTTTATGCCGCAGTGGAAGCTCCGAAGGGTGAGTTCGGTGTCTATCTGGTGTCGGATGGCTCCAACAAGCCTTACCGTTGCCGTTTGCGCGCCCCCGGTTTTGCGCACCTGCGGGCCGCGGATTATCTGTGCCGCGGCCACATATGGCGAACGCTGCGCCAGTTCTCGACCTTGATATTGTTTTTGGTGAGGTGGACCGGTGAGCGTCCGTCGTCTCGATCCCGGCCACGACAGCTTCGCCTTCACATGAAGGCAATCTGGCCTGGGCCAAGCAGACTATTGCTAAGTATCCGGAGGGCAAGCAGGCCTCTGCCGTGATCCCGCTTCTGTGGCGTGCGGGGAGCAGGAAGGCTGGACCACACGCCCGATCATTGAATACGTGGCCAACATGCTGGGCATGGCCTACATCCGCGTGCTGGAAGTAGCGACCTTCTACACCATGTTCCAGCTTTCGCCCGTTGGCAAAAAGGCCCATGTGCAGGTGTGCGGCACCATTGCCTGCCAGCTGCGCGGCGCGGAAGACCTGATCAAGGTGTGCAAGCGCAAGATCCATTCCGAGCCGCATCATGTGACGGCGGATGGCAATCTCTCGTGGGAAGAGGTGGAATGCCTGGGCTCTTGCGTGAATGCGCCGATGGTGCAGATTTTCAAGGGGATACATACGAAGACCTGACGCCCGCCTCGCTGGAGCAGATCATTGATGACCTGGCTGCCGGCAAGCGCGTGAAGCCGGGCACCCAGATCGACCGTCAGCATTCCGCACCGGAAGGCGGCGCTGACCTTGACCGACAAGTCGATCTACAAGGGCCAGCGCACCTTCAAGCGTGTGGAAGCACCGCCGCCTCCGCCGCCCGCACCGGCTGCGGCGGCTCCTGCCGCAGCAGCTGCGGCACCTGCTGCTGCTCCCGCGCCGGCAAGGTCGCCGACGTTCCGGCTGCGAAGCCTGCGGCCCCGGTGCCAGTGGCTGCCACTGACGGCAAAGGCTGTCGGTGGCGCGCCCGAACTGCTGAAGAAGCCGCGCGGAAAAGCCGATGACCTCAAGCTCATCTGGGGTGTGGAGCCGGCCTTTGAAAAACTGCTCAACAAGGTGGGTGTCTGGCATTTCGACCAGATCGCCTCGTGGTCTGCCGCCGAGATCGATCATGTGGACGCTCTGCTCAAGGGCTTTCATGGCCGCATCAGGCGCGACGAATGGGTAAAGCAGGCCAAGAAACTGGTGACTGGCTGGCGGCCTGAAAGTGCCGTGGGCGAAAAAGCCAACGAAAGCGGGGAAAAGTAAGCCATGCTCGCTGACAAGGACCGCATTTTTACGAACCTCTACGGCCTGCATGACTGGGGACTGGAAAGGCCAAACAGCGTGGCGCGTGGCTCGATACCAAGAGCTTCATCGACAAGGGCCGCGACTGGATCATCAATGAAGTGAAGGCCTCTGGCCTGCGTGGCCGTGGCGGGGCGGGCTTCCCCACCGGCCTCAAGTGGTCCTTCATGCCGAAGGTGATCGGCGAGCGCCCGCATTACCTTGTGGTCAACGCCGACGAATCCGAACCCGGCACCTGCAAAGACCGCGAGATCATGCGGCATGATCCGCATCTCCTGGGGGAAGGCTGCCTCGTGGCCGGTTTCGCCATGGGGGCCCAGGCCGCCTATGTTTATGTGCGCGGTGAATATATCCGCGAGCGCGAACGGCTGCAGGCGGCGGTCGATCAGGCCTATGAAGCGCGCCTGATCGGCAAGAACAATGTGCACGGCTGGGACTTTGACGTGATCGTGCATCACGGTGCCGGCGCCTATATCTGCGGTGAAGAAACCGCCATGCTGGAAAGCCTGGAAGGCAAGAAAGGGCAGCCCCGCATGAAGCCGCCGTTCCCGGCGAATGTGGGCCTTTATGGCGCGCCCACCACGGTGAACAACGTGGAATCCATTGCCGTGTCGCCCACCATCCTGCGGCGCGGCGCCACCTGGTTCAATTCCATCGGCAACCCCAACAATGTGGGCACAAAGCTGTTCTGCATTTCAGGCCATGTGAACAAGCCCTGTAACGTGGAAGAAGCCATGGGCATTCCCTTCCGCGAGCTGATCGAAAAGCATGCGGGCGGTGTGCGCGGCGGCTGGGACAACCTCTTGGCCGTCATTCCCGGTGGCTCGTCGGTGCGCATGGTGCCGGCGGCGCAAATCATCGACACGCCGATGGAGTTCGATTCACTCTCCAAGCTGCGCTCCGGTCTGGGCACGGCGGCGGTGCTGGTGATGGACAAGTCCACGGACCTCATCCGCGTGATTGCCCGTCTCGCCCATTTCTACAAGCACGAGTCCTGCGGCCAGTGCACGCCCTGCCGCGAAGGCACGGGCTGGATGTGGCGGGTGCTCAGCCGAATGGCCGAGGGCCGCGCCGAAAAGCGCGAGATCGACATGTTGCTGGATGTGACCAAGCAGATCGAAGGTCACACGATTTGCGCCCTTGGTGACGCCGCGGCCTGGCCCATTCAGGGCCTGATCACGCATTTCCGTCCGCTCATCGAAAAGCGGATTGATGAATACAGCTATCGTTCAACATCGGATGGTGCGGTGCGCGCCAGCCAGATTGCGGCGGAGTGAGTGATGCACCTCGCTGAGCTCAACATCGGCAAGTTCAAGTATCCGACCACGGATCCGCGCATGGCCGGATTCATGGACAATCTGGATCGCGTGAACGCCCTTGCCGAACGCAGCGAGGGCTTTGTCTGGCGCCTGAAAGGCGACAACAACAATGCCACGGATTTCCGGGTGGGCGATGACATGGCGGTCAACCTGTCTGTCTGGACTGATGCCAAGGCCCTTGAGAATTATGTGTTCAAGACGGTGCATGTGCAGTTCTACAAGCGCCGCGAGGAATGGTTCAACCTGATGGAAAAGCCCCACATGGTGTTCTGGTGGGTGCCGGAAGGGCACAGGCCCACGCTCGATGAGGCCTGGGCCCGCTTGCAGGACTACGAAAAGAATGGAGCATCTGACCGGGCCTTTGGCTGGTCTGATGTGATGGATGCGGAGCGCATGCGCTCCCTGAGGTGTGCATAATGCCCAAGATCAAGATCGACGGACAGGAAATCGAGGTTGAGAACGGCACAACGCTGCTGCAGGCCTGTGAAATGGCCGGCCGCGAAGTGCCGCGCTTCTGCTATCACGAGCGCCTGTCGGTGGCCGGCAATTGCCGCATGTGCCTTGTTGAGGTGAAGGGTGGCCCGCCCAAGCCGCAGGTCTCCTGTGCACTGTCCGTCAACGACTTGCGCCCCGGCCCCAATGGCGAGCCGCCAGAGGTGTTTACCAACACACCCATGGTCAAGAAGGCCCGCGAAGGCGTGATGGAGTTCCTGCTCATCAACCATCCTCTCGATTGCCCCATCTGCGACCAGGGTGGCGAGTGCGACCTCCAGGACCAGGCCTATGCCTATGGCATTTCCGGCAACCGCTATTCCGAAAACAAGCGGGCCGTGGAAGACAAGGATTTCGGGCCGCTGGTGAAGACCGAGATGACGCGCTGCATCCAGTGCACGCGCTGTGTGCGTTTCACGACTGAGCTTGCCGGTGTTACCGACATGGGCCTGACGGGCCGCGGCGAGGATGTGGAAATCACCACCTATCTTGATCGCATCATCACCTCGGAGCTGCAGGGCAACATCATCGACCTGTGCCCGGTGGGTGCGCTCACGTCCAAGCCCTATGAATTCAAGGCGCGCCCCTGGGAACTGCGCAAGACCGAGACCATCGACGTGATGGATGCTGTTGGCTCCAACATCCGTGTGGATGTGCGCGGACGCGAAGTGATGCGCATTCTGCCGCGTACCCATGAAGACGTGAACGAGGAATGGATTTCCGACAAGACTCGCTTTGTCTGGGATGGCCTGCGCACGCAGCGCCTGGACCAGCCCTATGTGCGGGAACTGGGCAAGCTACGCCCGGCCTCGTGGAACGAGGCGATTTCCCGTGTGGCGCAAAAGATGAAGGCCGCTGGCCCCGCCAAGACCGGCATTCTGCTCGGTGATCTCGTGTCGGCGGAAGAGGCCTTCTCGATCAAGGAGCTGGCGCGCAAGCTGAAGATCGAAAACATTGACTGCCGCCAGGATGGCTCGCCGCTGGGTGAACATGGTGGCCGTGCCGGATACATTTTCAATTCCACCATTGCTGGCATTGAAGAGGCCGACGCCATTCTGCTGATCGGGTGCAATCCGCGCCTCGAAGCACCGGTGCTGAATGCGCGCATCCGCAAGCGGCTGAACCGCGGTGGCTGCATCATCGGCGTGATCGGCGAGCAGGCTGATCTCACCTACAAATACGCCTATCTCGGGGCCGGGCCGGAGTCGCTTGCCGCGCTGGTCGATCATCCCATGGCCAAGGCCCAGAAGCCCATGTTCATCATCGGGCAGGGGGCTGTGGCGCGGCCGGATGGCGCGGCCATTCTGGCGCTTGCCGCCAAGGCCGCCGCTTCCATCGGCGTGGTGCGCGGTGACTGGAACGGCTTCAACATTCTTCACACGGCGGCCGGCCGCGTGGGGGCGCTTGATGTGTGTGCGCTGCCGGGCGACGGCGGGCTCAACACACGGGGCATTCTCGCCGCCGCGGGCAAGGGCGCGCTTGATGTTGTTTTCTTGGCCGGTGCCGACGAAATTGACACCAAGGCGCTTGGTTCCGCCTTCGTGGTTTACATGGGCAGCCATGGCGATGCGGGTGCGCACCGCGCCGACGTGATCATGCCGGGGGCAGCCTATACGGAAAAGACCGCCACTTATGTGAACACCGAGGGCCGCCCGCAGCTGGCGCTGCGCGCCGCCTTCCCGCCGGGCGAGGCGCGCGAGGACTGGGCTATCATCAAGGCGCTGTCCGATGACCTGGACGCGAGCCTGCCCTGGGCCTCCATCGAGGACTTGCGCGCCGCCATGTACGTGGCCGCGCCGCAGCTGGCCGCGATCAACACCGTGGCCAAGGCAGATGCCGATTGCCTCTCCGATCTGGCGCAGGGCGAGGGCAAGTGGAGCAAGGATGGCTTCGTTTCGCCCATCGGCAATTTCTATCTCAGCAACCCCATCGCGCGTGCCTCGCGCATCATGGGCGAATGTTCTGCCCTGAAGGCGGGCAGCAAGATGCAGGCGGCGGAGTGAGGCCATGATGGAACTTGCAATCCTAATCGGCCTGATCGTGCTGCAAAGCGTGGCGCTGCTGGTGGCGCTGCTGATCGCCGTGTCCTTCCTGATCTATTTTGACCGCAAGGTCTGGGCCGCCGTGCAGATGCGCCGTGGCCCGAACGTGGTGGGCCCCTGGGGCGTGCTGCAAAGCTTCGCTGACCTGTTGAAGTTCGTCTTCAAGGAAGTGGTCATCCCCGATGGCTCCAACAAGGGCGTGTTCATCATCGCCCCCATGGTGACGGCGATCCTGGCGCTTGCGGCCTGGGCGGTGATCCCTGTCAATGAAGGCTGGGAAGTGGCCAACATCAATGTGGGCGTGCTCTATCTTTTCGCGCTGTCGTCGCTTGGCGTCTATGGCGTGATCATGGGGGGCTGGGCCTCCAATTCCAAGTATCCTTTCCTCGCGGCGCTGCGGTCTGCCGCGCAGATGGTGTCCTATGAAGTCTCCATCGGCTTCGTTATCATCACCGTGCTGCTTTGCGTGGGCTCACTGAACCTGTCGGACATCGTGATCTCGCAGAAGACCGGCCTCGGCACGCTGCTGGGCCTGCCCAATTCCTTCCTGGACTGGTACTGGCTGCCGCTCTTCCCGATGTTCATCATCTTCTTTGTTTCGGCACTTGCCGAAACAAACCGCCCACCCTTTGACCTTGTGGAAGCGGAATCGGAACTGGTGGCCGGCCACATGGTGGAATATTCCTCCACGCCCTATCTGCTGTTCATGCTGGGTGAATATGTGGCGATCACGCTGATGTGCGCTATGACCTCCATCCTGTTCCTTGGCGGCTGGCTGCCGCTCATTGATGTGGCCGTGCTGAACTGGGTGCCTGGCGTGGTGTGGTTTCTGATCAAGCTGGTGTTCGTGTTCTTCATGTTCGCCATGGTAAAGGCCATTGTGCCGCGCTTCCGGTATGACCAGCTGATGCGCCTGGGCTGGAAGGTGTTCCTGCCGCTCTCGCTGTTCTGGGTGGCGCTCACCGCCGGTGTTCTCGTGACCATGGGGTGGCTGCCAGCATGACGCTTTCCTCGACCGGCCTCATCTTCGCGGTGCTCTTCCTCGCACTTGGCGTGGTGGAACTCTACATCTTCATGCGCGCTGTCCATCCCGCCATCAGCGCCCGTTACGAGAAGCAGAAAGTGACCTATTCGCAGGGCCGCTCGCCCGCCTTCATCGCCAACATCATCCGCCTGCAAAGCCTCATCGTCATGCCGGTCCTCGGCTATGTCGTGGGCGCGCAGGTTTCCGGAGGCAATTGACCATGCGCCTCGCTGCCGCTGTCCGCTCGCTTTTCCTCGCGGAGTTCGCGTCCGCCACCTGGCTCGCGCTCAAATACGTGGTGTCGCCCAAGGTGACGCTGAACTATCCGCATGAGAAGGGCATCCTTTCGCCCCGCTTCCGCGGCGAACACGCGCTGCGCCGCTATCCCAGCGGTGAAGAACGCTGCATCGCCTGCAAGCTGTGCGAGGCCATCTGCCCGGCCCAGGCCATTACCATTGAGGCGGGCCCGCGCCGCAATGACGGCACCCGCCGCACCACGCGCTATGACATCGACATGGTGAAGTGCATCTATTGCGGCTTCTGCCAGGAAGCCTGCCCGGTGGATGCCATTGTCGAAGGCCCGAACTTTGAATGGGCCACAGAAACCCGCGAGGAGCTGCTCTTCAACAAGGAGAAGCTGCTTGCCAATGGCGACCGCTGGGAGCGCGAGATTGCGCGGAACATCGCGCTTGACGCGCCATACCGCTGAGGAACACGAGCATGGCCGCAACGATTTTCTTCTACCTCTTCTCCGCAGTGGCGGTGGCTTCCGCCGTGATGGTGATCACGGCGCGCAACCCGTGCATTCCGTGTTGTTCCTTATTCTGTGCTTCTTCAACGCGGCGGGCCTCTTCATCCTCATGGGGGCGGAGTTCCTGGCAATGATCCTGGTGGTCGTCTATGTGGGGGCGGTCGCAGTGCTGTTCCTCTTCGTCGTCATGATGCTTGATGTGGACTTTGTGAAACTGCGGGAAGGCATGGCGAGTTATCTGCCCGTGGGTGCGGTCATCGGGCTTGTGGTGCTGGTGGAACTGGCCCTTCTGTTTGGCACCTCGGCCTTCGCGCTGGAAAGCATCGCGGTTGCGGCTCCGCAAGGGACACTCACCAACACCGCTGAACTGGGGCAGGTGCTCTACACGCGCTATGTCTACTGGTTCCAGGCGGCTGGCCTCGTTCTGCTGGTGGCCATGATCGGTGCCATCGTGCTGACGCTGCGCCACAAGGCTGGCGTGAAGCGCCAGGTGATCGCCGACCAGGTGGCCCGCACGCCGGCCACGGCCATGGAAATCCGCAAAGTTGAACCGGGGCAGGGGATCTAAGTCATGATCGGTCTCTCACACTATCTCACCGTTGCTGCGATCCTGTTCACGATCGGCATTTTCGGCATCTTCCTGAACCGCAAGAACGTCATCATCATCATGATGTCGGTGGAGCTGATGCTGCTGGCGGTGAACATCAATCTCGTGGCCTTCTCCACCTTCCTGCATGATCTGGTGGGCCAGGTCTTTGCGCTTCTGGTGCTGACCGTGGCCGCCGCCGAAGCGGCCATCGGCCTTGCCATCCTTGTCACCTATTACCGCAACCGCAACACCATCGCGGTTGACGACATCACGCTTATGAAGGGCTGAGCCGTTTCATGTATCAGGCCATCGTCTTCCTTCCACTGCTGGGCGCCCTCATCGCAGGGCTGTTTGGCACGTCCCTGTTCCGCAACATGGGCTCTGACGCCCAGGTTTTCGGCGGCCATCATGACCATGCCCATGGTGATGATCATGCGCATGACGACCATGGCCACGGTGATCACGGCGGCCATTATCACGGCCCCATGTGGCCCATGTATTTGACAACGGCGCTGCTCTTCGTTTCCGCCATTCTGTCGTGGGTCAATTTCTGGGACTTCCTGCATGAGGCTTCGGACCAGAAGGTTGAAGTGCTGCGCTGGATTTCCTCTGGCGCGCTGCAGTCGTTCTGGGCGCTGCGCATTGACACGCTGACCTCGGTGATGCTGGTTGTTGTGAACACGGTTTCGGCCCTCGTTCACCTCTATTCGCTGGGCTACATGAGCCACGACGAACACCAGCCACGCTTCTTCGCCTATCTCTCGCTTTTCACCTTCGCCATGCTGATGCTGGTGACCAGCGACAACCTGATCCAGATGTTCTTCGGCTGGGAAGGCGTGGGCCTTGCCTCCTATCTGCTCATCGGATTCTGGTATCAGCGGCCCTCGGCCAATGCCGCCGCCATCAAGGCCTTCGTGGTAAACCGGGTGGGTGACTTCGGCTTTGCACTCGGCATTTTCGGCGTCTTCTTGGTCTATGGTTCGGTGGAGTTCGACCAGATTTTCGCCGCGGCACCTAATGCCGTGGGCAAGACCATTCATTTCCTGTCATGGGATTTCGACACGCTGACCACGCTGTGCCTGCTCTTGTTCATGGGGGCCATGGGCAAGTCGGCGCAGTTCCTGCTGCACACCTGGCTGCCGGATGCCATGGAAGGCCCGACGCCCGTTTCCGCCCTCATTCACGCCGCCACCATGGTGACGGCGGGCGTTTTCCTGGTGGCGCGTCTTTCGCCGCTCTTTGAGCTTGCGCCCACAGCGCGCGAAATGGTGACCATCGTAGGTGCCATCACGGCCTTCTTTGCTGCCACGGTTGGCCTGGTGCAGAACGACATCAAGCGTGTGATTGCCTATTCCACTTGTTCGCAGCTGGGCTACATGTTCGTGGCGCTTGGTGTGGGTGGGTATGGCATCGCGATTTTCCATCTCTTCACACACGCCTTCTTTAAGGCGCTGTTGTTCCTCGGCGCGGGCTCGGTAATCCATGCCATGTCGGGCGAGCAGGACATGCGCAAGATGGGGGGCCTTGCCCCGCACATCCGCGTGACCTGGGCCATGATGCTGATCGGCACACTGGCTCTGACCGGCTTCCCCTTCACGGCGGGCTATTTCTCCAAGGACGCGATCATCGAAAGCGCCTTCATGTCTGACATGGGGGCAGGGCTCTTTGCCTTCGCGGCCCTGGTGGTCGCCGCCTTCTGCACCTCATTCTATTCCTGGCGCCTGGCCTTCATGACCTTCAACGGCACATCCCGCGCCGATGCCCATGTGCAGGAACATGTGCATGAAAGCGGCAGTGTCATGCTGATCCCGCTTTATGTGCTCGCCATCGGTGCCATCGTGGCCGGTTTCCTGTTCAAGGATTATTTTATCGGCCATGAGGAAGCGTCCTTCTGGGGCAAGTCCATCTATCGCGCCGTGGACAATGAACTCGTGCACAAGATCCACGAAGCGCCGGAGTGGGTGAGCTACTCGCCCTTTGTAGCGATGGTGCTGGGCTTTGCGCTCGCCTTCCTGTTCTACATCCGCAATACGGAACTGCCGAAGCGCCTCGCGGCCATGCACTGGCCTGTCTATCAGTTCCTGCTCAACAAGTGGTACTTTGACGAGCTCTATGACCTGCTCTTCGTGCGCTCGGCAAAGTGGCTGGGTCGCTTCCTGTGGAAGAAGGGCGATGGCTATGTCATCGACGGCTTCGGCCCGGATGGCGTGGCGCAGCTGGCGGGCGGCGTGGCTGCCCAGTCAGCCCGGCTGCAAACCGGTTACATCTATCACTATGCATTCGCCATGCTCATCGGCGTGGCCGCTGTTGTTTCCTGGTTCACATTTGGGGGCACACACTAAATGAACTGGCCCTTGCTCTCTGTCGTCACCTTCCTGCCGCTTGTGGGCGCGCTCAGCCTTGTTTTCACGGGCGGCGATGATGCCGCCACGGCCCGCCGGGCCCGCGCCACGGCGCTGTGGACGACGCTGATCACCTTCATCATCTCGCTTCTCATTCCCTGGCATTTCGACAGTTCCAATGCCGGCTTCCAACTGGTGGAAAGCCATGCATGGATGGGCGGCCTCGCCGGATACAAAATGGGTGTTGACGGCATTTCCATGCCACTGGTTCTGCTCACCACTTTCCTGATGCCAATCTGCATTCTCGCCTCCTGGCATGTGGACAAGCGGGTCAAGGAATACATGATCGCCTTCCTGGTGCTGGAAACGCTGATGATCGGCGTGTTCTGCGCGCTCGATCTGGTGCTGTTCTACGTGCTGTTCGAGGCGGGGCTGATCCCCATGTTCCTGATCATCGGCATCTGGGGTGGTCCGCGCCGCGTCTATGCTTCGTTCAAGTTCTTCCTCTACACGCTGCTGGGCTCGGTGCTGATGCTGCTGGCCATCATCGCCATGTATTGGCAGGTGGGCACCACCGATATCGCCGCCATTTTGGCCATGCCCAAGGCCTTCCCCGCCGAAATGCAGACCTGGCTGTGGCTGGCTTTCTTTGCTTCGTTCGCGGTGAAAATGCCCATGTGGCCGGTGCACACCTGGCTGCCGGATGCCCACGTGGAAGCGCCAACGGCGGGCTCTGTCATTCTGGCAGCGATCCTCCTGAAGATGGGCGGCTATGGCTTCCTGCGCTTCTCGCTGCCCATGTTCCCGGATGCGAGCCTCTACTTCCAGAACTTCGTCTATGTGCTGTCGGTGGTGGCGATTGTCTACACGTCGCTTGTCGCCCTCATGCAGGAAGACATGAAGAAGCTGATTGCCTATTCCTCGGTCGCGCACATGGGTTTTGTCACCATGGGCATTTTTTCCATGACACGGCAAGGCATTGACGGCGCCATGTTCCAGATGATCAGCCACGGGCTTGTCTCCGGCGCGCTCTTCCTCTGCGTGGGTGTTGTCTATGACCGCATGCACACGCGCGAGATCGCGGCCTATGGCGGGCTCGTAAACCGCATGCCGCTTTATGCCGCCGTGTTCATGCTATTCACCATGGCCAATGTGGGCCTGCCGGGCTCTTCCGGTTTCGTGGGTGAATTCCTGACACTCCTCGGCACTTTCCAGAACAACACGTGGGTGGCCTTCTTCGCCACAACGGGTGTCATCCTCTCCGCCGGTTATGCGCTGTGGCTCTATCGCCGTGTGGTCTTCGGCGTGCTCGACAAGCCTTCGCTCTCCTGGATGCCCGACATGACGCCGCGGGAGCTGGCGACGCTTGCGCCCCTGGTGCTGCTGACCATCCTGTTTGGCGTCTACCCGGCGCCCGTGCTCGATACTTTCTCGGCTGCGGTTGAGAACCTGCTCAAATCCATCCAGGTTGCGGGCGCTTTGCCCGACCTCATTTCCATTGCGATGAAGTGACGCCATGACGAAACTCCTCAACACCATTGATGGCGCCGCGGCTGCCCCGGAACTCTTCCTGGCGGTTGCCACGCTTGTGCTGCTCATGCTGGGCGTGTTCAAGCAACGCCATGCCTATCGCTGGGTGGCGGAGGGGGCCATTGCCGCGCTGTTCATCACGGCGCTTCTGGTGATTGCGGGCACGGGGGCCGGCAAGGTCACGGCCTTTGGCGGTGCCTTCGCGGTTGATGACTTCGCGCGGCTGATGAAGGTGCTGGCGCTCATCGGTTCCGGCATCGCCATCTGGCTATCGGGTCACTATTTCATGCGCCACTATATGGCGCAGTTCGAATATCCGGTGCTCATCCTGCTCGCCACGCTCGGCATGCTGGCCATGATCTCCGCCCATGACCTGATCTCGCTCTATGTGGGCCTCGAATTGCAGTCCCTTGCGCTCTACGTTGTCGCCGCCTTTGACAGGGACAGCGCTAAATCGTCGGAAGCGGGCCTCAAATATTTCGTTCTTGGCGCGCTCTCATCCGGCATGCTGCTCTATGGCGCAACGCTGGTTTATGGTTTCACTGGCACCACGCAGTTCGCGGGCATTGCCAATGCACTTGCCGCATCGGGTTCCAGCCTTGGCATCATTTTCGGCCTTGTCTTCATCACGGCGGGGTTGGCTTTCAAGGTATCGGCGGTGCCATTCCACATGTGGACGCCGGACGTCTATGAAGGGTCGCCGACACCCGTCACGGCGTTCTTTGCCTCCGCCCCCAAGATTGCGGCCATGGCGCTTTTCCTGCGGGTGATGACGGGGCCCTTTGCAGCCATTGTGCATGACTGGCAGCAGATCGTGGTGTTTATCTCGCTTGCTTCCATGGTGCTGGGTGCCTTTGCAGCCATCATGCAGACCAACATCAAGCGCCTTTTGGCTTATTCCTCCATCGGCCACATGGGTTACGCGCTTGTTGGCCTCGCGTCAGGCAGTGAAGAGGGCGTGCGCGGCGTTGTGATCTACATGCTCATTTATCTGGTCACCACGCTTGGGGTGTTCGCCTGCGTTCTCGCCATGCGCCGCCAGGGCAAACAGGTGGAGCAGATTGCCGACCTCTCTGGCCTTGCACGCACCAACAAGGGCCTGGCCTTTGTACTTTCGATGTTGATGTTCTCGCTGGCCGGCATTCCGCCGCTGGCGGGTTTCTTCGGCAAATTGTTTGTGTTCCTGGCAGCGGTGAAAGCCGGGCTGTGGCTGCTCGCCATTGTGGGCGTGGTGGCCAGTGTTGTGGGTGCCTATTATTATTTGCGGATCGTCAAGACGATCTACTTTGATGAGCCCGCTGAAGCCTTTGATGCCATGGAGATCGAAGTGAAATCAGTCGCCTATGTTTCAGGTGCATTCGCCCTCTTGTTTGTATTGATCGCCCAGCCGCTGCTTGGCGTTGCGTCGGTGGCAGCACAGGCCCTGAACTGATGCAGATTGCAGACGCGCCGGTTCGGCATTTTCAGTCGGTAGATTCAACCAACACCAAGGCCGAGCGCCTGTTTGTCGGCGGTGAACGCGGTCCGTTGTGGGTGCTCGCAGACGAACAGACAGACGGCCGCGGCCGCCTGGGCCGCAAATGGTACTCCGACCCCGGTAATCTTTACTGCACCTTGCTGTTGCAGCGGGCGGCCCCGGCAACCTACCTTCCGCAGGTCAGTTTCGTGGTGGCGCTTGCGGTGCATGACGCGGTTTCCAAGGTGTGTGGCCCTGACCTTGTGAAGCTGAAATGGCCGAACGATGTTCTGCTGATGGGCGGCAAGGTGTCCGGCATCCTGTGCGAAGTGCTGGGCCAGGGCGGACTCGCCATTGGCTGCGGCATCAACATTGCCCACAGCCCGCAGGCTGTTCCCTATCCTTCGTCACACGTGGCGGAATTTGCCCGTGAGGCGACCGTGCAGTGTGCCTTCGATGCGTACCGGAAGGCTCTTGCAAACCGGTGGACGCAGTTCGAAACCGAAGGCTTTGCCAGCATCATCCGCGATTGGGAGGCGCGGGCCGCGCACCTGAACAAGCCGATGGTGGCACGCCTGCCGAAACAGACGATTGATGGCATCTTCCGCGGGCTTGCGCCAGACGGGGCCATGCGGCTCGAGAAGAGCGACGGCACCATAGAGATCATTTATGCGGGTGATGTGGGCCCGTTGACCAGGGCATGAACGCCAAGCGCCGGCGATCCGCTGACGAAGGGCTGGTCTTTTTGCCGCTGGGTGGCACCGGCGAGATTGGCATGAACTGCTACTGCTATGGTGTCGGCCCGGCCGATGCCCGCCAGTGGCTGATGGTCGATTTGGGCGTGAAGTTCGGCGGCGACAAAGAGCCTGGCATTGATGTGGTGTTGCCCGATGTCGGGTTCATCACCAGCAACAAGCGGGACCTCGCCGGGCTCGTCATTACCCATGCCCATGAAGACCACATAGGCGCCGTGCCGTGGCTGTGGCCGCAGCTGGAATGCGAGGTGCATTGCACCGCGTTTGCCGCCGAGCTTTTGAAACTCAAGCTGAAGGAACACGGCCTTGATGGTGATGTGCCGGTGATCGTGCATGCACCTGGCAAGCCCTTCAAGGTCGGGTCCTTCACCCTTGAGCTGGTGGAGGTGACCCATTCCATTCCGCAGTCGAACGCGCTGTGGATCAAGACAGAGCAGGGCCATGTGCTGCACTCCGGCGACTGGAAGATCGACAATACGCCCGTTCTCGGCAAACCGTTCAACGCACAACGATTCATCGACATCGGCAAGCAGCGGGTGGATGCGCTTGTTTGCGATTCCACCAATGTGTTGCGAGAAGGTTCCTCACCCTCAGAGCGGGATGTGGCGGAGACACTGGCCGACATCATCGGCCAGGCGAAGGGCCGGGTGGCCGTTACCACATTTGCCTCGCATGTGGAGCGCATCACTTCTGCCGTGCGGGCCGCCCGTGCTGCCGGGCGCGAGGTGGTGATTGCGGGCCGCGCCATGCGCAACACGATTGAAGCGGCGCGGTTGTGCGGCATGCTGGAGAACACGGGCGCGTTTCTTGATGAAGCCGAGTTCGGCTATCTGCCGCCGGAAAAAGTCATGCTGCTCTGCACCGGCAGCCAGGGAGAGCCGCGCGCCGCCATTGCCCGCATTGCCGAGGACAGCCACCAGAACATCGCGCTTGAGAAGGGCGATTTGGTGATCTTCTCCGCCCGCACCATTCCCGGCAACGAGAAGGAAGTGGGGGCGGTGCTCAACAACCTCGCCAAGCTTGATGTGGAGATCATCACAGCGGATGAAGCGCTTGTGCATTCGTCCGGGCACCCCCGGCAGGGCGAATTGGCGCAGATGTATCAGTGGCTGAAGCCCGCGGCCCTTGTGCCCATGCATGGCGAACCCCGCCACTTGCGGGCGCATGCGAAGTTTGCCCGCGAACAGGGCGTGCCGCACACGCTGATCGTGGAGGACGGACAGATCGCGTGGCTGGCGCCCGGCGAAGCGGCTGTTATCGATGAAGCCCCACGGGTGTTCTGCATGTGGATGGCAACATGATTGTTCCGGGCACGGATGGTCCGGCGAAGCAGCGCCGCAAGCTTTCCTTCGTCGGGTTGGTTGTGGCCACGGTTGTTGTGGATGACCGGCAGGACCTTGCTGATGACATTCTAATCCAATGTGATGGCGTGCCTGCTGGATTGGATGTCGAGGCGGAAGAGGCGGCTGAAACGGCCTTCACCAGTCTGCCGCGCCCGCGCCGCAAGGATGACGCGAGCGTGGAAGACGCCGTGCGCACGGGCATCCGCCGGGCGCTAGAGGCCCGTTGGGGCAAGAAGCCCGTGGTGAAAGTGGCTGTGGTGCGGGTCTAGCGCCTCCTGGCCTTGCGCCAGATGAAGCGCGCCGATACAAGCACTCTCGCGCCATGGCGAAAATCCACCTTCAGCATCGGCTGATGGTGGAGCGTAAGGCCCGGCGCTTCGGGTCCAACTCCCACCTTGTGAGGGTTTTCACGGGTTGCACCTGCTCCGCCAGCCGCAAGGCAACCGAGACATCCGGCCTGCAGGTGCAAAACCTCCCCGGACCACCGGGGTGGGGCGGGTGCGCCCACCTCGCGCAATTGAAGCTGCACGGCCATGGAACAGACACTGCCTTTCGAATTCATTTTCCCTGCCGCGCTCGGCGTGATCGCCGCCATTGCCTGGTATTGGAAGACCCACAGCAAACATTTCATCGTTTACGATTATCAGCGGGCCCTGCACTTCAGGGATGGCACCCTGCTGGCCGAACTGGGACCGGGGCGGCACCGCTACACACCGGGCCGCAGCCAGATCGAAGTCTTCGACATGCGGCAGCAGCCGCTGCAGGTTGCCGGGCAGGAGATCCTGACGCAAGACAACATCAGCATCCGCCTGTCGCTGGCGGGCACGTTCCTGATTGAAAATCCGCGGGTGCTGCAGGCCTCGTCTCCCAATCACACCCAGGCGCTGCATCAGGCTGCACAGCTGGCGTTGCGCGGCAGTGTCGCGGGCCTGACGCTGGAGGAGGTGCTGACCAAGCGGGCGGAGCTGGATGCCGCCCTGCTGGAAAAAGTTGCGGCTGAGGCCCGGCCGCTCGGTGTTTCGGTCACGTCGCTTGCCGTGCGTGATGTGATGCTGCCCGCCAATCTGAAGAAGGCCTATGCCGGTGTGGCGGAAGCCCGCAAGGAGGCGGAGCGCCAGATGGAAAAGGCCCGCGGCGAACAGGCGGTGCTGCGCAACCTGTCCAACGCGGCGCGGCTGATGGCGGAACAGCCTGCGCTTTTGCAGGCGCGCATGATCCAGGCCTTGGGGCAAGGCAACAATTCCATTGTGCTGGGGGCGGATGGTTTCGCCTGGCCTGCGGTTCCGCCGCAAAAGCCGCGCAAGTAGGCCAACTGCGCATACAGATGGTGACCGGCTGGCTTGATGCGCGTCCGGCCATCAAGGCGTAAACTGCGCGTCACAAGACCGGAATATCAATGTGCGCATTTTCACGCGGCCTGCTTTTCTGATCTGGGGGCTCGGTGCCACCCAGATCATCGGCTACGGCACGGAATACTACTCCTTCTCCATTCTCGCGGATGATGTGGCGCGCGAATTTGGCCGCCCGCAAAGCTGGTTCTTCCTCATTGTTTCCATTGCGCTAATTGCGGGTGGGCTGGCCATGCCCATAGCTGGCCGGCTGTTTGACAGGTTTGGCGCGGCGCGGCTGATGGCAGTGGGATCGGTACTGGGTGCCGTTGGCCTTGTGCTTACAGCGGCGGCACCCGGGGCCCTCAGCTTTGCCTTGGCCATGTGCTTTACGCAGGTGGTGTCAAGCTTGGTGCTCTATGACGCGGCCTTCACCTCTATCGTGCAGTCGGGCATCGGTGAAAGCCAGCCGCGCATCATGTTCCTCACGCTCATCGCGGGCTTTTCCTCCACGCTGTTCTGGCCGCTGACCACATTGCTTGATCATGCCCTGGGCTGGCGCGAGACGCTGGCCATCTATGGCGCGCTCAATCTTGGCCTATGCCTGCCCATCCATGCCTGGGTGGCGCGGGCAGGCGGCCGCAGGGTGCAGCAGGACGTGGTGCGCGCGGCGGATATTGGAGCGGAACCCGCCGCAGTGGCCATGGACGCGCGGCTTGCGGCCTGGCTGATGGTGCTCATGACGGCGGGTTTTTCGCTCACCGGTGTCACGCTGTCTGCCATCCTTTCGCAGATGGTGCCCATGTTGCAAGCGCTTGGCCTTGGTGGCACGGCATTGATCGTGGCCGCGCTGTTTGGTCCGGCCCAGGTTTTCATGCGTGGGGTCAACATCTTTTTCGGGGAGAAGCAGCACCCGCTGCATGTGACGCTGTTTTCTCTCAGCCTCTTGCCTTTGGCCTTGTTTGTTCTGGCCCTCACAGCGCCCAACATTGCGGGCGCGGTTGTGTTTGCCGTGCTGGTGGGGCTTTCTTCCGGCCTCAAGAGCATCGTGCAGGGCACGCTGCCGCTCGCCGTGTTTGGCCGCAAGGGCTATGGCACGCGCCTTGGCACGATGAGCGGCGTGCGATTTGTGCTGGCCGCACTCGCGCCCGCTGGCTTTGCCTGGACCAGCGAACTCACCAGCACCCGGGGCGCGGCCTATGTCTTCGCCGCCATCGGCGTTGTTGGGGTGATGTGTTTCGTGGAAGTGGGGCGGAAGTTGAAGAAGTAGACGCTTGTTGAACACATAAGCATGTCGTGATTAGCCACTTTGTGGAATCAGAAGACAAAATCCGTGTAATGCCAAACGATGAAATGGCCTGTGTCGGCAACGTCGATTGCCATGTCGACCTTTTTGTCGCCGTTGGCGTCTACTTGGATGGTCCAGCCTTCCTTGGTTTTGATCACCATGGTTTCGGCGTCACCCTTGACGCCACTGAATGTCGTGTTCTGCCCGATATAGTTGTTGTTGGTCAGGCCAAGCCGCGAAAGGTCGATGCGGTCGTGGTCACTTTCAAAGTCGAAGATGGTGTCGCGCCCGGATAGTGCGACTGTGCTGTCCTTGAGGGACAGATAGACAAAGACATCTTGAACGCCATCACCAGCGCCGTTCGCATGGTTTGCACGCAAAATGTCCGCGCCAACACCCCCGCACACATGGTCCTGGCCACTCCCGCAAGCGATCATGTCGTCGCCCAGTCCGCCATAGGCCACATCGTCGCCGTCACTTGTAGAGATGTAATTTTGCGATGCGTTGCCAAAGACGAGGTCATTGCCGGTGCCCGTGAGCACTGACTCGATGTTCTTCACACTGTCTAGACCACCGCTAAATACATCAAGGGCGCTGTTTGCTGCCAGCGTTGTTAGGAAGAATTCGTCAGCATGCGCCTTGCTGTCGAGGTTTATGCGCACGCTGCCAGCTGCCATCGATCCAAGATAATCTCCGGCAATGTACTGATCGCCAATCTGGCCCAACTTGAGGTTCAGCGGAGCGTTGCTGCCGCCATCAACCTTATCCGTTCCGAGGTTGTGTTGGGCACCGAAGGCGTAAAAAATGTCATCGCCGCCACCCAGCTTGTAATTGTCTGAACCTTGCTGGTCTTGGACTGTTTCGCCCTGGTTTCCGCCCATGAAGGTATCGTCACCTGGGCCGAGAAGGATCATTCCAATGATGGTCCCTGTGTTTTTGACCGTGTCAGCGCTCTCGTAATTCCCGAGATCAATCATTCCTTGTATGAAGCCGCTATTGGTGATCACATGTTTTCCAGACCCCAAGAGAGTGATGGCATTGACCTCACCAATGATTGTGCCTGAGTTGGTAATTGTGGTTGTGGTTTGGATGTTGTTACCGGAGTAGATCGCATTATATCCAAAGATATGGCCTTTGTTGGTGATGTTCACGGCTTCATCAAAGCGCACACCAGCATATCCTGCGCTTACCACACCTGTGGCACCGATTGAGATGGTGTTTATGGCTGATGGGCTCCCAGACCCTTGGAAATAGAGCGCACTGGATCCAGGCCCCGTGGACGACACCAAGCCATTCACGGCAATCTTGTAACCTGAACCCTGGAGGATCAAGGCGTCGCCAGCTGATTCAATGACGCCGTCTTGTGTAATGGTGATGGGCCCGCTGGCGAGGCCGGGGCCACCTCCGTTCATGCCGGTCCATGTTTGGGTCGTATAAGCGCGATTATTCTCGTCATAAACATAAGACATCGGAAGTCTTCTCCTCAATTCACTCAAATTGAAGTGCAGCAGTGGCCTTTTTCTCAGAATATGAAATCGGCGGCGTTCCAGATGATGCTGTGGTCGCTGTCGGCAACGTCGATCGCCATGTCGACTTTTCTGTCGCCATTTGTGTCTACCTGGATGGTCCAGCCTGCGGCCGTTGTTATGACGCGGGTTTCAGCGTCGTTGGGTGTGCCGGTGAATTGCTGATCGATTCCCCTGAAGTCATTGTTGACCAGGCCGAGCCGGGCAAAGCGGATGAAGTCAGCGCCATCCTCGAAGTCGCCAATGAGGTCGCGGCCACTCAAGGAAACCGTGCTGTCCTTCACCGAGCGGTAGTCGAAAATGTCGGTGTCTTTCGCCATCACCAGCGCCGCTGCTCAGATTGGCGTACATCACATCACCGCCCGCATCGCCAAAAACCGGTCCGATCATCGCCGGCGGCAATTCGATCATTGCCCGCGTTTCCGTAGATCACGTAGCACCATCCGATGTGTTGATGTAGTTGTTCAGGCGTTTCCAAATACGGTGTCGGCGCCCGTGCCGGTTACAACGGATTCAGGTACGATCTTGTCAAACGCTGCTGTAGACATCAGTCGCCGAGAGTTGGCGGCGATCGTGATGGCGTTGATGACATCATATTCGCTTTGCTGTTCAAATTGATGAGGACGGAGCCTGTTGCCATGACGTTTGAAACGCTTCCGGTGACATAGGTGTCCCCGAATTGGCCAATGGAAAAATCCACCTTTGCGTTGCTGCCGCCATCAACGGTATCAACTCCAACATTGTGATCGGCGCCAAAGGCGTAGAAGTAGTCGTCGCCCGCGCCCAGATTATAGGTGTCCTGACCGGCTCTGTCTGTCACGAGTTCGCCCTGGGCACCACCCATGAACTTGTCGTCCCCGTCACCCATGTCAATGTAACCAGTGATCGTGCCGGTGTTCTTGATGATGTCGTTGCTTGCGCCTGAGCTGAAGTAGATATCGCCTTTGATCAGGCCGGAGTTTGTGATGGTATGTTGACTGTACCGAAGAGGTGGCAGTTCCATTCTTGCCTTGGATGACGCCTGAGTTGGTGATGGAAGTTGCGGTTGTGCTGCTGCTGCCCGCAAATATGCCGTAGTCACCCCAGATCAGCCCGCTGGATTTGACCGTCATGGCGTTGTTGGCATTGATGCCAGCATAGCCGCCATAAATTGTTCCTGTGTCGCCGACGGTGACCTTGTTGAGGCCTGTGGGGGCACCAAGCGGTGAAAGCCCGGCGGAGCCACTGGCGCCGCTGATGAGGCCATTCACTGTAGGCGTGTAGCCGCTTCCGGAGGTTCAAGTCCCGTGCCGGTTGTCGAGATAATGAACCCGTCTTGAGTGACTGTGATGGGGGCGCTCGCCATTGACGGTCCGCCATTCAGAGGGTTTGACCAGAATTGGCCAACATTGAAGCTGAAGATTTCATTATACGTGAAGGACATTCTGTTTCTCCCCGGTGTTGAAACGGAAATGGCATCCGGATCCGGATGGGTGAAGTCTTGGGCCGCCCTCAGCCGACAGTTTTACTGGTGTTGCCGGGGTGTCAAGCCCGGTTGCAGCGGGCCCTACGGCGCCAGACGTGTTTTCCTCAAATAGTTGAGGTGCGCCAATCATTTAGCAGTGCGCAGTGGTCTTTCGCCCATTGAAAATGCGGCGCGAATGCGGCATAGCACCACCAACCCAAGCCCTTTGGCAGGGAAGCGTGAGTCCTGACGGTTTGTACCGGGACCGCGGCCAACGGTCGGGCAGGGGGCAACACCAACTTCAAATACAAGATCCCAACATGAACACAGCTCTCTTTGGCTGATCGTCTGGCAGGTGCGCTTTCCGTTGTTTATGGCATCATCACCACCCGTAGCCTGATGGCTGCCGATGCCGGCAATGCGCGCATGCAGGAAATCTCCGCCGCCGTGCGCGAAGGCGCGCAGGCCTATCTCAAGCGTCAGTACACCACCATCGCCATTGTCGGCGTGGTGATCTTCATTCTCGCCATATTCCTGCTCGGCAAGTGGTCGGCGATGATCGGCTGCGCCATCGGCGCCATCCTCGGGCGTTGCGGGCTTCATCGGCATGAACGTGTCGATTGCGCGCCAACGATGCGCGTGGCCCAGGGCCGCCACCAAGAACCTGACCGGTGGCCTCGATCTCGCCTTCAAAGTCGGGCGCGATGGGCGGGCCTTCTGGTTGCGAGGCCTCGGCCTGCTTGGCGTGGCGCTCTTCGGATTCCTCACGGGCTCGCTCGGCATTGCTGCCACGGACCGCACGGTGATCGATGCGCTTGTGGCGCTGTCTTTCGGTGCTTCGCTCATCTCCATTTTCGCCCGTCTCGGCGGCGGCATCTTCACCAAGGGTGCTGACGTGGGCGGCGACATGGTGGGCAAGGTCAAGCCGGCATTCCGAATTGATCCGCGCAACCCCGCCACAATCGCCGACAACGTGGGCGACAATGTGGGTGACTGCGCCGGCATGGCCGCCGACCTGTTCGAAACCTATGTGGTGACCACCGTTGCCACCATGGTGCTGGCCGCCATTTCGCTGCCGGAGGCCTACAAGGTCTGGGGCATGGTTTTGCCTTCGCTCTTGTGGCGGTGCCTGCATCGTCACTTCGATCATCGGCACCTATTTCGTCAAGCTCGGCGCTTCCAACAGCATCATGGGCGCGCTTTACAGGGCGTGTTGGCCACGGGCGTTCTCTCGCTCGTGGCACTCTACCCGGTGATCTCGTATGTGTTCGGCGGCATGTCCGTTGACCTCGGCGGCTTCACCGCCATGAACCTGTTCTGGTGCGGCGTTGTGGGCCTGCTCATCACGGCCATCATCTGGATCACCGAATACTACACCGGCACGGGCAAGCGCTACGATCGCTCATCGCCGAGCCTCGATCACCGGTCACGGCACCAACGTGATCCGGGGTCTCGCGGTTTCGATGGAAGCCACCGCCGTTCCTCATCATCGTGGCGGGCATTCTCGTGACCTACAACCTCGCCGGCCTGTTCGGCGTGGCTGTGGCCGTAACGACGATGCTGGCGCTTGCCGGCATGATCGTGGCGCTCGACGCATTCGGCCCAGTGACGGACAACGCGGGCGGCATTGCCGAGCTGGCAGGCCTGCCCAAGGAAGTGCGCCGTACAGCACCGACATGACGCCGTGGGCAACACCACGAAGGCCGTGACCAAGGGCTATGCCATTGGCTCCGCCGGCCTCGGCGCGCTGGTGCTCTTCGCCTACGCAGGACCTGAAAACGTTCTTCCCGAACGTGCCTGTGTCCTTCGATCTGTCGTCGCCTTATGTGGTTGTCGGCCTGCTGTTCGGCGGTCTTCTGCCCTACCTGTTCGGCGGCATGTCCATGACAGCCGTGGGCCGCGCCGCCCAGGCCGTGGTCGTGGAAGTGCGCCGCCAGTTCAAGGACAAGCCGGGCATCATGAAGGGCACCGACAAGCCGGACTATGCCCACGCGCCGTTGACCTTCTGACGCGCCGCCATCAAGGAAATGATCATCCCGTCGCTGCTGCCGGTGCTGTCGCCGATCGTGGTGTGCGCTGATCAAGGCCATTGCCGGCGAGGCGGAAGCCTTCTCGGCGGTGGGCGCCATGCTGATGGGCGTGATCGTGACGGGCATCTTCGTCGCTGTCTCCATGACGGCGGGCGGCGGCGCACAGGACAACGCCAAGAAGTCGTTTGAAGACGGCTTCGTGGATAGCAAAGGCGTGAAGCACCTCAAGGGTTCGGAAGCCCACAAGGCCTCTGTGACGGGCGACACCGTCGGCGGCCCTGCAAGGACGGCAGGCCCTGCCGTGAACCCGATGATCAAGATCACCAACATCGTGGCGCTGCTGCACTCGCCGTGCTGGCAGGACATTGAACTACACGGAACGTCATCCCGGCGAAAGCCGAGATCTGATTGACAAGGTCAACGCCGGAATGACGAGATAGGAAAAGCCGGGGCAGGCATCTGCTCCGGCTTTTTTTATTCATCGCGGAATGGCCTTATTTCGCCGCGCGGGTACTAATGTCGCGCCCCGCGGTTGTCCCATTTCGAATGGAAACAAGCTCTGACGGCGACGGGACGGCTCAATTGAGAGTCGAGGGTGCGTCGTATGCGTCACGTGTTTTTGTGTGGTGTAGTTGTGTTTGTGTGGGGATGGTCTTCTGTCGCAAGAGGCGGAAACTGTCCATGCGTGTTCAAGGATGGGCCAGGCATGCGGGTGTGCCGGCCAGTGCGCAAATTATTGCCCTTTGACTGGAGCGGAGCTATGGGGGCGTGAGCTTCGGTGGTGGATGGGGCACTTCAACCCAGTTTTTATGACCGTGCCGGGGATCATGGCGTGGCCTCCCTCAGCCCATCCGGCGGGCTTGCAGCCTTCACAGCAGGATACAACTTGATGGCCATGCCTTCCATTGTGGTGGGCGCGGAAGGCGATCTCGGGGTGATGAATGTCAGCCAGGGCACAACGACGGTTTTTGATGGCCACAATTGGAGCAGCAGTGCAGGTGCCTTTGGCGCATTGCGGGGCCGCGCCGGATATCTCCTCAGCGACCGCCTGATGGCCTATGGCACGGCGGGCCTGGCGGCTGCTAATTTCGATGACACATCCATCGGCAACACGGTAAGAAACGGCCATGGCACGTGGACTGCGCTTCGGCCTCGCCTTCGGCGTGGGCGCGGAGTACGCCATGACTGGCAACTGGAGCGTGAAGGCCGAGTTGTTGCACATGAACTTTGCAAAGGCCTCGGGGGCCAGCGCCAGCAATGAGGACTTCTCTTTTGATGACGACATCAATGTTGTGCGGATTGGTGCCAACATGAAATTCTGAGGGAGATCGACCGGGTTATCAGCTTGCTGGCTTTTCACCGCCCGCTCATTTTCTTGAAGTCGGCGGGGTAGCTCGCCCTGGGTGGGAATGCGCTCCACCGCGGTGCGAAATTCAGCCAAATTCACCTGATGATAGCGTGACAGCGGCGCCACCGCATTTTCCGTGAGCCGCGCCACATTGCGCGTGCCGGGGATGGGGGCGATCCATGGCCTCTGGTGCAAGAGCCACACCAAGCGCGATCTGTGCGGGTGTGACACCTGGCTGAGGCGAAACGCACCACGAGATCGGCGAGCGCCTGATTGGCAGCCCATCTCCCGCGGCGAAGCTGGACTGGCGGTTGCGGAAGTCACCTTCCACGAACTTTGTGTCGGGGGTCACCATTGCCGGTGAGAAAACCCTTGCCGAGCGGGGCAAAGGGCACAAGTCCGATGCCAAGTTCACCCAGGAGCGGCAGGATCCTTTTCGAGGTCACGGAACCCACAGGGAATACTCGCTCTGCAGCGCTGCCCTGGGCTGCACGGCATGGGCACGGCGTATGGTTTCAGCACTCGCCTCAGAAAGGCCAAAATGCCTCACCTTGCCTTCTTTGATGAGATCGCGCACAGCCCCCGCCGTGTCTTCAATTGGCGTGTTGGGATCCACACGGTGCTGGTAAAGAAGGTCAATCGCCTCCACGCGCAGGTTCTTGGGGAAGTTTCGACAACAGCGCGGATGTGCGCGGCGGAATCCAACTGCATCCATGGGCCATTCAATCGCCGTCCGGCTTGAAGCCGAACTTGGTGGCGATCACCACCTTACCTGAAGGAGCTCCAAAGCCTCGCCCGCAGTTTCTCATTGGTGCGCGCCATAGACCTCGGCGGTGTCAGAGAAGGTTAGCCAAGGTCGACAGCCTTGCGGATGACATTGATCATCTCGCCGCTACCGCGGTCAGAAGGCGGGCCAAAGCCCGATGACATGCCCTGCAGCCGAGCCCGATGGCGGAGACTTCGAGGCCGGATGTGCCCAGTTTACGCTTCTGCAACGGTGTCCTCCTGCAGTTTGGATTTCTCGAGGTGCGCGGCAAGTGCCATGGCAGCACCGCCGAGCGCGATCATGGCCATTATTCCGCCAAAGCCCAGCCATCCGGCACATGGCCGTACACGAGCCAGCCCAGGAATGTGGCGATGGCGATGTGGAAGTAGTTGAAGGGCGCCAGCATGGAGGCGGGTGCAAAGCGGTAGGCGATGGTGAACAGCAAGTGCCCCGCCAGCCCGGCAGCCCCATCATGCCCAGGAGGAAAAGGTCAAACGGCGTGAAACTGAAGTGCTGCAGTTGATGGCCAACAGGATGCTGAACACCACGCTGCCCCAGAGCGAAACATGAAAGAGCAGGGCCATGGTGCTTTCAGTCTTGGCCAGGCTGCGCGACAAAAGGATGTAGATGACAGACACGGCAGCGCCGCGCAGTGCAAAGACCAAGCCGAGCGCATCAAGCGCGCCGCCCCGGGCCTTGCGATCAGCAATACTGCCCACAAAATCAAAGCGGCTGCGAAATCCAACCCACTTAACTGGGCTGATGTGTTCCCGCAGGAAATATCCGGCCGCGAGCATGATGCCAAAGCCCTGCAGATAGAGAATGGCGATTGTCTCGCCCACAGGCATACGTTGCAGGGCAAGGCCCGCGCAAAGCGTGGCGGCACAGAGTGAAAGCCCACGGAGCACCACGAGCCCCGTGCGTTCCGTCTTCCACAATACCTACGCCGCTGACGAGGCGTCATCGGCGCTGTCAGGAGAACAAGACCAACCACGTAACGCGCCGCACAGCAGCGCACATTGAACTGCTGTCATCAGGTGTTTGCCCGCCGTGTCCATGCGGAACTGGCGCCCAGCACAGCCAAAAGCACAAGAATGACACCGCGCAAGGCGCTCGCGGAATGTTGTAGCGGTGGGTTCGCTGGGGTCATGCCTATGGCATAAGCAGCTGAGAGAGACGCGCGGCAAGGTCATCTCACAGGCAAGATTCATTGGCTCAACCGCCTCTGGCGGCGCGTCCTCCCGGCCAGATGAACTTGCCGCGGGCCCAGCCAAGCTGCGCCGAGGAGGATGTCATGATCTGGCACCAGACATTCGGCTTCTTCATCTTGTTGTATTTCCAATTGGCCGACTGGCCGCCATCGATGCGGAACGACACATTGGTTGTGGTGTTTTTGCAGCGGCCAGTGAGGCTGATGTTGGCACCATCGGGTTCCGCGTCAATCACCGCGGAGTAGGCCGCAGGCCAGGCGCGGATCTTCAGCGTGTCCGTGGGGGCCACATTGATCTGCCGTGCCACCCCAAAAGGCCGAGGCAACAGCCGGCGTGGCCAGGGCCGCTGCAACGAGGGCTGGCACTAGAATGGGTTTGACAAATGAAAGCGTCATGGAAGTCTCCACCTTTGGTGGAGTGGAACCCATGCGCCCTGCGGCTGAACGCAGGCTGAACGGTTCAGCGCCTGCCGCGAAAAGGCCGCTTCACACGGTGCCGGCCAACACGGGCGGGCTTCGCGCCCTTCTTGCCGTCGGAGGCCATGCCGAAGGTGAGGCCTCCCTTCACTGGCGCAACGCCCGTGAGGCGCACATCTACAGTATCGCCGAGCTGATAGGTTTCGCCCGTATCCTGAGCCACGAGGGCATGGCGCACATCGTCCAGCACATAGAAACTGCAGCCCAGTGTGGAGACAGGCACAAAGCCATCCGCGCCTGTGGCTTCTCCAATGTTACGAAAATGCCGGCTCCCACCACGCCGCTGATGCGGCCTGAAGGTGGCACCGAGCTTTGAGGAGAGGTGGGCGGCCACCAACCGGTCCACGGTTTCGCGCTCGGCAATCATGGAGCGGCGCGCTCCGGCTGGAAATGGAATCACGCCGTTTCCTCAAGCTGGCGATGTCTTCGAGCAGAGCAAGCCATCATTGCACCCAGGCAGCAAGCGGTGATCAGGGCGCGGTGCACGATCAGGTCGGCGTAACGGCGGATGGGCGAGGTGAAATGGGCGTAATTGGCCAGCGACAGGCCGAAAGTGCCCGGCATTGGCCGGGCGGTATTGCGCACTGGGCACGGGAGGCACGCTTACCTCATCACCAGCTTCTCGTGGGGCGTGCCCTTGGCCCGGTCGAGGATGGCGTTGAAGTGCTTCGGCTTGTCCTGGAAGCCCAGCGCGAAGGGTGTTCACTGTGCCAGGAAGTCGGAAGCGCGCAGCTTTCCTGCGAGGGTTCTTCGTGCACGCGGAAGAGCAGTGGCGTGCGGCGCTTGTTCCGGTCTTCCGCGGCGGCCATTGGCTGGATCATGAACTCTTCGATCAGGCGGTGCGCCTCCAGCCGTTCGGAGCACCTTCACACCGGCAAAGTGCCGTTTGCATCAGAGATGATCTTCTTTTCCGGCAGGTCCAGTTCGAGGGGGCCCCGCCTGTCGCTTTGGAGAGGGCGGCGCGGGCGGCCCAAGTGGCTTCCAGTGCTGTTTCACAAGAGTGCATTGGCCTTGGCCGTGCCACTTGGCATCGATTGCGGCCTGCGCCTCTTCACAGGCGAGCTTGGCGCTGAGCGCATGATGGCGCGGCTGAAGCGGTGCACGATTGCTTGCGACCCTGGGCGTCGAACACCATGTGGCAGGCCAGCGCCGGGCGGTCTTCGCTTTCGCGCAGCGAGCAGGGTCGTTGGAAATGCGCTCCGGCAACATGGGCGCAACCCGGTCCGGAAAATAGGTGGAGTTGCCGCGCCGCCGCGCTTCGCGGTCAGTGCCGACTGCGGGCGGACATAAACCGCCACATCCGCAATGGCGACAATCACCTTGTAACCATTTTGGTTTTGGGACCATCGTCGGGTGCTGCCCAAACTGCGTCGTCATGGTGCGCGGGCATCGGTGGTCGATGGTCTGACGGCACATGGCGCGCAGATTAGCGCGGCCCTCCAGCCGGAAGTGCGTCAAACGCTCCACGTCTTCCAGCACAGACGCCCAGGCTGGTCGGGGATGCCGTGGGCGTGTATGGCGATGAGCGAGGTGTTGCGTGGGTCTTTGGCATCGCCCAGCCGGGCCCGCACGCGGGCCTGTGGCAAGCCACGGGCAGCAGCGCGCGTCACTTCGGCGGATACGAGTTCTCCGTCTGCCGCGCACCACCATCATCGCCATAGGGCACCAGATAGTCGTGGCGGTCTTTCTTTTGCCGGAGGGAATGACGCGGCCAGCATAACCGGGGCCTGCGCGGTAAATGCTACCACGCGCAGTGCCTCACGCGATGGGCTTCATCCTCTGCGGCATGGGGGTGGTCGTGGTCGCGCGGGTTGGCGGGATGCGGGCAAGAACCCTGTCGCCAATGCAGGTGCAGCTTTGGCCGCTGCGGTGGCCGTGCTTGATCTGGATGACGGGCGGTGGGCCGTTGGCATCGGCGTTCCAGTCCACGGGGGTGGCCAGAGCAACGCCGTCTTCGTCGACCCCGGTCACTTCGATCACGGTCACGGGGGGCAGGGCGGCGCTCGCATTTACCTTGCGGCCCCTTGCGGCCCGGCGCGCCCATGTTCGGGTCTTTTAGAATGGCCTTGAGGCCGATCTTGGCATTGCCATGCAGGTTGAAGGCCCGGGCGATCTCCGCTTTCCGACGATGCCGAAGGCCTTGCAGGGCGTGGGTCGAGGAGTTCGGCCGGTCGAGGGCCGAAGTGCACTTGCGGGGCTTGGAGGGTGTCTTCACGCCGCGGGCGCCGCCTTCTTCACAGCCTTCTTGGCCACTTTCTTGGCTGCGGGTTTCTTCGCCGCCTTCTTGGCCGGTGCCTTTGCGGGCGGTTTCGCGGAACGCGGGCGTACAGGCCGCGATCAGGACGCCTCGTCCATGGTGAGGTCATCCGGCGTCTTGTCCTTGGGCAGCGTGGCATTCACCTTGCCGAACTTCCTGAGCACCGTAGCGCCCGCCCATGATCTCCACATTGCCGCCGCCATCGAGGATGGGGGCCGAGAACTCACAGCGCCCCCGGACGGCCCCGCGTAGACGGACCACCAGCGCCTCCGCCAGCAGATCAACCGCGCGGTTGAGGCCGATGGTGTAAACGTCATCCGGCATCCTTGAGGTTCACATAGACGCCATCATGCAGGATGTGTTCGAAGCGGCCATTGTTGGCGGCGATGGGGGTCTTAGTTTCGGGTTGCAAAGGCCCTCACGGGGCAGCGAGAGATAGCGCATGGCCTCTTCAAAGGTGACGGAGGCCGGGTCCTTGCCTTGGGGATGGAGAGAACGCTTGGGTTTTCGCCATCGTCCGTGGCCTCGCCCAATTGCAGATAGGGCCGAAGCGGCCAATGCAGCGGGTCACGGCAGCGCCTGTTTCCGGGTCTGTGCCCAGCACGATGCCTTCGGTAAGCACAGCATCGACCGCGCCTCCAGCGGCACGGACATCTGGCGGGTATGTTGCTCAGGATGGTGGTGCAGCCGAACGTGCCATGCCGGGTGAAAGCGAGGAAAGCTCATGGTTTCACAGGCCGGGCATTTGCGGGCATCGCCGCCAGCAGGCTTGGCCGAGCTATGGAGGCCAGCAGGTCGTTGAGGGCGTCGATCACGCGGGCCACGCGCAGGTCTTTCACCTCGCCGATGGAGGTGGTGAAGGCGGCCTTGAGAAATCGCCACCAGCACATCCCAGCAGCCGCTTCAGGTCGCCAGCGGAACACGCCGTCGAGTTTTTCCTCGAGGTCGGCGGTGAAATCATATTCCACATGGCGCTTGAAGAGCTTTCCAGGAAGGCCGTGACAATGCGGCCTTTGTCCTCGGGAATCAGGCTTCTTCTTGTCGAACGCACATAGCCGCGGTCGCGCAGCGCGGACATGATCGAGACATAGGTGGAGGGGCGGCCAATGCCCAGTTCTTCCAGCTTCTTGGTCAGCGAGGCTTCCGGTAGCGCGGGGCGGCAGTTCGGTGAAGTGCTGGTTGGGCGTGATGTCTTTCACACCAATGCCATCGCCGCGGGCCATGGCAGGCAGGCGGCGCGAGTCTTCATCTTCGCCGTCATCGATGTCTTCATTGTAGATGCGGAGGAAGCCGTCGAACTTCACGACCGAACCGGTGGCACGGAAGGAATAGTGCTTTTCGTCACGTCCATCCGCGGCAATGTCGGCGGTGGTGCGCTCCCAGTTCGGCGCTTTCCATCTGGCTGGCAATGGTGCGCTTCCAGATCAGGTCGTAGAGCGCCAGCTCTTCCGCTGAGAGGGCTTTGCGCACCATGTCAGGATGGCGGCCCGGGTCGGTGGGGCGAATGGCTTCGTGGGCTTCCTGGGCGTTCTTGGCCTTTGTCGTGTAGCGGCGCGGCGCCGACGGCAGATAGGGTTCGCCGAAATTCTTGAGAATGGCATTGCGCGAGGCGGCAATGGCTTCCGGTGCCATGTCTGCGCCATCGGTTCGCATATAGGTGATGAGGCCAACAGTCTCGCCCTGCAGCTCCACCCCTTCATAAAGCCTCTGGGCAATCTGCATGGTGCGAGAGGCCGAGAAGCCCAGCTTGCGCGAGGCTTCCTGCTGCAGCGTTGAGGTGCGGAAGGGCGGGAAGGGATGGCGCTTGACCGGCTTTGACTCGATCAGATCCACCTTGAAGGGCTGGCCCTTCAGGGCCGCAACAATGCTGGTGGCGGTGTCGCCCGTTCCCAGCGCCAGCTTTTCCAGGCGCTTGCCGTCAATCTGGGCGAGGGCAGCCTGGAATTCCACGCCGGCAGGGGTGGTGAAGGTGCCGTCGATCGACCAGTATTCCTGGGCACGGAAGGCTTCGATTTCCAACTCGCGGTCGCAGACGAGACGGAGCGCCACGGATTGCACGCGGCCCGCCGAGCGGGCCCCTGGCAGCTTGCGCCACAAGACGGGCGAGAGGGTGAAGCCCACGAGATAGTCGAGCGCGCGTCGGGCGAGATAGGCATCCACAAGGGCGATATCCACCTCGCGCGGATGGGCCATGGCTTCCTGAATGGCTGATTTGGTGATGGCGTTGAAAGCCACGCGCTGCACGGCCTTGCCCTTGAGCGCGCCTTTCTTGGTCAGCACTTCCAGGAGATGCCATGAGATGGCTTCGCCTTCGCGATCAGGGTCGGTGGCCAGAACAAGCCGGTCGTGATCCTTGAGGGCGGCGACGATGTCGGAGACGCGCTTGGAGGCCTTGGCATCCACTTCCCAGGACATGGCGAAATCTTCGTCCGGGCGCACCGAGCCATCCTTGGGCGGCAGGTCGCGGATGTGGCCATAGGAGGCCAGGACCTTGAAATCCTTGCCCAAATACTTGTTGATGGTCTTTGCCTTGCCGGGGCTTTCCACGACGACGACGGTCATCCAGCATCCTTCAAAAAGGGGGCTCTCGGCCCTGAAATGGTCCGCCCGCATATAGGTATTGCAGTGCAAAAACAAGCCATGCGGCTCTGGCGGGGCAGGGCGGCGCCCGCTGGCTGCTGGTCAAAGCCTTGATTTGCCTTAGTTTGTGGCGCGATTCCCGCCGCCATATCAGCCATGCCATCCGAGACACTCACCGCCATTCCAGCAAGCCCGCCCAAGGCGGGGGCGCTGACCTTTGCGCTGCTGTTTACGCTGGAAAGCCTGGTGCGCTCCCTCAATGCGGGTGTCATGTCGGTGCAGGCTTATGACCTGCTGCACAGCAGCCGCAATGTGAGCATTCTCAGCTTCATGGCCTCGGCAAGCGTGCTGCTCACCACGCTTTCGCTGCCCTATGCGCTGCGCCGCATGCGCCGCCGCTGGGCCTATACACTGGGCATTGTGATCTCGGCCTTGGCGGCCCTGTCACTGGCCACACACACGGTTCCGGGGCAGGCGGCGGGGCAATATCTGCGCAGCACAGGGGCGGCTGTCATGGCCGTCACCATGTCGCTCTATATTCTCGATCACATTCATAAGTCGGATTACGCGCGGGCCGAGCCACTGCGGCTCGCCTTCTCCACCATCGCCTGGTCGGTGGGGCCGGCCGCCGGATTGTGGCTATACACACACCACGGCATTGTGACGACACAGTCTGCCGTGGTTGGGGCCGCGCTTTTGTTGGCCCTCGTGTTCTGGATCATCCGCCTGACGGACCCCATCACCTTGCCCTCGGGCACGCTGCAACCCTTTCACCCCGTGAAGAACATCCGGCGCTTTGCCGCGCAACCGCGGCTGCGGCTGGCCTGGAGCATTGCGCTCTGCCGTTCCGCCTTCTGGTCGGCCCTCTTCATCTATGGCCCCATCCTTCTGATCGAAGGCGGTCTCAGCAAGACGCAAGGTGGATATCTTATCTCGGCCAGCCAGATGATGCTGCCACTGGCCCTTGTCTTCGGTTGGATCGCACGCCGCGTGGGCGTGCGGGCGGTGATCGGCAGCTGCTTCGCGGTGATGGCCGTTGCGGCCCTTGCGGCGGGACTTGTGGGAACGCATGCACCCGTTGTCACCATTGTTCTGCTGCTATTTGGCGCAGCCGCTGCCACGGGCCTCGATGGCATTGGCGGCATTCCCTACATGCGCGCCGTCAAGCCGCGCGAACGCCGCGAAATGACCAGCGTTTATCGCACTTTCATTGAATGCAGCGAGCTGGGGCCTGGCATCGTCTTTGCTCTTGTGCTGTCGTTTCTGCCGACGGCAAGTGTCTATGTCATTGTCAGCCTGATCGCGGCTGGCATGTCTTTTCTGGCGTGGCGGCATCTGCCAAAGTCGCTGTGATTTTCGGAGTGCAGCATGGCCCGCCCAACCCTCATCATCGGCAACAAGAATTATTCCTCGTGGTCGCTCAGACCTTACATGGCGCTTGCCATGGCGGGCATTCCCTTTGACGAAAAACTGATCCGCTTCGGGGAACCTGCCTTCGGCAAGGCGGTGCGCAAGATTTCCGTGGCGGGCACCGTGCCCATCCTCGTTCACAACAAGCTTGTGATTTCAGATTCTCTTGCGATCATCGAATATGCTGCGGAGACGTGGCCCTCCAAAAACCTGTGGCCTAAGAACAAGGCGGCGCGGGCGATGGCGCGGTCAGCGGCGGCGGAAATGCATGCGGGCCTGAGGGGCATCCGTGGGGCTTGCCCGATGAACCTGCGGCGTCCCAAGGTGCCGCTGAAGGCCGGTTTCAGCGACGCGGTGCTGAAGGATGTGGCGCGCATTGAGGCCCTGTGGGCGGCCTGCCGCAAGGCTTATGGCAAGGGTGGCCCCTTCCTCTTCGGCAAGTGGAGTGCGGCTGACGCCATGTTCACGCCCGTGGTCACGCGCTTTGACAGCTATGCCATTCCGGTTGGCGATGCGACGCGGCACTACATGAACGCCGTGATGGCCACAGAGGCCTTCAACACGTGGCTCTCTGCGGCCCTGAAAGAACCCTGGATCGAACCTCAGGACGAGGTGGAATGAAAAAACCGCCGCGGGTGAATGCGGCGGTTTTGAAGACGGTGAGGTCTTGCTGCGCTCAGTAGTGATAGCAGACCACGGCCCACTTGCCGTAGTACTTCTCCACCCGCACGGAGTGCAGAGACGAGCCGTATTTCTTGCGGCAGCCTTCCAAGCCGCGCTTGTAGGCGGCCTTACGCTGCGCGGCCGTCGGGGCTTTGTCCTTGCCTGCGGCAATGACGGGAACGGGTGCCAGAATGGAAATGGCGGCCAGTGCGATAATCAACTTTTTCATGTGTGAATGCCCTCGGTTGCGCGCTCAAGTTTCACTCTTTGCTGGCGACTTGTCAATTGAGCGGGGCGCGCTTCAGAGAAAATCTGTCAGGCTGATGCGCCCACCACCGGTGCGCAGCACACGCCCGGCGATTTCCAGTTCCAGCAGGATGGCCATGACTGTCTCGGCAGAAAGCCTGCTCTCGCGGATGAGATCGTCGATGTGGGTTTCCGTAGGCGAAAGGAAGCTGAGGAGATGGGCGCGGTCGTCATCGCTCACATCGTCATGGGGCGGTCGGTCGGGGGCCGGTTCGAGGAACAGGGCCCCTGATGGACGGGGCACCATGCGCAGGGACTCCAGCACATCCTGCGGGGACGTGACAAGTTGCGCGCCGTCCTTGATCAACCGGTTGCAGCCCTCGCAGCGGGGATCGAGCGGCGAACCGGGCACCGCGAAAACATCTCGCCCCTGTTCGGCGGCAAAGCGTGCGGTGATGAGGGAGCCCGAGCGCAGTGCTGCCTCCACCACCACAATGGCGCGCGACATGCCGGAGATGATGCGGTTGCGCCGGGGAAAATACTCGGCCTTGGGCACGGTGCCCGGCGGCATTTCGGAGATAAGCAATCCTTGCTCGGCGATCTGCTGGTGCAGCTTGGCGTTTTCGGGCGGGTATATGTGGTCGATGCCGCCTGCCAGCACGGCTGCCGTGCCTGCCGCCAGCGCCGCTTCGTGGGCCGCTGTATCAATGCCACGGGCCAGGCCAGAGGCGACCAGAATGTGGTTTTGCGCCAGTAGCCCGGAGATCATGCGGGTGAACTTGAGACCGATGGCGGAGGCTGTGCGGGCCCCAACGATCCCGACGCAATCGGCATCGGCCAGGTCAAGATTTCCGGCCACGCATAAAAGCGGCGGCGCGCCGTGAATGTGACGCAGCATGGGCGGGTAGCCGCGTTCACCCGGCACCACCAGTTCTGCCTTGATGCTGCGGGCGGTCGCCAGTTCGTCCTCGGCCTGGGTTTGGCTGTAGAGCACAAAGGGCTTGCGGCTGCCGCCGCGCCTCGCCAAGTCCGGCACGGCCTCAAGGGCCGCTGCCGCCGTGCCATAGCGGGCCAACAGATTCTGGAAAGTGACGGCCCCGATCTGGCTGCTGCGGGCGAGCCTCACCCAGGAGACGCGCTCGGCATCAGACAACCGGCGCGGGGCGTTCATTCACGCCTTCTTCGAGAAGGAGGATTTGGGTTCCTCACCCTTCATCAGGCGGGAGAGGTTTTCCCGATGGGTCACCCAAATTATGGCGGCAAGCGCCACGAGCGGCCACAGCATGATGCTGAGAATGTCCATGGCATTCAGCATCGCACCCGCGATCACCGTGATCACACAAGCGGTGAGAGCCGAAGCCGATGAAATGCG
Organism: Hyphomicrobiales bacterium; assembly: GCA_046349175.1. Classification (GTDB taxonomy): domain Bacteria; phylum Pseudomonadota; class Alphaproteobacteria; order Rhizobiales; family Aestuariivirgaceae; genus Aestuariivirga. The sequence continues at coordinate 21,947 of JAXMCS010000008.1, read as the reverse complement.
GGTGATGCGGAAGACAGCAAGCCAGCCCACAATGAAGGCGAGGCCCAGCATCCAGCTCCAGCCGAAGAGCACTCCGAGCCCGGTGGCCACTCCCTTGCCGCCCTTGAACTTGAGCCAGACCGGAAAGATGTGCCCCGCCATGGCCCCGAAGCCCGCTGCGAGGGGTGACAGCGCACCGCCAAAATGGCTGGCCGCCAGCACCGGGAAGAAGCCCTTCAAGGCATCGCAGAGCAGAGTGAGGGCGGCGATCTTCTTGTTGCCGGTGCGCAGCACATTGGTGGCGCCAATATTGCCGGAGCCGATGTTGCGCACATCGCCCAGGCCCGCGGCGCGGGTGAGGAGAAGGCCAAAGGGAATGCTGCCGGCCAGATAGCCGATGAGGGCAAAGAGAAGATCGGTGGAAGACGTCATGGTTCAGGCAGCGTAGGCATAAACCGTGCGGCCCGCAACGATGGTTTCCACAGCCCGGCCTTCGAGCGTGCGATGCTCGAAGGGCGAGTTCTTGGAGCGGGATCGCAGGGCCGCGTCCTCGATGGTCCATGAGAGGTGCGGATCGACAACCACAAAGTCCCCGGCCGGTGCGCCGGGGCGAGGCGGCCTTCTTCGGGAACCGAGAATGGCCGCCGGGCGCTGCGACAGGGCTTCAACGAGACGTGGCAAGCCTGTTTTCGTTGTGATAAAGCGAGAACGCAGCGAAACTGGATTTCCAGCCACGCTTTCGAGCTGCTTCCGCAGACGGCCGCTTGGTGTCTCCGCTTTGCGGATCATGGGATGAGACGATCATCGATGGCGATGCCGCGTCCTTCACGGCCTCCACAAAGAGGCCGCGGCAGTCCGTCCCCCGCGGCAGGCAACGGCGCGGTCCCGAAAAAGGTGCGATAGGCGCCGATGTCATTTCGTTCAGCACAAGATAGTGCCAGATCGATGCGCCGCAGAACCGGGCAGGCCCACGGCCTTGGCCAGCATCACATCAACGCTTTCAGCGGAGGAAATCTGCGCCGCGTGATGGCCAGGCCCCGGTCATCTCCACGGGCCGGATGTCACGCTCGAGCATAATGACTTCGCCCATGGCGGTGCCTGCGAGACCTGAGCCGCCGAGGCCTTCGCCCCCCGCATTAAAGTACTCCGCCGGAAAGGCTGGGTTCGATGGCTTGGCCTACGACGAGCATGTCGAAATCGCGGGCGTAGGTAGGGCGCACGGCGGAACAGCCCGGCATTGCCCACTGCCTTGACCGCGTCAGTAATAAACAGCGCCCGCCTGTTTGAGAAGGCCGATCTCGGCCAGCCGATTCACCCGCCAGTCCTTGGTGATGGCCATGAACGACACGCACCTTGGCGTGTCACCGAGCGGCTGCAGCACAAAATCCACCATTGCGGCATCGTCGATCACCGGCTGGGTGTTGGGCATTACGATCATGGTGGTGACGCCACCTGCCGCAGCGGCTTCGGAGGCCGAGGCCAGTGTCTCGCGGTATTCGCTGCCCGGTTCACCGGTGAAGACCCGCATGTCGATGAGGCCCAGTGCGATAACGCGACCGGCAATCGCCGACCACGGGTATCACAGCCCCACGCTGTCGCGAGTGACGTCGCCTGTAGCGAGGATCAACCATCACTCCACCAGAATGCCGCCAGTGCAATCCAGGCCACAGGCCGAGGCGAGAATGCGGGCATTGAGCCGGTGCGCAGCGGAGGTGCAGGCAGGGGAACCAACCATCAGCGTTCTCTTCCTTGCGGACATGATCGGCAAATCGAGCACGGCCAGCGCACGGCCACCCCATCTCAACCTGTTCGCGGATCACGGATTGCGCGCCATCGACCACGCTTCCAGGTCGATCTCCACCGCGATTCATGGGGCCCGGATGCATGACCAGCGCACCAGGTTTGGCGCCAGCCGGCTGCGCCCACGGCTTCGGTGAGGCCGTAGAATTGGTAGTATTCGCGCAGGGACGGCACGAAGGCACCACTCATCCGCCCTCCACCTGCAGACGCAGCATCATCACGGCATCTGCCCCGCCAGCCCAGTCCATGTCGGAACACCTCGACACCGAAAGTGGCGATGCCGGAGAACTGGCAAGTGGAGGGCCACACCCGGCGCACGCGCACACCCATCTTGGTGAGCAGGTGAATGTTGGAGCGGGCCACGCCCCGGAATGCAGGATGTCTGCTTTACCAGACCGGCCACGGTGACCTTCAGCCCGGCCATGGTGACAGCGGATAGTGAGGCATCGAGCAGCGCCTGGGTAAAGTGCTCGTGCTGGCCATCGCCCGCATTGATCACGGCGCAGGAGACCTTCTGCGGGAAACCACGGTCCACGGCGCCCGAGGACTGGTGACGCACCACCAGAGAAAATCCAGGAGTGCATGGCGTTGATCGTGACGGTATCGAGCACCGTTTCGCCTGGAACGGAAGAGAGTGGCGACCGCCATGTTCATAACGTCTGCGCCCAGGCGCTTTTTGCCCGCCCAGTTCAAGCTGCTTTGCGTGCGGGTGGAGTTTTCGAAAGACAGGTTCACCTGCGTCTGCCCCCGCCAGCACGCGGGATTCTGGCGGAAGGTTCTTTCCGCTTTCCGCATAGAACTGGGCGAGGTCCAGCAGGCTGGCGATTTCGAGGGAAATATCGGAATGGCCAGCGAGATGCTGGGCCTTGAGGAAACGAGGCGGGGGCGATGTCATTAAAGCCGGGGCTTTAGGGCGGGGACCGGCCAGTGGCAGGCTTGCCTGTGGGAAAGTGCGACGTGATTATCCTGAGCAGATCCAGAAATGACTGCAGGATGTAGGCGGCGGCCAGCTTGTCCACATTCTCGGCGCTTGGCGCGGGACAGGTCTGCCTCGAGCATAGTGCGGGTGACGGCGGCGGTGGAGAGGCGTTCGTCCCAGAAAACGATGGGCAGGGCCGTGGTCGTGTCCAGGTTGCGGGCAAAGGCCCGAGGTGGCACTGAGCGCGGGGCCTTCCGTGCCATCCATGTTGAGGAGCAGGCCAGGCACCAGAAGGCCGATATCCTCCTTCGCCGCGAAGGCCAGCAGGGCCGTGGCATCGGCAATGAACTGTCCGGCCGGATTATCTCGCCGCGGCGTTGCCACCTGACGGGTGAGGTCGGAGGTAGCCGCCGATGTAGTGCCAAGGTCAAGCCCGAGCATGCGCCTGTTGGGGGCGAGCGCGGCGGCTGCGGTCTGGGCCTCGGCGGCAAAATTGGTCATGGACTTTGCCTAGAGGGCGGGGGAATGAGGGTCAATGAGCAAGAAAAAAGACACTGCCAACACCCGCCGCGTTGAACGACCCGTTGGCCCCATCGTCGATCCCCTGCCGCCCGGCTCCAAGCCGGACCTGCGGCCCCTGCATGGCCATTGGGTGCGGCTTGATCCCGTGAGTGTGGCCCGGCACGCCCAGCAGCTTTTTGCCTCCTTCGATGGCATGGACCCGAACGGCGATGTCTGGACCTGGATGGCCTACGGGCCCTTCGCCGATCTGGACGTTTTCGCCGCCTGGCTGAAGGACCGGGAGGCCTCCCGTGACCCCTGGTTCTACGCCATTGTTGACCGGCAGTCGGGCGAAGCGCGGGGCATGGCATCCTTCATGCGGGCCGACCCGGCCAATGGGGCGATTGAAATCGGCAATATCTGGCTGTCACCCGGCTTGCAGAAAACGCGGCAGGCCAGCGAAGCCATCTACCTGATGATCCGCCATGCCTTTGATGACCTTGGCGTGCGCCGCCTGGAGTGGAAATGCGATGCGCTGAACCAGCCCTCGCGGGATGCGGCCAAGCGCTTCGGCTTCACGTTTGAAGGCATTTTCCGCCAGCACTACATCATCAAGGGCCGCAACCGCGACACCGCCTGGTTCTCCATCATCGACAAGGAATGGCCGTCGATCCGCAAGGGGTTCGAAGCCTGGCTTGATCCTGCGAACTTCGATGAGAAGGTCCAGCAGAAAGCCAAGTTGCAGGTCTCCTGACCCTTTGCTAACAGCCCAGTCGATTTTTCAAGAACACGGGATTCCAGCATGTCGGTTGATCAGGCCACGGTGAAGCGCGTGGCGCGCCTGGCGCGTCTCAAGGTGAAGGACGAAGACCTGCCGAAACTGGCGGGCGAGTTGAACGCCATTCTCAGCTTCGTGGAGCAATTGAACGAGGTGAATGTGGCTGGCGTTGCGCCGCTCACCTCGGTTGTCGCCATGAAAGTGAAGATGCGCGATGACGTGGTGACCGATGGCGGCATCCCGAAGGACGTGACGCAGAACGCACCCGCCTCCGAAGATGATTTCTTCATGGTGCCGAAGGTGGTGGAGATAATCATGAGCAAACTCACCTCACTCACCATTGCCGAAGCCCGCGCCAAGCTGAAGGCGCGCGAGATTTCTGCCGTTGAACTGACCGAAGACTACATCAAGGCGGTGGAGGCGGCCCGTGGGCTCAATGCCTACATTGTCGAGACACCTGATCTGGCCCGCGCCGCGGCCAAGGCCAGCGATGACAAGCTGAAGGCCGGAACGGCAGGGGCGCTGGAAGGCATTCCGCTTGGCATCAAGGACCTCTTTGCCACCAAGGGTGTGCACACCCAGGCCTGTTCGCATGTGCTGGACAAATTCAAGCCGACCTATGAATCGACGGTGACGGCGAACCTGTTCCGCGAAGGGGCTGTCATGCTGGGCAAGCTCAATATGGACGAGTTCGCCATGGGCTCCTCCAACGAGACAAGTTACTACGGCCCCGTCACCAATCCGTGGCGGCGCAAGAATTCCAATGCGGCGCTTGTGCCCGGAGGTTCTTCCGGTGGTTCGGCGGCGGCGGTGTCGGCGCATATTTGTGCGGCGGCCACGGCCACAGACACGGGCGGCTCCATCCGCCAGCCTGCGGCCTTCACGGGCACTGTGGGCATCAAGCCCACCTATGGCCGTTGCTCCCGCTGGGGCATTGTGGCCTTCGCCTCGTCGCTGGATCAGGCGGGCCCCATTGCGCGGGATGTGCGCGACGCCGCCATCATGTTGAAGGCCATGGCCAGTGTTGATCCCAAGGACACGACCTCGGTGGACCGGCCGGTGCCGGATTATGAGGCCATTCTCGGCAAGCCGGTGAAGGGTCTGCGCGTGGGCATTCCCAAAGAGTACCGTCCGGACGGTTTGCCCGCCGAGATCGACCAGCTGTGGCACAAGGGGGCCGAATGGCTGAAGGCACAGGGTGCGGAGATTGTGGAGATTTCCCTGCCGCACACGAAATATGCGCTGCCCGCCTATTACATCGTGGCACCCGCCGAAGCCTCGTCCAACCTCGCCCGTTATGATGGCGTGCGCTATGGCCTGCGCGTGCCGGGCGAAGATCTGACCGACACCTATGAACAGACGCGCGCCGCCGGCTTTGGCCGCGAGGTGCAGCGCCGCATTCTCATTGGCACCTATGTGCTTTCGGCCGGCTACTATGATGCCTATTATGTGAAGGCCCAGAAAGTCCGCACACTGATCAAGCAGGATTTCGACAAGGCCTGGGAGAAGGTTGATGTGGTGCTCACACCTGCCACGCCTTCCGCCGCCTTCGCGCCCGGTGAAATCACCGACCCCGTCCAGATGTATCTGAACGACGTGTTTACGGTGACGGTGAACATGGCGGGCCTTCCGGGCATTGCCGTTCCCGCCGGATTGTCCGAGCAGGGCCTGCCGCTGGGCTTGCAGTTGATCGGCAAGCCGTTTGATGAGGAGACGCTGTTCCAGACGGCGTATGCCATCGAGCAGGCGGCTGGAAAGTTCACCGCGACGAAGTGGTGGTGAGGCTGTCCTCCCCGTGAGGAGGACAGCTTGGTTATCGATCAGCGCAGGGTGTTCCAGTTGCCGCAGTAGCGATACTTGTTCTTGTATTGGAAACACGTGAAACCGGCCGGGCCGTCAATGTGCTTGAGGTCCGAGATTTTGGGAAGGCTGCGCAGGAAAGTGTTGACCCAGGCGGTGCCGGCAGAAGCTGGTGCCGTGACTGATGCAATCACTGCGATGATGATGAGGGTGCGCTTTAACATGTGTATCTCCATTCATTCAAAAGCCAGTGTTGGCAGGTGGAGATGCCATGAGTTCCGCAACGCAGGCATTTCGATTGTGTAACGGTATTGCGATAGGGAACAGGCCGCCTTCCGCAAATGGAAAGGCCGGGCTGCCTGCGCAACCCGGCCTCATCAATTTCGGTGGATGGGTTACTTTACATCTACCAGACGCAGGTAGGGTTTCTTGGCGTCCCAGCCCTGCGGGAATTTCTCCTTGGCCGCGTCGTCGGAGATGGAGGCGAGGATGATCGCCTTGTCGCCCGGCTTCCAGTCGGCAGGTGTGGCCACGGACTTGGTGGCCGTCAGCTGCAGTGAATCCACCACGCGCAGGATTTCATCGAAGTTGCGGCCCGTGCTCATGGGGTAGGTGAGGATGAGCTTGATGCGCTTGTCCGGCCCGATGACAAATACATTGCGCACCGTCTGATTGTCAGCGGCGGTACGGCCCTTGGCATTGCCGGAGGCATTGGGGTGGATCATGCCATAGAGCTTGGCGACGGTGAGTTCGCTGTCGCCGATCAGTGGATAGTCCACCTCCGCGCCGGTCACATCCTTGATGTCCTTCTTCCAGCGCAGGTGATCGTCTACGCTGTCAACGGAAATGCCGACGATCTTCACGCCGCGCTTCTGGAATGCGCCGGACTTGAGGGCGAGCGCGCCGAGTTCGGTGGTGCAGACAGGGGTGAAGTCCTTGGGGTGGGAAACAATGATGGCCCAGGAACCCTCTATGAAGTCGTGGAAGTGGATCTTGCCCTGGGTGGTTTCGGCTTCGAAATCCGGGGCGATGTCGCCAAGCTGCAATGCCATGTGAGTGCTCCTTGCTGAGAATGAAGAAGACTATAGCGCATCTGGTGTTCGGAATAAAGAACAATTCGTTCGTCGTTTAACAGATTGAATATGCTATGTCTTTTTGCGATTCGCTATTGTTCGCAAGTTGCAACGCGCAAATGTTCCAACTCCTTGAGGTATTCATCCAAGCTGAAAAGCCCCATGCAGGCCATGGCACCGCGTCTGAAGAATTGGCCGCCGATCAATTTCTTTGCGAGGATGACGGCGGGAACGGCCGGGATGTATGGTCCGTCTCCATCTCGCGCTATGATGAACCAGTTTTTTGCCAGGGGTGTGCCAGACTTGCCTGTTCCGCGAAGTGTAACGTGCATACCACCGTCAGCGGAGCCAAAGATGTCAAACCAGTTGCTGATCTTGAGCAACACGGCTGCATATCTTGGCAAATAGAGGGGAATGCCAATTCTCACCATCCACGAAAGTGTCCATACCCCCAGATGCAGCAACGGATTTTCCATTCCAGCTGAAAATCTTATGCGTTTGATGCCATATTTTGCGGGGAGCAGATCGAGATCAGGAATTTCGCAATTGGCCATCCACCTTCTGCCCAGTTGCGGATAGTTCTGAACGTATAGATCTTGCCAGCCGTAGCGCACGGGAAAGCCAGCGCAGGGTTTCAGCCTTTTGCCGACATAGCCAAGAATTGCCTGCGTTGTCGCAAGGCCACGTTCAGCTTTTTGCCCCGGCGCAATGCCGTATTGCAGTAACGAGATTTCAGCGAATTCGGGGAGATAGTGTTCAATCACTGCTGAGGTCAGACCTGGTACGGTGCTTGCGCCGCTGATCACTGTCACGTCATGATCTTTGGCGTCGGCGTCTAGTGCAGTGATTTCAGCTACGAAGTCACGGCCGTCGGCAAGGTCAATGTAGTGGATGCCGTGCGCAATACAGGTTTTTGCGGCGGAGTAGTCTCTATTTTGGAAGGGCCCGCAGGTATTGATTACAACCGCCGGATTCAACATCCGCAACTTCTCTGACAGACTTTTGTCAACGTCAAACACGGCTATTTCTGCAAGGGATGGCGGCAAGACATTCAACAAGGCCTGCGCCTTCTCACGATCACGCCCTGCGATAATGACAGGTATGTTCTGGCGTGTGAGCATGAAGGCAATGCGTTTACCAAAATTGCCGTACCCGCCAAGGATGAGAACTTTGTTCATTGATCATGAATTGGCGGAGGGGGAGGGATTCGAACCCCCGGAAGGCTTGCGCCCCCAACGGTTTTCAAGACCGCCGCAATCGACCACTCTGCCACCCCTCCGGGAGTGATTTGGCCAAGCCCCGCTCCTCTAGCAGGAATCGGGGCAGGGGCAACCCTTGTAGCAACCGTCCGGGCCGCCTGTCTGGCGCAGCTCAGGTGGCGTAGCTGGCGTCCTTGGCGTCCAGGATCGCCTTCATCTCGGAGAAATGGGAGAGGAACTGCTCGCGGTCGGCCTCCCACTCCTGGGCGGTCTTTTCGGCCACTGCATCCGACATGATGTGGAGCGGCTTGCCGGTCTGGTAGGCCAGGATGAGATTGCGGCAGGCCCGTTCCAGATAATAGGCGAGGTCAAAGGCCTCGGCCACGGTCGAGGCCACGACGAGAATGCCGTGGTTGCCCATCATCATGATGGATTTGTTGCCAAGGAGGCGGCCCAGGCGTTCGCCTTCCGCATCCGTGTTGGCCATGCCGCCATAGTTCATGTCCATGGCCACGCGGTTGAAGAAGCGGGCCGTGTTCTGGTCAATGGGCTTGATTTCCGGATCGGCCAGCGAGGCCAGCGCCGTGCCATAGGGCGGGTGAAGGTGAATGATGCAGCGGGCCTGCGGCAGAAGGGCATGCAGGCGGCCGTGAATGCTCCAGGCCGTCAGGTCGGGCGCATCCGGGCGGTCCATGGCGGATTTGTCGTCGGCATTGAGGGAGAGCAGGTCGGAGGCGCGAATGCGCGAGAAGTGCTTCCAGCGCGGGTTCATCAGGAAGGTCTTGCCATCGGGCGAGGTGGCCAGGCTGAAGTGGTTGGCCACGGCCTCGTGCCAGTCGAAGTGGGCGGCCAGGCGGAAGGCGGCGGCCAGATCAACGCGATGCTGCCAATCGGCCAGGCGGGTGGATTCATGCGGGCGAAGCGGTGTGACATCAGCCATGGCGGCGGCTCCTCATGTTTTGGCAATTGTTCGCAGAAGTATCGGGCCGGCGCAAGCGGTGGGAAGAACAGAGGGGGATTGCGCCAGCGGCCGTGCTGGTATATTCGGTAAATCGAATATACGCGATGGGCGTTTCAGACAGGAGATTGCAATGAATGTTGACCGGGCCGTGATGGCGTTTGCGGGATGTGTGGTTCTGGCGTCGGCGGCGCTTGCCCATTTTGTATCGCCCTATTGGCTGTTGCTCACCGCCTTCGCGGGCTTGAACATGCTGCAGGCATCGTTCACGGGCTGGTGCCCGGCCGCAATCGTGTTCCGCCGGGCGGGATGCCCCGTCGGCAACGCGTTCAAGTGAGCGCTGCCCGACATTTTGCGGCAAATTCGAAGAAGTTCCTCCGGATCGAAAACAAATTTTTTGAAAAGGAGCGTTTGCGCCTGACTGATTCGTGATATAGACAGCGCTCGGCGGGGCTTCTTTGGGTTTAAATCTGATGTCGGCTTCTGGCCTTTTTGCCCGCATTTCAAGCTTGTGTTGCGCGGTTCTTTTGTTGGCTGGATTTGCCTTGGCCGACTCGCTGCCGCTTGAAGGCCTTTCCTTCGGCAAGAAGATGAAACTGGCCAAGGCTGGTGACGAAACCGCGCAGCTTGCAGTGGGCGTTCACTATGAACTTGGGATTGAAACCAAGAAGGATGCCCAACAGGCGGCCCGCTGGTATCGCGAAGCCACGCTGAAGGGCAATCTGGAAGCACAGTTCCGTTTGGCCAAGCTCATCGGCAAGGGTGCCAAGGGTGTGACGGCTGACAAGGTGGCGGCGCTCACGCTTCTGCAGGCGGGGGCCGACAAGGGCCATGTGCCTTCCGAAAATGAATTGGGCCTGCGCTTGCAGGCGGGCGAAGGTGCTGATGCCGACGCCGAGAAGGCAGCCCAGTGGTTCCAGAAGGCTGTGGACCAGGGTTATGCTCCGGCCATGGTCAACCTGGGTCTGTTGCATCTGCGCGGGCAGGGTGTTGCCCGCGACTATGCCAAGGCCTTTTCCCTGTTCAGTGACGCAGCAGATGCTGGCGATGCCTGGGGCCTCAACAACCTTGGCAGCATGTATGAAATGGGCTGGGGCGCGGACAAGGATTTGGTGAAGGCCCGTGATCTCTACAAACAGGCCGTGGCCAAGGGCAACCAGATGGCCCAGGCCAATCTTTCGCGGCTGGATGCCCAGCAAGCCGCCGTGACCGGCAGCACGACACCGGATTCCCAAGGCAACTGAGCCAGTACCGTCTGATCAGCCGTTAGGGGCCGGTTAACCATAACCGGCAACCCGATATTCACCTCACCCGCGCAAAGTCTTGCCACCGGCGATGGGGCCGGCGGGCCGTCTTGGGACGGGCGGCCCTCTTGTGTGAGTGGGTATCATGGGCCGTCAGGCTTGGTTTGTTGCGTTGCTCACGGCCTTTGCCGTGGCGCTTGTGGGGTGCTCCTCGCACCGTGGGGCACATAAGGTTCAGGCGAGCCGCGATCCCTTTGCCGGAAAAGGCAGTCCCCATTACTCAGGTCATGGCCCGATCCCTGAGGGCGGTGGCCGGTATTTCGTGGGCAAGCCCTATCAGGTGGCAGGCCGCTGGTATACGCCGAAGGAACAGCCGGGCTATGACAAGAAGGGCACGGCCTCGTGGTATGGCGAAGCTTTCAACGCCCGCAAGACATCCAATGGCGAGTGGTTTGACATGGCTGACCTCACGGCGGCCCACCCCACCTTGCCACTGCCGAGCTATGCCAAGGTGACCAATCTTGAAAATGGCCGCACCATTGTGGTGCGCATCAACGACCGCGGCCCATTCGTTGGCACGCGCATCATGGATTTGTCGAAGCGCAGTGCCGATGTGCTGGGATACCGCAACAAGGGCATGGCGAAGGTGCGGGTGCAGTGGATTGGCAACGCGCCAATCAACGACAAGGGCTATCGTCACCTGGCCATGATGAACCAGGTGATGGGGCAGGGGGCCAGCATTTCTCAGCTGGCCAGTGCTGCCGACAATCCGGTGCGTGGCAATGTGCAGGTTGCACAGGCCGATCCACCGCCTGCCGCCGCGCCGCGCCGCTTGCGGCAGACGGTTGCCTACCGCAATGATGAACCGGCGCAGGACCCGGTTCCCTCTGCTGACAGCAATGGCCCCGGCGGATATCTGGTTCACGTGGCCACTTTCGGCAACAAGGACAACGCGGATGCAGCCTTTGCCGCGCTTTCCGACATGACCACCGTGCAGATGTTTGAATTTGACGGGGCAAATGGCCCACTCTACCGCATCCAGACCACAGCCCTTCCCGATGCCGAGCAGGCTGGGCAGGCGCTTGCCGCCATCCAGAATGCGGGCTTCCCCGATGCCAAGATCCGCCGTGTGCGGGTGCAGCAGGTGGCGATAAAGATCGCGGGATAAGGGGCGGCGGGGTTTGCATTCAGGAGGCTGCGGATTTAAACTCGCAGGCTCAGAAAGTGCCTCCCGCCATGACTGCTGTTTCCAGCGTTTTCCGCCTTGTGTTCACTGCTCTCTTCTTGCCTGTGCTGTGGCTTGCCGCAGGTGAGGCCGCTGCCGCAACGCTGGGCGATGAGCCCTATGACAGCAAGGCGCGCGCCGCCATCCTGATGGATGTGAAGTCGGGGCAGGTCTATTACGAAAAAGACGCCGACACGCCCGTGCCGCCTGCCAGCATGAGCAAGCTCATGACGCAGGCCATTGTCTTCGACCTTCTGAAATCCGGCCAGTTGAAGGAAGACCAGCTCTTCACGGTGTCCGCCAATGCTTGGAAAAAAGGGGGTGCCGCAGCCAAGGGCTCCACCATGTATGCCCAGGCCAAGCAGGAAATACGGGTGATTGATCTCATTCGCGGCGCCATCATCGACAGCGGCAATGATGCCTGCCTTACACTGGCTGAAGGCATTGACGGCAAGGAGCAGACCTTCGTCAACCGCATGAATGCCAAGGCGGCCGAATTGGGCCTCAAACATTCTACCTTCCGCAATGCCACCGGGCTGGAAGATCCCAACCATCTGATGAGCGTGCGGGATATCGCCACGCTGGCGCGCTACATCATCGCAAACCATCCCGAGTATTTCCCGATCTATGGGGAGAAGGAATTCACCTGGAACAAGATCACCCAGCAGAACCGCAATCCCCTGCTGGTCGATTATCCGGGCGCGGATGGCATGAAGACGGGCTACACCAAGGCCGCGGGCTACAGCCTTGTGGGTACCGTGCAGAGGGATGGCCGCCGCCTCGTGATGGTGATTTCCGGCCTGCCCAGCGTGGATGACCGCAAGGCGGAAGCCGAGCATTTGCTGGATTGGGGCCTGTCCAAATTCCGTGCCATCGAAGTCTATGCGAGCGGCGACCGGGTGGGCAAGGCGCGGGTCTGGGGCGGCACGCAGGATTGGGTCGATCTCGTCACAAACACCTCGTTCAGCGTGGCCCTGACGGCGGAAGAGCGGCACAGCGCCGAGGTGAAACTTACCTACAAGGGTCCGCTGATTGCGCCTGTGAAGCAGGGCGTGCAGGTGGGCGTGGTCAAGGTTTTCATCGCGGGCAGGGCCATTGCCGAATTGCCCGTGATGACGGCGGGCACGGTGGACCCGGTGGACTCCATGTGGCGCAAGGCCATGTCGAGCGCCATGATCATGGTCTTCGGCGGTTGATGGCCGGTCTTTTCATCACGCTGGAAGGTGGCGAGGGCAGTGGAAAGTCCACCCAGGCCAAAATGCTCACGGCGCATTTCAAGGCGCTTGGACATACAGTGTTGCTGACACGCGAACCGGGCGGCACGCCTCAGGGTGAAGCGCTACGGGCGCTGCTTGTCTCTGGCGATGTCTCACAGTGGTCGGCTGCGTCTGAAGCCATGCTCATGTCGGCAGCGCGAGAGGTGCATGTGCGGCAGGTGATCGCCCCGGCACTGGCGCGGGGGGAGACCGTGATCTGTGACCGCTTTATGGACTCCACGCGGGTCTATCAGGGCCATGCCGGGGGCGCGCCGCACCCGTTGATTTCTGCTCTGGAAGCGGCCGCTGTCGGCAATGTGCTGCCGCATCTGACTCTGATTTTCGATCTGCCGCCTGATGTGGGGCTGGCCCGGGCCAAGGCCCGTGGCACGGATGCGGAGGACCGGTTCGAACGCAAGGGGCTGGCCTTTCACCAGCAGCTGCGCAAGGGTTTTCGCATCCTGGCTCAGGCCGAGCCCGAACGCTGCGCCCTGGTGGATGCGGTGCAGTCAGAGGCTGACGTGAGCGGGCAGATCCGCGCCATTCTGAAGGAGCGCGGGCTTGGCTGAGGACGTTGACGATCCCCGCGAGGTGGCCTGGCACCCGCGCCTCGCGCAGCGGCTTGTGGGGCACCGGGCTGCGGTGGCTGCCTTCCGGGAGGCGATGGACTCTGGCCGGCCGCACCATGCCTGGCTTCTCTGCGGGCCCAAGGGTGTGGGCAAGGCCACCTTCGCCTATGCCATGGCCCGGGACATTCTGGGGCATCGCAACTCGGAACAGAGCGACCGCTGGATTGCGGCGCGGGCCCACCCCGGCCTGTTTGTGCTGGAGCGCGGCTTCACGGAGAGCAAGCCCAAGCGCCTGCGACAGGAAATTTCTGTTGATGATGCCCGCAAGCTGACGGACTTCTTCAGCCGCACGGCAAGCGATGACGGCTGGCGGGTGGCGCTTGTGGATTGCGCTGACGACCTGTCCAACGAAGCTGCCAATGCGCTTCTCAAGCTGGTTGAGGAACCGCCTCCCAAGTGCCTGATATTGCTCGTCTGCAACAGGCCCGGCGTGGTGCTGCGCACGCTCCGCTCACGCTGCCGCCGGGTGCCGTTTGAACGCCTGCCGGATGCCGAGGTGCGGGAGGTTCTGGCTGGATTGCCGCTGGAGAAACCCTTGCCGTCTGATGAGATCGAGCGGCTTCTGCCGCTGTGCCAAGGCGCGCCCGGGGCTGCACTCGATCTGGCCGAAAGCAATGGCGCGAAGGCCTTTGAGGCCTTCAAGGCGCTGCCGCGCATTTCCACCGAAGGCAAGACGGCCATTTCCAAACTTTTCGCCCAGCGCCAGCAAGCGGTGGAGGATTATCCGGTGTTTGCCGGATTGCTGCTGGACTGGCTGGCCCGGGAAGCCGCAGCCGATGCGGGCTCGGACCGTGGGGCGGCGCTCGCCGAAGCCCATGCCGCTGTTGCCGCCCATGTCCGCACCGTCGAGGGCTATAATCTCGACCGCCGCGTCGCAGTGATGCAGGCCCTCAGCACCATTGAAGATGCCTTGAAGGCGGCCTGATTCCGGGGCAAGAGCCTTGGCATGACTGAGAAATTCCTGATTTCCACCGCCATTCCCTATGCCAATGGCGCCCCCCACATCGGCCACGCCTATGAGCGCATCGCCACGGACGTGATGGCCCGTTTCAAACGCCTGGATGGTGCCGACGTGCTGTTTGTCACCGGCATGGATGAACACGGCCAGAAGATGCAGCAGACGGCGGCCCGCGAAGGCTTGACGCCGCAGGGGCTTGCGGACCGCACCGCGGCGCAATTCGAAGCCATGGGGGAACTTCTCAACGCCCGTGCCGATGATGTGGTGCGCACCACCTCTGAACGTCACAAGGCATCCGTCACGGAAATCTGGAAGCGGATGGAGGCCAACGGCGACATCTATTTGTCGAAATATTCTGGCTGGTATTCGGTGCGTGACGAGGCCTACTACGGCGAGGACGAGATCGAGGAGCGCGAAGGCAAGCGCTATTCGCTGAAGACCAACACGCTTGTGGAATGGGTGGAGGAGGAGAGCTATTTCTTCAAACTCTCGGTCTATGCCAAGCCGCTACTGGAGCACTACAAGAAGCACCCGGATTTCATCGTGCCGGAGCAATACCGCAACGAGATCATATCCTTCGTCGAGCGGGGCCTCAACGATCTTTCGGTGAGCCGCACAACATTTGACTGGGGCATTCCGGTTCCGGGCGCGCCAAAGCATGTGATGTATGTGTGGGTGGATGCACTCACGAACTACATCACTGCCACGGGCTTTCCGGATGCCAGCGCGCCACGCGCCGCGTTCTGGCCGGCCTCGGCCCATGTGATCGGCAAGGACATCACGCGCTTCCATGCCATCTATTGGCCTGCTTTCCTGATGGCCGCCAAGCTGCCCGTGCCCAAGCAGATTGTGGTGCATGGCTTCCTGTTCAACAGGGGCGAGAAGATGTCGAAATCCACGGGCAACATCGTGTCGCCGTCGGATTTGGTTGAGCGTTACGGCGTTGACCCCGTGCGCTATTTCTTCATGCGGGAAGTGCCCTATGGCTCTGATGGCTCCTACAGCCACGAGGCCATTGTGGGCCGCATGAACGCCGATCTCGCCAATGACCTGGGCAATCTGGCGCAACGGTCGCTGTCCATGATCAACAAGAATTGCGGTGCCAAGGTGCCGGTGAAGGGCCCGCTGTCGGAGGCTGACCGGACCATGCTGGAGGCGGCACAGGGGCTTCTGGCAGAGGTGCGGACGCAGCACGGGGCCTATGCCATCAGCAAGGCCATGGATGCCATCTGGCGGGTGGTGGCGGATGCCAACCGCTATTTCGCGGGGCAGGAGCCCTGGGCACTAAAAAAGACGGATCCCGCCCGCATGGAGACGGTTCTGCACGTGACGGCGGAGGTGCTACGGCTTGTGGGTCTGTTGATCCAGCCCTATGTGCCCGCGTCGTCGGCCAAATTGCTTGATCTTCTGGCCGTGCCCGAGGACAAGCGGCGCTTTGTCCATTTTGGTGATGGGCTTGTGGCGGGCACGCCGCTGCCCGCGCCGGCACCAGTGTTTCCGCGCTTTGTGGAAGAGCCCGCGGCGCAGGCATGAGCAACGCTCCGGCCATGCCCGCTTCATCCTTGCCCTGGGTGGTGGACAGTCACTGCCATCTCGACTTCGAGATGATCCAAAACAATCTTCCAGCCGTTCTGGCGCGGGCCGAGGCGGCGCGGGTGGGGCTGATGCTGTCCATTTCATCGCGCATCCGTGCGGGTGACAATCTGCGCCGCATTGCGGATGAAAACCCCAATGTTTACTGCACCATAGGCACTCATCCCCACAACGCGCATGAAGAGCTGGATATGCCCGTGACGGAGCTTGTGCGGCTGACGCAACACGCCAAGACGGTGGGTATCGGCGAGGCCGGCCTCGACTATCACTACAATCTCTCGCCGCGCGAGGCGCAGATGCAGGGCTTTCGCAATCACATTGCGGCGGCGCGTGAGTCCGGCTTGCCGCTGGTGATCCACACCCGCGAGGCCGAGGACGACACGGCGCGTGTTCTGGAAGAAGAGATGGCGCGGGGGCCCTTCAAGGCGGTGCTGCATTGCTTCACCTCTCAGGACTGGCTGGCGCAGAAGGGCGTGGAGCTTGGTCTCTATGTGTCCTTCAGCGGCATCCTCACCTACAAGTCGGCGCAGAACCTGCGGGATGTGGCGGCACAGCTGCCGGTCGAGCGGATACTGGTGGAGACGGATTCACCCTACCTCGCGCCTGTGCCACATCGCGGCAAGGACAATGAACCTGCCTTTGTGGTGAGGACGCTGGAGCACCTCGCCGCCGCCCGCAATACGGATGTGGCTGTGATGGCCCGGCAGACGGCTGACAATTTCTTCCGCCTCTTCGACAAGGTGCCGCGGCCCGCGAGGTTTGCATGACCATCCGCGCCACCATATTGGGCTGCGGCTCGTCCGGCGGTGTGCCGCGCATCGGCGGCGATTGGGGTGTCTGCGATCCCGCCAATCCCAAGAATCGCCGCCGACGCTGTTCCATCATGCTGGAGCAGCAGGGGCAGGGTGGCACCACGCGGGTGGTGATCGACACGTCGCCAGACCTGCGCGACCAGATGCTGACGGCTGAGGTGCAGGCCATTGATGGCGTGTGGTTCACCCATGAACATGCCGATCATACGCACGGCATTGACGAGTTGCGGGCGTTTTTCCTGCGCCAGCGGCGGCGTGTGCCGGTGTGGGCCGATCAGTCCACGGCTGGCATGTTGCTCTCCCGTTTTTCCTATTGCTTCCTGCAGCCGCAGGGCAGCGACTATCCGCAAATCCTGGACCTGCACACGATCACGCCAGGCGTGGCGGTTGAAACCGCCGGAGCAGGGGGCGTCTTGAAGGCCCTTCCCTTTGTGGTGCGGCACGGCGCGATCAATGCCCTGGGGTTCCGGGTGGGTGGCATGGCCTATACGCCAGATCTGAATGGCATTGCGGATGAGAGCCTGCCGCTGCTCAGCGGTCTCGACATCTGGATTGTCGATGCGCTGAAGCGCACGCCCCATGTCAGCCATTTCTCACTGCCTGAAACGCTGGACTGGATTGCCCGGCTGAAGCCCCGCCGGGCCATCATCACCAACATGCATGTTGACCTCGACTACGCGAAGTTATGTGAGGAATTGCCACACAACATTCGCCCTGCCTTCGACGGCATGGTAATAGACCTGTAACACCACGGGAGAACGTCCGATGAAATTCCGCAGCAAACTCTGCCGCACCACCCTTGCATTTGCACTTCTGTCGGGTGCGGCCCCGGCGCTTGCCCAAACAGCCACCTGCACGCCGGATCAGGTGAACGCCCTGGTGGATGGCTACACGCCTTACAGCGCCGCAGCCTGGCGGGTAATGGCGGGTCTGGGCAATACCGGCCTCGATGCCGAGGGCCCGACCTATGGCAGCTGGAACGAGAACGACGCCTGGAAAAAGCGCACTGCCGAACTTGCACCCGAGATGCAGGAGTTGCAGGACGTGCAATATGACTGCCGCACCGGCTATCCACTGTCGGTACTGAACGAGCGTGTGGCGAAGCTTGGGGCCACAGACCCTTATATCAAGCAGTGGCTTTCGGCCCAGGCGCGGGTTCTGAAGGCGTGCAGCGGTGCAGCCGGGGCCGACCTTGCGCTTCCCGCGCCGCTTGAGGTGAAGCCGGAACTTGCCCAGATGCAGATGGATGACCGGGCCTATCAGGAAGCCTCGGTTGCCTTCTATGCCGACAAGGCCAAGGCTGTGCAGCTGTTCAAGGCGATTGGCGCCGGCGCCTCGCCACACAAGGCGGCGGCGCGCTATAATGTGGCCAATCTTCTGGCCAATGGCAAAGACCTGGCAGGTGCGCGCGCGGAGGCTGCGGCCATTCTGGCAGATGCGTCACTTGCGTCCGTGCATCCCATCACGCGCGAATTGCAAGGTTACATCGCCAATCTCGAGGACACGGCGGAAGGCTGGAGCACGCTCATCGACAACACCATGGCGGTGCTGGCCCAGCCCAAGGCCACCATCATGGCCAGTGAGCGCGGCAAGAAGGACTATGCCAATGCCGCCTATGACATCGATTTCGTTGGCGTGAAGGCCAAGGAAAGCGACTGGTGGGTGAAGGGCACGCTGCCGGAAAACCCCACACTCTCAAAGGCACTGGTGGATGCCAGCCGCAAATACCCCATGGCCCTGTGGATGATGGCGGGCCAATCGGTGAACGACATGTATGGCAAGGCCCCATGGGCGCTTGTGGGACCCACATGGCAATCCTGGGCGCAATCCTATGTGGACGGGGCCTTGGCCATCCAGCCCGCGGGCGCGGGCGTCACAGGCCTCGCCAAGGACACGCTGGTGGCGCTGCGGGCCGGAACCGATGATGCCAGCCGTGCCGCCCTGTGGGCGGAGGTCAAGGATGCCGCCGCCAAGACGCAAAGCGCCTGTGGCGATGTGCCGGAGTCTGCCGCTTTCTCCATGCTGCTGATACAGGCGGTGCGCGTTTCGGCCATGTCTGGCCACTATGACGAAATCTATGACGCGGTGAATGCCTCGCCGGCGCTTGGCAGCCGCACTGTCACCGACATTGTTCTGCCCAAGCTGATGCAACACCTGCTGGCCAGCGGCAACGCGGAGGAGGGCAGGCGCTTCCGTGATAAGGTTTTGACACCCGCCCTGTTTGAAACATTCAAGGGGGACGACCGGCAATACAGTTTGCAACCCTATGCGGATTTCCTGCTCTGGGTGGCAGAAGACCAGGACAAGGCGCTGGCGGCGCTGGCGCTGAGCAACACCAAGTTGGGATCGTCGCTGCTCAACCTGCAAAGTGCCAAGACGCTGCGTCAGCTTTCTGGCAATGACATCTTCAATCAAAGCCAGAAGGCGCTGTTGCAGCGCGCCGCCTGGACGCGGGACTATGCGCGGGGCCGCAGCATTGCCAAGGCGGATACGGCGGCGATGCTGGCTGCCAATCCCGATATCAAGTCGGCCTTCGAGGCTGTGAAGACGGCAACGCCAAAGCTGCGGGATGACCGTGCCTGGGCGTTAACCATCTTGCGTAACCCTCGCATGGGTGTGCTGGTGAATTCGCCCGACTGGACGGACCCTATCGAGGTGGCCCGACCGAACTTCGCGGAGATTGACCAGTATGACCACAACGACAAGAACTGGTGGTGTCCGCTGGAACCAGACCGCCTGCTGGGCGATGTGCGCAAGGAGGTGGATGACGCCGCAGGGCTTGTGGCGGCACGCGATTACAATGCCTCGGACCTGAAGCCGGTTCTGGAGGCTGACGGCCTGGCCAAGGCAGAAGCCGCCCGCGACGAAATGTTGAAGTCCCATCCATGGATCAAGGCGGTGAACTGGTCCGAGGTCGCAAGCCTGGCCAAGGCACCATCAGCGCCTCAGGCCTTGGGCAAGGCTGCAGTGCGCTGGGCCAAGGCCAGCAAAGGCGACGATGGTGCGCCTGAGGCGCTGGCGCTGGCCGTGAAGGTCACCCATTACGGATGCAGCTGGCACGGCGGCAACGGCACGGTGAGCAAGGCAGCGCAGGAATTGCTGCAGGCCAGGTTCGCGGGGACGCCATGGGCCAAGGACACGCCTTACTGGTTTGACTGCATGGACATGACCTATGACGCGCAGTCCAACAAGGTGACAACCTGCAAGCCGCGCAGCTGGCCGAAGCAGGCGCCGTTGCGCTAAGGCCGAACATGATCCGGGGCCACAAGTGTTTGATGGGGGGAGAAAATCCGCCTCCAGCAGTGCTGCCTCCGGCATCTCCAAATATTCCATAATATATATTATGCGAATGAGCGTACATTGCGAAAGAGGCGTCCATGGCGGCTGATCCTGTAGCCCGACGCGACTTGGGCCTGACTTAGTGACACTGTAGACAGTAAAGTGGTCCCAGCTTTTCTACTTGAACCGGTTGATGTAGCGGCGGGGGGAAAGCACTCCGGACTCTTCCAAGTCCTTGCGAATGTGTTGGACCGTGCGCAAACTAACCTTAACCCGCAACTCCCCAAGGCAGGCCGCCGCGATGGCGCTCGGCCTTTCACCTCGGGAGAGGCGGCTCACTACGAATTGGTAGGTTGAGCTCGGTAGTTTTGGTCCCCCACGGTCCTCCCCCACCAAAAAAAGATGCCAATATCCTGGTCCATAAGGGGCAACCGCCTCAGAGGTGAGATGCCGCCGCCACCGTTTCAAACTGGAGGCCGAACCGCCAAATCTGGCAGCGAAGTCATGTTCTGCAGCTTTTCGCCCAAGACTCAAGTTGGCGCGGTAGTGCGCCTCAGCCGCCGCCACGGCGGCTGCCCTCCAGCGGCATTTCTCCTGCTCTGCGGCCGGGAGGGTGGCGAACCGGCCTTCCAGATAGGCGATATGCGAGAGCATTCGCCGGGCCGATGCCTCATCGCCGCTCGAAATGGTCAGCCCGGTAACCGTCACCCACCCAGCCAAGGCCTGCAACTCCTTTAATGGGGTTTCCCGTCTATTCTGCATTGGCAATTCCCTCCTTGATCTTTGCCACCCATCGGCCAAACAACCCTCGGCTGGGCAGATAGATGTCCGCGCCACTGAACTCGCCAATCATCCTCAGGTGCAGAGCATCATCCGAAGGCTCGATCCCCATGGCAACGTGCTCGGTAAGCCAATCCCAGAGGTGGGGATGGCACTCTTGGCGGTGGCCCCTACCATTGCGAAGACCAATCTTGCCCCCCTCGCCTACGGCCACACTCCTGCCCCTGATCCGGTCCTCCACGGTTGCCTTCTGGCTTTCTGGCACCCGCCTCCAGTGCCGCCACACTGTGCGCGCTGTGACCTGGCAGTCGACGGCAACCAGAGACACCGCGTGGTCGACTGCCACCCCCCTCTCCACAAGCTGCAAGACGGCGAATCCAACCTGCATCTGGGCCTCCACATTGCGGCGGCCCTTTGGCTTCAATTCTGTCATTGTCCTGTCCTCGCGAAGCGCCCCGGCCCGGCACACCCCTATGCCGGGCCGGGGTTTTCTGGCTGTCAGTTCTTCACAGTGGTGAGCAGGTGGTAGGCCCGCTCCATTTCACGGCCGATGATCGAAAGCATCGACACCAGCCCCTCCGCCCGCAGGTCCACCCGCCCGTCGCTTCCGGCAGTGATGGGAACCGCCAGATCGCAGAGCAGTCTGGTGGCTTCGAGCACGTCCTGCATCAGGTAGTGGCCATCATCAGGGGCGTGGAAAATGCGGTTTTGGGGGTGGGTCTGGCCTTCGGCCTGGTTGGGAACAACAACCATGGTCTTCTCCTACTGTATATTGTGAACTGGCGCCGAGATGGCGCCGGGTGGTTCACAGTGGCAGTAGGTCCACTCCCGGCTATTCCCCGTGAGGGTGTTTTATTTGCCGGGGCACCCGACATAGCTATGTGCTGGTGTTGACGCATTCTCATGTCGTCGAAGTCCTACTGCATTGTGAAATGGCGGCGCTGTGAAACACCAGCCACGGGCCGGAATATCTGCCGATTTGCCCGGCCCGTCAACCGGGCTGGGCCAGACCGGGAACAGGGCCACCAGAGGCCCGGTTCGGGGTGTTGTAGCACCCCTGCCCCCGCCTCTTTCGAAGCCGGGGAAGTGGTCGTTCAAACGGCCTTCGAAGAGGCGATCGAAAGGTATTCCAGCACCCGTTCGAACGTGCCTTTCGGGCTGAGC
>JAXMCS010000007.1:0-97258 GCA_046349175.1 Hyphomicrobiales bacterium | reverse complement strand
CGCGCGAGCCCTCGAGATAAGGGCGCTCCCAATCATACTTGAATTCGGTGAAGCGGGCCAGCATGGGATAGAGCCCGAAGTTCATGGAGCCCATGTTGAGCGAAGCCACTTCCGGCTTGAAAGTGGCGGCGGGGCGCACGCGCTCTTCAATGGTCATGGTGGCGGCGCCACCCGTGGTGATGTTGAGCACCGCCCCGGTGCGCTGCTTGATTGATTTGAGAATGGGGGCGAAAGCCTCCGGTGTCTGGTCCGGGCGGCCATCGCCGGGCTTGCGGGCATGAAGATGGACGATGGCGGCCCCGGCCTCGGCGGCGCCCACGGCGGCATCGGCGATTTCCTCCGCCGTCACCGGCAGGTGCGGCGACATGGAGGGCGTGTGGATGGACCCGGTCACGGCGCAGGTGATGATGACCTTGTTCTTGACACTCATGGCAGGCTCTCCCTTGGCCGGTGGCGGATTTGGCAGAGGCTTTCTTGCCCCGCTTCAGGCCACATTTGCACTTTGCAGCGGGGGTAAGGTATAGAGCCAGCCATGTCCATGACGCTGAACCATAGTGCGGAACAGTCGCAGCCGGAACAGATGGCCGGCAAGCTGCGCCAGGCGGGCCTGCGCCCGACCCGGCAGCGGCTGGACCTTGCCTGCCTGCTGTTTGGCCAGGGCGACCGGCACCTGAGCGCCGAAGAGCTGCATGCGGAAGCCCGCAATGCCCGGCTCTCCGTGTCGCTGGCCACGGTTTACAACACGCTGAACCAGTTCACGGCGGCGGGGCTGTTGCGCGAGATCGCCATTGAAGGTGACCGCAGCTATTACGACACCAACACCTCCAACCATTGCCATTTCTTCGATGCTGGCCATGGCGGCATTGCCGACATTGACGCCGAGACTGTCACCGTGTCGGGTGTGCCGGAACTGCCGCCCGGCAAGGTGCTGGACCGCATTGACGTGATCATCCGGATCAAGGATGCCTGAAGTGGCGGATCAGTCTACCACTTCGCCGGGATAGACGCCCCAAAGCTGGCTTTGCATGGCATAGCCGTCGCGGCCATCCACCTCGATTTCGCACCAGTGGCCATTGCAGGACTTGATGCTGGCGAGCACGCCCGGGGCCATGTTGGCGAGGAGGCCGGAGGCCTTGTCGGCCCCGGCATAAAGCCCCACAAATTTCCGGTTGGCCCAGTAGGCGACATAGGCATTGCGGCGGCCGGCCAGCATGGATTGCAGGATCCAGCCCTCTTCGCCATCCGAGTCGCGGACCTTGCGCCAGTTCTCAAATTCGGCGGTGATTTCCACCGGCAGGCCCTTGCGCTGGAACATGAAGGCGACATCATGATCGCTGGACGGGCCCTTGCGGACATTGACCTTGTCGGCCTTGAGGGTGACAAACCGGGGAATGGGCAGGCCCGTGGCCCCCATGGCCTGGGCCTTGGAAATGGCCCCGGTGACTTCACCCTCCTCCGTCGCAACGCCGCCATGATGGCCGCGCACCAACACCACCGATGTGAGGGCAAGGCCGATCAAAGTGGCGGAGAGCAGGGCCGGCAGGGTCTTGCGGCGGGACATCCAAGAGGAAACGCGAACAGACATGGGGTACACAACACACACTAAGAACAGCCCCCGACCTTGCCGCCACAAGGTTAATTTGGGGTCAATGGGTGAGGTCCTGATCACGGGCCAGATCACGCAGTGATGATCGAAGTCCCCTCGACGGCAGGCGGCGGGCCGGGCAAAGGTGGATGGACATCAAGGAGACCCATTGTGCTGAACCGCCGCCACATGCTTGCCGCCGCCTCCGCCCTTTTTCTGCCCGTGCCCCTGGCGCGGGCGGCGGACTGGACCGCCACGCTGGCCGCTTCCAAGGGCCAGACCGTGCACTTTAATGCCTGGGCGGGGTCGGAACCGATCAATGCCTATATCCAGTGGGCGGCAGAGGAGGCAGAACGGCGATTCGGCTTCAGCGTGAAGCATGTCAAAATCACCGACGCTGCCGAGGTGGTGAAGCGGGTGCGCGACGAGGTGGCGGCAGGAAAGACCAATGGCTCGGTTGATCTCATCTGGATCAACGGCGAGAATTTCCGCACCATGAAAACGGAAAAGCTGCTGTTCGGGCCGTTCAGTGCCAGCCTGCCCAATTATGCCTTTGTCGATGTTGCGGGAAAGCCCTCGACCACGCAGGATTTCTCTGAAAGCGTCGACGGGCTGGAGAGCCCCTGGGGCATGGCACAGCTCACGTTTTGTGCCGATGGTGCGGCGCTGGCAAAACCGCCTCTCAACAGCAGGGACCTGCTGGCCCGGGCCCAGGCGAGCCCACAGCGCTTTACCTATCCGGCACCGCCTGATTTTCATGGCACGACCTTCCTCAAGCAGGTGATGCTGGAACAGGTTGGAGATGCCAAGGCGCTTTATCATCCGGCGGGCGCTGATGCCGGCCAGATCATCGGCAAGGTCTTCACGGATTATCTTGATGCGCTGCATGCGGTGTGCTGGCGCGGCGGCAAGCAGTTTCCGAAATCGCAGACCGATGTGACGCAGATGGTGGCGGACAATGCGCTGGACATTGGCCTCACTTTCAACCCCAATGAGCCCGCCAATCTTGTGGCGGCGGGGCGGCTCCCTGCCAGCACGCTGGCCTGGCAGTTCAGCACGGGCACCATCGGCAACACGCATTTCGTGGCGATCCCCGTCAACGCCACGGCCCCGGCGGCGGCCCAGGTGTTTGCCGACTTCCTGCTGTCGCCCGAGGCGCAGGCGCGCAAGGCCGACATCAAGGTGTGGGGTGATCCGACGGTGCTGGATGTGGCTAAGCTTGCGCCCGCAGAGCAGAAACTCTTCACAGCCGCGGCTGCGCCGGGCAGTGTCACGCTTCCCGGTCCCACGCTGCTGGAGCCCCATGCCTCGTGGGTTGAAAAAATCGAATCCGAATGGCTTGCAAGGTATGGACAGGGGTGAGGCCCGCCGCCGTCATTTCCGTTGTTCTGCTCTTTCTTCTGCAGCTGGGGCTGTCGCTTTTGCTGCTGTCGCCCGGCCTGGCTGATCAAGAGGCATTCCGGGCGCTTCTCGCCCACCCGCAAATCTGGGGGGCGGCGCGGCTGACGCTGTTCACCGGGCTTGCCAGCACGGCGTTGTCACTCGTTGCGGCGCTTGTGATTGTGCAGCAGGCGCGCCCACGCCTTGCCGCCGAGGCGGGGCTGTTTCTGGCGGTGCCGCACCTGGCCTTTGCGCTTGGCCTGTCGCTTGTCATCATGCCGTCGGGGGTGTTGGCGCGGGCCTGCGCGCTTCTTCTCAACTGGACGACGCCCCCCGGCTGGGTGACAACGCAAGACCCCTTGGGGCTCGCATTGGCGGCAGCGCTTGTTCTCAAGGAAACACCGTTTGTGGTCTGGGCCTTTGCCGGTCTGCTCAACCGCGAGGACCTGCGGACGCAGTTTGCCGGGCAGATGGCGGCGGCACGCAGCCTGGGCCATGGGCCGCACAGCGCCTTCCTGCGCATTGTGGTGCCGCAGCTTCTGGGGCGCAGTGCGGGTGCTGTGATTGCGGTTCTTGTCTATGGATTGACCGTGGTTGACATGGCGCTGGTCATCGGCCCCACGCAGCCGCCCACCTTTGCGCAAGTGATCTGGAGTGATCTCAATGACGCGGACCCCGCCCATGAGGCGCGCGGTGGGGCGGGCGTGTTGCTGTTGGCGCTGGGCATTGTGCTGCTGCTGGCCAGTGGTTGGCTGGCGCTGCGGCTCGGCTCGCCGCTGCTGCGGCGTTTTCTGGTGCGCCCGGCCCCTGTGGCGCGGCAGGGCTTTGTTGCGCCGCTGCTCTGGCCCCTGTGGAAGATCGTCTATACCGTGGTGCTGGCAGTGCTGGTGGTGACAAGTGTTGCTGGCCTGTGGCGCTTTCCCGCGCTGCTGCCGGATCATCTGACACTGGCCGCCTGGCAGCGGGCGCTGGCGGATGGCGGGCCGCTCGTGACCAGCTTGTGGCTGGCGCTTGCAACCGCGGCCGCCGCGCTGGGGCTGGTGGTGCTGTGGTGCGAGGCCGTGCCGCAGAGGCTTGACCGGTTGCTGCTCTGGCCTTCGCTTCTGCTGCTCTGCCTGCCCTCTCTTGTTCTGGCGCTGGGGCAATACCGGCTGTTTCTGCTTGCGGGCCAAACGGGAACGGCTGTGGCGCTTTTTCTCGCCCACCTGATGCCGGTGATGGCCTATGTGGTGATCATGCTGATTGCGCCCTACCGTGCCCATGACCCGCGCTGGCAGGCGAGCGCCGCCGGGCTGCAGGCCACGCGGGCCCGTTTTTTGCTGCGGGTGAAATGGCCCATGCTGAAAGCGCCGCTGCTTTCGGCTTTCGCCGTGGGCTTTGCCGTGTCGGTGGCGCAATATGCGCCGGCCCAGCTGGTGGCGGCGGGGCGCTTTTCCACCCTGCCCATGGAGGCGGTGACGCTGGCGTCAGGTGGCGACCGGGCCGTGGCGGCCAGTTATGGCGTGATGCTGGCGCTGCTGCCGCTGGTTGTTTTCATCGGTTCCGGCCTGCTCAGCCGCCCGCGCTGGAGCAACGTGTGATGCTGGCGCTGCACACCATCTCACTGGCGTTGAAAGAGGGGCCGGTGCTTCTCAAGCCCATGACGCTGCGCATCGCGCCCGGCGAGACCGTGACCCTGATGGGGCCTAGCGGGGCAGGCAAGTCCGCGCTGCTCTCTTTCATCGGTGGCGACCTGCCGACTGCCTTTGTTGCGTCTGGCGATGTCAGGCTCAAAGGCCATTCCGTGCTGGCGCTTCCGCCGGAGAAACGCCGCATCGGCCGGCTGTTCCAGGATGATTTCCTGTTTCCGCACATGACGGTGGGGGAGAACCTGCTGTTTGCCCTGCCCCGCATGGCGCACCGGGCGCGGCTGGAAAAAATGCTGGCGGCATTGGCGCAGGTGGAATTGGAGGGCTTCGCGGGACGGCCACCGCAGACGCTGTCCGGCGGGCAGCGGGCGCGGGTGGCGCTGATGCGCGTGCTGCTGTCCGAGCCAGCGGCGATCCTGCTGGATGAGCCCTTCAGCAAGCTGGATGCCAGCCTGCGGGCCGCCATGCGGGCCCTGACCTTTCGCATGATCCGTGAACGGAAGATTCCGGCGCTGCTTGTGACCCATGACCGCGACGACGCGCCAGAGGGCGGACGGGTGCTGGTGATCAGGAACGGCGAGGTTTCAGATGCTTGACAAGATGCTGCTCAGGGCGACGAAGCCTGCCGTCGAATTTGTGGCGGGGCAATTGCGGCGGCGGGGTGTTTCGGCTGACCAGGTGACGCTCACGGGTTTTGCGGGCGGCGTTGTGGCGGCGGGGCTGATCGCGCTGGGCCATCCGGGGCTTGCGCTGTGGCCGCTGCTTTTCAACCGGCTGTGTGACGGGCTGGATGGGGCGGTGGCGCGGGGCAGCGGCGCCTCGGACCGGGGGGCCTTTCTCGACATCTCCCTGGATTTCATCTTCTACGGGCTGATCCCGCTCGCCTTCGCGCTCATGGATCCGGCAGCCAACGGGGTCTATGCGGCCCTGCTGCTGGCGGCCTTCATCGGCACGGGATCGAGTTTCCTCGCCTATGCCATTCTGGCGGAAAAGCGTGGGCAATAGAGCACGGCCTATCCGGGCAAGGGCTTCTATTATCTCGGCGGCCTGACGGAAGGCTTCGAGACCATGCTGTGCTTTGTGCTGATGTGCCTGTTTCCCGCCTGGTTTCCGGAACTGGCGCTCTTTTATGCGGGGCTTTGCGCCATCACCATCCTCACGCGGCTTGTTGCGGGCTGGCAGACTTTTGGACGCTAACTTCCTCCGGCTCATAGGCCTTTGGCCGGTGCACGCTGTTCACCAGCACAAAGGAGATGATCATCAGAAGATACCAGGATGAGAGCTTGCCAAGGGAGACAAGGCTCCAGGCGGTGACCTGGTTGGGATAAAGCCAGGTGCGGGTGAAGGTGCCGATGTTCTCACCGAACCAAATGAAGAGCGTGACCAGGAAAAATCCGAGCAGCATGTTCATGCGATGGCGGAAGCGGAAGACGCGGTAGTGAACGGAGCAACGCCAGAAGAGCAGCACCGTTGCGGCAAAGAGGAAGAGGCGCAAATCCGGCATGTAATGATGCGTGAAGAAGTTGGCATAGATGCCGACCGCCAACAGCGCCGTGGCCCAGCGAGGCGGATAATTGGAAAAGCGGAAATCGAAAATGCGGGTGACACGGGCGAGATAGGAACCCACCGCGGCATACATGAAGCCGGAAAAGAGCGGCACGCCACCCAGGTGAAAGATGCTGGGCTCCGGATAGACCCATGAGCCGTGGGCCGTCTTGAACAGTTCCATGCCAGTGCCCACGACATGGAATATGAAGATGACGATGGCCTCTGACGGCTGCTCCAGCTTGAAGGCGAGCATGGCGGCTTGCAGCAGGATGGCGGCGAAGAAGAGCGCGTCATAGCGGGCCAGGGCGGCATGGTCCGGCCAGGCGAGGGCCGAGAGGATGATGAGGCCCAGCATGACCCCACCAAAGAGGCAGGCCCAGGCCTGCTTCAGGCCAAAGACCGTGAACTCCACGGCGGCTCCCGCCAGGCCATGCTGCGGCAGGCGGGCGAGCACCGCGTGGGCGGCAGTGTCTATTTTTTGTTCAAGCGAGGTGAAGGCCGTCACGACATATGTTCCCGCTGCCAATCATTAATGCGATTGTGGCGTCCTTACGAATTCTTCATAAAAAACTTTCGCCGGAGCCCAAAAAAATCTTGATTGCGACAGGCGACTCCATCATATGCGCGCCTGTCCAAAGTCGCACGTGCCGCTAAGGTGATCCCTGCGCCCTCCAAAACGGAGACCGCGCTGGCCTCAAAGCTAGAGGAGATCCCCAAAGTAACGACGGTGAGGGCTTCTCGTCTCGCCGGTTTCGTCCAAAGGCCGGCACACCAGAGGCAAACACAAGTCTGCTCGATGTGCGACTGGGTTTCCGGTCAATCAGAAGCGAAAGTCAGTCAGGGGTTTCGGTCCTCGCGTCTCCATCGCGCGTGCACCAAGGCTGCTGCTGGGTTCTGTCATCTTTTTGTTTTGGGAACACGACCATGGCCGCCACCGCACGCATCCTCGACTTCCTCCGAACCGAAAAGCCGGAAGGCCCTTGCCTTGTGGTGGACCTTGACGTGGTGCGCGCCAACTACGAGGCCTTTGCCCACACCATGCCGGGCACCCGCATATTCTATGCGGTGAAGGCCAATCCTGCGCCGGAAATCCTTTCGCTCCTGGCTTCGCTCGGCTCGTGCTTCGACACGGCGTCTGTCGTCGAAATCGAAATGGCGCTGGCCGCCGGTGCAACGCCGGACCGTATTTCTTTCGGCAACACCATCAAGAAGGAACGCGACATTGCGCGGGCCCATGCCCTTGGCATTTCGCTTTTCGCCGTGGACAGCGCCACGGAAGTGGAAAAGGTGGCCCGTGCCGCCCCCGGCGCTGCCGTGTTCTGCCGTATCCTCACGGATGGCGAAGGGGCGGAATGGCCGCTCTCCCGCAAGTTCGGCTGCGAGCCCGCCATGGCTGAATCGGTGCTGTTGCAGGCCCATGGCCTTGGCCTCAAGGCCTATGGCGTGTCCTTCCATGTGGGTTCGCAGCAGACCCGTCTCGACGCCTGGGACCAGGCGGTGGGCGAGGCCAAGGCGATCTTCGAGCGCATGCTGGCCCATGGCATCAAGCTGGAAATGGTGAACCTGGGTGGCGGCTTCCCGACGAAGTACCTGAAGCCGGTGCCGGGCCAGTCCACCTATGCCAATGCCATCCATGATGCTTTGACCAAGCACTTCGGCAACGCGTTGCCTGAAACCATCATCGAGCCGGGCCGCGGCATGGTGGGCAATGCCGGCGTGGTGAAGGCGGAAGTGGTGCTCATTTCCAAGAAGCACGCCAACGACAATCTCCGATGGGTCTATCTCGACATCGGCAAGTTCGGCGGCCTGGCCGAAACCATGGACGAGGCGATCCGCTATCCCATCACCACCGCCCGCGATGGCGACGTGAAGGAGCCCTGCGTCATTGCCGGACCCACCTGTGACTCGGCGGATGTGCTCTATGAAAAGACGCCCTATCCGCTGCCCGTCACGCTGAGTGTGGGCGATGAGGTGCTGATCGAGGCGGCGGGTGCCTATACCACCACCTACTCGGCTGTCGCCTTCAACGGCTTCCCGCCGCTCAAGGCCTATGTGATTTAAGGCTCCCACGCCGCCACCTTAACCCCGTCATTCCGGCGAAAGCCGGAATCCAGACTGTCCGGCATTGTGCTGGTTGACCGT
Source organism: Hyphomicrobiales bacterium (assembly GCA_046349175.1). Taxonomy (GTDB): domain Bacteria; phylum Pseudomonadota; class Alphaproteobacteria; order Rhizobiales; family Aestuariivirgaceae; genus Aestuariivirga. Next base: position 88,975 of record JAXMCS010000007.1, on the reverse strand, counting down.
CTGGACCCCGGGCTTCGCCGGGGTGACGGATTGGTTTTGATCTTCCTTTTCCGGAGACTTTCAATGGTCACCATTCGCATTGAACTCGCCTCTGATGTCGCGTCGCGCGAAGCCCTTTTGGACAAGGCCTTCGGCAAAACGCGGTTCCGCAAGACATCAGAGCGCCTGCGTGAAGGCCGTTTGCCTGCGGACGGCCTGGCCTTCACGGCCCTTTCCGCCTCTGGCCGCGTCATCGGCACGCTGCGCCTGTGGAACATCATCGCGGGCTCGGCCGGGCCTGCGCTGCTGCTGGGCCCGCTCGCCGTTGATTGCCGCCACCAGAACAAGGGCATAGGCCGCAAGCTGATGGAGCATGCCCTCAACACGGCGCGCGTGCTGGGCCACGACTCGGTGCTCTTGGTGGGGGATGCCCCCTACTACAGCCGCTTCGGCTTTTCGGCGGCCCTGACCCGCAACCTGCATCTGCCGGGCCCGGTCGACCGTAAACGCTTCCTCGGCCTTGAGCTGACCTCCAATGCGCTGGATGGCGCGGAGAGGCTGGTGAGCGCCTCAGGCCTCGCTGCCGAGGCTGTTTCCAACGCGGCGGCTGCCTGAGTTATTGAAGTAAAGCGCCGCCATGACCAGCGCCAGCGATGCCCAGAGCCAGGCATCGCTGGCCCCGCCAAAGAAGATGACAGCAATCAGCACTGCCGCCGGGGCGGAGAGGTAGATGGCTTGCGAGGTATAGCTGGCGCCTTTTTCCCGGATGAGGGTGAAGAAGGATATGCGCTCCACCGTCCACATGACCGTGGCACAGAGCAGGCTGAGGACGGCCCAGTCGCCATGATAGGTGGTGGACCACGGTGGCGAGACGAAAAACAGGAATGGCATGGCCAGCATGGCCGACCAGAAGCTTTCCGCGGCCCCCACGGCGAAAGTGCCCGCGCCGCGCGGCCACTGGCTTTGGGCATAGCCATTGTAGGCGGCCCACAGGAAGGGATTGATGAAGGCGGCCACAAGCCACCAGGAAAAACCGCCTGAGACGTGCTGCCTGGAGACCACAAGAATGGCGCTGGCGGCAAATCCCAGAAGGATGGCGAGCACGCGGCGGAGGCTGGCGCGGTCGCGGCCCATGGCGACGCCGAGGGCGAAGTTGACAATGGGCGAGGTTGAAAAAACAAGTGCCAGTTCCGGCGGCGGGACATGGAGGCCCAAGGTAATCGACCAGGCAAAGGGCATGTTCATCAGAAAGGCGCAGATGAAGCCATAGCGCATGAGGGATCTCGTCTCGCCCCAGCCGCCCCGGGCCATGGCATTGGCGGCGGCCAGGGCCAGCGCCAGGCCAATGCCGGTGTAGCCGATCACATGGCTCGCCGGCACGCCCGCCTGGCCCCAGTAGCCATAAAAACTCGGGCTTGCTCCCCAAAACAGGCCAAGTGCGACGAAATGGATGAGATGACGCACGCCCTTCATTTTCTCCCCCGCTTAGACATGCGGTTTTTTGCAAGCTATAGAAGCCGGGGCCGGAGCCGCCAAAAGAATCCGGCGAACCAGGGAGCAAAAACGCCGATGTCTGAGAAAATCTATGCCGTGCCCGCTTCTTTCAAGAAGAACGCGCTTGTGGATGAGGCCGCATACAAGAAAATGTACGGGGAGTCGGTCAAGGACCCCGCGAAGTTCTGGGGTAAGCAGGCCAAGCGGCTGGACTGGTTCAAGCAGCCGACCAAGATCAAGAACACCTCGTTTGCCTATCCCAAGGTCTCGATCAAGTGGTTCGAGGATGGTGTTCTCAATGTCTCCTACAACTGCATCGACCGCCATCTGAAGAAGCGTGCCAACCAGACCGCCATCATCTGGGAGGGCGATGACCCCTACTACGACAAGAAGGTCACCTATCAGGAACTGCACGACGAGGTGTGCCGCTTCGCCAATGTGCTGAAGAAGATGGGCGTGAAGAAGGGGGATTGCGTCACCATCTACCTGCCGATGATCCTCGAGGCGGCCTATGCCATGCTCGCCTGCACACGCATCGGCGCCATGCACTCCATCGTCTTCGGCGGCTTCTCGCCGGACTCACTCGCCAGCCGCATCAACGACGCCAATTCCAAGGTGATCATCACGGCGGACGAAGGCCTGCGCGGCGGCAAGAAGGTGGCGCTGAAGCACAACACCGATGACGCGCTGAAGCGCTGCGCCGGCAATGAAAAGGTGCTGGTGATCCGCCGTACCGGTGGCCCGGTGACCATGTACCCCAACCGCGACTACTGGTACCACGACATGGTGAAGGGCGTGGAGGCCACCTGCAAGCCCGAGAAGATGAAGGCGGAAGACCCGCTGTTCATTCTCTACACCTCTGGTTCCACCGGCAAGCCCAAGGGCGTGCTGCACACGACAGGCGGCTATCTCGTCTACGCCTCCATGACGCATCAATATGTCTTCGACTACAAGGATGGCGATGTCTACTGGTGCACGGCAGACGTGGGCTGGGTGACGGGCCACAGCTATATCGTCTATGGCCCGCTGGCCAATGGCGCCACCACGCTGATGTTTGAGGGCGTGCCCAACTATCCCAGCAACTCACGCTTCTGGGATGTGATCGACAAGCATCAGGTGAACATCTTCTACACCGCGCCGACCGCGATCCGCGCGCTGATGGGGGCGGGCGAAGACCCGGTGAAGAAGACCTCGCGCAAGAGCCTGCGCCTTCTGGGCTCTGTCGGCGAGCCGATCAACCCCGAGGCCTGGGAGTGGTATCACCGGGTGGTGGGCGATGGCCGCTGCCCCATCGTGGACACCTGGTGGCAGACGGAAACGGGCGGCATTCTCATTTCGCCGCTGCCCGGCGCCACCAAGCTCAAGCCGGGTTCGGCGACGCTGCCCTTCTTCGGTGTCAAGCCGGCGCTGGTCGATGACAAGGGCCAGTTCCTGGAGGGTGCCACATCCGGCAACCTCGTCATCACCGATTCCTGGCCCGGCCAGATGCGCTCGGTCTATGGTGACCATGACCGCTTCGTGCAGACCTATTTCTCGGCCTACAAGGGCCTCTACTTCACGGGCGACGGCTGCCGCCGTGACGAGGACGGCTATTACTGGATCACCGGCCGCGCTGCTGACGATGTGATCAACGTGTCGGGCCACCGCCTGGGCACGGCGGAAGCGGAATTTGGCCCTGGTGGCGCATCCCAAAATTTCGGAAGCGGCAGCCGTCGGCTATCCGCACGACATCAAGGGCCAGGGCATCTATTGCTATGTCACGCTCAATGCCAATGAAAAGGGCGACGACGAGCTGCGCAAGGAACTTGTGGCCTGGTGCGCAAGGAAATCGGCCCGCTGGCCACGCCCGACAAGATCCAGTTCTCGCCGGGCCTGCCCAAGACGCGTCTGGGCAAGATCATGCGCCGCATCCTGCGCAAGATCGCAGAGGACGAGTTTGGCGCGCTGGGCGACACGTCCACACTCGCCGATCCGTCGGTGGTGGATGACCTTGTCGCCAACCGGCAGAACAAGAAGGGGTTGAACTTCAGCACATTGGGTTTAATGCCGCCCGGTTGGGCGGCCCTTTTTTTGCCGCTCAGGCTGCCAGTTCAAACTTGTCGCAGGCCTGAGTGCTCAAGCAGTCATCGCAGGAGGCCGAGCGGGCCGTCTTCTTGTCGGTGCGAGAAAATTTGCCTTTAAGCCAAGGATGCCGGTGCCAGACTGGATGGCGCTCATGGGTATTCCATAGTCAGCGGCTGTGAAGGCGCATGGGGCCATGCGTCCCATCTCATCGATGAACAGGAAATTCTCGCCGGGATGGCAATCCGAAATGGCAATCTGCTCTCCTGCGGCACTGGCCGCGATGCGGTTAGCCGTAACGCGGCCCACCGATCAGCTTCACGCCGCGCAAGGCCAGCTTCCGCCTGAGTTGCGGGATAAGGCTGCTCAGATTGGCCACGTCGGAAGGAGTCAAACGGTGTTCGGGTAGAATTCCGGGCGGTCACGGCCACCGAGCTGGTTGAAGGTTATTTCTTTGAACCCCCATCCGGCGATCTCTTCACAAAGGGTTTCGAACTCCGCCAAGTTCTTGTGCATCAACACGACGTTGGCGCGCAGTAGCAGGGGCGCTGCTTCCGCCCTTGCCTGTTGCGCAAGGAGTGGAACCCATTGCGAAAGCTTGGCGAAGGCACCAGCCAACCCCGCATCCCGTCATGGAACGATGCGGCGCCATCAATGCTGATGGTCAGTTCCGCATACTCTGAAACGAGATGCGAGCGCAGGTGGCGCTGCCCAGCGTGGAGCCATTTGTCGTGGCGCCGGACGCCAAGGCCGAGACTGGAAGCGAGGCAGTTGATGCCATGCAGGCGCCGCGTGGCCAGAGGCTCGCCGCCAAGCCAGCTGACCAGAACCTTATCCCGGGTTGACTGCTGATAATCCGCCAGGATGCGGACGAAGCCCGCCATTTCAGCTTCGCTGACGGTTTTTCGCGCCATCGCCAGAGAACTGTCATAGGCGCAGAAGGGACAATGCAAATTGCAGTTTGTGGTGATCCGCCAGACGACGATCATGATCCAGTCCTCCTCAAGTTCTGATGAAAACATAAGAGCCTTTTCGTTATTTGCAATTTGCATTTTGCATGTTACGTGATATGGTAAACTTATGCTGCAGCGTCCCATTGCCACCATAGACCTTCTGCCGTTCACATCATGCCCGACGGATTGCGGCTGCTCTTGATGCCGCGCACGCACACCCCATTTGAAAACCGCATGAGCCTGGTAGGAGGGTATGTCATTCCATCAGAAGATGAGACGGCTGCGGCGACCGCCCGCCGCGTGCTCTGGCAGAAGTGCGACTATCGCCCCGCATCCTTGAACAACTCCAGACATTTAGCGGTGCCCGCCGTGACCCGCGCGGCTGGTCTCTTTCAATCGCCTATTTTTCGCTGGTTGCCTGGGACCCGGTTCCAGAACCGGCAAGGGCAAACTTTGTCCCCGTGACAGCCGCAGTTACGCAGGAATTGCCGTTCGATCAAGGGAAATTCTTGCGGCCGCCCGTCAGCGCTTGCGCAAGCGCGGGAGTTATACCTCGCTTCCGGCTTTCCTGCTGCCAGAGAGTTTTACCCTGTCGGAACTCAGGCGAGCCTATGAGGCTGTGCTTGGCCGGGGTCTCAATGACAGCGCCTTCCGCCGCAAGGTGGAGGAATTGCGCTTGCTTGAAGCCGTTGAAGGGCGGCTGAGCAAGGCATCTTTCCGACCGGCACAGCTTTACCAGTTGCGGCACCCCGGCGTGATAGAGTTTGACCGCACTTTCTGATCGCATGGAGGCTTCGCGAGGGAGACTTTCCGCGTATCAAGCAGAGCGGGCTCCCTGCTGATAGGACGCGGGATTTGCCGGATGCTATGCCACAGCATGGACTCAGTCTCACACAGCTTCACCGCCCCCATTTGGCTCTATGATGGAAAGGGCGCCTGGCATTTTGTGACCTTGCCCAAGGATGTGGCGCATGCGATCCGCTTTCATGCGCCGCTTGCCAGGGGCTTCATGCCGATTGCCGTGCGCGCACGGATCGGCAGCACGGAATGGAAAACGTCAGTCTTCCCGGACTCTAAATCCGGCTCACTCCTCCTCGCGGTCAAGGCGGAGGTCCGGAAAAAGGAAAAGCTTGTTGCGGGCGATGTGGTGACGGTGACGCTCGCCCTTCAGTAATCCTGGCAATCGAGGCCGTAATCGTCGGCCAGGCTGCACATGCGGTCGATGCGGTTCTGATAGGCGGCGGAGATGCAGCCCTTGGAATATCCGCAGGCATCACGCCGTGCGATGAAGCGGCGCTGGCCCTGCTTGAGGTCCCAGACGCCGTCGCGCGGCAGGTCTGCCTTGAGGCCGAAGTAGATGCTGGCCATTTCCTCGTCCAGCTGGTGCAGCTGGCCGCTATTGCAGATCGCCACTTCCGCCGGTGATGCGGCGTATCGGCAGTTGAAGGAGGCGGCCCCCGCCGGGGCGGACGCAGTGAGAATTGCGGCCAGCGCCACAATCGAGCCTGTCAGGTGTTTCATCGTCATATCCTTTTACGGCTTCTCCCCCACGCGGGTTGTGCGGGGGAGAAGGGTCAGTTTTCGTGCTCAGTGGTTGCCGGAAACGGAGGCGGCTTCCTTCAACTCATCATCGGCTTCGGCTTCGCTGCGTGTGCCGTTGAAGTAGAGATTGAGCGCGACGGCCGCCACTGAGGCGAGCAGAATGCCGGACTCGATCAGCGGATGGATGGAGCCCGGCAGCCATTGCTTGAAGCTGGGGGCAATGAGCGGGATCATGCCAAGGCCCAATGCAATCGCCACAATGAAGAGGTTGTTGCGGTTGGATTTGAAATCAACCGTGGAGAGGATGCGGATGCCGGTTGCCGCCACCATGCCGAACATCACAAGCCCCGCCCCGCCCAATACCGCCGTGGGCAACGCTTCAACCAAAGCCGCCAGCTTGGGAATGAAGCCGAGGACGATGAGAATGACGCCGCCCGCCACACAGACGAAACGGCTCTTCACACCCGTCACACCCACCAGTCCGACATTCTGCGAGAAGGAGGTGTAGGGGAAGGTGTTGAAGATGCCGCCGATCAGCGTGCCGAGGCCATCGGTGCGCAGACCTGCGGCAAGCGCCTTGCGGCCCACGGCCTTGCCCGTCATGTCGCCAAGCGCCAGGAACATGCCCGAACTCTCGATCATCACAACGATCATCACGAGGCACATGGTGATGATGAGGAGTGGATCGAACACGGGCATGCCGAAATGGAAGGGCGTGATGACGTCAAACCAGCCCGCTTCTCCCACCTTGGCGAAAGACATCTTGCCGAGAATGGCCGCGAGGATGCCCCCCAGCAAAATGCCCAGCAGCACGGCGATGTTCTGCACGAAGCCCTTGCCGAAGCGTGCGACCGCGAGGATGGCGGCGAGGACGATCAGCGACAGCACGATGTTAGAAGGGGTGGCATAGAGCGGGTTGGGAACAGACGGTGCCAGCGCCAGCTTTTCCGGTATGGCGGGGATGGTGGTGCCCGCTGTCTTGGCGGCCTCCTTCAGCGCATCGAGCCAAGCTGCGTGTTCCGGATTAACAATGGTGGGTGCCGTTGGACCGACGGGATTGCCGAAGATCCAGTTGATGCCAATGCGCATCAGCGAGACGCCGATCACCAGGATGATCGACCCAGTCACGACGGGCGGGAAATAGCGCAGCATGCGGGCCACGAAGGGCGCGATGATGATGCCGAAAATGCCGGCGCCGATGATGGAACCGAAGATGAGCCGCGCGCCATCGGCGCCGGGTGTCGATCCCGCCATGGCAACCATGGGCGCAACAGAAGCGAAGGTCACGCCCATCATAACAGGTAGCTTGATGCCGAACCACTGGGTGGCGCCAAGGGACTGGATGAGCGTGACGAGACCGCAGCAGAACAGGTCCGCCGAGATCAGGAAGGCCACGTCTTCGGGTGGGAGCTTGAGCGCCCTTCCGACGATCAGCGGCACGGCGACCGCGCCCGCATACATGACAAGGACATGCTGGATGCCCAAGGCCGCAAGGCGCGGCGCAGGCAGAACTTCATCAACAGGATGGATGGATGACACGGCAGTTCCCCTCGCTGAAAATATTTCCACGATTTCGCCCACTCTTTGCGGTGGGTCTCCCAGAGATTGCAGCACTGGATGCCCATTGGCCAGCGGGTATTCCGCCTTGTGCACAACGGTGGCTTGGCTAATGTCCGGACCATGTTTGACTATATTCCCCTGCGCTCGCCATGCTTCTGGTGATCTCCGATCCGGTTTTCATGAGCGCGCTCTTCCTTGGCCTCACGTCTGACATGACGCCGGAGCACCGCAAAGAGGTGGCGCTGCGCGGGGCCATCATCGCCTTCTGCATTCTGCTGGCGGCAGGGCTGGGGGGTGCCAAGCTTCTCACCATGCTGGGGATCTCACTCGCCGCCTTCCGCATCGCGGGCGGATTGCTGCTGCTCGTCAGCAGCGGAAATGGTGTTGTTCGACCGGCGCGGCCAACGGCAACAGGATGGGCGAAGACGGCGGTGACCATCGACCACATCCGCAACATCGCGGCTTTTCCGCTGGCCATTCCGCTGATGGCAGGGCCCGGTGCCATCACTGCCATGATCCTGCTGGCGGGGCGCGCCGACGGCGACCTGATGAAGCTGACGGCGCTTTATGCCGTGGCGGCGGGCGTGATGCTCGCCTGCTATCTGTGTTTCCGCATCGCCGTGCCCATTTCGAAAACCCTTGGCATCACGGGCCGCGCCGTCATTTCACGTCTGCTCGGCATCATCCTTGCGGCGCTGGCCGTGCAGTTTGTGATCGACGGCGTCACTTCGCTTCTGAAATAGGGATCAAGCCGCCGATAATTCCGCCCGCGGCACCAGAACCGGACGGGGCGCAGGCCGGGCCGGGATGTGGACCTGGAAGATGGGCCGGGCGCGGCTGTGGCGCTTCCGCCTGCAACTCCGGCAAAAGCGCGGCATGACCTGACGGTCGCGCGGGGCATCGGTTGCCACCACCGCAGCAACCGCGGCAGGGGGCCAAACGCTTCGATCTGGGCAGCCTTCGGCAAGGGCGTGCAAGCGGCGGCGCAGCGGATTGAAGAGCAGTGCCGACAGCGCCGGAAGTGCCAACAGTGTCCAGATCACCAGCGTCAGGAGCGCGAGATGGCCGGGATGGGGCACAATGTCAGGCGCCAGCAGCATGGTGAAATAGAGAACGAGCTGCGCTCAGGCCCGCGAGGCAGAGCGAGGCCGCAAGCACATCATTGGGGCTGAGGCTGACCGAGAGTGCGGCACCTTGCATGTCCCGCAACTGCGGCCGGACAATCACCTGCAGCACGATCGCCGCCGATGTGGCGAAGGTGAAGAGTGTCACAACCGCCGCCAGATGGTGGCCGAGCGGCAGCTGGTTGGTGCTCATCACGCCCCTGACGAAGAAGCCGCCCGCCGCATAGGCCATGGCCATGATGCCCAGAAGCTGGCTGAGCGAGGCCCCTAAAAATTCGCGTTGCGCCTGTGCGCTCCAGGCGCGGGCGCGGTAGTGAACGGCAATATTGTGCAACATGGAAACAGTGCCGGCTGTGAGCGCGGCAAGGCCAAGCCAATGGGCCGTCCAAAGCAGTGTGGCGTATGTCATGGTTTAGTCTCCCGCTCGCAATCCGCAGACTTCATCAGCCTACGGACAAATCAACCCTCTCCGCCGTCCGGTGCGACGGTCGTCCGGATGCGTGGCGGAAGTGCGGCACAAGTGTTGCGAAAAAAAGAGGACGGAAGGCCATGAGGCCTGCCGTCCCCAAGTGATGGCGGACTCTGCCGCCAACCGCAGAAGACGATTTCAGACAATGGGAGGATCCAAACAGTCTTGCGATGCAACAGAACTTGCAGGCGGCGTGCCAAATCGCGGAAGCACTAAGTCAAAATGGATTAATGCTGCAATTTCAGTGAGATGTGCGGATTTTTGGCGAGCAGGCGGGAGCCGTTGCACCAGCCCCGTGAATGGAATTTGTGCAACGCAATATCTGAAAAAGCAGCAAGTGTCGCCTCAGGGCTTGTAGGTTGCGAGCCAGGCCTTGAAGCGGGCAAGGCCCTCGCGCAACTTGCTTTCGTCTTTCAGATAGCACATGCGCAGGAAGCCCTCGCCGGCCTCACCAAAGGCGGCACCGGGCGCAAACCCCACACTGGCCTCGTCAACAATCTGGCGCGCGGTGGCCAGTGAGTCGGTCATGCCCTCGATGGCAAAGAACATGTAGAAGGCCCCATCGGGCACCTGGAAGCGGATGCGTGGTTCATCGCGCAGGGCGGCAATCACGATGTCGCGGTTCTTGCGGGCGGTGGCCACCTGCTGGTCGACAAAGCTGTCCCCCAGATCAAGGGCCGCGGCACAACCCTTCTGCAGAAAGACGGGCGAGCCAGAGGTGTTGTATTGGATGAAGCGCTCGAAGACAGGGCCCAGCGCCTTGGGGGCCTGCACCCAGCCCTGGCGCCAGCCCGTCATGGCCCAGTTCTTGGAGAAGGTGTTGCAGAGCACCAGCTGTTCTTCCGTGTCGCAAACATCGAGAAAGGAAGGGGCTCGGTTCGCGCCATCCGCGCCAAAGTAGAAGCGGGTGTAAACTTCGTCACCGATGATCCACAGGCCATGCTTGCGGGCGAAATCGCGAATGGCGATGAGATCGGCCCGGCTTGCGGTCCAGCCCAGCGGGTTCGACGGGGAATTGAGGGCGATTGCCCTGGTCTTGCTGGTGCGCGCCGCGAAGAGACGGTCAAGGTCGAGGGCCCAGCGGCCATTGGCGAAGCTCATGGGCACGTCCACCGGTTTTGTGCCCTGAAGGCGCAGGGGCCCCGCATAATTGGGCCAAGCCGGGGTGGGGATGAGCACCTCATCGCCATCGGCGGCCAGCATCTGGATGGCGTTCTGAATGGCCTGCATGCCACCGCCCGTCACAAAGAAATTCTCTGACGAAAATTCGCGGCCATAATGGCGGGTGTGATAGCGGGCCAGCGCCTCGCGCAATTCCGGAATGCCGCGCTGCCAGGTGTAAAAGGTTTCGCCCTTCAACAGGCTTTCAACGGCGGGACGGCAGAAAGCTTCCGGGGTCGGCAGGTTGCCCTCGCCGGACCAGAAGGCGATGATGTCCTTCCGGGCCATGCCATACATGGCCACATTGACGATGCCGCTATCGGGTTCGATTTGTGCAGGAGCGGTGAGGCGGGCAATGAGATCGGCGCTTTTCATCGCTTCCCATTGCAAAGAAAAAGCCCGGGTGTCCAGATTTCTCGGGCACCCGGGCTTCATGGCTCCCTTGCGGGCAAGGCTTACTTCTTCTTGGCGAGCGCGTCGCGGATTTCCGTGAGCAGGCCCACTTCAGCCGACGGGGCCGGCGGCGGCGGCGGCGGTTCAGCCTTCTTGAGGCGGTTCGAAACCTTGACCATCTGGAACAGGATGAAGGCCAGGATCAGGAAGTTGATGAGGACAGTGATGAAGTTGCCATAGCCGAAGGTTGCGCCCTGCTTGACGGCGTCGGCATAGTTGGTGGCATTCACCGCCGAATTGAGCGGCAGGAAGTAGTTGGAGAAGTTGGCACCGCCCGTGACAGCACCAACGATCGGCATGATGAGATCGTTGACGACCGAGTCGACGATCTTGCCGAAAGCGCCGCCCATGATCACGCCGACGGCGAGATCGAAGGCATTGCCCTTGAAGGCAAAGTTCTTGAATTCATTCCACATGTTTGTAGTCCCCCTGATGGTTGCAGAACCTGTGATTGCGGTTGACCCGCTGATGTCTATTTTACAGGAGTTTGCCTGCGGCAAAAAGCCTTTTTGCTTAGCGCACATCAAAAAGCTGGGTTAGCTTGCGCGCATGGATACAACCTTGCCGCTTGAACTTTTTCCCGCGCCACTGCCCTATCGCCAGGGGCGGCTGAAGGTCTCTTCCCTGCACGAGATCTACTTCGAGGAATGCGGCAACCCGCAGGGCCGCCCGGTGGTGTGCCTTCATGGCGGGCCAGGTGGCGGCATTTCGCCCATGCTCCGGCGCTTCCATGATCCTGCGGCCTACCGCATCGTCCTCTTTGACCAGAGGGGCTGCGGGCAATCCACGCCCTTTGCCTGCCTGGAAGAGAACACCACCTGGGACCTGGTGGCTGACATCGAAAAGCTGAGGCTGCATCTGGGCATCAGCCGCTGGCAGGTGTTTGGCGGGTCCTGGGGCTCAACCCTTGCGCTGGCCTATGCGCTGACCCATCCCCAGCGCGTTCTGGAGCTTGTGTTGCGCGGCATTTTCACGGTGCGGCAGAAGGAGGTGCAGTGGTTCTATCAGCATGGCGCCTCCGAGATTTACCCCGATGCCTGGCAGGGGTTTCTGGCCCCCATTCCGGAAGCGGAACGGCACGACATGGTTGCCGCCTATCACAAGCGCCTGACTGGCTGTGACCCGGCCATCCGCCTGGCAGCAGCCAAGGCCTGGTCGCGCTGGGAGGGGGCGACGCTTTCCCTGTTGCCCGATGCCGCGCGGGAAGAGAGTTTCGCGGCCGATCATTTTGCCACGGGTTTTGCCGCCATTGAGTGTCACTACTTCATCAACCGCGGCTTTTTCGAAAGCGACGGCTGGCTGCTGGCCGAGGCGCACCGTCTCGCAGGCATTCCCGGTGCCATCATTCAGGGGCGCTATGATGTGGTAACGCCGCCGGTGACCGCCTTTGACCTGCACCGGGCCTGGCCGGAGGCCGCCTTCACGCTGGTGCCGGATGCCGGGCATTCAGCCTCTGATTCAGGCCTGCGCAGCGCCCTGATTCGCGCCACCCAGTCTTTCGCACATGCGAAAAGCACATAGCTGCCCTGTGGCAGACGGCTGAAATTGCAACGTTTTCTCCATAATTGGCCAGCATATGCACGGCCAACAGGAGACAAGAACATGCGCACGCTGAACACCTTGAAGCAGATGTGGATTGGCCTTCGTCAGGGATTGGGCCTCACATTGGCTGAGCGCCGCGACCTGACGGCAACTGCCCTTTCTTTGGGCGACACCACAATTCGCCGCTGATTTCATTACGGAAAATTCATGCCGCCATAATTGCGCGGCGGACGCTTCCCGAAATCGCCACAAAATGAGCAGAGCCCGGCCCCGCCCGGGCTTTTTTGATGCCGCGATTTCCCGTCACTTTGACACTCGATCCAGCGGGGGATCGGCGGGCGTCACCCACGGCGCAGATGAGGCGGCAGGAATTCCGGCAGCCCACGACTTTCCCCTTTTTGGTGAGACCTGTCCGCCTTGGGCTCCTGTCGCCGTCCCGAGTTCAAAGCGGATTGGAGGCCCGTTCCTGCCCAGTTGGCGGGAACGGGCCTTTTGTTTTTGGGCCGACGCTGGAACAAAACGCGAATCATGATAGGCTTGGGCCATGAACCTGTCTCAGACCGTGATCGTCATTTCCGGCCATACCTTTTCCCTGGGGGATGTGCTGATTGCCGTGGCCCTGCTTCTGCTGCTGGGGGCGGTGGTGCTGGCCTTCCGGGCGCAGTCTGGCCGCAAGAGCGAGATGGCGGAGGCGCAGCGCCGGGCCGCCGAACTGGAGCGGCAGGTGGCCGAGCTTTCCGGCGCGTTGCAAGGTTTCGCGGCGCAATCGCAGAGCCATCAGATCCATTTGCAGCGGGTGATCGACGAGCGCCTCGACATGGTGAGTGCGCGCATGGGGCACGGGCTTTCCGAGCAGACGGAGAAGACCTCGCAATCCCTGACGCAGCTCTCCGAGCGGCTGGCGGTGATCGACGCGGCGCAGAAGAACCTGACGCAGCTTTCCAGCGAAATGGTGAGCCTGAAGGACATTCTTGCCAACAAGCAGACGCGCGGCGCCTTCGGCCAGGGGCGCATGGAAGCGATCATCAAGGACGGGCTTCCGGCCCGGGCCTATGCCTTTCAGGCGACCCTTTCCATGGCACGCGGCCGGACTGCTCGATCTCACTTCCGATCTGGCGCTCAGGCTGGTGATCGACGCCAAGTTTCCGCTGGAAGCCTACACCGCGTTGGAAGAAGCGCGCGACGACATGGCCCGCAAGACGGCGGAAACGCGGCTGCGCGCCGACGTGGGCAAGCATGTGAAGGACATTGCCGAGAAATACCTGCTGTCCGGCGAGACCCACGAAACCGCCATCATGTTTGTGCCGTCTGAATCGATATATGCCGAGCTTCATGCCCGCTTCGATGACCTGGTGCAAAAATCCCAGCGGGCCCGCGTGATCTTTGCCCGCTCAGCGTGTTGATGCTGCTGGTGCAGACTTTGCAGGCGCTGGTGAAGGATGTGGCCATGCGCGAGCAGGCCCATCTCATCAAGGTGGAAGTGATGCGGCTTCTTGAGGATGTGGGACGGTTGCGCGACCGGGCCAGCGGACCTGCGCAAGCATTTCGACATGGCCAATGGCGACATCGACAAGCTCACCACATCGGTGAACCAGATCAGCAAGCGTGGCGGAAAGATCGAGGCGCTGGAATTGGGGCCAGAGGCCGAGCACCTGCCGGATGCGCCCCGCCCGCGGCTGGTGCAGGGATAGCGCCGTTCTCCGCTACTTTTTCAGATAGAGGTTGGATGCGATCTGCATCTTGATGGTCTCGAAGGCTTCCGAAAGATCGGTGTCATCGGCGATCACAAAGAAGTTCGAGGCCCCGCTGGCGCAGTTCTTCAGGCGGGTGCGTGTGGCCGTGTCATCAAGGTCAAAGGCCAGCGTGACAATGGTGATGCCATCGGCCTTGGCATTGTTGCAGATGCTGGTGAGATTGCTTTCGCCCTGGGACACGTTGCGGCTGGCGCCGGGGCCGAAGGCGGGTTCGGTCTGGAAGCCATCAGTCAAAAGGACCATGAATTTCTGGGTGGTGGAGTCACTTGCCGGTGCCGCCTCCGTGAAGGGCGCATTATCCGACAGCAGATGATAGGCAAACTCTGCCCCGAGCGCGATGTGGGTCCAGGCATAAGGCGTCATCACCGCGAGTTGGCCGTCAATGGCCGTCGTATCCGAGGTGAGCGGCTTCACGACGAGATGGTTGAAGACATAGCCCGAGCAGCCCCATGCGGCATGATCGGGGGCCATGGGCTGGTTCCATTTGGTGTTGTCGTCGAGGGCCGAGGGCGTGGCACTCGTCAGGTTGAAGGGATATTTGCGGTCCTGGGTGCAGCCCGTCCAGCTGCCCGCGCCGCTGGCCCCCTTGATGAAGGCCTTGTCCATGGTGAGATAGACCTGATGGGAAAATGGCACGAGGCCGAACTTCACCTTGCCCGGATTGGATGTCGCGAGATCATCCACGAGCTTCGTGGCGGCTTCGCGCATGGCGACATATTTGACCTTGGTGCCCGCCACGTCTTCCATAGAGCCCGAATAATCAAGCGCCAGCACCACTTCGGCCTTCCTTTCCATGCCGATATCCACTTCGGCCGTGCCGCGCACCGGCATGGTGGGAATGCCTGCGAGCTTCATCAGCGTTGTCGGCATCTGGGCCGAAACATCGGTGATGAGGGTTTTGTCCTCGACACGGAAATCCGTTGTGGTGGAGAGGCTTGCTGCCGGGCCCGAGGCCAGATTGGCGGCGAAGGCGTCCTCGGCGATGGTCACGCGCTCATCATCGCTTTTGCCCACGGCGGCGGCACCGGCAATGGCGGCGGCATCAAGCGCCATCTGCACATGGGTGGTGATATTTGTATAGCGCGCATAGTCCACGCCCGCGCCCACGCCGATCATGATGGGCACAGCCGAGAGTGCGTAGAAGATCGCGGTGTTGCCGCGCTCGTTGCGGATGAGGCGGCGCAAGGCCTTGCTGATGCCAAACATGAAACCTGCTCCTGTTCCAATCCGGCACAGGGCCGGCGCTGTTGGCAGACACGGAGCAAGCGGCAGTCCGCCCCCGCAGGCTGGGCAGGGCGCGGCAGTTTCATGGTTTACGGATGGTTAAAGCGGGCGTCTCGCCCGCAGGGCCTGGGTGAGGGTGCCCTCGTCGAGGTAATCGAGTTCGCCGCCGACCGGCACGCCATGGGCCAGACGTGACGTGGCGATGCCGCGCTCCTTCAGGCGTTCGGTGATGTAATGGGCCGTGGTCTGGCCCTCCACCGTGGCATTGGTGGCGAGCACCACTTCCTTCACATGACCATCAGCGCAGCGGTCCAGCAACTGGCCGATCGCCAGATCCTCCGGGCGGATGCCGCCCAGGGCCGAAAGCGTGCCACCCAGCACATGATACTGGCCCGTCCAGGCCCCGGCGCGCTCCAGGGCCCAGAGATCGCCCACATCCTCAATCACGCAGATGAGGCTCGTGTCGCGGCGCGGATCGCGGCAAATGGAACAGGGTTGCACCGTATCGACATTGCCGCAGGTTTCGCAGACCGTGACCTTGGCGCTGGCATCCTCCAGCGCGGCGGTCAGCGGCTGCAACAGCTTTTCGCGGTTCTTGATGAGATGCAGCACGGCGCGGCGGGCCGAGCGCGGCCCCAGACCCGGCAGGCGGGCCAGAAGCTGGATCAGCTTTTCAATCTCAGGTCCGGCCTGGCGTTTCATCAGGGCCTAGAAGGGCAGCTTGAAGCCGGGCGGCAGGGGCAGCCCGCCCGTGACCGCCTTCATTTCATCCGCCGCCAGTGCCTCGGACTTGCTCTTGGCATCGGCGAGGGCGGCAATGATCAGGTCCTCGAGGATGTCCTTCTCCTCCGGCTTGATGAGCGAGGGATCAAGGGTGAGGCCCGTGACCTGGCCCTTGCCGGACATGGTGACACGGACGAGGCCTGCGCCCGACTGGCCTTCCACGCTCAGGCTTTCCAGTTTCTTCTGCATGTCGCCCATGCGGGTCTGCATGGATTGCACTTGCTTCATGATGTCGGCGAGATTTTTCATTCCTGGTCTTCCGGTGTTGAGGTGTCATCGGCGGCGGGCAGAGCGGCAAGCTCCGGCTCTCGCACGGCCAGAATCTCCGCCTTGGGGAAGAAGCGGAACACGGCCTTCACCGCAGGATCTTCCATGGCCTCGGCGAGGGCCTGGGCCTGCCGCGATTTCTTCTGCTTGAGCAAGGGCTCGGCACCGCCTTCGCGCGCCACCGTGACGATATGGCGGCGGCCGGTCCAAGCTTCAAGCTTGCGCATCAGCTCATTGGCGAGGGTGGGCGGGGCCTGGGGTTCCAGCGCAAATTCAATGCGGCCATCATCAACGCGGATGGGGCGGACGAAACGCTCCAGCTCGCCCTTCAGTTTCACATCGCGCTTCTCCGCCACAAGCTGCACCAGGCCTGCGAAATCAGCAAAGGCCTTGGGCGCGCCATGCACGGCGGGTGGTGTCTTGCCGGGCCCGGCGGCAGGGGCAACGGCGGGTGCCAGTGCCCCCTGCGGGGCGGGCGGGCCGCCTTCAGCACGCAGGGGTGCTGGCTTCTGTGGCAGTTTCTCGACATTTCCCGACTTGGCGATGCGGAGCAATTCATCCGTGGGGCGGAAGATCAAGAGCGTGGGTGAGGCGCACCAGGGCCATTTCGCCGCCTGTTCCGGATTGGGCGCCGTTTGCGCTCCTCGGCAATGCCCTTGAGCAGCAGGGGCCCAGGCCCGCGACAGGCGGGCATGGCGAGGCTTGCAGCAAACTCAACACCGCGGGCCCGTTCCACCTCGGTGCGGCTGGTGTCCTTGAGGGCCTCGTCTTTGGCAAGCCTGAGGCGGGTGACCCACTGGACGAAATCCGAAAGATCGGCGAGCACGGTGGCGGCGCCGGCGCCGCCCGCAAACTGTTCCTGCACCAGGGCGATGGCCTTGGCGCCGTCGCCCGCCATGACGGCGGCGAAGAGATCAATCACCTTGCTGCGGTCCACAAGGCCCAGCATGTCGGTCACATCGGCGGCCAGCACCTTGCCATTGCCATGGGCGATGGCCTGATCGAGGAGCGACAGGCCATCGCGCACCGAGCCTTCGGCGGCCCGGGCGATCAGCTTCAGCGCCTCGTCTTCGGCGTCCACGCCTTCGGCCTTGGCGACGTTGCCGTAATGTGTGGCGAGCAATGCGGGCATCGAGGCGGCGCAGATCAAAACGCTGGCAGCGCGACAGGATGGTGACGGGCACCTTGCGGATTTCGGTTGTCGCGAAGATGAACTTCACATGGGGTGGCGGCTCTTCCAGCGTCTTCAGCAGGGCATTGAAGGCGCTCTTGGAGAGCATGTGCACTTCGTCGATGATGTAGACCTTCACGCGCGCCTGGGCCGGGGCATAGCGCACTGAGTCGATCACCTCGCGCATGTTGTCCACGCCGGTATTGGAGGCGGCGTCCATCTCGATCACGTCCATGTGGCGCGATTCAAGAATGGCCTTGCAGGTGGGCGTCATGACAGGCATGGCGATGGCGGGGCCCGGATAGTTGAGGGCCCGCGCGATGAGGCGGGCCGTGGTGGTTTTCCCACGCCGCGCACGCCGGTGAGCATGTAGCCTGGGCGATGCGGCCCGTGGCAAAGGCATTCGTCAGTGTAAGTGGACCATCGCTCTCCTGCCCGATCAGGGCGGAAAAATCCGTGGGCCGGTATTTGCGGGCCAGCACGCGATAGGCAGGGCGGCAGACGTTTCAGACATGGCAGGGATTTAGAGGTTTGGCGGCGGAGTGAAAGCGGCCAGATTCAGTTGTCCCACACTCACCCGCAAGGGGGAGGAAAAAGCTTCCGTGGCAACTTGTGGGGGAAGTGGAAGGCTGACGGCAACCCGTCAAAATCTCGTTGGGGCTGCTACCTTCCGGTCCTGACCCGGTTGGCGAGCACGACGCCCGCCACCAACCTTCCGGGGGCGCATATGGGGGATGGGGCGGAAAAAGGCAAGTGGCGGGCCTTTTCATCCCTCCCCAAGCTCGCTTGGGGAGGGGGCGGGGTGGGGGATGGGCGGGGCTTTCAAGGACGGGACTGAATCGCTTAGCATTCAATCATGGGGATTACGGCACAGCAGTTCATCAAGACGTGGAAAAACGCACAGGGCGGTGAGCGCTCCCAGGCTCAGCATTTCCTGAACGACTTCTGTGATCTCATCGGCGTGCCCCGTCCGATGGATGGCGACTATAAATATGAATATCCCGTGCGCACCAAGACCGGCACGGATTTCATGGACCTCTACAAGCGCGGCTCCTTTATCATCGAGGCCAAGCAGACACGCTTCAAGACCAGCAAGAGGAATGACGGGCAGGCTGACCTGCTGGGTGGAGACACTGAGCAGGAAGCGCCATCTCGCACAGGCCGCGCGTGGGACATTCATATGGTCAACGCCCGCCAGCAGGCGGAAAACTATGCCCGAATCCTGCCTTCCTCGCATGACTGGCCGCCTTTCATCATCGTCTGCGACGTGGGCCATTGCTTTGAGGTCTATGCCGATTTCACGGGCAAGGGCCGGCACTATGAGCAATTCCCCGACCGTCAGGGCTTTCGCGTGTTCATGGACGACCTCGCGCATGAGAAGGTGCGGGAGCGTTTCAGGCTCATCTGGGAAAGCCCGCATGAATTGAACCCGGCCAAGGCCGCTGCCAAGGCAACACGCGAAATTGCCAAGGCCTTGGCCGAGGTTTCAAAGCGGCTGGAAGGCAAGAAGCACCCGCCGGAGGAAGTGGCTCTGTTCCTCATGCGCTGCCTGTTCACCATGTTCGCGGAGGACACAAAGCTCATTCCGGAAAAGAGCTTCACCGATCTTCTGGAAGACTGCGCCAAGTCGCCTGACAGCTTCATGCCGCTGCTGCAAGAGTTGTGGCAGAAGATGAACGAGGGTGGCTTCTCCACCTCCATTCGCCACAAGTTGCCCCGGTTCAACGGCAAGCTCTTCGCCCAGGCCCGCGTCTTCCCCATGGGACGGGAGGATATTGGCGTGTTGAAAGCCGCCGCCGCGAAGGATTGGACGGAGGTTGACCCGTCCATCTTCGGCACGCTGCTGGAACAGGCACTTGATACGGCAGAGCGGTCTTCGCTGGGTGCCCATTACACGCCGCGTGCCTATGTGGAGCGGCTGGTGCAGGCCACGGTCATGGAACCCCTGCGGCAGGAATGGGAGCATGTGCAGGGCTCGCTGGAGCTGGAGCCCAAAGAGGCGGCGGAGCGCGTCCGCGCCTTTCACCAGAAGCTCTGCGAAACCCGCGTGCTGGACCCCGCCTGCGGCACCGGCAATTTCCTCTATGTCACACTCGAATTGATGAAGCGCCTTGAAGGTGATGTGCTGGACGTTCTGGAACAGTTGGGCGGGCAGGAAGCGCTGCGGCTTGAAAAATTCACTGTCGATCCCCACCAGTTCCTCGGCATTGAAAAGAACCCCCGCGCCGCCGCCATTGCCGAATTGGTTCTGTGGATCGGCTATCTGCGCTGGCACCTCAAGACCAAGGGCGAGCAACCGCCGGAACCCATCCTGCGCGAGTTCAAGAACATTGAACGGCGCGATGCGGTGTTGTCCTACACGGGCGTGGATACGGATGGTTCGCTCACGGGTGTGAAGCGCCCGGAGTGGCCGGAGGCCGAATATATCGTCGGCAATCCACCCTTCATTGGCGGCAAGGACGTCAGGGCGCAATTGGGCGACAGCCATGTGGAGGCCCTGTGGAAGGCCCATCCGCAGATGAACGACAGCGCCGATTTCGTCATGTACTGGTGGGACCACGCGGCGGAACTGCTGACCAAGAAAGACACGAGCTTGCGCCGTTTCGGGCTGGTGACAACCAACTCCATCACCCAGGTGTTCCAGCGCCGCACGCTGGAAAGGCACTCGCCGCCAAGAAACCCATCTCCATCATCTTGCCATCGGCGATCACCCGTGGACAAAGGTCACAGCCGATTCCGCCGCCGTGCGCATCGCCATGACAGTGGCCGAGGCGGGCAAGCGTGAGGGCATATTGTTGGAGGTGAAGGCCGAGAGCGGGCTGGATACCGATGACCTGAAGATTGAGTTTGTTGAACGGCCCGGTCACATCAATGCTGATCTTACTGTGGGCGTCGATGTTGTTTCAGTGTCGGAACTGAAGGCCAACCGCCCTGTGTTACCGGCGCATGCAGCTGATTGGCTCTGGCTTTATCGTCACACCAGCCGAAGCGCAGCATTTGGGGCTGGGCAAGCGCGAAGGCCTCGAAAGGCACATCCGCCTCTACCGCAATGGCCGCGACCTGACGGGAACGCCGCGAGAGGTGATGGCCATTGATCTGTTCGGGCTTGAGGCCAATGAAGTTCGTGAACGCTTTCCGGAAGTCTATCAACACTTGTTACAGACTGTGAAAGTGCAACGGGACGATCAAGCAATGAAGTCGGCCACCAACGACGCAAAGGCCTATGCGAAGTTGTGGTGGATATTTGGAAAACCACGTCAGGAATTGCGCCCCGCCCTCGAAAACCTGCCGCGCTACATCGCCACAGTGGAAACCGCCAAGCACCGCATTTTCCAGTTTCTCGATGCGGAGATTTTGCCGGACAACATGATCGTCTGCATCGCAAGTGATGGTGCATTTGATCTGGGCGTCCTGTCATCGCGGTTCCATGTGGCATGGGCGTTGTGCTGGCGGCTGGCTAGGCATGGGCAACGATCCGCGATATTCAAAATCCCGCTGCTTCGACCCCTTCCCATTCCCCGCCGCCACAGACGCGCAACGCGCCGATATCGCCCGCATTGCCGAGGCGCTGGACCGACTGCAAGGAGGCCCAGGCCCGCCATCCCGAAATCACGCTGACGCAGATGTACAATGTGCTGGAGAAGGTGCGGATGCACTCCCTCATCCGCCCTTTCGGGCACCTTCTCCCCCGTGAAGAACGCGGGAGAAGGCCCATCAGCTTCGCCTTCTCCCGTCCTAGTATCGGAGAAGGTGGCCGAAGGCCGGCCGAGGGATTGAGTGTCGAAGAGCAAAACCATCTTCGACAAGGCCTCATCCTCATTCTCAAAGAACTGCACGACGAGTTGGATGCCGCCGTGGCCGCTGCATATGGCTGGCCGGTAGATTTGCCCGAAGACGAAGTGTTGGCGCGGCTGGTGGCGCGGAACAAGGACCGCGCCGAGGAGGCAAAAGGCTTTGTGCGCTGGCTGAGGCCCGAATACCAGATCTCGCTTTGGCTCCGATGCCGAGAAGAAGCAGTTGGAAGCTTTCGACGATGTGGTAAACGCCCGCCGCCGCCAAAACCGTCAAGCCGAATTTCCTCGCCCACGCCGTGGACCAGGTGGCCGCCGTCATGGCGGCGCTTTCGGCCCAGCACGACGGGGCCGTCAGTGCCGCCGAACTGGCGCGAGGCTTCAAGCAGGGCAGGAAGGCGTGGAGGGCGCGCATCTCCGCCACCTTGGCGTCGCTGGCGCGGACGGGCTTCATCGCCGCCGCGCAGAACGGCAGCGATTTCGCCATCCGCCGTGCGGCCTGATGTTTCAGGATTGTGCCGCAATCCTGCCTTGAGGCCTGTGGTATGGAGCGGGCCACGGAATCAACGGGCGGAATTATGGCTTTTCGGGCGGCGGCGTGTCTTGCATTTCTTCTTTCGGCCTTTTGCAGCGCGGCTTCGGCACAGACGCTGACATCGGCCAATGTGAAGATCAACTGGCAGGTGGAAAACCGCTTCCGCCTGTTTGCCGATCCCGCCACCTTCAAGGCGCAAGACCAGGCCTGGCGGCAATATCTGATCCATGTGGATCATCTTTCGGCCAGTGATGCGGCGAAGAAATCGCTGGTGGCCAGTTCCTCGGTGCTGGGCACCGAGCATGTGCTCAACGACCGCTACATTCCCTTCACCCGCATTCTGCGCAACCGCTATGACTGGAAGGGCTGGGCGGCGGGGGCCCTGGGCAAGACCTGCTGGGATGCCAAGACCCGCACCCACGGGGCCTGCGGCGGCATCGACAGCTATGTGTCGCCTGTTTCCCACGGGGTGAAGCTGTGGCTGACGCCGCGCGTCAAGGACCTGCCCTTTGCCGAATACAACTGCGACTGGCGGGTGGGCGATGCGGCCCCCGTGACCGCGCCCTGCGACCAGCCAGTGGTGCTCAACATACCCTGGCCGAAAGGTGCTGCGGTTTCGGTTGGCGTGGAAGGCGAGAGCGGCATCTCAACTGACATCGCGGTCAAGGACCTGCTGATCGTGGGCCTTGGCGACAGTTTCGCCTCGGGCGAGGGTAACCCCGATGTGCCGGTGGCCTTTGACGACAATTTCCGCAACCGCAATCTCTATCCGCGGCGCGCCGTGAACACTGGCGGCGGCGATGCGCAATGGCTGGATGATGCCTGCCACCGCTCGCTTTATAGCCACCAGCTGCGGGCCGCCCTGCAGATTGCCATTGAGCATCCGCAGGCTGCGGTGACCTTCCTCGGCTATGCCTGTTCAGGTGCGGCCGTTGAAGAGGGCATTCTCGGCCCGCAGGAACATGTGACCTATGTGAGCGATCCCGGCGATGGCGGGGCGGCGGGCAAGATCAGCGTGGTCAAGGGCGGCTGGAAGGACACGCAGATGCGCTGGCTTTTGCGTGACCTGTGCCGCGTGAAGCCCACACAGCAGGGCGGCTTCTGGCTGTGCCCCGGCGGGCAATACCGCCGGAATGTGGATTTTCTGTTCCTCTCGGTGGGCGGCAACGACATCGGCTTTTCCAGCCTCGTGGCCTGGGCCACGCTGCGTGACAGCACTTCGGCCAAGCTTGCCAAATGGTTTGGGGCCACGGTTTCACCTACGGGCTTTGCCGGGGCGATGAAGTCCACCCTGCCCGGCGCCTATGCCCGGCTGGCCAAGGCCATCGAATTGGCAGTGCCCCTGAAGACAGGCGATCTGCCCTTTGATGCCTCGCGCGTGGTGCTGACGGCCTATCCCGACATTCTTGAAGACGAAGACGGGCGGGTGTGCGCCGCCGGTGATGAAGGCGATGGCGAGGATCAATATCCGGCCAACCAGTCGCTCGACTATTTCCAGTCCTGGCTGGTGGTGACGCCGCGCAAGCTGCAAGCGGCCCACGACCAACTGGCCAATCTGCAGCAGCGCATGGGCGAGCTCGCTGGAGATCATGGCTGGACCTTCGCGGGCCGCGCCTATGGCGACCGGCCCTTCATGGGCCATGGCTTTTGCGCGCGGAACAGCACGGCGGCGGGCGACCCGGCCGAGCAATTGATGCTGCCCTGTGCCGGCAAGGCGCCGCGGCCCACCGCCACCTGCACGCAAAGCTGGTCCGGCAAGCAGAAGGAGTGGCGGCCCTACGACCCGCAAACGCAGAACTTCCCCTATGCGCTGCGCCAGCGCTGGGTGCGCAGCTTCAACGATGCCTACATGGTGATCAACCAGAAGGTTCTCACCCGCGAAGGGCAGATCGACGAGCAGGCCTCGCAGGCGGTGTTCGCGGAATCAACGGGCGCCATGCATCCCAGCGCCGAGGGCCATGCGGCCATGGCCGACGCCATCCTGATGGACATCCGGCCTGAAGTGGCAAAGGCGCTGGGCGATGCCGGGGATGAAGAGACTGGGGATAAGGGCATAGGGGACTGAAACGAAAACCGGCGGTGCTGTGACACACCGCCGGTTCGTGCAAGGCCCCAGAGCGCCCCCCCAGGCCCTGCCGCAACCGGACCCAATACAAAAGCGCTTGAACTCCTGCTGTTCTGGGCAACAGGCCAAAGCGCTTTGAAAATATGGATGTGTTGGAACTGCCAACCCGGTTGACAGGACTTGATCTAGTGCGATGCAGTTATTTTGTCAACTGCGATTTTCTAGTTTTGTTGTTTTTTGACTGAATAGTTGTATTTTGTGGACTTTATCGCCTGAATTTTGCCTTGACCACCAGAATTTCGGGCTTATAAACGTCAATTATGCTTGATGATACGCCTCCCGGCCTTTCCACCGACAACCTTCGCAGTCTGTTCCACTATTTGACCGTAGAAATGGACGAGCGTCTGGCGCAGTTCCGCCGGGGCACGCCCTTCGATCATGTGCGGCCCTCTGATGCCAAGCTCCTGGTGATCGCCTCGCGGCAGCGGCGCACGCTTTCGGAACTTGGCCGGGTCGTTGGCGTGACGCGCCAGGCCATTCACCTGGCGGTGCAGCGGCTTGCCAAGCTCGGCCTCATCGCACTTCAGCCCGTGCCCAGCGACAAGCGGGAAAATACAATCATCATCACGCCGCATGGCCATGAGGCCATCCGCATGGCGGAAAAGCAGGTGCGGGCACTGGAAGATGAAATCGCCAGCCTGATCGGCACAGACGGGGTGGAGACACTGCGCAGCACAACCCATGTGCTGGTGGGCCATCTGGCCCGGCTGAGAGCAACAGGCAGCCTCACGCCACAGGGGTAAAGTCCTCTTCCGGGCGCTCATTCATCAGTTCACGGATGATTTCGAGACCGCGCCTTGTGGCGGGGCCATTGCCCGGCCCGCCGAAGCAGATGCGCACGCGGGAGGCCTGACGGTCCGGCCCCAGGGCAAAGGCCGAGCCTGCCGTGATCTTGACGTTGCGGGCCGCCGCCGCACCGGCAAAGGCTGCGGCATTCCACGGCTCCGGAAGTTTCAGCCAAGCGAATGGCGCTCCCGGATCGCAGCGGAAATCACAGGCCTTGAAGACCTGCAGAAAGACCTCGCGGCGGGCCGCCAGCTCATTGATGGTGCGGGTCAGAATGTCGTTGGCAAGGCCTGTCTCGATCCAGTGGCGGGCCACCTCGCCCGTGAGGCCGGCATTGCGCGGGGCGGAATAGCGGAGATGATTTTTCACAAGGCGCTCCTGCCCCTGGGGCAGCGCCACCATGCCGATGCGGAGGCCCGGCGCCAGGGTCTTGGAGAGGCCCGTCACATGATAGGTGCGCTCCGGCGCCAGACCATAGAAGGGCGGCGGCTGGGTGCGCGGGTCGAGCAGGCGGAAAATGTCGTCCTCGATGATGGTGAGGCCATGGCGGCGGGCCACGGAGACAATGGCATCGCGGCGGCGGCGGCTCATGGTGTTGGTTGTGGGGTTCTGCAGCGAGGGCACGAGATAGATGAGACGGGCACCTGTCTTGATGGCAGCCTGCTCCAGCGCATCGGGCAAAAGCCCGTCTGCATCCATGGGGAGCGGCACAGGCTCCACCTGGGCCATGCGGAAGGAATGGCGGAGGGCGGCGTAGTTCACTTCCTCCGTCAGCACCAGGCGGCTTTCATCGCGCAACGCTTCGAGCACGGTGATGAAGCCCAGATGGGCCCCCGGCGTGATGACAATGTTCGACTGCGGCACGGCCAGGCCGCTGCGCTTCAGCCATTCCGCTGCCATGGCCTTGTGTTGGGGAAACCCTTCCACCGGCGCATAGTCGAGGAGATCAAGGCGGCGCGGATCGCGCATCACCGCTGCGAGGGCCGCATCAAATTCCGCCGCGCTGACGACTGGCGGCGGAATGGCATTGCTGAGATCAAGCACGGCTTCCACATCGGGCGAGGGAGCCGGCAAGGGTGCCAGATGCTGCGGCTTGCGGACATAACTGCCGCGGCCCACTTCGCCGGATAGGAGGCCGCGGTCTTCCGCTTCCTTGTAGGCGCGGGTGACAGTGCCGAGCGTGACCCCGATTTTCCAGGCCAGTTCCCGTTGCGGCGGCAGGCGCACGCCCACCGGCAGCGTGCCCGCCTCCACATCCCGCGCGATAGCATCGGCAATGGCCACATAAAGCGGCTTGGAACGGTCGAGCACGGGCATCCAAATTGTCATGGTAACAATATTCCAATTGTCATGGCCTAAGCCAGTATTGTACTATTCCATTTCAAGATTCAAGGGCAACAATCTTGGAAAAATAGAGATACAATAGATACAATTGGTGATGTCATGCGCGAATATGTCCTGCACGAAGCCCGGTCCCGGGCGGCCTATGGCCAGTGGAGCCTTGTGGTGCGGCTGGTCCGCAACTGGAAAGCCCGCCGCACGGCCAGCATCTGCTCAGCTACAATGCCTACATGCTCAAGGACATTGGCCTGACAGAGCATGATCTACGAACCATGCTCCGCCAGCCCCTGTTTGCTGACCGGGATTGGGAAGCCACCCCGTGAAGCGCTGATCGCCGCCCGCACCCGGCGCTGAAAGACCGGGGCGGCAGATAAATCAGCCGCAGTCGGTCGCGCACCACCTTCTGGCGCTGGATGCCGAGATTCACCTTGGGGCCATCAATGCCCACCACCATGCTGTCACCCGGCTTGAGGAAGCGCTGCGGCTTCATGCCCATGCCCACACCGGGTGGCGTGCCCGTGGTGATGATATCGCCCGGCATGAGGGTGAAGAACTGCGAGAGATAGGCCACGATGAAGGCCACGCCATAGACCATGGTCTTGGTGGAGCCATCCTGCACGCGCTCGCCATTGAGTTCGAGCCAGAGGTGAAGGTTCTGCGGATCCTTGACCTCGTCACGGGTGACAAGCCAGGGGCCCACAGGTCCGAACGTGTCGTAGGACTTGCCCTTGGTCCATTGGCCAGAACGCTCCGCCTGGAATTCGCGTTCCGACAGATCGTTGATGGTGCAGTAGCCCGCCACATGCTTCAGGGCGTCGGCTTCCTTGATGTTCTTGGCCTTGCGGCCGATGATGACGCCAAGCTCCACTTCCCAGTCGGACTTCTGCGACTTGGGCGGAAGGGTCACGGTGTCATTGGGGCCTGAGAGGCAGGAAGTCTGCTTGGTGAAGACCACGGGTTCGGGCGGCACCTGCATGCCGCTTTCGGCAGCGTGGTCGGAATAGTTGAGGCCGATGGCGATGAATTTCTGCGGGTTGGCAATGCAGGCGCCGATGCGCGGCTTGCCCGGCACCAGCGGCAGCTTGCTGATGTTGGCCTTCCTGATTTTGGCAAGGCCAGCGGGGGATATGGCCTCGCCGTCAATGTCCTTGACGATCTTGGCGAGGCTTCTGATCTTGCCGTCCTGGTCGAGGATGCCGGGCTTTTCCTTGCCCTTGGGTCCGTAGCGGAGAAGTTTCATCGTCAGTCGTCCCATGTCAGCGCCGAGGCGTGCCAGCGCGGTTGATAGCCTTTTTGCAAAATGGACAGGATTGTTGGCGGAGTCAAAACCCTGACAGGTTTGTCCGCACCGATTTTCACCTGCGCGTCATAGCCGGCGAAGGACCAGCGCAAAAAATGGCCGCGGCGGCGGGCCCAAAAACGCTCATCCTGTTGCAGCATCGCGCCATCCGGCAAATCCTCGGGCAAAGCCATGCGGGCGGGTGACAGCCGCTCGGCATGCAGCAGGCGGTCAAAGGCATCGGCCTTGAGGGGGCCCAGCATGGCGCGGGCCTCGGCCCGGCGGCATTCAAAACAGGGCCTGTGGCCTGCCGCCAGTGCCGTTACCTCATCCAGGAAAAAGAGCGAGGTGTAGCCCTCGCCCATCGGTTCGTGGTGGCGGTTCCTTGAAATGCAGCTCGCAGCAGATCCCAGTGATGACTGGCCCAGCCTTAGGCGCGGCCCAGCACCTGCCCGGCGCGGTGAAAGCGGCCACCGCGATTGCCCATGAGGGTGCCGCGCTCCAGCACCGCATGCAGGCTACCGTCCGGTGCGACACGCGATTTTGCAGGTGTTTGTTTTTGGGGGGCATCGGGCAGCGGGATCACAAAGGGCGGCGGCGGCATGAGCAGGTTGTGACGGCCAAGGCCCGCGATCTCGCGCTCGCCGCACAGGCCCATGGTGACGTGCAGTTCCTTCTGCAGGATTTCAGCGCACGGGTGACGCCCGCCTCGCCGGCTGCCCCCAGCCCATGAATGTAGGCGCGCGGCCACATGGGTGCCCTTGGCCCCCATGGCGAGGGCTTTCATCACATCCATGCTGCTGCGGGATGCCACCTATTCGAAATGCACTTCAATCTTTTGGCCCACGGCATCGATGGCCTGCAGCATGTCGATGGTGGCGGGTGCCCCATCCAGCGCCTGGGCTGGCGACGACGATGGCGGCATCGGCGCGGCCAGCTTGCGCCGGTTGCATCATCGGCATCGTCGTCGCGGAAGCCGCTTCGTGCAGCGCCGCAGCAGTCGGCCGGCGTCGATCAATCGTCGGCGAAGTCAGGCCGCCGTTGGGTCAAGCCATAATCGCTGATCGCGCGCCCTTCACATGGCCCACGATATTGCCGAAGTTGCGGTTCTTCGTGCCGAGCATCCCCATGCACCAGCGCGGCTTGGTCATCATGTTGAGGATGTTGGGAATGGTGAGCTTGGGCGGCGAGGAGAGGCCGTTCTTCACATCCTTGTGGCGCTGGCCCAGGACCTGCAAATCAAGGGTGAGCACCAGGGCCGAACAGCCCGCATCCCGGGCCCTTGAGACCAGGCGCGAGGAGAAATCCCGGTCGCGCATCACATAGAGCTGGAACCAGAAGGGCTTGTCCACCTTGGATGCCACCTCCTCCAGCGAGCAGATGCTCATGGTGGAGAGCGTATAGGGCACGCCGAACTTCTGGGCGGCGCGGCAAGCCTTGATCTCGCCATCGGCGCAATTCATGCCGGTCGATCCCACGGGGGCGAGCGCCACGGGCATGGCCACCTTCTCGCCGATCATGGTTGTGGCGGTGGAACGGTTGTCGATGTTGCGGGCCACGCGCTGGCGCAGCTTGTATTTGGCGAAGGCGGTGCTGTTTTCGACAAAGGTGCCCGTGGTGTAGGAGCCCGTCTCGCAATAGTCCACGAACATGCGGGGCACGCGGCGGGTGTAAAGCTCATAAAGATCGGAGATGGCCGGGGCCTGCTTGGCGGTGATCGTCATGGTGTTCCTCGTCATCCCCCGCATATCACAGCGCGCGGCGGAATCCAGCAGGCTTGCTGCCGCTCAGAAGGTGCCGATGACGTTCAGGAAGACACCGTGGTCGTTCTGCGAGAGGTCACGCAGGTCGTCGGAGAACTTGCCGAAATTATAGCCGACGCCCACTTTCATGTTGTCGCCGAAGTGGCGGTAAAGGGCGGCGATGGCACCGAAGTCGCGCTGTTCCGTGGTGGGCGACCAGAGCACGCGGCCTTCCAGCAGCGCATCCCACTCATGCACCACATGAAGGTCGGCGCGTAGGATGCCGAGGTTGACGATGGAGGCCACCCAGGGCGAGCCTGCGGTGCGCTCTCGCGTTTCGCCAATGCGCGCGCCATATTTGGCACCGAGCGTCAGTTGCGGCGTCAGGTCATAGGCGGTATCGACAGAGAAAATATGCGAGCGCTGGGCCGGGCTTGATGTGGTGCCGTCAACGCTGGCCTGATCCTTGCCCGGCAGGTCATAGAGATAAGTGTATTTGGCCAGGGCGTTCAGGCGATCGCCTGTGGCCGGGCGGTAGGCAAAGCCGATTGAGCCTTCGGCATAGTCGCCGCCGCGGGTGGAATCGGTGGCAGAGGTGAAGACGCCATCAAAGCTGGCCTGGGCGCGCCAGTCCTCGTTCAGCTTGACGCCGAGATTGCCCTGCAGCAGCCAGGACTGGAGATCCTTGGTATCGTCCTCGCTGTCATCCTTGCGCCATTCGCCCTTGATGCGGCCATCAATGCCATCCTCGGACTTGTAGCCGACGCTGGCTGAGAGTGCGATGCGGTCGAAGTCCGGATTCTTGAGGTGGGTTGTCTGGTTGATGGTGTTGTCGATGACGGTGCCGATTTCGCTGGTGCCGGTGAGGGTCCAGGCAGGCGCCGGAGTGTAGTTGACACCATAGACTTGGGCCAGTGTGCGGCGCGCGCCAAACATGTCGTAATTGTCCTCGGCGAAAACCGAGAGCTGCTCATTGAAGCGGTGGCGTGCGCCGGTGACGATGGTGCCAAGGTCTTCACCCACCAGCGCGAAGGGCGTGGAGGTTGATTCATCACGGGTGGGATCGAGCGTATAGCCCACATAGTATTTGTCGTCGGCAGTGGCCTCGTAGGTGAGCTTGGCCTTGGCCCCCAGGCCCGTGGAGCCGTCCGAGACCTCGCCCTCGCCCACGATCTTCTCGGTGAAGCGGAAAGTGCCGCCCGCCCCCACGCGGTCGTCGCGCTTCATGGTGCCGGTCCTGGCATAGGTGCCCTGGCCGAAGAGGAAGGCTTCGTTGTCGTCGTTCCAGGCGTAGAGCACCTTGACGCCGGCATCGCCGCGGCGGCCCTGTTCGGCGGAGGAGGATGTGCTGCCCGTCTTGCGCACATAGCTGCCATAGGGTTCGACGGTGAGGCCCTCGGAGAGCTTCACATCGGCCTTGGCACGGGCTTCGGTGGTGACTTCGCCCGTGGCCCCATGCTCGTCGCTGGCCGTGGCGGCGAAGCTGACGCTCTCGCTCACCTTCACATCGGCATCCGCACCCGTGAGGCGGCGGGTATCCTTGGTGTTGACATCAAGGCTGGAGAAGCCGCCCTGCTGCACTTCATAATGTGCGCCCACATGGCCATCGAGGGACTCTGACAGGTCGTTGAGGGCCACCCGGCCTTCCACGCGATAGGCATTGGCGCGCTTGTTGGCGGCCCCGGCCGAGGCATTGTCCTGCAGGGTGAGGCCGCCATCAGCCGAATAGGTGGAGCCGAAGCCCGGGCCTTCGGAGCGGGCCACTTCGCCTTCCAGCCAAGTGCCCTCTGAGTAACGCACATGGGCATCTGCGCCATAAAGCGTCTGGTCGGCGGCTTCGGTGTTCTCGCGCTCGACGGTGGCACCGAGGCGCACATGATCGCCCAGCCACTGTTGGGCCCGGCCGCCCGCCACATAACCATCCACATCGCGGGCCACGGGCGTGTATTCATAGGTGGCGACGAGATAGTTCTCGGTGCCTGTGGCATCGGACGAGGAGAGCGGCTGCTTGAGAATGACAACGCCCTGCACGTAGTCGAAGTCGTAATCGGTGCCGTAGGCCAGCGTCTTGCGGGCGGTGACCCAGCCGGTGACGGTGTTGCGGACTTCCACGGTGACGGTTTCGGAGCCCGGCGTCACATCCTGATGCTTGACAAAATAGGCGGAACCGCCCGTGCCACGGAAGACATCGCGGCCCGGCACGGTGCCCGGCATGGCTGCATGGGCATCGACAGCGGTGCGGGCCCCGCCATCGGGTGCCGTGGACTTGGAGCGGTAGACGCCCTGTGCGCCATAAAGGGCGCGCTCATTGTGCAGGAATTTCGTGCCGGTGATCGACGACTTGAAATTGCCCCACATGACATGGCTTGGGCCCTTGTCGAGGCGCACATAGAACTTGCCCTTGGTGGGGGCGTCCTCAATCGCCGTCGAGTCATCGCCATAGACGGGATAATAGTCATCGGGGTCGATGCGCTTGAGGTAGGCTTGCGGGTCCTTGCCGTCGAGGCCCTTGAACATGTCGCGGATGCTGCTTTCACCCGTGTCTGCCGCGGCCGTGAGAATGTAACGGCCCTGGATCTTGCCCTTGAGGTAGAAGGCGAGGCGGCCCCGCGTGTAAGCACCATTGCCGAAATCGCCGGGGCGCACGCTTTCCACATGGGAGTTGAGATTGTAACCGAGCGTGGCATCGGCGAGGCCCATGTAGAACCATTCGTTCTCCGGAATGGTGACGGTGCGGGCGAAGTCGATGCCCTGGCCGTCGTGGCCCACCTTCACGTCTCATGGGTGCCCTGCGGCATGAGGCGCTGCACGACAAGGCACCTTGGCTGTCCACCGGCACGGAGCTCGCCCATGACGAAGACCTGCTGGTCTGCCGGAACATTCTTGCCATAGACGGTGATGGCCCCACCGAGGGCATCGATGTTGCGGATGGCGGTGCGGTCTTCCGCCTCGCCCGGGGCCACGGCCTGATAGGCAAAGTCATGGGCTGGCAATTCACCGGCGCTGCGCGAGAGCGGCAGCGGGCGGAGTTCGTCATAGCGGCCCTCGGCGTCATAGACGCGGAGCACATAGTCGAATCCTTCTCGCCATCGGTGGGCATGACCCAGGTGGCGGTGGCCTGCGACGGTGGCAGGGTGGCCACAGGGCCTGCCTCTTTCAGCTGCCCGCGCCTGTAGATGCGCACTTCGCCCCGGGCGATCCAGGCGGCGTAATTGAGCGGGCGAGGAACTCCACCCTCATCGCCCGCCTTGTAGGCGGCGCGCGGCGGCACGGTGGAGACATTGAGCATGGGGTGAACCCCCAGGCCATCGAGCTTCACATCCACCTGCATGTCGGTGGAGGCCTTGGGCCGGCATGTCCGAGCCATGACCTCCTGACCTTCCACCGTGATGCGGAAGGGAATGCCCTCATCGCTTGAAGGCAGGAGATGCCAGTGCGAGCCCGGCCAGGCTTGCGGCCAGAAGCAAGTGCGGGCGAAGATGGCGGGGTGCGCTGGCTCGTTGACCGCACTCCACGCTTGTCTTGATGACGAGCGCCTCGTCATGGCCCGCGGCCCTCCAGCGGTCGGCCACCAGCTGCTTCACGGCGGCGATGCGGCCATCGACAATCGGCGCATAGGTGCCGCAGCGGTAGACAATGGACAGGGTGGAGCGCTGCTGGCCGAGGAGGCCGACGAGACGGTCCACGTCGCCCAGCCACTTGTTGTTGAGGATGACGCCATCCCCGGCGAAGGCATCACGGCGCAGTTCAAGCGCCACGTCGCGGCTCCGCGACGCGCCGAAGTTCAGCTTCACCATCTTGCCGCGGGTGATGCGCACATCGCGCGGATTTTCAGTCGTCAGTTCATAGCCCGCCGGCAGGGTGCGGGTGTCGAGCTTCATCACGTAGTTGGAGCCGGTTGTGGCATTGGGCACGTCGGCGCAGGGCACGTGATAGCGGCCTTGCGCATCGGTGGTGATGAGCACGCCCTTGATAGTGGCAATGCGCACGCCGGGCAGGCCCGGCTCACCATCATCCACATAGCCGTTGCCGTTCAGGTCGTCGAAGACGCGGCCGATCACATCGCTGCAATCAAAGACCGGCTCGTCCTTGACGGTGACAGCTGCCTGGGCGGTGCCCAGCACCTGGCCCGTGCTGTTAAGGGTGATGTTGGCCTTGTTGACGAACTTGCCGGTGGAGAGCGTGGTGGAGGAGAGAAGCTGCAGCTTGATGATGATGTGCTTGGCGGGATCGGGCAGCACGTTGGTGAAGGCCAGCGTGTTGCCGCTCTGGGCCGGTGTGGCCGCAACCCCGTTCACCGTGGCAGTGCCCGGCACATAGCTGAAGCCCGGCGGCATGAAGTCTGCCAGATCATAGGGGCCGTCCTTCAGGCTGGAGGCGGTGATCGTGTAGCTGACACGCTCGCCGCGCAGGATTTCAGACTTGGCCGCTGTCTTGGTGAGGACCACGGGCGGGGCGGCCACCTTGGTGATGGTGTTGCCATCGCCGCCGAGATCATTCTCGTCGGAGAGGTCGGAGACCGCGCCGCCATGGCTGTCTTCGCCCGTCACCTGGGCCTGGTTCACCACCTCTTCGGCCTGCTGGTCGGCGAGCGTCACCGTGTGGGTGGCGTGGAAGGTCATGTTGGGTGTCGAACCCGGCGGCAGGGAAGCAAGCGGGGTGGACGGCGAGACGGTGGCGTTGGCGTCCGTCACCATCACATTGGTGAGGGTGACGTTGCCCGTGTTGTAGATGGCGAAGGCGTAGTTCACCTTGTCGCCCGCATCGACGAGGCCGTTGCCGTTCACGTCGGTGATCGACGAGACCGTCTTGAGGATGGCAAGGCCCGGCACCTGGTTGAGGAAGGTGATGGTCTTGTCATTGCCGGTGACGGAGGATTCATCCGACAGGTCGGTCACGGTGCCGGTGGGAGACGTGCCGGTGACGGTGGCCTGGTTCACAACCTGGCCCGCATCCAATTCCGCCTGGGTGATGACATGGGTTGCGGTGAAGGTGGTGCTGTTCGCGGCACTCGGGTTGAGGCTGCCGGACCAGGTGCCGGAGACTGTGGCGTTCGGGTCTGTGACCGAGATGGCGGTGAGCGGCGTGTTGCCCGTGTTGGTGACCGTGAAGGCATAGTGGATGATGTCACCCACGTCCTGGGTGCCGCTGGCATTCACGTCTTCAACCGAGTCCACCGTCTTCACCAGCGCAACGGACGGCGCATTGGAGATATAGGCAACGGTGGGGGCGTTGCCCGTGAGGCTTGACGGGTGGGAGTCGTCTTCCACCAGCGCGGCGTTGCGCAGGCCGGCCACATGGGCCTGGTTCGACACCTGGCCTGCCAGCAGATCGGCCGCGGTCAGCACATAGCTTGCGGTGTAGGTGGTGCTGTCTGTGTCGTTGGCGTCCATCTGGGCGATGGGCGAACCCGTGACCACGATGCCGGGCAGATCGGTGTCGGTGACCGTCACGTTGGTGAGCGGCACGTTGCCGGTGTTCTTGATGATGAACTTGTAATTGATGGTGTCGCCCGCATCGATCAGCAGGTTGGCATTGGTGTCGGCAATGCTGGTGATCTGCTTGAGAAGGGCAATGGCGGGCCGCTCCACCGTGGCCGTGACGGTGGCATCGTCCTCGTCGGGATCGCTGGTGTCGGAAAGATCCTGCACCGGCGTGTTGTTGGGGTCGTGGGCGTGGACGGTGGCCTGGTTGGTCACCTGGCCTGCCAGCATGTCGCTCGCCGTCACGGTCTGGTCGGCTGTGAAGGTGGTGTTGTTGGCAAGGCCCGCGGCCAGCGAGGCGATGGGCCCGCCCGAGACGGTGGCATTGGCATCGCTGATGGTGATGCCGGAAAGTGTCACGTTGCCGGTGTTGATGACGGTGAAGGTATAGTGGATCGTGTCACCGGTATCGATGACGCCATTGCTGTTGGCATCGAGATAGGAATCGAAGGCCTTGAGCAGCGCGATCTTGGGTTCCGCCGGGATCGTCAGGATGGTGGGGCCGTTTGATGTTTCAACGCCCGGATCGGATTCATCCGTCACGGCGCTGTTGTCGGGGGCCGTGCCATAGGTGTCGGCAGTGTTGTTGAAGTGGCCCGCATCCACATCCGCCGCAGTCAGCGTGTAGATGGCGGCAAAACTCGTCGTGTCGCTGGCATTGGGAGCGAGCGAAATGCCGGTGGGCGGCAGCGGCGTGGTGATGATGGCGGGATTGCGGTCCTGCACATAGACATTGCTCAGCGTGACGTTGCCGGTGTTCTTGACCGTAAACTTGTAGTGAACACGGTCATTGGCATCGATCATGCCGTTGGCATTCACGTCTTCCACGCCATTGGCATAGGTGGAGGTGTCGATCTGCTTCAGCAGCGAGATCTTGGGGGCCGCCGCCAGGCTGATGATGGTGTGGTCGTTCTGCGTGAAGTCGGCATCATCGGGTCATCCTGCACCGTCGTTGTGCCATCGGGCGCAGTGCCGGTGGCGGTGGCCCAGTTTTCAAACTGGCCCGCGTCGATGTCGGCCTGGGTGAGCGCGTGGGTGGCGGTGAAGGTGGTGCTGTCAATGGTGTTGGGGGCGAGGCCGTTGCGCGGCCCGCCCGCGAGGGTGACACCGGCTACGGCGTCGGCGAGGGTGATGCCGTTCAGCGTGACGTTGCCGGTGTTCTTGACCTCGAAGGTGTAGCTGATCACGTCGCCCACCGAGGCGATGCCATCGGCGCCCAGGTCAACGGTGCCCTGCTTGATGAGGGCAATGCCCGGAAGGGCGGGCAGGTCCACGGTGGCGCTCGCAGGCGGCGAGACGAGCGTGCCCGCAGATGGCGTATCGCCGCTGGCAGTGGCCGTGTTGGTGAAGCTGCCGGCATCGACCATGGGCTGGGTCAGGGCCATGGTGGCGGTGAAGGTGGCCGAGGCACCGGGCGCCAGCAGCGGCACCTGGGCGGGCGAGATTGAGGCGGTGGCCAGTTCTTCCGGACCGGAGATGGCGGCGAGCGGCAGCGCCTCCGCCACAGTGAAGGTGTGGACGCGGTTGCGCGACTTGGCCGTGACGGTGGCCGCGCCGGCCAGTTCGCCCGAGGCCACATCATCCGCCGTCAGCACGCGGGTGAAGATGATGCTGGCGGTATCGCTGGCGTTGGGGGCCAGATAGTCAAGCGCGCTGCCATAGGCCTCCGCGCCCTCCTGCTTCACATCAAGAGCGACGAGTGGGCCTTCACCAGCATTGCTGAGATTGAAGTAGATGCCAACACGGTCGCCCGCCTTCGGCGCGCCTGGGTCGCCCGAAAGCATCACCAACTTGCGTTCGATGCCGAGTTCAACAGCGAGCTGCGGCGGCTCCACAGCAGGCGAAAGGTTCGGCCAGACGAGGGAGACCAGACGGCTGGCGACGTCGCGATAGAGGGTGAGCGCGTGCTGCGCGGCTGTGGCAGGATCAGGCCTGTCGGTGGAGGCGGTGGCGATCGGGTCGGCACCGGCAGCCAACGCCGCCATCATCTGGCTGGCGGCGGCCTTGCCGGGAAGATCGGCCACATTCAACTGCGGATCGTCCACCGAGACATTGGTGAGATTGGTGTAGCCCGTGTTGGTGACGGTGAAGGTATAGGCAATCTGGTCGCCGGCATTGGCGATGCCATCGCCGCCATCCTGCAGCACGGCCACCTTGTTCAGGCTGATGCCCGAGGTGACGTTCATGGCCGTGTCGATGGCGCTGGTCGCCGTCACCTGCGTGGCATGGGCCGTATCGCCTATGACGGTGGCGCTGTTGGCCACATGGGCCACGGCAAGGTCAGCGGCGGTCGGCGCGTAGGTCGCGCTGTAGGCGAGCACGTCACCCGGGCCAAGCACATCCCAGCCGGCGGAAAGAATGCCATCGGAGGAGTCACCCGCTGTGCCGTTGTCGGTGAGGACGGGCGCGCCCGGTGTCACCATCGCATCGGTCAGGGTGACGTTGCTGAGCGAGGTCAGGCCGGTGTTGGTGACCGTGAAGGTGTAGGTGATGGTATCGCCCGGATCGACATGGCCATCGCCGCCGTCGTTGATGGTGGCGGACTTCACCAGCGTGACTGTGTCCTGCGGCGGGGCCACGGGCACCGAGACCGAGGAGGTGTTCGAGGAAACAGGGTTGCCGTTGTAGGTGCCCACGGCCTGGGCGGTGTTGTCGATGGTGGCAAATGCCGCGGAAGAGGCAAGAACCGACCAGCCCATCAAAGACGCAAAGAAGACCGGGAGGGTTTTTCCTCCGGTCTTTCCGCGCCTTTCAGGGCTGGTCAGTTGCTGTTCTGCCATCAAGTTGTGACACCCGCGCCCGCCCGAAGGCGGAAGCGGGTGGCTGTCCTTACTGGTTGTTGAATTCGGTCTGGTTGACCGTGTGGGTGTAGGTGAAGGTCGCCTTGGCACCCGCGACCAGTGACGAGTAGGTGCCGTTGTTCGCGGTAACGTCGGAAGACGTGCCCACCGGACCATCATCACCCGGCAGCACGGTTTCGTTGGCCACCGTGCCCGCAGGGAGCGCCGCGCCTTCGTGCGTATCCGACACGGAGACGTTGGCCATGGTCACGTTGCCCTCGTTGGTGACTTCGTACTTGTAGGCGATGGTGTCGCTGACTTCGGCCTGGCCCGCGACCGCGTTGGGGGCGGTCTTGGTAAGGACGTAGGACTTGACCACGGTGATCTTCGGCGTGGCCGGGATCAGCACGGTGCCCGTGCCGTTGGTCACGTTGGAAGAAGAGATCACGCTGCCACCGGAGGTCGCCACGTTGCCCGTGGCGCTGGCCACGTTCTTCATGCTGTTGGCGGCCGGTGTCTGGCCGGCGCCCCGGAAGGCGTCGACGTTCGACAGGGTATAGGTGGCCGTGTAGATCTGGCTCGCACCCGGCGCAATCGTTGCCGTTGCGGGCGAGAAGGCCCCCAGCGTGCCGGTGCCCGCCGTCGAAGACGGGCCAAAGGTCATGCCGAGACCCGCACCACTTTCCACCGGGGCCACGTTGTACATCGTGACGTTGCCGGTGTTGTTGATGGTGACAGTGACGGCGACCGTGTCACCTGCCTTGATGACGCCATCGGCGTTGGCATCAACAGGCGCGGCGAGCGACTTGCTGACCAGCAAGGAAGGTGCGGCAGGCGCAACCGGCACGTTGACCGTGTTGGAGGTGCCTGTCGTTGAACCGCCAGCGGGCGGCGTACCTGTCGCCGTGGCGGTGTTGTCGATGGTGGCGAAGGCCGGTGATGCCTGGGCAGCCATGGCTGCCAGGGCAAGGGCCGAGGCCGCCCAATGCCGGGGCCGCCGGGGGCGGTCCTGCACCGGGTGAGGTGACTTCGGATATTGCATTTCAATTCTCCGTCGAGAGTTTCAAAACGTTTCTTGTTTTGATGGGCTGGGTTACGGGGTGGAAAAGCTGTCGCAGAGGTTGCGGCCAGGTCATGGCGGAACCCCCTGTCCCACGCGCACACCGGTTAACCGGTTCAAAAGGTGGGTCGCAGGCCTCCCAGCTGTCGAGCTTGCCCCACACATTGGACGTGATTCACCGCGCCCCGGGATGCCGTATCCTGGAAGCGTGGCGCACGACTTCGTTTCTTGACTGTGCGTCAATGGAAAACTTCTCCAAACTCTAGTGAAAACAAACGGTTACGAGGTCCGTGCGGCGTCTGATGAAGTCGGGGTCAGCCAGCCACGGAAAGTCGTCCCGGAACGCAGGCGGCAACGGCCGCCATCACGGGTTAATCGAGGCTTAAGTTTGGATGGTTAACGAAGGTTTAACCGTCGTTTCAGTGTGTTACAGGATGGCACAGGGCATTAAGGGCCGCGGCCGCCTTTCCGAGGCTCCGCCACCTTTGGTGGAGTGAGCTGATAGGCTCAAATTTCTCTTTTAAATTGAATAGGCCGTCTGTGAGCCGCTCTTGTCAGGCGGCCCTGTGGAGCCTGTTTCCGTGCAGTTTCAGCCAGGCCTTGGCGGGCTTGGCCGCCGGGCAATGGGTAAGCACCAGGCGCCAGAAGCGGGGGGAGTGATTCATCTCCCGCAGATGCGCCACCTCATGGGCGGCCACATAGTCCAGCACCATGGGGGGCGCCATGATGAGCCGCCAGGAATAGGACAGGCTGCCATCCGAGGAGCAGGAACCCCAGCGGCTTTTCTGGTCGCGGATGGAAATGCGGCGGATGCGCGTGCCCATGGCGAGGGCATATTTGCGCGAGGCCAGGTCCAGATCGTGGGCCGCCTCGGCTTTCAGCCAGTCCGTGAGCCGGCGTTTCAAGTGGGCGGGGGCCCCCGGCACATGGAGGGTACGGGTCTCGCTGTCACAGAGCACCTGTCCGCGGGCCTTGCCGCTGGCGGCGATGCGCCAGGGAACGCCGCGCAGCGGGACTTCGGCCCCGTCGGCGATGAGGACAGGCGGCGGATGGCGGGCCAGCGTGCGCCCGATCCAGGCTTCCGATGCGAGCGCAAAGGCGCGGGCATCTTCCAGCCGGGCGCGGCGCGGCAGGGTCATGATCAGGCCATCGCCGCCGCGCGACAGGCGGAGCGTGAAGCGGCGCGCCGCAGCATGACGCTTGTAGGTGATGGAGACGGAGCCCGGCCACGGCGAGCACTTCCGTGACAGGCGGTGGCAGGGGCGATTTTTTGCGGGGCAAGAAGGGCCCGCAACAGCCTGATGCGTTATGGGCCGCGATGAATTTGGAGAGCACGGGCACCACATCCTTGCGGAAGCGCGAGCCGGAGAAGACACCATAGTGGCCCACGCCCAATTGCAGGTGATGGGACTTCATGGCGGGCGGGAGCCCCGAGAGGATGAGATGGGCGGCTTCCGTCTGGCCGACGCCCGAAATGTCGTCCTTCTCGCCTTCCACGGTGAGCAGCGCCGTCTTTGTGACGGTTTGCGGTTTCACGCGGTGGCCGCGGTAGGCATAGGTGCCATTGGGCAGGTCGTGGTGGACGAACACGCGGTCCACCGTTTGCAGATAGAAAGCGGCGTCGAGGTCCATGACGGACATGTATTCATCGTAGAAGTCGTTGTGCTTTTCCACGCTGTCGCCGTCGCCTTCCACCAGATGCCAATAGAGTTCGCGGTGGGCGGCCATGTGGCGGTCGAGGTTCATGGTCATGAAGCCGGTCAACTGCAGGAAGCCGGGATAGACCATGCGGCCCATGCCAGCGAGCGGGAAGGGCACGGGCATGATGACATTGTTGCGGAACCACTCCACGCCCTTGCTTTCCGCCAGCTTGTTGACGGCGGTGGGGTTGGTGGCGGGTATCGATGGGGGCCGCTCCATCAGCATCATCGAGCGGGGCACGAGGGCTACTTCGCGCTGGCTCATCAGCGAGACGGCGGCCATCACCGGCACGGGAGGGCTGGCAGACGGCCATGACATGGGCGCGCTCGCCCAGGTGGGTGAGCATGTTGATGACATAGTCGGTGTAGTCATCGAGGTCGAAGGTGCCTGCGGACAGCGGCACGCTGCGGGCATCGGCCCAATCGGTAATATAAACGTCATGGTCCGGGAGCATGGCTTCCACGGTGTTGCGCAACAGCGTGGCATAGTGGCCGGACATGGGGGCGACGATCAGCAGCTTGGGCTGGCCGTGGATCTCCTCCTTGCGGAAATGCAGGAGAGTGCAGAAGGGCATCTGCCAGACCACCTCTTCATGGACGCCGACGGGCTTGCCCTTCACGTTCACTTCGGTGATGTCGAAATGCGGCTTGCCATAGCGGCGGGTGAGGCGCTCCCAGAGATGCAGAGAGGCGACAGCAGACCGGCCGAAAACGGTTTGCGCGAGGGGATTAGCGCTGTTTTCCCAGAAGGCGGCACTCGCCTCCAGCGCCGAACGCCAGGGTGCCACGGCAGCGTGGTTCATTTCATAGAAATGGTAGAGCATGATGGCCCCTCGATGCCGGCAACCCGGCCTGCCCCCCGGGACCGGCCAGTGTTCCTGAATGATGCAGTGCAACATATATAGCTTCCGCCCCGGCGATTAACAATGCCTTACAGGGGAACAGGGCGGCTGCCCCACGCGTTGTTGCTTTCTGGCTGGTCAG
Organism: Hyphomicrobiales bacterium; assembly: GCA_046349175.1. Classification (GTDB taxonomy): domain Bacteria; phylum Pseudomonadota; class Alphaproteobacteria; order Rhizobiales; family Aestuariivirgaceae; genus Aestuariivirga. The sequence goes on along the minus strand of JAXMCS010000007.1, from coordinate 47,832 downwards.
CGGCCCAAGGCCAGGGCAAGGCCGTCGGCCAGGGCCTTGGCATCAGTCGAATAGGTGAAGTGTTTCAGGAACTTGCCGTCCGGCCCCATGAGATAGATGATGGAGGAGTGGTCCATCAGATAGGCATCGGCGGCGGCCCCGTTCTCCACCTTTTTGTAAAAGACACGGTAGGCTCTGGCGATGTCCGCCACCTGCTCCGGTGTTCCGGTGAGGCCGGTGAACTGCGGGCCGAAATTGGCGCATGCGAGTCTTGAGCTGCTCCGGCGTGTCGCGGGCGGGATCAATGGACACGAAAACCGGCTGGATATCCGCTCCCTTGCTGCCCAGCTGGCGCAGGGCCTCCGCCATGACCTGCAGCTCCGTGGGGCAGACATCCGGGCAATAGGTGTAACCGAAGAAGAGCAGCATGGGCTTTCCGGCGTAGGTCTTTTCGGTCACCGTTTCACCCGACTGGTTGGTCATGGTGAAGGGGCCGCCCACCAGCGCCTCGCCGAAGGACTTCTGATAGCTGGACGAAGACATCCAGGCATAGGTGCCGATGGCTGCGGCGGCGAGCAGCAGGAGGCTGGCAATGGCAATCCGGTGGGTGGTGCTGGCCTGGCCGCTCACGCGCCGAACTCCATCCCAGAAGGCCTTGGCCTTGGCGAAGAGCCTTCGACCTCGGGCGAGTTGTTGCGGGCTTCCTTGTCAAACCCTTGAGCAACTCGCGCTGGTGGCGGGCAGGCTGACCGGGTTTCCACGCCTACCTGAATATACATGTCGCCCGACTGGGACGAGCGCAGCACGGGCATGCCCTTGCCCTTGAGGCGGAACTGCTTGCCGTTCTGGGCCCCTCGAATGGCCACGTGGCCTTCTTGCCGTCGATGGTCGGTACTTCAATTTCGCCCCCAGCGCGGCCGTCGCCATGGAGATGGGCACCTTGCAATAGAGGTCAGCACCATCCCGCTGGAAGAACTCGTGCGGGCGCACCGAGAGGAAAATGTAGAGGTCGCCCGCAGGGCCACCGCGCAGGCCCGCTTCGCCCTCACCCGCCAGACGGATGCGCGTGCCATCCTCAACGCCGGTGGGAATCGTTGACGGAGAGGGTGCGTTCCTTCTGCACCTCGACCCCTGACCACTGCAGGCGGTGCAGGGATCAGAAATCACCTGGCCACGGCCCTGGCAGGTGGGGCGGCAGGCGCGCTCCACCGTGAAGAAGCCGGATTGCGAGCGCACCATGCCGGCGCCGCAGGTGCTGCATTGCTTGGGGCTTGTGCCGGGCTTGGCACCGGAGCCCTTGCGGATGTCGCAGGCCACCGAGGAGGGCACACGCACCTGGGCGGTTTTGCCGGTATAGGCTTCGGTGAGATTGATCTCGAGGTTGAAGCGCAGGTCCGAGCCGCGCTGGGCCCCTGCCCCGCCCCGGCCACCGCGCTGCTGGCGGCCCCGTCCACCGCCCATGAAGTCGCCGAAGAGGTCTTCAAAGATATCGGACATGGAGGAATTGAAATCGGGACCGAAGCCCGCACCGCCCGGGCCACGGCCCGGACCGCCGCCACCCATGCCGTTCTCGAAGGCCTGATGGCCGAAACGGTCGTAGGCGGCCTTCTTCTGCGGGTCTTTCAGCACGTCATAGGCCTCGTTCAATTCCTTGACCTTGGCTTCGGCTTCCTTGCTGCCAGGATTGGCGTCCGGGTGGTATTTCTTGGCTTGGCTGCGGAACGCGTTCTTCAACGCCTTTTCATCGGCGTTCTTCTGCACTCCCAGAATTTCGTAATAGTCGCGCTTGGCCATTTTGCCTTCACATAATCCAAACGTCATCCCCGCGAAAGCGGGGACCCAGACTTTTCATCACGCAGCGAGCGAAGGCTGGGACCGAAGACTGGATTCCCGCATGCGCGGGAATGACGGTGTCGGGAGACCCGGAAACGCATGGTTTCCGGGTCCTTGCACATCAGACTTACTTCTTGTCGTCGTCGCGGACTTCCTCGAAGTCGGCGTCGAGCACGTCGTCATCGCCGTCAGCCTTGGGGCCAGCACCGGCGGCGGCATCCGCGCCGGAACCAGCGCCACCCGCCTGCTTGTAGGCGATTTCGCCGAGCTTCATGGCGCTCTGGGCGAGTTGCGTTGTCTTGGCGGTGATCGCCTCGACATCGCCCGACTCGATCGCCTCCTTGACTTCGGCAATGGCATCGGTTGCCGCCTTCTTGTCGCCTTCGGAGATCTTGTCGCCAAGATCAGCGAGCGTCTTGTTGGTGGAGTGGATCAGACCTTCCGCCTGGTTCTTGGCTTCCACCAGATCCTTGCGCTTCTTGTCCTCGGCGGCATTGGCTTCGGCTTCCTTGACCATCTTGTCGATCTCGGCGTCAGAGAGACCGCCCGAGGCCTGAATGCGGATCTGCTGTTCCTTGTTCGTGGCCTTGTCCTTGGCGGACACATTCACGATGCCGTTGGCGTCGATGTCGAAGGTGACTTCAATCTGCGGGATGCCGCGCGGCGCCATGGGAATGCCCATGAGGTCGAACTGACCCAGCATCTTGTTGTCGGCGGCCATTTCACGCTCGCCCTGGAAGACGCGGATGGTGACGGCCGTCTGATTGTCGTCAGCGGTGGAGAACACCTGGCTCTTCTTGGTGGGGATCGTGGTGTTGCGGTCGATGAGGCGGGTGAAGACGCCGCCCAGCGTTTCGATGCCGAGCGACAGCGGCGTGACGTCGAGGAGGAGAACGTCCTTCACTTCGCCCTTCAGAACGCCGCCCTGAATGGCAGCACCAATGGCCACCACTTCGTCCGGGTTCACACCCTTGTGGGGTTCCTTGCCGAAGAACTGCTTCACCACTTCGATGACCTTGGGCATGCGGGTCATGCCGCCCACAAGCACCACTTCGTCGATCTGGCCCGCGGTGACACCAGCATCCTTGAGGGCCTGGCGGCAGGGCTCGACGGTCTTCTGGATCAGGTCATCCACCAGGGCTTCCAGCTTGGCGCGGGTGAGCTTCATGGTGAGATGCTTCGGACCCGAGGCATCCGCCGTGATGAAGGGCAGGTTCACTTCCGTCTGCATGGACGAGGACAGCTCGATCTTGGCCTTTTCAGCGGCTTCCTTGAGACGCTGCAGGGCCAGCTTGTCCTTGCGCAGGTCAATGCCCTGCTCCTTCTTGAACTCGTCGGCGAGATAATCGACGATGCGCATGTCGAAGTCTTCACCGCCGAGGAAAGTGTCGCCGTTGGTGGACTTCACTTCGAACACGCCGTCACCGATTTCGAGGACGGAGACGTCGAAGGTGCCGCCGCCCAGGTCATAGACGGCAATGGTGCCGGCTTCGCGCTTGTCGAGGCCATAGGCCAGGGCAGCAGCGGTCGGCTCGTTGATGATGCGCAGCACTTCAAGGCCGGCGATCTTGCCTGCATCCTTGGTGGCCTGGCGCTGACTGTCGTTGAAGTAGGCAGGCACCGTGATCACGGCCTGCGTGACCGGCTCACCGAGATGGCGCTCGGCGGTTTCCTTCATCTTGGTGAGGGTGAAGGCGAAATCTGCGACGGCGCATATTTGGTGCCGCGGCTGTCCACCCAGGCGTCGCCGTTGTCGGCCTTGACGATATTGTAGGGAACGAGCTTCTTGTCCTTGGCCACCATGGGATCATCCATGCGGCGGCCGATCAGGCGCTTGATGGCGAAGAAGGTGTTTTCCGGATTGGTCACAGCCTGGCGCTTGGCCGGCTGGCCGACGAGTGTTTCATCGTCCTTGGTGAAGGCCACGATCGAGGGCGTGGTGCGGGCACCTTCCGCGTTCTCGATCACCTTCGGGTTCTTGCCTTCCATGACAGCCACGCACGAGTTGGTGGTGCCAAGGTCAATACCGATCACTTTACCCATTTCAGTCCTCCTCAGGCCGACGGCTGTGAACTGCCCCAAGGGCCTCCGTCCTGTGCCGCCTCCACATTCAAAAATTCCCGGACATCCGTGGGTTCAACCCACCTCAGTCCGGCGTTCAATTCAGTTCCGGGGCGTATATAGTGAGGGGGGTATGGGCTATCAAGGATTCGTGAGGAAGGATTTTTGGCCATGCCGCCGGGGATTTCATACCATCCACTGATGCTGGACCGGACAGCCCAGGAGGCGCTGGTGGCCACACTGCGGCATGTGGTGGCCGCGGCCCCGCTTTTCCAGCCGGTGATGCCGAGGACCGGCCAGCCCTTTGGGGTGCGGATGACCAACATGGGGCCACTCGGCTGGGTGTCTGACCGGGCGGGCTACCGCTATCAACCCATGCATCCGGTGACGGGACAGCCCTGGCCCGCCATTCCGGACGCGGTGTTGGCCATCTGGCGGGCGGTTTCGGACTACCCGCATCCGCCGGAAGCCTGTCTCGTCAATTTCTACGCCGGCGGCACAAGATGGGCCTGCACCAGGACCGGGACGAAGAGGACCTTGCCGCCCATTGTCCGATTTCGCTGGGCGACACGGCGCTCTTCCGCATGGGCGGCACCACGCGGGGCGGCAAGACGCAATCGCTCAAGCTTTGTTCCGGCGATGTGCTGACCTTCGGCGGCCCGGCGCGGATGATCTTCCACGGCATCGACCGGGTCTACCCCGGAACGTCCACATTGCTGAAAGATGGCGGGCGGATCAATCTGACGATGCGCAGGGTGACGAAGCCTGCTTAAAGGCCGGTGCCAACCGCTCTGTGGAATTCCCCATGTCCCTCACCCTCGCTGCCGCCAATACCATCATCACTGCCACCCTCGCCCATGCGGCATCCGCCTCTTTCAAACCTCTGGGTATTGTCGTCCTGGATGCGCGGGGCACCGTGAAGGCGGCTTCCATTGCGGATGGCTCGTCGCTGGCGCGGTTTGACATTGCGGCGGGCAAGGCGCGGGCCTGCCTGATGTTCAACATGGGCACGCGGAGCGTTGAGGTTGGCGAAGGACCGTCCGCATTTCTTTGCCGGGGCGGTTTCCGCCATCGCGGGTGGCATTGTGCCTGTGCCGGGTGGCGTGCTCATCAAGTCCAAGGAGGGGGTCATCCTCGGCGCGATTGGCGTGTCGGGTGACACGTCCGACAATGATGAAGCGGCAGCCCTTGCCGGTATCGCGGCGGCGGGTCTGGTGGGTGATGGCGGGCAGGCATAAAAAAGGCCGCGTTGTCTGCGGCCTTTCTTATTCTGTGTGGCCCTTCCGGCGCGGGGCCCGTTGCCTGTGGCAACTCCCGCGCGTTCGCCCCGCGGCGAAGCTCCACCGGAGCTTCGCTTAGAGCGCACGGCTCACCCCTTGAACCCGTTCATCTTGGCATTGTTCTTGGCATTGGCGGGCGAGGAAAAGGCCTCCGTGGACTTGCCCACCTGCTTGCCGTTGGCGGTGGAGAAGCAGCGCCAGCGGCTCTTGCCGGCCTTGTCCTTGTAGAACTCCCACTTGTCCTTGGAGGTGTCGCGGTTGGCATTGGCCTCGCAATCCTTCTTCGCCTTGTAGCTTTCAGAAGAGGCGCCGACGATCTCGCCATTTGATGCCGTGCGCCGCCAGCGGAACTCGCCGCGCTTGTCCTTGTAGATTTCGAGCGTGTAGTCAGCCATGTGTGCGTTTCCCTGAAGCGGACTCAAGAACGGTCCGTACGGGACGCAAGACTCACGTCAAGCGCCAAGGCTTGTCGAGTCCCCCATCAAAAATACCTGTTGAAATCCCGCGCGGAATGACCGTGCTCAATCCGGTGCCTTGGCCACGCCGACCAGGGCCGGCCTGAGGCAGCGCTCGCCCACGGCATAACCCGCCTGGACTTCCTGCATCACCGTGCCGGGCGGGCGCTCGGCTGTGGGCACCTCGAACATGGCCTGATGGAAATTGGGATCAAACTTCTGGCCCAGGGTTTCCAGCTTGCGGATGTTGTTGCGTTGGAACACCGAGAGCAGTTCGCGCTCGGTGAGTTCAATGCCGTCGAGGAACTTCTTCATCACGTCATCGACAATGGCGCGTTCTTCGGCGGGCACGGCGGCGAGCGCCCGGGAAATGGAATCCGCCACCGAGAGAATGTCACGGGCGAAATTCGAGGCGGCATAAAGTGTCGCCTCGGCCTTCTCGCGCTCCAGGCGCTTCTTGGTGTTCTCGGCCTCGGCGGCAAAGCGCAAGAGACGGTCCTTGGCGGCGGCCACTTCTTCCTTCAGGGCCACGATTTCGGCGTCGCGCGGATCAAGCTCCGGTTCCATCAGGGTGTCGGCTTCCGCCTTGGCCAGCAGTTCGTCGGCGGCAGCCTCAAGGTCGGCGCGGCCGTTCACAGGTGTCTCGTTCATTGTCTCAACCGGAAAAGGGGTGATGTGTCGCGCCGCATATCGGGCCTCGCACCCCAAAAATCAAGTGACCTGCCCGGACTGCAGCAGTAGCCTCCACGGCATGAGCGTGGACGACTACATCGCGGCTGCCCCCGCCCCGGCAAAGCCAATCTGGCCCAACTCAGGGCCATGGCGCGGGAAGCTTTCCCCGAGGCCGAAGAGGTGATCAGCTATCAGATGCCGGCCTACCGGCAGGACCGGGTATTTCTCTATTTCGCGGCCTTCAAAAACCACATTGGCATCTATCCGCCGGTCAAAGGACCGCCAAGTCTGGTTGCGGCGCTGGCCCCTATCGCGGCCCCAAGGGCAACCTGCAATTTCCCTATGACGCCAGGATGCCCTATGGGCTGATCGGCCGGGTGATGAAGGCGCTGCACAAGGCCCACGCCATCAGGTGATGAGACGGCCCACCACCTTGGCCGTGTAGTCCACCATGGGAATGATGCGGGCATAATTGAGCCGTGTGGGGCCGATGATGCCGAGCACGCCCACGATCTTCTCCTGCTCGTTCTTGAGCGGGGCCGCCACCAGCGACGAGCCCGAGAGCGAGAAGAGCCGGTTCTCGGAGCCGATGAAAATGCGCACGCCATCGGCATTTTCGGCGATGCCCAGAAGGCCCGCCAGATCGCGCTTGTTCTCGATGTCCTCAAAGAGGCGGCGCATGCGTTCCAGATCGGCCACGGCACCGGCGTTTTCCAGGAGGTTGGCCTGGCCCTTCACAATGAGGGAACGGTTTTCCGTGCTGCCTTCACCGGCCCAGACCGCCAGACCATCCTGCACCAGGCGGGCGGACACGGTGTCGAGTTCACTCTCCAGTTTCTGCACCTCGCGGGCGATGAGACGTTGCACATCCTCCAGGCTGCGGCCCTGGGCCATGGCCGACAGATAATTGGTGGCGCGCAGGAAGGCGGCGGCGGGCAGGCCTGCCGGCACGTCGATCACCCGGTTTTCCACCGCGCCATCTTCCGCCACGAGAATGACCAGCGCCTTGCCGGGCGAAAGGCTGACAAATTCAATATGCTTCAGGCGGGCGTTGAGCTTGGGGGCCAGCACCACACCCGCACATTGCGAAAGGCCGGAGAGCAGCATGGTGGCCTCGCCCAGCACATCTTCCACACGGCGCGGACGGTTGGAGGCTTTCACCTGGGCGTCAATGCGGGCCCGTTCGTCCTCGCTGATCGCCCCCAGTTCGAGAAGCGAATCCACAAAGAAGCGAAGCCCGATCTCGGTGGGCACCCGGCCTGCGGAGGTGTGGGGCGAATGGATGAGGCCCGCATCCTCCAAGTCCATCATCACGTTGCGCACCGAGGCGGGTGAGAGGGCCTGGGGCAGAACCTTGGAGATGGTACGCGAGCCCACGGGCTCACCCGTTTCGAGGTAGGTGTCCACAAGCCTGCGGAAAATGTCGCGGCTGCGCTGGTCCAGTGCGGCAACACCGGCCAGTTTTTCCTCCACGGGTTTGGGCGGAATGAGGGTCATGGCGTGAAGATAGAAAGCGGGTTGGCTTGGGTCAATGTTTGCGCTTAAAGGCGGCAACTTCAATGACAGGACAGACCATCATGCGTCCCTCTGGACGGACCCCGGACCAATTGCGCCCCGTGAGCTTCACGCGCGGCTTCACCAAACATGCGGAAGGCTCCTGCCTTGTGAAATTCGGCGAGACCCACGTGCTGGTGACAGCCTCGCTCGATGAAAAAGTGCCGCCCTGGCTGAAGGGCGCAGGCAAGGGCTGGGTGACGGCGGAATATGGCATGCTGCCGCGCGCCACCCATGACCGCACGCGGCGCGAGGCGGCGGCCGGCAAGCAATCGGGCCGCACCCAGGAAATCCAGCGCCTGATCGGGCGGTCCCTGCGGGCGGTTGTCGATCTCAAGCTTCTGGGCGAACGGCAAATCACGCTCGACTGTGACGTGCTGCAGGCCGATGGCGGCACGCGCACGGCAGCGATCACGGGGGCGTGGATCGCCCTATACGACTGCCTGAAATGGATGGAAGCGCGCACCATGTTTTCGGCCTGGCCGCTGAAGGACCATATGGCCGCCATTTCCTGTGGCGTGCATGGCGGCAAGGCGGTGCTCGACCTCGACTATTTGGAAGACAGTTCCGCCGAGACAGACGCGAATTTCGTGATCACCGGATCTGGCGGCATTGTGGAAATCCAGGGCACGGCGGAAGGCGAACCCTTCTCGCAGGAGATGCTGCTGAAGCTTCTGGCGCTGGCGCAGCAGGGGGTGACCGATCTCGTGAAACTGCAAAAGGCGGCGATTGCATGAGGCGCAGCCTGACAGGCGAAAAGGTTCTGATTGCCACCCACAACAAAGGCAAGCTGGAGGAGTTCCGGCAGATCCTCGCGCCATATGGCGTGGATGTGGTGAGCGCGGGCGAACTTGGCCTGGGCGAGCCCGAGGAAACCGAAGACACGTTTGAAGGCAATGCCCGCATCAAGGCGAAGGCAGCGATGGAGGCCTCGGGCCTCATCACCATCGCTGATGACTCCGGCCTCTGTGTTGATGCGCTCGGCGGGGCGCCTGGCGTTTACACCGCCAATTGGGCAGGACCATCGCGCGACTGGATGATGGCCATGCGCACCGTGGAAGAAAAGCTGCAAGGCGCGGGTGCCATCACGGTGGCGCAACGCGGCGGGCAGTTCATGTGCACGCTGCTGGTCTTGTGGCCGGATGGCACGGAGCGCGTCTATGTGGGCCGGGTGCCGGGGCATCTCACATGGCCACCCAAGGGCGCCTTCGGGCATGGCTACGATCCGGTCTTTGTGCCGGACGGCGAAAGCATCAGCTTCGGTGAAATGAGTGCCGCGAAGAAGAACAGCCTGTCGCACCGGGCGCGGGCGGTGGAATTGCTGGTGAAGGACCTGCTGTGAGCGCCGGGGCTGCGGCCTTTGGCGTTTACGTGCATTGGCCCTTCTGCAAGGCCAAGTGCCCCTACTGTGACTTCAACAGCCATGTGCGGCACGAGCCCGTCGATGCCATGGGATTTGCGGCGGCACTGGTGGCGGAACTGCACTGGTTGAAGGGGGGCGCACACCGGGCCGCAAGGTGACGAGCATCTTCTTTGGTGGGGGCACGCCCTCGCTCATGCCGCCCGCGGCGGTCGCCCATGTGCTTGATGGCATTGCCGGGCTGTGGCCGGTGGATGCGGCGGCAGAAATCACTCTGGAAGCAAACCCCACCAGCGTGGAGGCCGAACATTTCCGCGGCTATCGCACGGCGAGGGGTGAACCGTGTGTCGGTAGGTGTGCAGTCCCTTGATGAGGAACAGCTCAACGCCCTGGGCCGCCAGCACACACCGGAAGAGGCCCTGGCGGCCTTCCGCCTCGCCGCGCGGATCTTCCCGCGCGTGTCCTTCGACATGATCTATGCGCGGCCCGGACAGACACTGGCGGATTGGCGCAGCGAACTGGGCCGTGCATTGGCCGAACAGCAGGGCCACATGTCGCTCTATCAGCTCACCATCGAGCCGGAGACGCGCTTTGCCGATCTCCACGCGGCAGGAAAGCTGGAACTGCCGGAGGATGATCTTGCGGCGGATCTTTACGACCTGACGCAGGAACTGACAGAACAGGCCGGGCTTCCCGCCTATGAGGTGTCGAACCACGCGCGGCCCGGTGACGAGAGCCGCCACAACCTGCTCTATTGGCGTTATGGGGAATATGCGGGGGCGGGCCCCGGGGCGCACAGCCGCCTGATTGATGGTGGCAACCGGGTGGCATTGATCACCGAGAAACATCCTGAGACGTGGCGCGGGCTTGTGCAATCACGTGGGCACGGCATGGTGAGTGACGAGACATTGCGAAAGGCCGGAGAGCAGCATGGTGGCCTCGCCCAGCACATCTTCCACACGGCGCGGACGGTTGGAGGCTTTCACCTGGGCATCAATGCGGGCCCGTTCATCCTCGCTGATCGCCCCCACTTCGAGAAGCGAATCCACAAAGAAGCGCAAGCCAATCTCGGTGGGCACCCGGCCTGCGGAGGTGTGGGGCGAATGGATGAGGCCCGCATCCTCCAGATCCATCATCACGTTGCGCACCGAGGCGGGCGAGAGGGGAATATGCGTGGGTTCGTAATGACCTGTTGAAGGTTGGAGCGGGCGATGGGAATCGAACCCACGACATCTTGCTTGGGAAGCAAGAGTTCTACCACTGAACTACGCCCGCGCTCCGGGAATGACTTAGCCGAGGCGACCCCCGCCGTCAAAAGGCTTGAAGTGCTTTGACAGTTTGAGGCCCTGCTTCTGGTAGTTGGAACCCAGTTCGCCATAGACCTGCTGCGGCTTTTCCGTCAGCGGCTCATAGACCAGGCGGCCGATGATCTGGCCATCCTCAAGAATGAAGGGCACCTCGTGGGATCGCACCTCCAGAACGGCGCGTGCGCCTTCGCCCCTGCCCGATGCATGGCCGAAGCCCGGATCAAAGAAGCCCGCGTAATGCACGCGGAATTCGCCGACCAGCGGGTTGAAGGGGACCATTTCTGCGGCATGGGTGGGGGGCACGCGCACCGCCTCCTTGGAGGCAAGGATATAGAACTGGTCGGGATCGAGAATGAGCGACCCGCGCTGCCAGATGGGTTCCCAATACTCGAGCACGTCAAGCGCGCCTTTCCGGTCCACATCCACCAGAGCCGAGTGGCGCTTGGCGCGGAAACCCACGGGGCCTCCTTTCACCATGGGGTTCAGGTCCACGGTGAGGGCGAGGCCGCCATCGATATTCACGTCGCCTTCGGCGATCAAGGGCTCCTGGGCATGGAGGGCGTGGATGAGGGCATCGCTGGCGAGCGGCGGGCCCGAGCGGAAACGGATTTGCGAGAGGCGCGAACCCTTGCGGGCGAGAATGGAAAAGGTGCGCGGTGAAATCTCGGCATAGAGCGGGCCCTCATAGCCATCCGGAACCTTGTCGAATTCCTGGGCGTGATCGGCAATGACGCGGGTGAAGATGTCGAGGCGGCCCGTGGAGCTTTTGGGATTTGCGGCGGCGGCCACGCCCTTGGGCAGCGCCAGACTTTCCTGCAGCGGCACGATATAAACGCAACCCGTTTCCAGAACGGCGCCCTCGCGCAGGTCGATGCGGTGCAGGGCCATGGCCTCCAGCTTGTCGGCCACGCGGGCGCCGCGCCCCGGCAGGAATGAGGCGCGCACGCGATAGGCCACGTCACCGAGGCGCAGATCGAGGCTGGCGGGCTGGATCTGCTCGTGGTCAAGGGGCGATTGCAGGCGGATGCAGCCCTTCTCGCAGAAGGCGGCGATTTGGCGGGCGGGCAGGATGCCTTGCGGCAGGTTCAAACTCATGATGCTGCCGCTTTTGGCGGTTTTCCGCTGGCACATGCAAGCCTGCAAAATTGCCCGTGGAAAACTGCGGGCGATGGCCTAGATTGGCAGGGCATGTATCAGGCCATCACACACAAGTTCCGCGTCACGGTGCGGCCGCAGTTTTTGCCCGGGCGCTCCAACCCGGACGAGGACCAGTTCTTCTGGGCCTATACGATCACCATTGAAAACCTGTCACAGGGAACGGCCAAGCTGATCTCCCGGCACTGGGACATTACCGATGCGCGCGGCCACAAGCAGGTTGTGGAAGGCGAGGGCGTGGTAGGCGAACAGCCGGTGCTGGCTCCCGGCGAACATTTTCAATACACCTCGGGCTGCCCGCTTGCCACGCCATCCGGCCTGATGTCGGGGCACTATGTGATGCAGGGCGAGGCGGGCCAGAGTTTCAAGATCACCATTCCCGCCTTTTCGCTGGATTCCCCCCACGACAAGCCCGCACTGAACTGAGCCCTCATGTTTCCCAGCACAAGCGAAGATATTCTGGCGGCGCTGATCGCCTTCGACACGACGAGCCGCGACAGCAACATTCCCCTCATTGCCTGGGTGGAGCGCTTCCTCGACCACCATGAGGTGCCGCATTTCCGGGTGGATTACGAACCGGGCAAGACCAACCTCTTCGCCACCATCGGCCCGGATGTGGAAGGCGGTATTGTGCTTTCTGGCCACACGGATGTCGTGCCGGTCGATGGCCAGGCCTGGTCAAGTGATCCCTTCACACTGCGCGCCGCCGATGGACTGCTCTTTGGGCGTGGCACGGCCGACATGAAGGGCTTCATCGCGGTGTGTCTGGCCATGGTGCCTGCCTTTAAGGCGCGGGCCCTGAAGGTGCCCATTCATTTTGCCTTCTCCTGTGACGAAGAGGTGGGCTGCCGGGGTGTTGTGCCGCTTGTCGAGCACATGCGTGACTTTCTGAAGCGGCCGGCGGCGGTGATCGTGGGCGAGCCCACCTCCATGCAGGTGGTGAACGCCCACAAGAGCGCCACGCGCTTTTCCACCGAAGTGACGGGGCATGAGTCCCATTCCGCTCTCACGGACCGGGGCGTGAATGCCATCATGGTAGCGGCAGAACTGATCTCCGAAATCTCGCGGGTGCGTGAGGACTTCATCGCTGCGGGTGATCCCACAGGGCGGTTTGATCCGCCCTATTCCACCGTTCATGTGGGTGTGATCAAGGGCGGCACGGCCAACAACATCGTGCCGCGGAGCTGCGCCTTCTCCTGGGAGATGCGGCTTTTGCCGGGGGCGGACAAAAGCTTCGCGCCCGCCCGGGTGGAGGCTGTGGCGAGGCGGCTGGAACCGGCCATGAAGGCGGTGAGCCCGCTTGCGGGTGTTGCCTTGAGCAAGGCCACGGATGTGCCGGGGCTGGCGCCCGAGACGGACTCGCCTGCCGAAATCCTGGCGCTGCATTGCGCCCATGCCAATTCCACCCACACGGTGTCCTATTGCACGGAGGCGGGGCACTTCCAGTCCATCGGCATTCCCGCCGTGGTGTGCGGGCCGGGCTCCATCGAACAGGCGCACAAGCCCGATGAGTTCATCGCCGTGGAGCAGTTGCGCAAGTGCGAGGCCTTCATGGCGCGGCTTGCGGCGAAGTGCTGCTGATTGAAATTGCCGCGGCGCATCCCCACATGGGCGGGCGCAAGGAGTTTGCCAAATGCCCGCCATTCTTTTCGTTCTCAACGTGCTGTGGTTCGTGCTCGGCGGGTTTGTGGCCGGGCTTTTGTGGTGTCTGGCCGGGGTAATCATGGCCGTCACCATTGTCGGCCTGCCGTGGGCGCGGGCCTGCTTCATGCTGGCGCGCTTTTCCTTCTGGCCCTTTGGCTATGACATCGTGGCCCGCGACAAGCTGACGGGTGTTCCGGACATCGGCACGGGCACGGCCGGCACGATCGGCAATGTCATCTGGTTTGTGCTTGCCGGCTGGTGGCTGGCCATTGCGCATATTTCCGCGGCCATCGCGCTCGCCATCACGGTGATCGGCATTCCCTTTGCCTGGCAGCATGTGAAACTCGCCATCGCCTCGCTCTTTCCCATCGGCAAGAGCGTGGTGGCGGTGGAGCGCATCATGACGCCGGTGCAGGGGCTTCCGCTTCGTCAAATTGGGAAGGTGTGAAGCGGTAGCTGGTGGAGCAGAACTCGCAGGTCACCTTGATCTCGCCTTCTTCCACCATGCCGGCACGTTCCTCCGCCGTGAAGTTGCGGAGCATGGCGGACACCGTGTCGGCTGAACAGGTGCAGTGGCGGGCCAGCTGTGTGGCGGGATAAACCGTCACGCCATCCTCATGGTAGAGGCGGTAGAGCAGTTCCTCGGCGGTGAGCGTCGGGTCGAGGAGTTCGTGGTCCTCCACCGTGTCGAGGAGCAGGCGGGCCTTCACCCAGTCATCATCCTCGGTGACGCTGTCGTCGTGGCCCTCCGGCGCATCACCGGATGAGTGCTGGATGGGCGACATGCCGCCTTGGCGCGGCAGGTGCTGCACGAGAATGGCACCAGCGCGCCAGTGTTCCGCCTTGTCACCCTTGAGCGCAAGCGGGCCTGCCGCAAGGCGCAGCCGCGTGGGGATCTGCTCGGACTGCTGGAAATAGGTGTGGGCGGCATCGGCCAGCGTGGCGTCGCCCAGGGGCACAATGCCCTGATAGCGGTCCATGTTGCGGCCCTGGTCCACCGTCATGGCGAGATAGCCGGCCCCCAGCAGGGCTTTCTCATCAAGCCCCGTGAGCGTCCCGGCGTCCTTGAAACGGGCCGTGCCGCGAATGCCATTGGGCGAAACAAAATCCGCCACCAGCATGGAGACCGGACCGTCGGTCTTGGTCTGCAGGATGAACTTGCCATCGAATTTCAGCGTGGTGCCAAGGAGTGCCGCAAGGGCCACGCCCTGGGCCAGGAGCGCGGAGACGGGCGGCGGATAATCATGACGCGAGAGGATGTCGTCGATCACCGGCCCCAGCTTGACGATGCGGCCGCGGATGCCCAGCGGCTTCACCTCAAAGGGCAGGACAAAATCCGGCAGGAGGTCAGCCATCACGCTCCCAGACAATGAAGCAGAATGGCCTTTTGGGCATGCACGCGGTTTTCGGCCTCGTCAAAGACTACGGACTGCGGGCCATCCACGACCTCGTCGGTCACTTCTTCGTTGCGATGGGCCGGCAGGCAATGCATGAAAATGGCACCGGGGGCGGCCTTGCCCATGAGGGCGCGGTTCACCTGATAGGGCTGAAGGAGGTTGTGACGGCGTTCGCCATCGGTATCGTGCATGGAGACCCAGGCATCGGTGATGACGCAGCTCGCGCCCGCCACGGCATCTTCCGGCGCGCGCATCACACGCACATCAGCGCTGCGCGTCCGGGCCCAGTCCAGATAAGTGGCTTCGGGATGCAGTTCATCGGGCGCGGCAATCGTGAGTGCACCGCCCAGCGTGCCCACGGCCTCGATCCACGAGGCGCAGACATTGTTGCCGTCACCCACCCAGGCCACCTTCTGCTTGTCGATGGCGCCCTTGTGCTCTTCGAGCGTCAACACATCCGCCACCACCTGGCAGGGATGGGTCTTGTTGGTGAGGCCATTGATGACGGGAATGGCCGCAGCATCGGCAAAGGCCATCAGGGTGTTGTGCGACTTGGCGCGGATCATCACGGCATCGACATAGCGCGAGACCACGCGGGCCGTGTCTGAGATGGATTCACCGCGGCCGATCTGCATTTCGTCGCCAGAGACCATGAACACCTCGCCGCCCAGCTGGCGCACCGCCATTTCGAAGGAAAAGCGGGTGCGGGTGGAGGGCCGTTCAAAGACCAGCGCCACGGCCTTGCCCTTGAGCGGCAGGTCGGCGTCCTTGGTGCCCTTGGGCAGGGCGGCGCGGGCATCCTTGCGGTTCTTGGCCGAGGTCAGAAGGCCCCGCAGTTCGGATGTGGTGAGGTCGTGGAGATCAAGAAAATGCGGCATGTCAAGCAGCCTTCGCACGCAGGGAAACACAGGCCCGGTCGAGTTTGGCAACAGCTTCGTCGACATCGGCCGGGGTGATGATGAGGGGCGGCAGGAGGCGGACCACATTGTCGCCAGCGCCAATGGTGAGCAGGCCCTCCGTCACGGCGGCAGCCTGAAGATCGGTGTTCTTGACAGCATCCGTGCACTTGATGCCGAGCATCAGGCCTTCGCCACGGATTGTTTCGATGACGGCGCTATGGCTGTCCTTGAGGGCAGCGAGTTTCTGCTTCAGATAGAGAGCGGTGCCCGCGACATTTTCAAGGAAGCCTTCGGCCAGCACAACATCGAGCACGGCATTGCCCACGGCGGTGGCGAGGGGATTGCCGCCGAAAGTGGAACCGTGCGTGCCCGCCGTCATGCCCTTGGCGGCATTTTCGGTGGCGAGGCAGGCGCCGAGAGGAAAGCCGCCGCCGATGCCCTTGGCCACGGCCATGATGTCTGGCGTGATCCCGGCCCATTCATGGGCGAAGAGCTTGCCGGTGCGGCCCACGCCGCACTGGATTTCATCGAGGATCAACAGCAGGCCGTGCTTGTTGCAGATGTCGCGGAGGGATTTGAGGAACTGCGGCGGGGCGGGGCGGATGCCGCCTTCGCCCTGCACCGGCTCGATGAAGATGCCAGCGGTGGCGGGCGTGATCGCCGCTTCCACAGCCGCCACATCGCCAAAGGGCACCTGCACGAAGCCTGTCATGCGCGGCTCGAAGCCTTCCAGATATTTCTCCTGACCGCCGGCGGCCAGTGTGGCCAAGGTGCGGCCATGGAAGGCCCCTTCGAAGGTGATGATGACATTCTTCTCCGGCGCGCCATTGGCGAAGTGGAACTTGCGCGCCATCTTGATCGCCAGCTCATTGGCTTCAGCACCGGAATTGCAGAAGAACACGGTGTCCGCGAAGCTGTGTTCAATCAGGCGCTTCGCCAGCTTCTCCTGGCCCGGCATCTGATAGATGTTGGAGGTGTGCCAGATCTTCTGCGCCTGCTCGGTGAGGGCCTTCACCAGGTGCGGATGGGCATGGCCGCAGCTTGTGACCGCAACGCCCGCACCGAAATCCAGATAGGCCTTGCCCTCTTCCGTGAAGACGCGCGCACCTTCACCGCGCACGAAGGAAACCTGAGCGCGATTGTAGGTGGGAAGGACCGGAGCGATCATCGGTTAAATCCAAAAATTGAAAAACGCCGGTCGGGTGAGACCGGCGCGCCACAGGCAACATATAATTTGCACTTCTCCACCGGTCAATTGCGTTGAACGCCGCCCATTTTGGCGGACTTATCCGCACCTGAGTCAAAAGAGCGCATGGACGCGCGAGTCATGTGCCGCTTAACCTTCCATTAACCATAAGGCACCGCGCCAAAGCTGGGGAAAACCCTGCCTGAAACGGTGCCCCATGTTGCGGTGGGTTCGCGGCCCATAGTAGTCAAAGGCCATCGGGCTACGAGCTGTAGCGTTTCAAGTCAGGCGTAACGATTTCAGCGTGGGGTTTTCAGTGACTCCGCGCCAAGAGAAGGATTCACATGTGAGCGAACAAATTCAGGCGGCGGCGGGCACCGACAAGATGCCCTGGACGGATGAACGCGTGGAGCTGCTCCGGAAGCTTTGGACCGATGGCCTGAGCGCCAGCCAGATTGCGGCGCGCCTTGGCATGGGTGTGACGCGCAATGCGGTGATCGGCAAGGTCCACCGTCTCAATCTCTCGGGCCGCCAGCCGGCCCAGCGGGCCGCAGCACCACGGGCCACGCGCAAGGTCTCGCGTGAGCCGAGCGTGCCGGGCGCACGCCCCATGGGCACGCCATCGCTGCCCACGGCGGGTGCGACCGCGCTCAAGGCTTTTGCCCAGCCACAGTCCCGGCCCATGGCCCAGCCGCTGCCGGAGCCCAAGCCGCTGCGGCTGGTTGATCTGCCCAAGGACGGCCGCATCACAATTCTCCATCTGTCGGACAAGACCTGCAAATGGCCGATCGGCGATCCGACACATGATGATTTCTGCTTCTGCGGGCACTCACCCCGTGATGGCTCCCCCTATTGCGAATATCACGCGCGCATCGCCTATCAGCCGGCTCAAGACCGGCGGATGCGCAGGGCTGGCTGATCCTCCTGCAGCTGGCTTCACCTCAATCCCCCGGCAGAACCTTCGCGACAGGTCTTGCCGGGGGATTTTTCATTGTGCGAGACTGTGTGGACGATGAGTGAAGATACGCGCGGGCCCCTCGATCCGGGGATGAAAGAATTCTACAAGCAGCTGGTGGCGGCAACGCCCGCCGGCTCCGAGGCTTGGCCACTGGAGCGGCAGCGGACCGCATGGAATGCGCTCTGCGCCTCATTCCGCGCGCCTTACCCTGCCACTGTGACGCTGCGCGATCTCTCCTGCAATGGGGTGGCCTGCCGCCTTTATGTGCCGGACACGCCGGGGCCCCATGGCGTGGCGCTCTATGGCCATGGCGGCGGATGGGTGCTGGGCGGCATTGCCACCCATGACGACATGTGCGCCGAATTGGCCGCGCAATCCGGCGTGGCGGTGCTGCTGATGGATTACCGGCTGGCGCCGGAGCATCCCTTCCCCGCGCAACTGGAAGACAGCCTCAAGGTCTGGCGCTGGCTGCGCCAGGATGGAGCGGCCCATGGCCTTGACGCTGACCGCATCGTGGCGGCGGGTGACAGCGCCGGGGGCCAGATGTCCGTGGCGCTGGCCATGGCACTCCATGAATTGGGCCTGCCGCAGGTGGCAGGTCTGCTACTCATCTATCCGGTGCTGGGCGTGGACATGAAGACACCCTCCTACATCCGCAATGCCAATGCCCCCTGCCTGACGCGGGACGAGATGGGATTTTACCTGCGCAGTTTTCTGGGGCCGGAGGGCAGTGCGGCCTGGCGCGATCCCAAGGCCGCCCCCAATCTGGCGGGGGATGTGTCCTATCTGCCGCCCACATTCATCACCGTGGCGGCGCATGATCCGCTGCGCGACGATGGCGCCATTTTCCGCGACAGGCTGGCCGCCGCGCAAGTGCCCGTGGGGTTCCGTGAGGAGCCGCTGCTGGCCCACTCCTACATGCGGGCGCGGCATCATTCGGAGCCAGCCATGAAAGGGTTCAGGGCCATCGCTGCGGCGTTGCAACAACTCGCCGCAACCGCTGTCTGAGGGTCAGGGCTGGTCCGGCCTGCGGGTCCGGAAACGGTCAAACAAACGGCCCAGCGTCTTGAGTTCCGCCTCACTGAACTTGGCGATGTAGAGGGTTTTGACGGTGCAGGTGGCTTGCACGGGCCTTCTCAAAATGCTTTCGGCCTGCATCAGTGAGCACCGCGTAGGCCCCGCGCCCATCTTCAGCGGCATCCGCCCGCCTCACATAGCCAGCCTTCACCATGCAGTCCACGGCGCGGCTGGTGCCGCTGCGCGACAGAAGACTCTTGGCGGCCAGTGTCTGAATGCGCTCACGCCGCTCAGGTGCATAATGAAGTTCATGGCACCTCGTATTCCGTGTGGGCCAGACCTGCATTTTTGCGCAGATCCTCCTCGACTTCCCGGAAGATCCGGCCTTGCGTCACCACGAGACCGGTCCAGGCGGCGCGCTCAAGATCGTTCAAAACGGCTTTCATCGGACCATATTGACAATCCCGCGCATTCTGTCAAATAGGTGCGTACGCACGCACACGCGCAATGGAGATGATGATGACAAATGACGCCGGAGCGCCTGATCGCCCCGCTCTATGATGCACTCAACGAGCCCGGAAAAAAGGATGTGACCGCACTCCTGGAAGGCTGCCTCTCGGCCGACTGGAAGAGTTGGGGCAGCGCTGGAAGCGTTTCGGACCGCGGGCACTTCATTGCCAAAGTCAAAGGCCTGGGCGCGGTGATCCCCGATCTCGCCTTTGCCATTCAGGAGGTGATCGCGGCGGGCGACAAGATCGTGGTGCGCAGCGAGGCGACCGGAACGCCCGTCAAGGATTTCATGGGTGTGCCCGTGAACGGCAAATCCTTCCGCATCACAACCATCGACATTCATACGGTGCGGGACGGCAAGTCCGTCGCCGTGCATCATGTGGAGGATTGGATGGCCGCCGTGATGCAGTTGCGCGGTTGACTTGGGGGCAGCACCGTGAACGATCGCGTTCTTGCGTTGGGCATCAGGGTCATTGCCGCGCTTTTTGCCCTTCTCTATCTCCAGTCAACCTATGATTTCATCGTCAACCATCATGTGTCCTTCATGACCTACACGGCGGTTGAACCGATGGCACAATGGGCCGTGGCCAATCTGGGGGCGCGCCTGCTTGGCATCGCCTTGGGCTTTTTGATCGCCCTGGCGCTGCGCAACGACACCCTGCTTGCCCTCATGTTCGCGGTGCGTCTTTGCGCTGACGTCACGGACTTCTGGATATCCACCCACACGCCGGGCGCGGAGGCCATGGTCGGCTGGATTCTGCTTGCCTTTTTCGCCATCGAGGCCCTCTGCCTCGCGGCACTGTTGAAACACCAAAACCTTGTTCTCCGGAAACGCATCTGATGGATGCAACCTTGTTCAGACCGCCCCGCTGGATGGCGGCGCTCGGCCTTCTCGTGATCGCCATCCTGGCCTTCAAGACCTGGGCCTGTTTCAGTAATCCCGCACTGATTTTCGGCGACGCGCCAGACTACTCACCTGCCCATGTTCGCGCCCTTTGGGAGTTGGCAGGCCGGAACATCGCCATGATGGGCCTTGGACTGTTTGTGTTTCTGCGCCCATCGGCCATGGGATATATTCTGGTCTTCTTCACCAGCCTGTTGCGTGAAGGAGCTGACATGATCTTTGTCGCCCTGGCGGGAGATGGCAGCGCCGCCGCCTTGGCACAGGCCGCAAGTTTCCTTGTTTTCTTGCTGCCCTATGCCGTGGCGCTGCGCAAGCTGACGCGAGCGACAGGATAATAAGCCCCCCGGCCAAGCAAAGCCTGGCCGGGGGTGCAGAAACTGGCGGGAGGGGGCGGGAACGCCAGCTTCTGATCTCTGCGGTGGATCAGATCACCGTGACTTCACTGCCGACCTTCACCAGGTTGTAGAGTTCGATCACGTCGTCGTTCAGCATGCGGATGCAGCCAGAGGAAGCAGACTTGCCGATGGACTTGGGTTCGTTGGTGCCGTGGATGCGGTAGATCGAGGACCCCAGATACATGGCGCGGGCGCCGAGCGGGTTCTTGGGGCCACCGGCCATATAGGCCGGCAATTCCGGATGGCGGGCCAGCATTTCCGTCGGCGGACGCCAATCCGGCCATTCGGTCTTGGAGGTGACCTTGTTCACACCAGCCCATTCGAAGCCCTTGCGGGCGGTGGCGACGCGATACATGACGGCCTTGTTGTAGCCGAGCACGTAGTAAAGCTTGTTCTCCTTGGTGGAGATGATGATCGAGCCGCGCTTCTTGGTGGACTGGAAGGAGACGATCTGGCCGCGCTTCACACGGGGGAAGATGGCGGAGGCATCAACATCCGACTGGCTGGAGACGGAGGCCGGCACGATCACCACGCCGGAGCCACCATAGAGGCTTTCATCGGCCTGGGCGGCGGTTGCAATAAAGACCGCGGCGAGAGCGGCGGCGGCGGCTTTCACGATCTTGTTCATGGTTTCGTTCCCTCTGGAAAAGCATTTGATGGTGCCTTTCTAGGGGAGCGGCCCTGAACCGATGCTGAGGCCGCTGTTTATCTGGCGTTCAGCATGATGATGAACGGCAGATGAACAGAATGGGGAGGATTTGAAAGAAAACGGAAACGCGTCAGGAATGACGGACAATCAGATGCTCGATCACTATGCCGTGACTGCTGCCGCGTTCCGCGGATCGCCTTGATGTTGTCGGCGGGCACACCCTTGAAGATGGCGGAGCCCGCAACAAGCGCATTGGCCCCGGCGCGCACGATGGCCTCGGCATTGCTGGCCGTGACGCCGCCGTCCACTTCCAGATCAATGGCCCGGCCACCGATGAGGGCGCGGGCCTGCCTGATTTTTTCCAGCATGGTGGGAATGAAGCTCTGGCCGCCGAAGCCTGGGTTCACTGTCATGATGAGGATGAGGTCGAGTTCATCCAGCACATGCTCCAGCACGGAAACAGGTGTCGCCGGATTGAGCGAGACGCCCGCCTTCTTGCCGAGCGCCCTGATGGCCTGCAGCGAGCGGTGGAGATGGGGGCCCGCCTCGGCATGGACAGTGATGATGTCTGCGCCTGCGGCGGCAAACTGCTGGAGATAAGGGTCCACCGGCGCAATCATCAGATGTACGTCGAAGGGCAGTTTGGTGAGCGGCCGCAAGGACTGCATGACCGGGAAGCCGAAGGAAATATTAGGCACGAAATGCCCATCCATCACATCGATATGGACCCAGTCGGCACCGCCCTGTTCGATGGTGCGGAGGTCCTCGCCAAGCTTTGAAAAATCGGCAGCGAGGATGGATGGTGATATGATGAGCGGACGGGTTTTCATGATGGGCGTCTTGTAGCGCCTTGGCCAAAAGAAAACACCCCGGCGCAAACCGGGGTGTTGGTAACTTTCAAACGGGACTCCGGCCTTCGCCGGGGTGATGACCCACTGATCAGGCGATCAGGCTGCCGAAATGCACGGCGGTGTCGCCCATGCGGTTCGAGAAGCCCCATTCATTGTCGTACCAGGAGAGGATCGAGACCAGCGTGCCGTCCATGACCTTGGTCTGGTCCATGTGGAAGACCGAGGAATGGGGGTTGTGGTTGAAGTCGATCGAGACATTGGGATCATTGGTGTAGCCGAGGATGCCCTTGAGCGGGCCATCGGCGGCCTTCTTGATCGCCTCGTTGATCTCTTCCTTGGTTGTGGCGCGCTTGGCGATGAACTTGAGGTCGACGACCGAGACATTCGGTGTCGGCACGCGCATGGCGAAGCCGTCGAGCTTGCCCTTCAGTTCCGGCAGAACCAGGCCCACGGCCTTTGCGGCACCCGTCGAGGTCGGGATCATGCTGAGGGCCGCGGCGCGGGCGCGGTAGAGGTCCTTGTGCATGGTGTCGAGCGTCGGCTGGTCACCGGTGTAGGAGTGGATCGTGGTCATGATGCCCTTGTCGATGCCGATTGTGTCGTTCAGCACCTTGGCTACAGGGGCGAGGCAGTTGGTGGTGCAGGAAGCATTGGAGATGACCATGTGGTCCTTGGTCAGGCCCTTGTGGTTCACGCCATAGACGACCGTGTAATCAGCACCATCGGCCGGGGCCGAGACGATGACGCGCTTGGCGCCAGCGGTGAGATGGGCCGAGGCCTTGTCCTTGGCGGTGAAGATGCCGGTGCATTCCAGCGCGATGTCGATGCCCAGGTCCTTCCAGGGCAGCTGGGACGGATCCTTGATGGCCGTCACCTTGAAGGTGTCGGTGCCGATCGAGATCGAGTCACCCTTGGTGGTGACGGCATGGGGGAACTTGCCGTGCACCGAGTCATAGCGCAGCAGATGGGCGTTGGTTTCGACGGGGCCCAGATCATTGATGGCCACCACGTCAATGTCCTTGCGGCCCGATTCATAAATCGCGCGGACGATGTTGCGGCCGATGCGGCCGAACCCATTGATAGCTACACGAACTTTCGCCATGGAAATCTCCAAACCTCTGTTGTTGAATGGCGGCCCTTATAGTGCATTCCCCGGCGGGCGGAAGGGGAATTGTGCGCGCCCCTCAAAAAATGAGGGGAGTTCGTCGAAAAGCCCGCAACCCCTTGGGATGACAGGTGCATGCGACACGCTTGTGTCGGTGCCACGGTCCCGCAGGGCCTTCAATCACGGTTAATTTCCCCACAATTTATGTAAAATTTTCAATATCTTAGATTCAAACGCCTCAACATGTTCAAAAGGGAAAAGTTTAAGAGTCGGGGTTAATGGTGGGGCACAATCCCGAGGTGAATCCATGTTCCGCACGCTTGTCCAGAATGCCAACCAGCTCCGCAAGGACTGCAAGGGCAGCATGTCCACATTGTTTGCCGTGTCGATGACGGTGCTTTTGACCACGATTGGCGCCGGCATTGATCTTGGCCGGGCCCATCAGGCCTCCACCATTGCGGCCACCGTGGCCGACTCGGCCGTGCTCTCCGCCGTGCAGGCGGCCCTTGAGGCAGACAAGGCTGGCAAGACGGAAACGCAAGCCAAGGCGGCGGGTCTCGCGGCGGGCCAAGCCACCTGGGCTGCCGATGCCCAGGCCGCCAATCTGCCGGTAGACGGGGTTCCCACCATCACCATCACTCAGCCCCAGGTGCATGAGTGGAAGGCAACCATCGACTTCAACAAGAACCTCGACACCCATTTCATGTCGCTGTTCGGCCAGGCCGTCTATCCGATCAAGGCCTATGCCGAAGCGAGCAGCGGTTTCCAGGAAGTGAAGGAATTCTGGGACATCCACATGGCGGTGGACTTTTCCGCCTCCATGGGCATTGGCGCGACGCAGAGCGACATCAACGTGATGCAGGCTGATCCCAACATGATGTCGAGCGGCCTGACACCGGGCTGCGCCTTTGCCTGCCACTACAGCTCCACCAACAACGACACGATGGCCTATGCCCGCACCAAGGGCTACAAGTTGCGCATCGACGTGGTGAAGGACGCGATCAACGCCGTTTCCACCAAGCTGGAAGCCATTTCCGATGGCAGCAACGTGAAGATGGCGCTCTACGGTTTCTCCAATTCGCTGAATACGGTCGTTGCGAAGACCGCGAGCATGTCGTCAATCCGCAGTGCCGCCCTCAATCTGGAACTGACGCCGGGGTCCACCGGCAACACCAACCTGCGGGCTGCCATGGATGGGCTGACAACCGCGGCCGGTACGCCGGGAGATGGCACGTCTTCCGTGAAGGCGAAGAAGGCCGTAATCATCGTGACCGATGGCGTGCACGACACGCCCTATTACGAGCCCAATTACGTGAGCCTGATCGCTGGCCACTATTACACCGGCACCATGGCGCCTTCCTTCTGCGACAGCATGAAGAACGCTGGCGTGAAGGTGGGCGTGCTCTATGTGCCCTATGTCATTCCCACGGGTTATGCCGGTTATGTGAGTGCCTTCTACAGCACCATTCCCACCAAGCTGCAGGCCTGCGCTTCTCCGGACATGTATTTCCAGGCCACCGATGCGTCGCAGTATGAAGCCATGCTGACGACGATGATCAAGACGGCCTTCGGCGCTGACAGCAGCCTGCGCCTGACGCAGTAATTCACCTGAGGTCGCGCAGCATTTCGCGGGCGGCATTGTGGCCGGGGGCACCCGTGACACCGCCCCCCGGATGGGTGCCGGAGCCGCATTGATAGAGGCCTTTGAGCGGCGTGCGATAGTCAGCGTAACCCAGCATGGGGCGGGCGGAGAACAGCTGGTCGAGGCCCAGCGCCCCGTGGAAAATATCACCGCCCACAAGGCCGAAGGTGCGTTCCAGGTCGAGGGGCGAATTGATCTGCCGGGCGATCACCGACTTCTTGAAGCCGGGCGCGAACTTGTCCACTGTCTTGATCATCAGGTCGGCCACCTCCTCGCGGTGGTCATCCCAGCTCCGGCCTTCGGGCAATGTGGGCGAGACATGCTGGCAGAAAAGGCTGGCCACATGCTGTCCCTTGGGGGCGAGCGTGTCATCGAGTGTGGAAGGGATCAGCACTTCAACGATAGGGGCCTTGGACCAGCCGCGGCGGCGGGCATCCATGTAGGCCTCTTCCATGTAGTGGAGCGACGGCGCGATGATGATGCCGGCGGTGTGATGCTCGGCGCGGGCCTTGCCTGGCAGGCAGGTGAAGCTGGGCAGTTCCGAGAGCGCCACATTCATGCGGAATGTGCCCGAGCCGCATTTCCAGTTTTCCATGCGCTGGGCGAAGGGGGCGGGCAGGACGCCCTGTTCAATCATCCGTGTAAAGAGCAGTTTCGGATTGAGGTTGGAGACGACGGTTCCGGCCTTCAGCACTTCGCCCTTGTCTGTTTCAACGCCCGTCACGCCCAGCTTGTCTGTGAGCACGCGCTTGACGCCGGTTGAGGTGCGGATGTCGACGCCCGCTTCCTTGCAGGCCCGGGCCATGGCCTGGGTGATGGCCCCCATGCCGCCGATGGCATGGCCCCAGGCACCCTTCTTGCCATTCACCTCGCCGAAGACATGATGCAACAGCACATAGGCCGAGCCCGGCGTGTAGGGCGAGGCGAAGTTGCCGACAATGCCATCGAAACCATAGGCCGCCTTGATGGGGGCCGATTCAAACCACTGGTCGAGATAGTCGCCTGCCGACTGGGTGAAGAGATTGAGCACCTGCTGCTGCATCTCCACAGGCAGACGGGCGAGGCGGCGGCCGAGCTTTCCCGCCTTGAACAATTCCGGCAGCACGGAGAGAAGGCCGCGGCCCGACACCGAGTTGGGTGGTGTTTGCAGAACAAGGTCGCGCAACAGGTCAGCCACCACATCAAGATGATCGCCATAGGCATCGAGACGTTCGGCATCGCGGGCAGAGAATTTCGCCACTTCCGCCTTGGTCTTGCCGCCGCCGACCTTGAGATAGTCCTTGTCGCTGAGCGGCAGGAAGTTGGAGATCTCGCGCTCCACCACGGTGAGGCCGTGGCCCGCGAGGTTCATGTCCGCAATGACCTTGGGGTTGAGCAATGAGACCGTGTAGGACGCGACGGAATTGCGGAAGCCGGGATGGAATTCCTCGGTGACGGCCGCGCCCCCCACAACGCCACGCTTTTCCAGCACGGTGACCTTGTGGCCGGCGCGCGCCAGATACCAGGCGCAGACCAGGCCGTTGTGGCCCGCGCCGATGACGATGATGTTGGACATGTGCTAAATTCCCCGTGATGGCGGGTGTCAAACCACATCGCGGGTTGAGGTGGAAGGGGATGCGACAGCGCAACCCCCACCTTTATCCCTCCCCACAAGGGGGAGGGACAAGCACGTCCTACACCTTCACCCACCTGCCATTGGCCTTGGACGACTTCACGCAGGCCTCGATGAAGGCCATGCCGGCCACGCCATCGGCGATGCCGGGGAAGGCCACGTCCTTGTCAGGCTTCTTGCCGGTGCGGGCCGCTTTGATGGCGCGGGCGGCCTCCGTGTAGATATTGGCGAAGCCCTCAAGATAGCCTTCCGGATGGCCGGGTGGCACGCGGGTGACACGGCCTGCGGCCGGGCCTGCGCCCGCCCCGCCCCGTGTGATCAGGCGCTTCGGCTCTCCGAAGGGCGTGTACCAGAGATAGTTGGGATCGGCCTGGGTCCATTCCAACCCACCCTTGGTGCCATAAATGCGGAGCTTGAGGCCGTTCTCGTTGCCGGGGGCCACCTGGCTGGCCCACAACATGCCCCGTGCCGCGGTGCCGCCCTTGGGCTTGAAGCGCAGCATGACGTTGACGTTGTCATCAAGGGCGCGGCCCTTCACGAAGGTCGTGAGATCTGCGGAGAGTTCGGAAAGTGCAAGGCCCGAGACATCGCACATCAGCTGATAGGTGTGAGTGCCGATGTCGCCCACGCAGCCGCCTGCGCCAGAGCGCTTGGGATCGGTGCGCCAGGCCGCCTGCTTCTGGCCTGTCTGTTCCAGCGCGGTTGTCAGCCAGTCCTGCGGATACTCACCCTGCACGAGGCGGATGTCGCCCAGCTCGCCCGCCGCCACCATGGCCTTGGCCTGGCGGATCATGGGGTAACCTGAATAATTATGGGTGAGGGCGAAGATCACCTTCTTCTTCGCCAGCAGGGCTTCCAGCGATTTTGCCTCCTTGAGAGACAGCGCCAAGGGCTTGTCGCAGATCACGTGGATGCCGGCATTGATGAAGGCCTTGGCAGCAGGCACATGCACGTGGTTGGGCGTGACGATGGCCACGGCTTCGATGCCATCCGGGCGTTTGGCTTCGGCCTTGGCCATGTCCTCAAAGCTGGCGTAGCTGCGGGCGGGATCAAGGCCGAGATCGGCTGCCGATGCGGC
This sequence comes from Hyphomicrobiales bacterium, assembly GCA_046349175.1. GTDB lineage: Bacteria > Pseudomonadota > Alphaproteobacteria > Rhizobiales > Aestuariivirgaceae > Aestuariivirga. The sequence goes on along the minus strand of JAXMCS010000007.1, from coordinate 20,329 downwards.
AGCCTTCTTGGGATCAGCCGAGAGGGCACCCGCCACCAGCTCATATTCATCATCCATGCGGGCGGCGAGCCTGTGCACCGCGCCGATGAAAGCCCCCTGCCCGCCCCCCACCATGCCGAGGCGGATGCGGCCTGTTTTCTTTTCGCGTGTTCCAGAAACCATTGTTGTGTTCCCCCTCTCTTACGCCAGACCCAGCATCCGCCGCGCCTTGCCGGTGTCGGTGGACCCTGCGGCGAAGTCGTCAAAGGCCTTGGCGGTTGTCTTGATGATGTGGTTTTCGATGAAGGGTGCGCCTTCGCGGGCCCCCTGTTCGGCATCCTTCAGGCAGCATTCCCATTCCAGCACGGCCCAATGATCGTAGTTGTGCTGAGCCAAGGCCGAGAAGATGGCGGGGAAATCCACCTGGCCATCGCCAAGCGAGCGGAAGCGGCCCGCGCGCTGCGTCCAGTTCTGGAAGCCGGAGTAGACACCCTGACGGCCATTGGGATTGAACTCCGCGTCCTTCACATGGAAGGCGAAGATGCGCTCGTGATAGATGTGGATGAACTCCACATAGTCGAGCTGCTGCAACACGAAGTGCGAGGGATCATAGTTGATGCCGCAACTTTCGTGGTTGGCGGTTTCCTTGAGGAACATCTCGAAGGTCACGCCATCGAAGGTGTCTTCGCCGGGATGCAGTTCAAAGCCCACCTTCACGCCATTGTCCTTCATGGCATCAAGAAGCGGTGTCCAGCGCTTGCCCAGTTCCTTGAAGGCCTCTTCGATGACGCCGGGCGCGCGGGGCGGCCAGGGGTAGAGGAAGGGCCAGGCCAGCGCGCCAGTGAAGGAGACATGGCGGTGCAGGCCAAGGTTCTTCGAGGCCTTGGCGGCGAGTTTCACCTGCTCGCAGGCCCATTCCTGCCGGGCCTTGGGCTTGCCCTGCACGGCGGCGGGAGCAAAGCCATCCACGGCTTCGTCATAGGTGGGGTGAATGGCGACGAGGTGGCCCTGCAGGTGGGTGGAGAGTTCGGTGATCTCCACGCCGTTCTTCTTGGCGGTGCCTTTGAGCTCATCACAGTAGGTTTTGGACTCGGCGGCCTTCTTCAGGTCGATGAAGCGGCCATCCCAGCTGGGCACCTGCACGCCCTTGTAGCCGAGCGCGCCGGCCCATTTGGTGATTGAGTCGAAGGAATTGAACGGTGCGGCGTCGCCCGCGAACTGGGCGAGGAAGATTGCCGGTCCCTTGATGTCTGTTGCCATGGTTTGTCCTCCCTGAATGTTTGCAGTTCCTTCCCCTCACCTGCCGCTTCGCGGCATCCTCTCCCGCAAGCGGGAGAGGTGAAGGGTATTTTGCTTCTCCCGCCTGCGGGAGAAGGTGGCGCGGCACGCGCCGGATGAGGGCCCTTTCTCAGCAATATCTGTTGAGCAGATTTTCCAGCCGTTCCTGCTTGCCGGAAGCAGGCTGCGGATTGATGCCGGTCTTTTCGACCCGCGTTGCAATCTGCTCCAGGCTTTCCTTGCCAGCCAGCATGGCCTTGTTCTTGGGCAATGACCAGCCCGCATAACGGGCATCCCCCATGCCCTGAAGCTCGCCATCCTCGATGATGGCGGCGGCATTGAGAAGCGCCCTGGCGCAGGCATCCATGGAGCCCACATGGGCGTGGATGATGTCATCCGGGTCGATGGACTGGCGGCGGATCTTGGCGTCGAAGTTGAGGCCGCCCGTGGTGAAGCCGCCGGCCTTCTGGATTTCCAGCATGGCGCGGGTGAGTTCCGGCACGTCGACGATGAACTGGTCGGTATCCCAGCCCGACTGGTAGTCACCGCGGTTGATGTCGATGGAACCGAAGATGCCGAGGGCCGAAGCGAGCGCGATCTCGTGCTCGAAGGTGTGGCCCGCGAGAATGGCGTGGTTCTGCTCGATGTTGACCTTCACATCCTTCTGCGCGCCGAGCGACGAGATGAGCGAATAGACGGTGGCCACATCATAGTCATACTGGTGCTTTGTGGGCTCCTGCGGCTTGGGCTCGATGAGGATGGGGCCCTTGAAACCGATCTTGTGCTTGTAGTCGATGACCAGCGCCAGCATGCGCTTGGCGGCCTCAAGCTCGTGGCCGATGTTGGTGTTGAGCAGCGTCTCATAGCCTTCGCGGCCGCCCCACATCACGTAGTTGGCTCCGCCCAGGCCCTTGGTCACATCCATGCAGTGCTTGATCTGGGCAGCGCACCAGGCGAAGACATCCGGGTCCGGATTGGTGGCGGCCCCCGCCATGAAGCGGCGGTTGGAGAACATGTTGGCCGTGCCCCACAGGCACTTCTTCTTGCCCTTGGCCATTTTCTTTTCAATGTAATTGGCGATGGCCGTGACGTTGGCGTTGGATTCCTTGAGGGTGGCGCCTTCGGGGGCAATGTCGCGGTCATGGAAGCAGAAATAGTCGATCGTGGTGAGGTCCATGGCCTCGAACATCACATCGGCCTTCTGGCGGGCCGCCCCCATTTCATCGGCAGTGTGATGCCAGGGGCGCATAAATGTATCACCGCCGAAGGGATCGCTGCCCGGCCAGCAGGTGGTGTGCCACCAGGCCATGGCGAAGCGCAGCTGCTCTGCCATGGTCTTGCCCAGCACCTTCTTGGACTTGTCATAGTGGCGGAAAGCCAGATCCTTCTTGGACTTGGGGCCTTCGAATTTGGCGGGCTTCTTTTGCGTGAAGAAACTCATGTGAGCCTGATCTCCTTGATGGCTGGGTAAATTTGCGTGTAGCGGTGATAGTGATCGTCATAGGCGGCGAGCGCGGATTTCTCCGGCATGAAGGTCTTCGCTGTCTTGGGCTTGGTGAAGACCTTGCGATAGTCTTCGCCTGTGGCGGCCACGAGCCCCATGCGCGCCGCCCCGAAGGCGCCGCCCACTTCGCCTGAGGCCGGAAGATCGACGGGAATGCCCAGAACCGTCGCCATGATCTTCATCCAGATGTCCGACTTGGTGCCGCCGCCCACCGCCATGAGGCGGTTGATGGTGGCCCCACCTGCACGCAGGGCCACTGCCGAGTCGCGGAAGGCGAAGGCGATGGAGTCCAACACCGCATGGGTCATGATCTTGCGGTCCGTCTCGTGGCCCAGGCCCATCATGAGGCCGCGCACCTGTGCATCACCCACCGGGGTGCGCTCGCCCGAGAGATAGGGCAGGAAGAGCGCCGGTGACGGGCCCGAGAGCTTTGGGCCCAGGGCCTTTGTGAGTTGCGGGGCCGGCGTTTGCAGCAGGCCCGCCAGCCATTCGAGGCTGGCGGTTGCCGAGATGATGACGCCCATCTGGTGCCAGGTGTTGGGCACGGCATGGCAGAAGGCATGGACGTAGCGGTCTGCGTTGGGCGAGAACGTGTCGTTGGAGACGAACATGACGCCCGATGTGCCGATGGTGAAGAAGCCGGCACCATCCGTCACCGCGCCGATGCCACAGGCTGCCGCCGCATTGTCGCCGCCGCCTCCCGCCACCACGGGCCGCTTGGGCATGCCCCAGGCCTTGGCAACGGAGGGGGTAAGTTGGCCGGTTGCATCCGTGCCTTCAAACAGGTCCGGCATCTGGTCGCGGCGCATGTCGGAGGCGGCGAGCAGCATGTCGGACCATTTGCGCCCCGCGATATCGAGCCAATAGGTGCCGGAGGAATCCGACATGTCGGATCCATAGGTGCCGGTCATGCGGTAGCGGATGTAATCCTTGGGCAGCAGAACCTTGGCCACTTTCTCGAAGACCTTGGGTTCATGCTTTTTCACCCACACGAGCTTGGGCGCGGTGTAGCCCGCCAGCGGAATGTTGCCGGTGAAGGGCACGGCCTGTGGTTCGCGGGCCATGATCTCCTCGCACTCCTTGAATGAGCGGGCATCATTCCACAGGATGCAGGGGCGCAGCACCTTGCCATCCTTGTCGAGAAGGGTGGCACCATGCTGCTGGCCGGAGAGGCCGATGCCTTCCACGGCGGCCACGGCCTTGGGCTTTGCCGCTTTCAGCTGGGCAATCACCTTGTTGGTCGCCTTCCACCAGTCCTCGGGGTTCTGTTCGCTCCAGCCCGGATGAGGGCGCGAGACCTTGAGCGGTGAAGAGGCGATGGCGATGATTTTCTGTTTCGCATCAATCAGCACGCCTTTGACTGAGGAGGTGCCGAAATCAAGACCGAGATACATGGAGATGTCCTTCCTGCGCTGCTGTCATGGCAGATTGTCGCGCACAAAAATGTCGATGCCAATGCGCTCTTGCGCCGCCAGGATGGGCTGACGGTCGCAGCGGGCCATGAGAACCCGCATGGCGGAGCGGGCTTCGTGGCCGGCATCCTGGCTGATGATCACATCCAGCGTGCCATCAAGCAGGGCAGCGCGGTTCACCTCGTTGAGTTCGTGGGCGATGCAGGTGACAGTGTCCTGCCGCCCGAATTTCCGCAGGGCGGCAATGACGCCCGAGGTGCCGGCACCAAGATTGTAGAGGCCCACAAGCCCGGGATGGGCTGACAGAAGCTGCTCGGCAATGGCCTGGGTGCGGGCGGCACTGTCGCGGCCCTCGGCCACGGGCAGAAGGGTCAAGTCACGGTACTCGCCAGCCATGACCTGCGTGAAGCCGGAGAGGCGTTCGGCGTGGTCGCGCAGGCCGAGCGACCCTGCAATCACCGCCACGGCGCCTTGCTGTCCCGCCAGGTAGCGTCCCATCAGCCGGGCGGCGGTGCGGCCTGCGGCGGCATTGTCGATGCCGACAAAATGGGCGCGGGCGGCGGAGGGAATGTCGGAGACCAGTGTCACCACCTCAACGCCTTGCCCGCCCAGCTGGTTGACCGCCTCGCGCACGCGCGGGTCATCCAGCGCCACCGTGGCCACGCCATCATAGGCATCGAGGCCCAGCAGGGTTTCCGCCAGGGCGGCAGCGTCGAATACATCCGCGTACAGAATATCCGCCGTGACGCGCTCGGCCGCGAGATGGGCGGCATGGGCGGTGATCTCGCGGGCCAGCGCCTGCATGAAGACATTGTCGCCCTGCGGCAGCACGAAGCAGAAGCGGTAGTGTTGCTTGCGGGCGAGCCGGGCGGCCAGCCGGTCGGGATAATAGTTGAGGGCGCGGATCGCCTGCTCCACGCGCTTGGCATTATGCGGGCGCACCGTGGCGCGGGCATTGAGAACACGATCCACCGTTGCGACGCTGACGCCAGCGCGCATCGCGACATCTTCAATGGTGGCCTTGACCATGGCCCAGTGAATCGCACTGACGGGAAATTGTCAAGAACTGATAGGCGTATATCAGTTTGGGTTTTGGAATGATGCGTGAGGGTTCCGGCCCGCGCCACATGCAGCAGCACAACGGACGATTTTTGATGACGGCTTCAACGTGTTGGAAAATGGCGCGCCTGACGGGACGAAACTGGGGGCCGGTATGCAGTTATGTGCGCGGTTAATTTCTGAACACATATTCAGTGCGAGAGGCGCGCATGGCTTAGGCGCGAAGGCACGACAGCACCAAGACAATGCCTGAACCTTTGGGCACCGACATAACAATATGTAATTGTTACTGCGTTTTGATTGATTAGAGTGAAATTGCTTGGCAATCCTCACTATTGTTAAGTGGCGGCTTCACGGACGGCCTGCAGCAAGCGCACGCCGCCGAACAGGACTTGGCAGCTTCAAGATTGCGGACAAAGATTCATGACCGACACTAAGTCTGTTCATACCCTAAACGCGCGCGGCAACATATTTTTGGAGATCATGCGTGACCACTTCAAATTATCTTCCGAGCAAATGTTTCGCGAGATACAGGCGCTTCGCGATTCTGTCGAACGGGCGCTCTCTTTGAAGGGGATTAACTATGACGCGCTGAAAACGGCACTTGTTCCTGACCGCAAACGCAAGGAAATCGCCCTTGTTTTCGACTCCCTCGTTATCGACGACGGTTGGTATGGACTTGAAGTTGCGAGGAGAATTATTCCCCTGTTCGACAAGGATAGCAACCATGCCGTTCTGGTTGGAGACTATATCGACACAGGCGCCGGGCAAAAGCTACTTGAGGAAGCGTTGAGCCAAGCTGTGACGCTGATCCGACCCGTTGATTACAGGCATAGCTCCCAATTCTATATAGTCTACATCAACAACCTAACCGATGCCATGATCGCGCGATTTCACAATGGTTTGTATGATTGGGGCCCTTACATTGGCTTCGCTGACACGACTTATACATCCCCTTTCAAGACACTACTTTCAACGATGCTGGTGAATTCTTTCGTAAAGCACCGGAGAATCATTATTCAGGGACATGAAGACGATCGCTTGAATTCCGAAGACGTTAACACGAGTGGATTTCCGTTTGAACAAAATGGTTATGTATGCCGCAGCGTGCAGTCACTTCTTGAGGGAACTTTTCTCTCCTACAAGATTGAGCGTCCGGTATTTCCTGGCTTTGAAGTTGATACAGAATTTTCACTGAATGCGATAAGCAACAAACCCTTGCCTCTACTTGATTTCACGATCGAAGTGGAGCAAGCGAAACTTGCTTACTTGAAATCAGCAAAATCCGGCTCGGTAACTAGGGCTGGAGTTGCAGAGTTCACAAATGACCAACTGGCTTCTCTGCTACGTTCTAAGATTTCGTCCAGCTATATCTACAACATGTCTTACAATGAGAACCACAACGTTGCAAAGTTCAACGTGATTGTCGAGTTAACTAATCAACCCGAAACAAGCCATATGCGACTGCTTGCTGCCATGGAATATAAGGCAGAAAGCAAAACACTGAGGCTGATTACGCTGTACTAGTTTGCCTACCTCACAAGAGATTTGTTGACTTAATCGTGAAGGGGCCCTGAATCATTCCGCACGAATGATTGTCCCCCATGTCTTAGGTACGTTCTGTTACCTATGTCTCAGGACTATACAGTTGGGAAATGGCGCGCCCGAAAGGATTCGAACCTCTGACCCCCAGATTCGTAGTCTGGTGCTCTAATCCAGCTGAGCTACGGGCGCTTTGTTTCAACGCCTTGGTGGCGGAAACGGCGCTCCCCATATCCGCTTGCTTCCACAAAGGCAAGCACCGAATTCTGGCGCCGTTCACAGCCCGTTCTAGTGCCCGTTTCACAGGCCTTTCTGGCGTGGCTGGCGGCGGGCGAGATCGGCTGGAACATCCGGGATTTCGAGCCGGAAGGCCGTGCCATCCGCCCCCGTGCGCAGAAGCTCCACATGGCCGCCATGGGCTTCGGCCAGTTCCGCCGATATGGCGAGGCCGAGACCGGTGCCGCCCGCCCGGGCCGCCGACTGGAAGGCCGAGAAAAGCTTGCCGCGCACCGCCTCTGGAATGCCCGGTCCATTGTCGGACACCTCGACCTGGGCCACGCTGCCCCGGCGCTGCGCCGAGATGGTGACGGCGGCATCAGCGTTGCCCGCCTGCTCCAGGGCCTGAACGGCGTTGCGCACGAGATTGGTGAGGATGCGGTTCAGCTGTTCGCGGTCGGCTTCAGCCGAAACGCCCTGCGGCACGGCATTGACAAGGCGGATGCGGCCTTCCGCCTGCAGGGCGAAACTGTCGAGCACATCGCGGACGAGGCCGCGCAGATCGAGGCGCTCGCGCACCGGGGCCCGCTCGCGGGCCTGGCCGTATTTCAGGGTCTGGGTGAGAAAGTTGATGGCGCGGTCCAGCGAAGCAATGAGCTTGGGGGCAAAGCGCTGCACCTGCGGGTCCTTCACTTCGCCGAGGCGGTCGGAGATCAGTTGCGCCGAGGCCAGCATGTTGCGCAGGTCGTGACTGACCTTGCTCACAGAAAGGCCGACCGCGGCAAGGCGCGACTTCTGCTGCAGAAGCGATTGCAGTTCGGTCTGCATGGCGTGGAGTTGCTGCTCGGCCATGCCCAGTTCATCGCTGCGGCCCGAGGGGCGGATGATGCGGGTCGCGTCCTCCGGCGCTTCGCCGAAGGCCATCATGTTGGCGGAGAGGCGCTGCATGGGCCGCACCAGCACGCGGCTCAAGGCTGCGAAGATGAGGCCCGCCACGATGAAAGACAGGACAACGGAGAGGGCGAGAATACGCAGGGCATAATTGCGCAGGGCTTCCGAGAGAGGCTGTTCGTGGAGCGCGATCTCGATTACCTCGCCAGACATGGCGGGCGGCACATCGACAACACTCACCAGCCGGTCGCGGCTGCGCAGCAGGGCCGAAAGGGCTTCGTCCACCGTGTCCCAATAGAGGCCGGAGCGCAGGTCAAAACTGTCCTCCACCATACCGGCATCGTCACTGCGCAACACAAGCTGGCGCATGCCACCCTTGTTGAGGGACACGGCGGTAACGCCCGCGCCCCGCAGGATTTCGCTGCGCAGGTCGTCGTTGACGATCTGGCCGGGAGCGGCTTCGGCGGCGAGTGCGGCAATTTCCGCCTGGGCGATGCGGGCCTTGAACCACTGAATGCGGAAGTTGGCGATGGAGGGCAGGAAGATCAGCACTTCGCCCAGCATGACAAAGATGACCGTGAGGACGAGAACCTTGCCTGAGAGGCTGCGCAACAGCGCTGTCACCGAAGGCCTGCCCATGGCCTAGCCCAGCGCCTTGAGGGCAGAGATAAGGCCGCGCGCCACGGCACTGCTGGCCAGCCCCGCATAGTGGCTGACGGCGGCGCGCTTTCCGGCTTCCGACAGTGTGGGATAGGGCAGCACGGTTCCGGCGATGTCGGAGGCCTTGAGGCGGCGGCTGACGGCGAGTGACCACATGGCGATCTGCTCGCCCGCGGCGGGGCCCACGATGGAGGCCCCGAGGATGCGGCCATTGCGGGCAGTGATGATTTTCACCAGACCCTTGCTGTGGCCTTCCGCCTGGGCCCGGTCATTGGCGGCAAAGTCGGCGCGCAACACGCGCAGGCTCCGGCCATGGCTGGCGCGGGCCGCCGCTTCGGTGAGGCCCACCTGGGCCAGTTCCGGATCGGTGTAGGTGACCCAGGGAATATGGTCGGTGCGCAGCCTGGGGCGCAGGCGGAACAGCAGGTGGCGGAGAATGTTGCCCGCCTGATAGGCCGCCACATGGGTGAACTGGGCCCCGCCTGCCACGTCCCCCGCCGCATAGACATGGGCGTTGGAGGTGCGGAGCAGGTGATCGACGGTGATGCCCTTGGGCGTATGGGCAATGCCTGCGGCTTCCAGATTGAGGCCATCGAGATTGGGCTTGCGGCCTGCCGCCACAAGAAGATGGGAGCCTGCGATACGCTCGCCCCCCGCCAGCATGATGCGCACGCCGCCTGCGGCGCGCTCGATCTGTTCGATCTTGACCTTGTTGCGCAGTTGCACACCACCCGCCCGCAAGCTGTCGAGCACGATGGCGGCCAGTTCCGGATCGTCCTTCGCCAGAAATTCCTGGGCCTCCAGCACCGTGACCTGCGCGCCGAGGCGGCGGTGGGCCTGGGCCATCTCGAGGCCGATGGGCCCGCCCCCAATGATGACGAGATGCTGGGGCAGCACGCGATTCGCGAAGATCGTCTCATTGGTGTAATAGGGAACCGCCTCCAGTCCCGGAATGGCGGGCACAGCCGGGCGAGAGCCAGTTGCGATGACGAAGCGGCGGGCCTCATAGGCATTGCCGCCGGCTTCCACGGTTTGCGGACGGATGAAGCGCGCCGCAGCCCGCACCACCGTCACCCCCAGCTTCTCAAAGCGTTCCTGCGAGTCGTGCGGCGCAATGGCCGCGATGGCGGCCTTCACATGATCCATGACACCCGCGAAATCGACGCCCGGCTCATGGCCGGCAATGCCGAAGCGGTCGGAGTTGCGGTGCGCTTCCGCCGCCTTGGCAGCGGCCAGCAGGGCCTTCGAAGGCACACAGCCCGTGTTCAGGCATTCACCCCCCATCTCGGCTTTTTCAAACAGCACGACCTTCTGTCCGAATTGCGCGGCGGCGGCGGCAAGCGTCAGCCCCGCAGAGCCCGCGCCAATCACCGCAAGATCAAACTTCATCTCCGCCCCCATCACCGGCTGCCCCAGACCCTCTTCACCGCCATGGGCACGAGGGCCATGAGCCCCAGTGCCGCGAAGGCCAGAAGAATATCCGGTGTGATAAGGCTTGAAAGCGGCAATTCAAGGGAACAGTTTTCAGCGCCGTTCTGGGCCGCGCAGGCCGCCTGTGCTGCCAGCTGGCGGCTGATCAGGCCATCGAGGCCGCGGCCCACATAGGCATAGACCAGGCAGGCGGGAATGATGCCGATGAAAGTGGCGGGCGCGAAGATGCGCAAGGGAAGCCCCGTGAGTGCCGCCGCGAGGTTGATGAGCCAGAAGGGAAAGACCGGAACGAGGCGCAGGAAGAGCAGATAGCTGAAGGCGTTGCGGTGGAATCCTTCCTGGAAGCGGGCGAGCTTCGGCCCGGCGCGGCGGGCGAGAAAACTGCCGAAAGAGGATTTGGCCACCTCGAAGATGATGCAGGCACCCAGCGTTGCGCCGAGAAGTGCTCCTACCGCCCCTTCAATCCAGCCAAACAGAAAGCCGCCGGTGATGGTGATGAGGCCCGCGCCGGGGAAGGAGAGCATGACCGCCAGCGCATAGACACCCATGAAGATGAGAATGGAGAACACGGGATGTGCTTCGGTATAGAGCCGCAGGCCTTCGCGGTGTTCCGCCAGATTGCGCAGGCTGAGATAGTGATGCCAGCCCATGGCATAGGCCAGCACCATGGCTGCCAGGATCAGCGCCGGGGCGATCCAGCGGCGCAGACTGGCGGAGTTTGCCTTGTCAGGCGAAGAGGTGGGGTCCATGGCCACAGTCATAGGCGGTGCCGGCAAAGCCCGCCAAGGGCTTTCGCAACCCCAGGGGGGTGGCTCACGCAAAGTTGCCGGACCGTGATCATCCGTTAACCGGCCTGCGGCACCTGCCGCACCTGCGTTGACATTTGCCGGGCCTTCCCCCATAAGCCGCGCAAATTCCTGACACCCCGCAGCCTGTGACGGGCGGCCACGCTGGCCCGGCATGCGATTTTGTTCTACAGAATCAACAGGATGGGTCTGTCGGTCCCAGATACGGAGAAGACACGTGAAGCGCACCTACCAACCCTCCAAGCTTGTCCGCAAGCGCCGCCATGGCTTCCGTGCCCGCATGGCCACCGTGGGCGGCCGCAAGGTCATCAGCCGCCGCCGTGCCCGTGGCCGCAAGCGCCTCAGCGCCTGATCCCCATCTGATGCCCGTTACGCGGCTCTTGCGCCGGCAGGATTTCCTGGCTGCGGCGAAGGGCCGTTTTGTGCCGATGCCCGGCCTGCTGCTGCAGGGCCGTGACCGCAAGGACGAGGCGCCGCCGCGCCTTGGTTTCACCTGCACCAAGAAACTTGGCAACGCCGTCACCCGGAACCGCATCCGCCGCCGCTTGAAAGAGGCTGCCCGCCTGTGCTTTGCAGCTTCCGCAAAGACCGGATTTGACTACGTGATCATCGGCCGCGCAGAGAGTGAAGCGCGCGCCTTTGAAGCCCTGCAGAAAGACATTATATCCGCACTTTCCAAACTCCACGGGCCCCGGGGGCCCAGCAAGGACTGACGCCTGATGCAACCGAACCAGAACCCCATGCGCCCGGACAGCAAGAACCTGATCCTTGCCACCGTGCTTTCCATGGCGATCATCTTTGCCTGGCAGTTCTTCTTCACCAAACCGCAGTTGGAAAAAGCCCAGCAGCAGGCCCAGATCGAAGCCCAGGCCCAACAGGCCGCGGTGCCCGGAACGACAGCTTCGAATGTGCTGCCGCGCGACCAGGCGGTTGCGGCTGGCCCCCGCGTGAAGATCGACACGCCGGAATTTTCTGGCAGCATCAATCTGACAGGTGCGGCGCTGGATGACCTGACCTTCAAGACGCTGCGGGTGAGCGTGGAGCCGGGCAGCCCCAATGTGACGCTGCTCACACCTTCGGGCGCACAGGACGCCTATTTTGCCGAATCCGGTTTTGTGGCACCGCAGGGGTCAACCCTTGTGTTGCCCGATGCCAAGACGGTGTGGACAGCGCCCGCCGATGCGGTGCTGACGCCCACAACGCCGGTGACACTCACCTATAACAATGGTGCGGGCCTTGCCTTCCAGCGCCAGATTTCGGTGTCGGACCAATATGTCTTCACCATCAAGGACACGGTGACCAACAGTTCGCAGGCGCCTGTCTCGCTCATCCCCTATGCCCGCATCCAGCGCCAGGACACGCCGCACATCCAGGGCTACACGACATTTTATGAAGGCATGCTGGGCGTGCAAGATGGCTCGCTGGAAGAAGCGACCTACAAGGCCACCGCCAAGGACGGCGGCACGGTGACCAAGCCCGCAACCGGCGGCTGGCTGGGCTTCACTGACAAGTATTGGGCGACCGCCCTCATTCCCAACACGAAGCTTCCGCTCACCGCCACCTATCAGCATTTCATGCTGGGGGCGCGCGATGCCTATCAGGTGGACTGGCTGGCCAAGGACGCGGTGACGATTGCCCCCGGCACGGCCACCGACATTGAGGCCAAGGTGTTTGCCGGGGCCAAAGACGTGGGCACCATCCGCGACATCGGCACCAAGTATGGCATCGAGAAGTTCGACCTGATGATTGACTGGGGCTGGTTCGGCTTCCTGACACGGCCCATGTATGCGCTCTTGCATTTTGCCAAGGGCATCATGGGCAATTTCGGCCTCGCCATCCTGCTCGTCACGGTGCTTGTGAAGCTGGCGGTCTTCCCGCTGGCCAACAAGTCCTATGCCTCCATGAGCAAGATGAAGAAGCTTCAGCCCGCCATGGAACAGATCAAGGCGCAGTTCCCGGACGACAAGGTGCGCCAGCAGCAGGAAATCATGGAGATGTACAAGCGCGAGAAGGTTTCGCCCTTGTCCGGCTGTCTGCCGATCGCTGTGCAGATTCCCATTTTCTTCGCGCTCTACAAGGTGATCCTGACCTCCATCGACCTGCGCCACGCGCCGTTCTATGGCTGGATCCATGACCTGTCGGCGCAGGACCCCACAAGCCTGTTCAACCTCTTCGGCCTTCTGCCCTTCACGCCGCCGCATGCGCTGATGATCGGCATCTGGCCCCTGCTGATGGGTGTGACCATGTGGGTGCAGATGCGCCTCAACCCGGCGCCTGCCGATCCGGTGCAGGCCTCCATGTTCAACTGGATGCCGCTCATCTTCACCTACATGATGGCTTCCATGCCGGCGGGCCTGGTGATCTATTGGTCGTGGAGCAACCTGCTCTCGATCATCCAGCAGAGCTACATCATGAAGCGGAATGGTACGGAGATCGATCTCTTCGGCAACATCCGCAACTCGCTGCCCTTCCTGAAAAAGAAGCAGGCCTGAGGATGGCCTTCAGCGACGAACAATTGGCAGCGGGGCGGAAACTGTTTTCCGCCCCGGCGCATTTCGTGATGGGCGTGGCCAAGCTTGAACAGCTGCCGCCGGTGAAAGGCCGGGAGATTGCCTTTGCCGGGCGCTCCAATGTTGGGAAGTCCTCGCTCATCAATGCACTCACCGGCGTGCGCGGCCTGGCGCGGGCCTCCAACACGCCGGGGCGCACGCGCGAACTCAATTTCTTCGAGGTGGGCGGGCGCATGACGCTCGTCGACATGCCGGGCTACGGCTACGCCAAGGCTGCCAAGGCCGATGTGAAACAGTGGCAGGCGGTGCTGAAGGGCTATCTGCGGGGAAGGCCCGGCCTGACGCGCGCTTTCGTGCTTGTTGATGCGCGGCACGGCGTGAAGGCGGAAGACCGCGAGATGTTCGACATGCTGGACGAAGCGGCGGTGGCCTATCAGATCGTTCTCACCAAGGCCGACAAGATCAAGCCGAAAGAGCTGGCAGATGTGGAGGCGGAGACGCTGGCCTTCATCAAGACGCGGGCCGCAGCCATGCCCACGCTGTTTGCCACCTCGGCGGAGAAGTTCGCAGGCATGGACGAGTTGCGGGCGGAGATCGCGGGGCTGTTGTAAAGCCTCTCGCATTTGCCGCAGGCTGCGATAAGGTCGGATCATGCTCAAGACTATTTCAAGTTCCCTCAGCCCCGATCTGCTCTGGTGCCTTGCCGCCATGGGGCATGGCGAAAGGCTCGTGCTGGTTGACCGGAATTTTCCGGCCCATGATGTGGCCAGGCACACCTCCACTGGCAAGCTCATCGACCTGCCGGGCCTCGACATTCCGGCGGCGGCCCGCGTCATCCTCTCGGTCATGCCGCTGGATGATTTCATTCCGGCACCTGTCTCTGCCATGCAGGTGGTGGGGGAGCCCGCCAAAATCCTGCCCATGCAGGACGAGGTGAACGCTATCGCGAGTGCCGCTGAAGGCCGCCCCATCACCATGGAGCGGCTGGAGCGGTTCGCCTTTTATGAGGCGGCGAAGCAGGGCTTCTGTGTGGTGCGCACAGCCGAGTTCCGGCCCTATGGCTGCTTCCTCTTCACCATGGGCGTGATCTTCGACACAACGCGCCCTGGAGACCTGCCGTGAGCCTCGCCTACCGCTATGCCACGCGCCTCAATTCGTTCCGCAATGGCGAGTGGGGCGGCAAGAAACCAGGCACGCTTGACCTGATCGGGCGGGCAGCCCAGGCCAAGGGCCTCACCGCCGTTGACCTCAACTATCCGGATCATGTGCAGGGCCACACGCCTCAACAGCTGAAAGACGGCCTCGCCGCCCATGGCATCAGCCTCAATGGTTTTGCCACGCGCTATTATACGGAAGCCGCCTTCAAGCTGGGGGCCTTCACCCACCCCGAGGCGCGGGTGCGCCGGGCGGCGATTGATCTGACCAAGCGCGGCATTGACGAAATGCTGGAGCTGGGCGGCAGGCTGATGACGCTGTGGATGGGGCAGGATGGTTTCGACTACTCCTTCCAGGTCGATTACCAGCGCATGTGGGACTGGACGCTGGAGGCCCTTGCGGAAGTTTCCGATCACGATCGCGGTGTGGACATCAGCATCGAATACAAGCCCAACGAGCCGCGCTCCTTCGCGCTGATGCCCGACATGGCGACAACGCTGCTCGCCATCAAGGAGGCAGGGCGGAAAAACATGGGCGTGACGCTGGATTTCGCCCATGTGCTTTATGCCGATGAAATGCCGGCCTTTGCGGCCACACTGGCGGCGCGGCATTCCCGCCTGCTCGGCATCCATCTCAATGATGGCTATGGCAAGCGCGACGACGGGTTGATGGTGGCAGCGGTGCACCCGGTGCAGACGCTCGAGCTTTTGGTGGCGCTCAAACGCATGGCCTATGACGGCGTCATCTATTTCGACACGTTTCCCGACACCACCAATCTGGATCCGGTGGCGGAATGCGCCGGCAATATCGCGACGGTGGAGGCGCTGGCGCGGCTTGCCGACGGGCTTGTGAAGGATGCCGCTCTCGCCGCGGCAACAGCACGGCAAGATGCGGTGGCGGCACAGGCCATCGTGTCGGCGGCGCTCTATGGCGCAAAGCCTGTGGCGTGAGATGACACGGGCTCCCGATATTGTTGTGGTGGGGAGCCTTCACCTCGACATTCTGGTGGAGGCCGAGGCGCTGCCGCGCCTTGATGAAACGGCGCGGGGATCGGCCTGGCGCATGGTGTGTGGCGGCAAGGGCGGCAATCAGGCCTGCCAGGCGGCCCGCCACGGGGCGCAGACGGCCATGGTCTCGCAGGTGGGCGATGATGATTTTGGCCGCCGGTTGCTCGCCAATCTGGAGCACCATGGCGTGGACAGGTCAGCGGTCGCGGTGGACGCGGGTTGCGGCAGCGGCATGAGTGTGGCCATTCAGGACCGCCATGGCGATTATGGCGCTGTCATCGTGTCGGGGGCTAATCTGACGCTGACGACAGGAGCCGTGACGCAGGCTCTTTCCTGCGCCGGCCGTTTCAAACTGCTGCTCCTGCAAAATGAAATTCCCGAGGCCGTGAATGTGGCGGCGGCACAGGCGGCGCGGAGCAATGGAGCGCGGGTCATTGTGAATGCCGCGCCCGCCCGTGCCCTGCCCCCGGCGTTGACGGCCCTGACAGACATTCTCGTTGTGAACCGCGTGGAAGCGGAGATGATGGCGGGGAACCGCGTGACATCGGTTCAGGAGGCACAGCAAGCCTTGCCGGTGCTGCTTCAACTGGCCAGCACGGTGGTGGTGACACTTGGGGGCGATGGCGTGGTGGTGGCGGCACGCGGGCAAGATCCTGTGGTGATCGCGGCTGTTGCCGTGGCAGTGAAATCGACGCATGGCGCTGGAGACTGTTTCGTGGGCGCCCTTTCCGCATCGCTGGCGAAAGGTGATGGTCTGGTGGAGGCCGCGCGCCTGGCCAATGCCGCCGCGGCCCGCCATGTGGCAGGGGCCGCTTGAGGCCTAATCATCCGCCTCCAGCATGGAGCCTATGACAAGGCGGTTGCGGGCACGGAAATCCTCCGGCCTTTCAAAGCGGCCCTGCCAAATACCCCGCCGCGCAGACTTCGCCTCCGCCTCCGCACTGAGATAGGCAAAGCCCGGATTGCGATAGGCAATGGCCCAGCCCTGACGCAGCATGTCCATGTTGATCTCGTTTGCGGCGCCGCGGCAGACGGAGACGGAGCGGCCATAACGGTCCCGGTCCATGATGCGGCAGGTGATCGTCTGTCCACGGATGAGTTTGCCAAGGGCGGCACGGGCCTCCTTGCCGCAGGCATAGGTGCCGGATGGGCCGCTGCAGGTTTGGTGCAGTTCCGGCGCGTCAATGCCCCAGAGCCGCACCTCCGTGCCATCAAGCACCAGCGAGTCGCCATCCTTGACCCGGGCATTGCTGCCGCGCACATCAAGGATACCCAGATAATCCAGCACAAAGGTCAGGGCGGCGAGCAGCGCCAAAAAGGCCAGGAGATCAAGCAGGCTGCGCCACAGGGGCCGGGGCTGATACCGCCGCCGCGGCCACATCAGGCTTTGGTCCAGCGCCGGGCCGCGGCATCATCACCGGCCTTGGCCTCCACCCAGCTGCTTCCTGCCGCCCCTTCTTCCAGTTTCCAGAAGGGAGCCTTGGTTTTGAGCCAATCCATGAGAAACTGGCAGGCTGCAAAGGCCGCCTCGCGGTGGGCAGCCGTGCAGATGACAAGCACGATGTCCTCACCCGGCAGCAGACGGCCATAGCGGTGGATGATGAGCACATCATCAAGCGGCCAGCGCTGCCGCGCCTCGGCCTCGATGGCGGCAAGGGCGCTTTCGGTCATGCCGGGATAATGTTCCAGCGTCATGGCGGCAATGCTGCCGCTGTCATTGAGGTCGCGCACCGAGCCCACAAAGAGCGCGGTGCCACCCACCTGATGGCGGCCGGCTTTCAGGGCCTGCAGTTCAGCGCCCGCATCAAAGGCTTCGGACTGCACGCGGATCATGGTGTGCCCAGCAGGTCCTTGAGGGCCTTCTTTGCGGCCTTGCGGGCGTCCTTGGCGAGGGCGGGATCACTGGCAATGGCCGCGGCGGCGCCCAGCAACTGGTCAGTGGTGAGATCACCGCTGTCCAGCTTGGCCGACATTTTGGGCGTGGCCCAGGGGCCCTTGACAGACACGGCAACGGGCAGGCCGCGCGCGCTGCCCGCAGGCTTGGCCACCAGATTGACGGCCTGGCGCAGAAGATCAACATTGCCTTCAAGCGACAAGGCGAAACCGCCGGCCATGAGCTTGGCCGCTTCAAGCCTTGCAATGCCATCTGCCAGTGTAGCGCTTGCCGTGCCGCTGGCGTCGAGGCTTGCTTCACCGCCACCCCAGCCTTCGGCATCGGACTTGGCAAGGAGGCCGGCGCGGCCGGCGATGTCAACGCCGTTCACCTTGCCATCCCGCAAGGTGAGTTCCACCGGGCCTTCCAGAGTGGAGACAAGCTCCGCCGTGCTGCTGCCACGGGCTTTGAGCGTGGCGGTGAGATCGGTGCTGCCCGACAGGAAACGGATGCCAAAGGCATTGGCCAGAAGATCAGAGGCTTCGACGCCACTGGCCGTGAGAGCGAGGTCGAGGTCATTGCTGCTGCCCGAGGCGAGCTTGAGGGCCAGTGTGGTATTGCCGCCTGAGACCGGTGAAGCCGTGAGGGTGGCATCGAGTGCGCCATCCACCAACTTCGCCGTGATGGAGGCGGGGCCTGTTTCGATGCCCGCACAGGTGCAGGCCGCGGCTGAAAGTTTCACATCAGCATCAAGCGCCTTCAGATCAGACAGGCCCAGGGGCTTGTCACTCCAGACACGCGACAGGTCCACGGCTGTGGCCGCCTGGCCGCCTGGCTGATACACGCCGGTCACGAATTTCTCGAAGGCGAGATCGGCCACAAGGTGGGGTCGGGGCGAGGCCCCCTCCACGCTGAAGCTGCCCTTGGCCCGCATGGGCCCCAGCGCCATGGCAAGGCCGGTGAGGCGGGCCGATGTGCCGGAAAGAGAAATGCCACCATCAAGGCCAAGATCGAGATTTGTGGCCAAGCCCGCCACGGGCAGGCCGAGCCAGGCCAGGAAGGCGCGGGCATCGGGCGCTTCTGCCGACATGCTGCCATCAAAGGCAAAACCCCGGCCCATGCCGAAGAGGCCTGTCATGACCACCTGCTGGCCCGCACTTGAAAGCGTGATGTCGGCTGGCGAGCCTTGGCCGCGGAAGCGCGTGGCATTGTCGATGCTCACCTCAAGAGTGGTGTCTTGGCCATTCAGCAGACCGCGCAGGCGAGCTGCGAGAGCGCCCTGCTCATCAAGCGTCACCTGTCCGGAGATGTCGCTGGCGGCCAGCGTCACGCCGCGGGCTTCGTCGGTGGCCTTGATGGCGGCATGGTCGAGTTCGATGTGAAAGGGCTTGGGCGACGCGCCAGACGGTGCCGCAAGGGCCGCATCCGCGTCGCTGGCCTTCTGGCGTAGGGTGAACACCGCATCATGCAGCACAAGGTGGCGCTCGATCTCGCCACCAAAGACGGTGGACCAGTTGAGCGGCAGAGTGACGCGCTGGGCGCTGACCAGCGGCACGCCCGCTTCGCCTGGTGTGACCAGTGTGACACCTGAGAGTTCGATGGAGGGGCCTTCTTCAAAGGAGAGGCGCGACCCGTTCTCCGCGGCCAGTGTGGCATTGAAACGGTTCTGCACGGCGGTGGTGATCCTGCCTGCGACAACAGAGGGCACAACCAGCCAGCCAGCCACAGCCGCCAGGGCTGAAGCGCCCGCAGCAATCGCCAAAGTCCATGTCAGAATGCGCCGCATGCGCCCTTATGCCGTTTTCCTTGCGGCACTTTCAAGGCGGCTGTGCTAGTGCCCCCGCGAGGAGAAACCCGATGACCGAGACCCCGTTGTGGCAGCCATCCCCGGCGCGCAAAGCCAAGGCCAATCTGCGCCGCTTTGAGGCCTTCTTGCGCACAACACGGGGCAAGGCGCTGACGGGATTCCGGGAGGTGCAGGCCTTTTCACTGGCAGAGCCGCAAGCCTTCTGGGGGGCGGTGTGGGATTTCTGCGGGGTCACGGCCAGCGCGCGTGGTGAGGTGGTGATGGCCAAGCCCCGCAAGATGCCGGGGGCGGGCTTCTTCCCCGAGGCGCGGCTCAACTATGCGGAGAACATGCTGGCAAAGCCGGGGCCGGGCGCGGCGCTGATTTTCCGCTCGGAAGCGGGCCACCGCATCCCATGGAGCCATGCCGAGTTAAAGGCCCAGGTGTCGCTGCTGCAGCAGGCGCTCACAGCGCGCGGCGTGGGGCTGGGCGACCGGGTGTGCGCCGTGGTGCCCAACCATCCCATGGCCATTGCCGGGCTTCTGGCCTGCGCCGGGCTTGGCGCCATCTGGTCATCCTGTTCGCCGGATTTTGGCGAGCGCGGCATCCTCGACCGGTTCGGGCAGATTTCGCCCAAGGTGATGCTGTGCTGTGACGGCTATTTTTATGGCGGCAAGACCCACGACATTTCCGCCAAGGTGGCGGCAGTGGCCGCTCAGATTCCCAGTCTCACGCATGTGATCGTGTTCGACTATGCAGGCGCAGCGGATGCTGCGGCGGCGGCCATTCCCAAGGGGCAAACATTGGCGGCGGCAAGCCATGGTCTCGCTGCCGGAGAGCCGCACTTCGCGCAGGTGCCTTTCGACCACCCGCTCTATATTCTCTATTCCTCCGGGACCACGGGCGTGCCCAAGTGCATTGTGCACAGCCATGGCGGCATTCTGCTCAAGCACCTGGTGGAGCACATTCTCAACACCGACGTGAAACCCGGCGACCGGCTGTTCTATTTCTCCACCTGCGGCTGGATGATGTGGAACTGGCTGGTGAGCGGCCTTGCGGCGGGGGCCACGCTGCTCTTGTTTGACGGCAATCCCTTCCACCCCTCGGAGCGCGTGCTTTTCGACCTTGCCGAAGAGGAAGGCATGAGCATTTTTGGCACCTCAGCCAAATACATTGACACACTGAAGAAGTCCGGCTTCCGGCCGCGCGACCATTACCGC
>JAXMCS010000006.1:0-125603 GCA_046349175.1 Hyphomicrobiales bacterium | reverse complement strand
GATCTTCGCCTTCGCCCGTGACGGCGGCGTGCCGGGGATTTCCAATTGGCTGAAGCAGGTCAACCCCAACCACCGCACGCCGGGTCCGGCGATTCTTGTAGGCTCGATCCTCGTCTTCATTCTCGGCCTCGTCGCCGGCAATGATGCTAACGCCTACATCATCCTGTCTTCGGGCTGCGCGGTGTTCCTCTATGTGTCCTACATCATGCCGATTGCCGCGGGCGTCCTCGCGGAAGGCAAGAGCTGGAGCAAGAAAGGCCCGTTCGATCTTGGTGTCTGGTCCAAGCCCGTGGCCGTCCTGGCCATCATCGGTGGCGCGATCCTCGCCTTCGTGGGCTTCCAGCCGCCCTATGAACTTGTCGGCAAGTTCCTGATCGGCCTGATTGTTGTGCTTGTTGTCGTGTGGTTTGCCTTCGAGCGCCGCCGCTTCGCAGGCCCGCCGCTGACCGAGGCAGCGATCAAGGCCCGCCAGGCCGAAATCGCTGCGGCAGAACGGGCGCTTGGCGCCTGACACCACAGCAGGTGAATTGAAGGGGCGGCCTTTGGGCCGCCCCTTTTTTCATGGCATAGGAAGCAGATGCAGGAGAGATTCGACATTGCCATCATTGGCGGCGGGGTTGTGGGCCTCGCCATCCTGCGCCGCATGTCTATGGCGGGTTATCGCTGTCTGCTTCTGGAGCGCGGTGCAGACATCCTGTCTGGCGCATCCAAGGGCAACAGTGCCCTTCTGCACACAGGCTTTGATGCGCCGCCGGGAAGTCTGGAACTGTCCTGCATGAAGGCTGGCTATGAAGAGTATCGCGCCATTTCCGCCAAACTCAACTTGCCGCTGTTGGAAACAGGCGCGGTGGTCGTTGGCTGGACGGCAGAGGAAGCGGAAAAGCTTCCGGCCATTGTGGCCAAAGCCCACAAGAACGGCGTTTCAGACGTGCGCTTGATATCAGCGACAGAGTTGCGCATCCGCGAGCCCGGCCTGTCCCGCGCCGCCTGCGAGGCAGTTCTGGTGCCGGGTGAACACGTGATTGATCCCTGGTCGGCACCGCTGGCCTATGCCCAACAAGCCCTGAGCTGCGGGGCAACCATTCAGCGCGGCTGTGCCGTGACCGGCGCGGACTTCTCCAAAGGCCTTTGGCAGCTGCGGGCAGGAGACCGCGCCTTCGCGGCAGAGACCGTCATCAATGCGGCGGGCCTCTACGGCGACAGGGTCGAACAATTTGTCCGCACGCCCCCCTTCTCCATCAAGCCCCGCAAAGGGCAATTTGTGGTTTTCGACAAGCCCGCCGCACGGCTGGTCCGGTCCATCATCCTGCCCGTGCCCACAGAGCGCACCAAGGGCGTCGTGCTTTTCCGAACCATCTTCGGCAATCTCGCCATCGGTCCAACCGCGGAGGACACGCAAGAGCGGGAGTCCGCAAGTTGTGACCAGCCCACCCTCGAAAACCTGAAGGCGCGCGCCATCGCAATGGCACCGGGCCTCGCCAACATCGGCGTCAACGCCATTTATGCGGGCCTCAGACCAGCCACCGAACACCAAGATTATGTGATCGAGGCCCTGCCAGACAAACAGTGGATCACTGTCGCAGGCATCCGCTCCACAGGCCTCACCGGATCGCTCGGCATTGCACAACATGTCGAGAAACTGCAGCGCAAGCATTTCGGAAAACCGAAGGCCAAACCACCCAAGGTAGCCTGGCCTTCCATGCCCAATCTGGCTGAACACCGCATCCGCCCCTACCAGAAGGGCGGCGAGATCATTTGCCATTGCGAGTGGGTAACGCGATCCGAAATTGAGGCCGCGCTGCAAGGCCCGCTGCCTGCCCGGGATCTCGGCGGCCTGAAGCGCCGCACCCGTGCCATGATGGGCCGCTGCCAGGGCTTCAACTGTGGTGCTGAGGTGCGATGCATGCTGGAAAAGGCTGGTCATGGAACAGCATGATGTGGTGGTCGTGGGGGCCGGGCCCGCCGGTCTTGCCTGCGCGGCGCGCCTGCACCAGCTCGGCATCCGGGATGTTGTGGTGCTGGAAAGGGAGAGCGAAGTGGGCGGCGTGCCGCGCCATTGCGGTCACTGGGGTTTTGGCTGGGAAAGCCATCGCCACCTGTCGAGTGGCCCGGCCTATGCGGCGCGGCTGCGCCGGGAGGCCAAGGTTTGCGACATCCGCAGCGGACATAGCGTTCTGGGTTTCCGCACTCCCCATGTGCTCGAGGTACACGCCTCCACAAAAGGCATTCTGCCCATGGAAGCGCGCCACGTTGTGCTGGTGACCGGAGCCCGGGAACAGACCCGCGCGCAACGCCTGATCGGCGGAACCCGCCCCCCGCAGGTGATGAACACCAGCACTTTGCAGCAACTTGTCTATCTGAAATCGCAGAAGCCCTTTTCAAACCCCGTGATCCTTGGCGGCGAATGGGTCTCCTTCTCGGCCCTGATGACTTGCAAGCACGCAGCCATCAAACCCGCCGCCATGATCGTGGAGGAGACAAGGACGGACGCCCCCCGTCTGTTCTCCTGGGGCGCGCGCGGCTGGTATGGCGTGCCCGTCCATCGCGCCACACATATTTTGTCCGTGCTCGGCACCGGCAAGGTGGAAGCCGTTGAGGTGGAGCACAAGGGCCAGCGCCGCAGGCTGGCCTGCGATGGTCTCATCGTCTCCGGAAAGTTCGTGAGCGAGAACACGCTTTTTGCGACAGGCCCCCTCGCCTCCGGCAGCCATGATCATGTTCACTTTGCGGGCAATGTGCATGGTTCTCTCAAAACGGCCGGGGCCTGCGCCGTAGAAGGCCGCAGGCTGGCAGAAAAAATTGCAAAGGTCCTGTCATGAAAGTTGTGGCCATCGATCAGGGAACCACAGGCACCAAGGCCTTTTCTCTGGACTGCGAGGGGCAGTTTTCGAAAGTAGCGGGCTTTGAGCACGCGCAACACTATCCCCGCCCCGGCTGGGTGGAACACGATGTGCGGGAGCTTCTCTCCCATGTGCAGCAGTGCTTGTCCGCCGCAGGGAAGGTGGATGCCATCGGCATCGACAACCAGGGCGAAACGCTGGTGGCCTGGGACAGCAGAACTGGCGAGCCATGCTATAACGCCATCGTCTGGCAAGATGATCGCACCAAGGATGTGACAGCCCGGCTGAAGGCGGAGGGGGCTGAGGACCTGACGCAGCAACGCGCCGGCCTGCCCCTCGATCCCTATTTCTCTGCCAGCAAGATGAAATGGATCATCGACCATGTGCCGGAAGCAGCCCGGCTGCTGCGGGAAAAGCGCCTGCGCATCGCCACCAGCGAAGCCTATTTTCTGGACCGGCTCACGGGTGTCTATGCAACCGATGTCACCACGGCCTCGCGCACCTCGCTCATGTCGCTGGATACATTGCAGTGGGATGAAGACCTCCTGGCTCTCTTCGGCGTGCCTCAGGAAGTTTTGCCCGACATTCGCGACACGACCGGTCCCTTCGGCGATGTGAACGGCGTGCCCGTCACGGCCAGCCTGGTGGACCAGCAGGCGGCACTCTTCGGGCATGGCTGCATGGAAAGTGGCGACGCCAAGATCACCTTTGGCACCGGCGCCTTTGCCCTTGCCATCGCGGGGGCAGATCGGCCGGCGCGCAATGCCGCCGGCCTGGCCGCAACCGTGGCCTGGCGCAGAACGGCGTCACCTGTGACCTATGCACTGGATGGTGCCGTATACAACGCCGCCTCCGCAGTGAATTGGGCCCGCAGCATTGGTCTGTTCTCACACTATGACGAGATCGGCAGCTTTGCCGGGCCATCAGCCCTGGCGCGTGGCCTCGTCTTTGTCCCGGCCCTGTCGGGCCTGGCCTGCCCCCATTGGGACCGCACGGCAGCAGGCCTGTGGATCGGGCTTGGCCTCGATACCAGCAAGGCCGACATGATGCAGGCCCTGCTGGAAGGCGTGGCGCTGCGGGCAGCCGAAGTGATCGACGCCATGGCTACGCTGCTGCCCCTGCGCACCACAGTCTCCATCGACGGTGGCCTCGCCAACAATCCTTATTTTTCCCAGGTCCTGAGCAATGCCCTCAACCGGGAGGTCACGGTCGCCGCCTCAACCGAATTGACCGGGCTGGGCGCAGCCCGCATGGCCATGCTGGGCGCAGGTGCAAGACAGCTGCCACCCCTGCCCCGGCCCGCCCGTGTCTATTCACCCCTTGAGCCACTGTCCGCCGCAGCACGATCTCGCTTCGCCGCCGCGGTGCAACGCGCCTCCGGCTGGCACAGCTGATGCGCACAGAATCTACTTCAACTGCCACACGGCGGTTTTCTTGATTTCCGCATCCTCAAGATCGCGTGTCACCGGCACGGCATAGTCGGCAATGCGGATGAGCTTGTCCTTGGGCAGATAGCTGCGGCCCGGATCACCGATCAGCACTTCGGCCCCCTTCGCCTTGGCGTTTGTGAGCCAGGAAAAACACCGTGCAGCGAGGCCCTGTTCGTAGAACAGGTCTCCCACCAGAATCATATCGGCGGCAGGCGCGGCCTCCTGCAACAGGTCGTCAGTGGTTACCTCAAAGGCCACACCGTTGCGCGCCGCGTTCAGCTGCATGGCCGCCGCCGCAAAGGTGTCGATATCAGCCGCCAGCACACTGGCAGCGCCCGCCTTCAGCGCTGCGATGGCCACAAGTCCCGAGCCCGAGGCCAGGTCAATGATGTGCTTGCCTGTAACAAGGCCGGGATGATCCAGCACATGGCGGGCCAGCGCCTGTCCGCCCGCCCAGGCAAAAGCCCAGAAGGGCGGCGGCAAACCCATCTCGCCCAGTTCCTCTTCCGTCTTCTGCCATAGGGGCACAGCTTCATGCGCGAGATGAAGTTTCAGCTCTGGCACCAGCGGCACCGGCAAGACCTCAGTGTGCTTGCGGATAAAGTCCGCCCGGGCCCCGGGTGTCATCATTTGCCTTGCGCTGGCAGCCCGCCAAGTTTGCAGATGATGGCCCACTCGACCGCCGTCACCGGCTGCACCGAGAGCCTGGAGTTTTTCACCAACACCATCTCGGCGAGGCCGGGAACTGTTTTGATCTCGTCCAGCGCCAAATGCCTTGGCAGCGCCGCCACGGCCCGCACGTCCACACACTCCCAGGCGGGTTCCGTGGCCGTGGAATCCGGGTGCGCCTCCTTGCAGACCTCCACAAGGCCAATCACCGCCTTGCCGAGGTTGGAGTGATAGAAAAAGCCACGGTCACCCAGCTTCATGGCCCGCATGTTGTTGCGCGCCTGATAGTTGCGCACCCCGGTCCACTCCTCGCCCGCCTTGCCCTTGGCCACCAGCATGTCAAAGGAGAAAACATCCGGCTCTGACTTGAACAGCCAATAGGCCATCAGGCGTTCTCCGGATTCTTGATCAGCCATTTCCACGCACGGATCTCAACGGAGGAAAACAGTCCCGCCTCGGCATAGGGATCGCGCGCCGCAATGGCTTTGGCCTCCGCCATGTCCTTGGCTTCGATGATCACCAGGCTACCGTTGGGCGTGCCCGCTTCATCGGTGAAGGGCCCTGCCCCCTTCACCACAATCGACTCGAGATAGGCCAGATGGGCAGGCCGCGTCTTCTGCCGCACCTCAAGATGGCCGGGTTTGTCGGTGCAGATCAGGGCAAACAACATCACGTCTCTCCGTTTTCAAAGTTCGGCGCGCACGGGGCGCGACAAAAGGCGGTTGATTTCCACTTCAGGATTTGATCCCCGGTCGAGAATGGCATGAACGGCACTGACAATGGGCATCTCCACATTGAGCCGCGCCGCAAGTTCGGTGGCCACCTGCGCGGTGTAATAGCCTTCCACAGTGCCCTTGCTGGCCGCAACAGCTTGCGCCACTGTCATGCCTGCACCCAGCCGGTGCCCGGTCATGTAGTTGCGCGACTGCGTGCTGGTGCAGGTCAGCATCAGGTCACCCAGGCAGGAAAGCCCCATCAGGGTCTCGGCGCGCGCGCCCAAGGCCCGGCCAAAGCGCGTCAGCTCGGCAAAACTGCGCGTCACAAGGGCAGCCCGCGCGCTGTCACCGAGGCCCCGGCCGTCGGAAATGCCGCAGGCCATGGCCAGAACGTTTTTCATGGCCCCGCCAATGGCTACACCCAGCACATCATCGGAGGCATAGATGCGGAATGTGGGCACGCTGAGAGCTGTAGCCCAGGTGCTGGCACTGTCGAGGTTTGGCCCACCCAGGGTCACCGCTGTGGGAAGACCCTTCAACACGTCATCGGCAAAGCTGGGGCCCGAGAGAATGAGCGCGGCATTGTCCGGCAGAAGTGACTGCACCACCTGATGCATGAACAGGCCGCTACCCCGCTCAATGCCTTTGGCAGCGATGATGATAGCAGCATCCCGCGGCACTTTCACCTGCAGCAAAACCTGCCTTACGGCCTGCGCCGGAACGGCAATGATTACGCCCTGCGTCCCTGCCAGCGCCTCAGCATCGGGCCGCTTGCGGCTCCAGATCCCCACATCATGACCGCCCTGCCGTGCCACATGGGCCAGCGCACTGCCCCAGGCGCCATCCCCGATCACCGCAATCCTGCGTTTGCTCATGCTTTGGCCCCCAGCCTTCCAGACCCCACCACCGGCACCGAAACCTGATCAAGCGGCCAGCGGGGCCGTGCCGCCGCAGCCAGCGTATCAGTTGCACCGGAGGCCCAACGTTCCGCGCCCGCCCAGGCTATCATGGCGGCATTATCTGTACACAGATGAAGGGGCGGCACACGAAGGTCAAAGCCTGCGCTTTCGGCCTGCCGCTCCAGCGCCGCCCGCAGACTGCGGTTGGCGGCCACACCACCAGCCACCACTAGCACGGGCCGCATCACATCCGGATGCTGTTCCCGGAACATTGCCAGCGCATGGGACAGCCTGTCATCAACGGTATCCGTCACGGCCAGCTCGAAATCAGCGCACAGATTGGCGCGCTCTCCGCCTGTCAGGTCTGGCCTGTTCCGCACAATCTCGCGCACCGCTGTCTTGAGGCCGGAGAATGAAAAATTGCAGCCCTCGCGGCCCTTGAGGGGGCGCGGCAGGGTGAACTGCCCGCTCCGTCCCTTGCGCGCCAGCGCTTCCACCTGTGGCCCACCCGGATAACCAAGCTCCAGCAGCTTCGCCACCTTGTCGAAGGCCTCGCCCAGCGCGTCATCGATCGTGGTGCCGAGCCGCAAATAATCGCCCACACCCCGCACCAGCTGGAACTGCGTGTGTCCGCCAGATACGAGCAGCAGGAGATAGGGAAAGGGGCACTCCGCCAGAAGGCGCGGTGTCAGCGCATGGCCTTCCAGATGATTGACCGAGAGGAACGGTTTGCCAGCGGCCAGCGCAAAGCCCTTGCCGAAGGTGTGCCCCACCAGAAGCCCGCCAATAAGGCCGGGGCCACCGGTGGCCGCCACGGCATCCAGCGATTCCACTGCGATGCCCGCCTCAGCCAAGGCGCGGGATGCAAGACCACCCAGATGCTGCACGTGGGCCCGCGCCGCCACTTCCGGCACCACGCCACCATAGGGCGCATGATCAGCCACCTGCGAAAGCACCACATTGCTGAGAATCTCACCGCGTCCGCCACCATGCCGCCGCACCACCGCCACTGCGGTCTCGTCGCAGGAGGTTTCAATGCCCAGAACTGTGGAAAATGCTGCGGCCATACGTCCGTCTGGGTTGGCAAAAAAAGCTGGTTTAAGCGTTGCCGCTCTAGCACTCCACGTTTAGATTTTGCAAATGACCAAAATACGCATCGGAACCCGCGGTTCGCCGCTCGCCCTCGCCCAGGCGCACGAAACACGCCAGCGCCTGTCACAGGCCCATGGCATCGCCAGCGACGACATCGAGATCATCACCATCACCACCACGGGAGACCGAATTCGCGACCGTCCGCTGGCGGAAATCGGCGGCAAGGGCCTTTTCACCAAGGAAATTGAGGAAGCGCTCTTCGAAAACCGCATCGATGTGGCGGTTCATTCCATGAAGGACATGCCAGCCGTTTTGCCGGAGGGCCTGTCCTTCACGGCCACCTTGCCCCGCGAGGATGCCCGTGACGCGCTCATCAGCCTCACAGCCACATCACTCGAATCATTGCCCCCGGGTGCCCGCCTCGGCTCTTCATCCGTGCGCCGCACCGCGCAGGCGTTGAGAGTGCGCCCCGACCTCGCCACCGTGCAGTTTCGCGGCAATGTGGAAACGCGCTTGCGCAAATTGGCGGAAGGCGTTGCCGATGCCAGCTTCCTCGCTGTTGCCGGTATGCGCCGCTTGGGCCTGGCCCAGCACATCGCCGCCATCATCGAAAAGGATGTCATGCTGCCTGCCATTGCCCAAGGGGCGATTGGTCTGGAGATCAGGGCCAATGATAGCCGCATGGAAGCTCTGGCAGCCGCCATCAACCACGCAGACAGCGCCGATGCAGTGGCCTGTGAACGCGCCTTCCTCGCCACACTCGAAGGTTCCTGCCGCACCCCGATTGCCGGTCATGCAACGATCAATGGAGATCGCATCAGCTTCCGGGGCGAAACCCTGTCGCTTGATGGCAAGCACGTCTTCACCGCCAGCCGCGAAGGCAGCCGCAAGGACGCCGCAAGACTTGGCGCGGATGCCGCCGCTGAAGTGAAGGCCAAGGGAGGCAGCCTCATTGCCACGCAGTGAGCGGCCATTCCGTGTGATTGTCACGCGCCCGGCAGAAGATGCAGCGGCGTTGGCGGAGAAACTTGCTGCACGTGGTATTGAAGCGCTGCTTGCGCCACTTCTCACAATCGTGCCGCGAAAGGGCATTGTCATTCCGCCTGCGGCCTATCAGGCCGTCTGCCTCACCAGCGCCAATGGTGCCGCAATCCTGCGGGAGCATCCTGCATTGGCGCGGCTTCCCGCCTATGCTGTGGGCGCACAATCCGCAGCGGCCGCGCGTGCCGCAGGCTTCGCAAATGTCGAAGCCCATGGCGGTGATGTGGAAGGCCTGTGCAGTTTCATCGTCAAGAACTGCAAGCCCGAAAATGGCCCCCTGCTCTATGTCTCAGGTGCCGCCACATCGGGCGATTTGGCGGGCGTGCTGGGCCGCCACGGTTTCACGATGGAGCGGGTTATCGCCTATGATGCCGTACCACAGGATATGCCGGATGCTGCCGAACTCATCGCGCGCGCCCAGGCGGTGTTGCTCTATTCGCCGCGCACCGCCCGACTGTGGCAGGCACAGATTGAAAAGCACGGCTTGCAGGACCACATGAAAGCCATGCCGCATCTGTGTTTGTCTGCAGCCGTCGCCCATCAACTGCCTGCGGCATGGCCACGCCGTGTGGCCGAAGCCCCGCATGAAACTGCGATGCTGGCAGCCCTTGATCGGTTGCGGGAAGCGGAATAGGCAAGTGGGACCGGGGCCCGGAGTGACATGACAGACCAAGACCAGCCATCTTCCAAACCTGAAACCGTCATCGATCTCGATCCGGATACCGTGATTGAAGGCCGCACGGATGAGGCCACCTCACCCACACCGGCCCCAGCCCCTCGCAATCGCATGTACTATCTGGTGCCTCTGGCCGCGCTGCTGATTGGCGCGGCGGGCGGCGGCTGGCTCTATCGTGATGTGCTTGCCTCCTATCTTCCGTCTGACCGCATGGCCGCGCTGCAAACCCGTGTCGATCTTCTGGGCAAGTCCAGTGAGGACTCTGCAACGCAATTGCAGTCAGTGATGCGCCTGGCAGATCAATTGAAATCCGACGTGGATGCCATTGAGGCTGAATCGGCCCACCATGCCGAGGCACTCAAGACGGCCTCGAGCGAAACCTCCGCCACCAAGGCCAACCTTCAAACACTCGCCGCCGATGTGGAGCAGCTGAAGCAAGCCGTGCAGGCATTGCAAGTGCAGCCGCCCGAAGGCACTGGCACCGGCAGCGCAAGCACCGCCCTGCCGGCTGATGTGGCAAACCGCCTTGCGGCACTGGAGCAGGATGTGGCCGCCCTCAAGGCCCAGCGGGGCGCCACCCCGGACAAGGCCGTTCTCACCCAAGTGATGGCAGACCTGAGGGCCAAGATCGCCAGCGGCGCCGCCTTTGCCGATGAGTATGATCATATCGCCCGGCTTGTGCCTGCCGCTGCCGGACTTGACGTTCTGGCGCCGCATGCCGCCAATGGCCTGCCGGATGCCAAGGGGTTGGCCGATGAACTGGCCGCCCTCAAGCCAAGCCTGCCCGTGGCCGAAGCCCCGGCCCCGGCGGATGACTCTGGCTGGTGGGCCAGTATCACGGGTGCCGTTGCCTCCGTCATTACCATCCGGGATGCGGGCGCCATCGATTGGCAGCAAGTTGCGGATACAGCCATCGCGCTTGCGGGCAGCGGTGATTTGCCGAAGGCCCTTGTTGCCATTGATCAGGCCGAAGGCGAAAAGCCCCCCGCCCTGCAGCAATGGCGCGACCGTGCCGCGGCCCGCATCGCCCTTGAAGCCGCCGTGGCGGCAACAGCAGAATCCGTGGGCCGCAGCCTCGCGGCGGGACCGTGATCCATGTTCAGGCTGCTTTGGCGCTTCGCCCTTCTTGTTGTTCTCGCCCTTGTTTTCGCCTGGCTTGCAGACCGCCCGGGCAGCGTGACCATCCTGTGGCTCGGCCGCGAGATCCATATGTCGGTGCTCATTGCTGTGGCCCTGGCCATCGGTGGCTTGATTGCCCTCAGCTTCGTGTGGCAATTGCTGCGCCGCCTGTGGCGCAGCCCAACCGCGGCGCGCGAGTTCTGGCGCTTCCGCCGCCAGCGCAAGGCCTATGATTCACTGTCGAAAGGCATCATCGCGGCAGGCGCTGGCGATGCCTATCTCGCCCACCGTCATGCCCAGATCGCTGGTAATGCACTGTCTGATGAGCCGCTCGTCAATGTGTTGGCCGCGCAAGCGGCGCAGTTGAAGGGTGACCGGGAGAGCGTGCGCCGCATCTTCCAACAAATGGCGAGTGAGCCTGACACCGAACTCATGGGGCTGCGCGGCCTCTTCACCGAAGCGCGCCAATCAGGCGATCTGGTTGCGGCCCTGCAGCACGCCGAAAAGGCACTGGCCAAAAATCCACGCCTGCCCTGGGCCTCCATGTCTGTGCTGCAGGTGCAGATCGCCCGCAAGCTGTGGGTTCCCGCCGCCAAGACGCTGGAGCAGCAGGGCAAGTCCGGCCTCATCGGCCGCGATGAAGCCGCCCGCAAACGCGCCGCCATGCTCACGGCGAAGCCCTCGATCTCGAACAAGAGAGCCGTGACAAGGCCCTTGAATTGGCCCAGGAGGCGCACCGCCTTGATCCGGCGCTGGTGCCTGCCGCCTGCCTCATCGCCCGCCATCAGGTGGCCAATGATCTGCCGCGCAAGGCCCTCAAGCTGCTGCGCGAAACATGGAACCTGTACAAGCACCCGGACCTTGCTGACATCGCCGCCCGTGCCATCCCGGGCGATGGACCTGAGGCGCGCTATGAGCGGGTGCGCGATCTTGTGGGCCGAACCGATGACAATATCGAAAGCGCCTGCGCGCTGGCCAAGGCAGCCATTCCGGCTCGCAGGCTCGATGTGGCCCGCGAAGCGCTCGCCCCCTTCGTGGCGGAAAGGCCGCAGGCCCGCGTTTGTGCACTCATGGGCGAGATCGAGGATGCTGCGGGCGACAAGGGCAAGTCGCGGGAATGGTTTGCCCGCGCTGTCTCCGCCCCCCGCGACCCCATGTGGGTGTCGGATGGTGTGGCCAGCCCGCGCTGGCGGCCTGTCTCGCCGGTGACGGGCGAGATCGTGCCATGCGAATGGAAAGTGCCGTTCGACGTTTTGCCTCTGGCGCAGATTGAAGCGCCTGTGGAGTCACAGCCCGGCCTGCCGGACACCAAGAGCCTTGCCGCTCCCGGCGAAGCCGCGGCCCCCATCGCCTTCCAGCGCCCGCCGGATGATCCCGGCGTGGAAAAAGATGCCAACCAGGATGGTTGAATTGTTAACTGAAACCGTCTAATCCCGGCTCCGCTTCGGCAAGCCGCTTTAGCTCAGTTGGTAGAGCACATCATTCGTAATGATGGGGTCAGGTGTTCGAGTCACCTAAGCGGCACCAGTTTTCCCAACAACAGACACTTCGCAAAACCCTAACGCGCTTGCTCGTGCGGTCGATCTTGATAGGCGGTCAGGGGCCCTTGTGCGTGGCCGGTCTTTGCACTTTTGCCCAGTGAAACATATTGACTATTTGCCGTGCAAATGTTTCACAAATAGCATGGAATTTGCCTCAGAACCCTGGCCAGTCCCGGCATGAAAGCGGCTGTCCTGAAAGCCGTGGATGAGATCAGCTGCGAAACCGTGGCGGAGCCCTCATTGCAGGCTGGTGACATATTGCTCAGGGTCAGCGCGGCAACAGTCTGCGGCACTGACATTCGCATTCTGCGGGGCAAGAAAACGGCAGGCATCCGTTTCCCTTCGGTGATCGGCCATGAGTTTGCAGGCGAGGTGGTCGAGACCGGCGGCCACGCACAGTTCAGCCGCGGCCAAGCCGTTGCCGTGTGCCCGGCCTTCGCCTGTGGCCATTGCGAGGCCTGCCAAGGTGGTGCGGAAAACCTGTGCCGCAATCTCGTGGCCATGGGCTACCAGATCGACGGAGCCTTTGCCGAATATGTCCGTATCCCCGCAAGCGGTGTCGCTTCCGGCAATGTCCTTGCACTGCCAGACGGCCTTCCCTTTGACCGGGCAGCCCTAGCCGAACCCCTTGCCTGCGTGATCAACGGCCAGGAACAGGCCCGTGTCAGTCTCGGCGATACCGTGCTCATTCTGGGTGCTGGCCCGATTGGCATTCTGCATGTGAAGCTGGCGAAGCTTGCCGGCGCGCGACAGATCATCGTCAGCCAGACCAGCGCCTCGCGCCGCCAGGCGGCCCTGGAGGCAGGTGCTGATCATGTGATTGACCCCCGCGCTGAAAACGTCGTGGACCGTGTGAAGGCCCTCACCGCAGGCCGTGGCGCTGATGTGGCCATCACTGCGATTGGCAAACCGGAACTCGCGAATGAAGCCATCCACGCGGTGCGTCCGCGCGGACGCATCAATCTCTTCGCCGGGTTCACCGCGGGTGTATCGGCAGGACTTGATGTCAACGCCATCCACTACAATGAACTCATCGTCACCGGTGCCTTTGGCCTGACGCGCCTGCAATTTACCAAAGCCCTGCAGATGATAGCCAGCGGCAAGATCGAGGTGGCCTCGCTTCTCACCCACCGCTTCCCCCTGCCCGAAATTTCACAGGCACTGGCGACCGCCGAAAAGGGATCTGCCCTGAAGGTCGTCATTGCTGAGGATTGATCGCATCATGACAAAGACACCCGCCAAATCCCACTATTCGGTTTTGATCATCGGGGGCGGCATCAACGGTTGCGGCACCTTCCGCGACCTTTGCTTGCAAGGCGTGGACTGCCTTCTGATCGACAAGGGCGATGTGTGCAGCGGTGCCAGTGCCGCCCCCTCGCGCCTCATCCACGGCGGCATCAAGTACCTTGAGACAAACGAGTTCCGGCTGGTCAAGGAATCGGCCATGGAGCGCAACCGCCTGCTGCGCAACGCACCACACTACGTCAAATCACTCGAAGTGGTCTTCCCGTCCAAGTCATGGTTTGGCGGCATGAAAGACGCCATCTCCGGCTATCTCGGTCTTGGTGGCCGCATCAAGGAGCGCGGCGCACTGCTCGTCGAAATCGGCTTGCGGATTTATGATTTCTACAGCCGCAAGGTCCAGGCGCTGCCAGACCACCGCTTCTACAACAAGAGCGCCTTGCGCGAAGACTTCCCGGCCATCACCCGGGAAGCCGTGGCGGCGGGACTTTATCACGAAGGCCGAGTGACCCATGCCGAACGGCTGGGACTGGAACTGATCCTCGACGGCTTGGCCGCCCAGCCCGGCAGCGCGCTGCGCACCTATACTGAAGTGCTGGGCAAGCCCAAGGGCAACAGCCTGACTTTGAAGGACTCAATCACTGGCGAGACCTTCGCAGTGACCGCCGATGTTGTCGTCAATGCAGGCGGAGCCTGGATCGACAAGGTCAACGCCGGGCTTGGGATCGCCTCGCACTATATGGGTGGGTCGCGCGGCGCCCACCTCATCGTCAAGCATCAGGGCCTGATGCAGGCGCTGCAGGGCCGCATGATGTATTTCGGCTGCAAGGATGGCCGTTTCAACCTGATCTATCCCTTCTTCGGCAATGCCCTTGTGGGCTCCACCGACCTGCCACAGGCAGACCCGGATCTTGCCAGTTGCACGGAAGAGGAAACCGACTACCTCTTGTCCATCGTCAGCGAAATCTTCCCGGACATCACCCTCACCCGCGACGACGTGATCCTCACCTATTGCGGCGTGCGCCCCCTGCCCCGCGCCAATGGCAAGGATATCGGCGATGTCTCGCGTGACCACAGCATCGGCCGCGATATGCTGCCCGGAACCAAAACCCCCGTGCTCTCCCTGATCGGAGGCAAGTGGACGACCTTCCGCGCCTTCTCGGAACAAAGCTGCGATGTGGTGCTGGGCCTGCTCGGCAAGTCGCGCAAGGTCTCAACTGTTGACATGGCCATCGGCGGTGGACGCGACTATCCCAAGGATGATGCCAGCCGCGCCGCCTTTGCGGGCAGGCTCGGTGAGCGTGGCGCACAACTGCTGGACCGCTATGGCACGAGGGCAAGCGATGTGCAGGCTTTTGCAGCCACAACACAGGACCTGCCACTTGCCACTCTGCCGGGCTACAGCGCCAGCGAAATTGCCTACATCTGCACCAGCGAAAACGTGCGCCGTCTTGCCGACCTGCTGCTCCGCCGGACCGCCATCACCATGGAGGGCCTGCTGACAAGCGAAGCCATTCAGGAAACAGCAGTCATCGCGGGCAAGGTGCTGGGCTGGAGCAAGGCACGGATTGCAGAAGAAATCAGCCACGCGGAACACGAAATGCAGAAGCGCAGCGTGAGCCGCGCCCGTACAGCGGTGTGACACGGTTCACCAGAGGCGCAGCACCTCGCTGATAATGGCCTCAGTCACATCTGAAGCCCGCACGTTCTGGCGCAGGGCCAGAACATTGCTGAAGGTCGATGGCGCGAAAGGCAGAGACATCATTTCATAGGCCTCGGCAACTGCCGTAAGCGCCGGCGGGCTGTGGGACACGGCCAGAACCGCCCCCAGGTGATAGCCATGCCGTGTGATACGCTGGGCAATGCCTGCGAGCTTCAGCCGCCCGCCGGCATTCACGCTGTATTTGCCGGGGCAATACTCATCAGGCACTTCGCCGACGCGGGCATCTATGCCGAGTTTGCAAAGGGCATCCGCAATGGCCCCGGCAAAGCGCGAAAAGCGCTCCAGCATCTGCCCATGCGGTTGGCCATGGGCTGCCACCAGATCAATCACGAGGGCAGCTGTGTCATAAGCTGCAAAGGTACCACCTGCGCCGCGCTCAACGGCGGCGAAGCCCAAGGTCTCCATGCGCCGGGCGACATCGCGGAAGCGCCCATGGGTCGTGTCGCGGGGCGAAAAAGCCGCCGTAGGCGCGGGGCAATAGGCCCGCAGAAGCCCAGCCCCTCCAGTCTTCAATCCCTGCAGCGCCGCACGCACCCGCGCCACATCCTCGTGGGGCGGCAGAGGCGCATAGCGGGTGTCGTCAGTCAGCGGGACCGCATTGCCAAAGGCCCCGCTCACCTCAGGCCTTGGCCTTTCCGGCGCAACCATATTGCTTCATCTTCTCGATGGTCGCTGCGATCATGCGCTTGCGGCCTTCGGCCATGGCGTCTTCCAGTTGGCGGTCACCCTTCGACCACACGTCCAGCATGCCCGCACGGAACGCGTGGCGAAGGTCTGTGTCGGCATTGAACTTGTGAACGCCCGCCGCCTTGGCCGCCTGCACCTCATCATCCGGAATGCCGGAGGCCCCATGCAGAACGAGCGGAATCTTCGTGGCGTCACGGATTTCGATGGTGCGGCCGATGGCGAGCGGCTCAGGCTTCAAGCCGGGAATGACGCCATGCACGATGCCAACCGAGATCGCGAGATAATCGACACCAGTTTCTTCCACGAAGCGCTTCGCTTCATCCACCGAGGTGTAGTAGTCCTTCCAGTTCACGCTCTCGCCCACATCGGGAATCTTGCCCAGTTCCGCCTCAACCGGAACGCCGAAGTCGTGGGCGATCTCCACAATCCGCCGGGTCATGCGGATGTTCTCTTCAAACGGCAGGTGCGCGAAGTCACACATGATGGAGTTGAAGCCGAGCTTGATCGCCTCGATGCATTCCTCCCATGGTCCGTGATCGAGATGGATCACAAAATGCGCATCCGATTCCTCGGCAATGCGCTTTGTCATCTCGAAGGCCTTGCGCACACCCATGTGCGGCACAATGGCCCGGCCCACTTGCAGGAACACCGGCGCCTTGGCCTGCTCCGCCGCCCACACCAGTGCCTGGGTGGTTTCTTCATTGTGCATGTTGAAGGCGCCCACGGCATATTTTCCGGCGCGCGCCTCTTCAACCAGTTTGCGGGGGTCAGCCCATGGCATGGCAAAATCCTTTCGGTATTCAGGAAACAGTGATGATGGCGACGGGTGTGCGCACTTCAACAGTGCTGCCCGGTTGCACCAGAATTTCAGTCAGCGTGCCGGAGGCCGGAGCCTCAATCGTCTCCGTTGTCTTCTCCGCTTCCACTTCGGCAAGCGGCTCGTCCTCGGCAACCACATCGCCCACGGCTTTCAGCCACTTCACGATGGTGCCTTCACTCATCCCCATGCCCCATTGCGGCAGCAACACTTTCACACGTGCCATGTTCTCGTCCTTCTCAATTGCGCTGTGATGGCCGCGTCCCTGTCACCTTGCGCACGGCGTCGGCGATGGAGTTGGCGTTCGGATAAAGCTGTTTCTCGATAGCCGGGCTGAAAGGCACATGGGTGTCAGGCGTTGTCACCCGCAGGATGGGTGCCTTCAGGCAGTCAAAGGCCTTTTCCGCCACGAGTGCGGAAATCTCCGCCGCCGCCCCGCAGGTGCGGTTGGCGGGATCAGCCACCACAAGCCGCCCGGTGCGCGCCACGGAGTTAAGCACAGCATCCGCATCGAAAGGCACCAGCGTGCGCGGATCGATGATCTCCACCGAAATGCCTTCAGCCTCAAGCTTCTGTGCGGCCTGCAGTGCGGCAGGCACAGCCGTTGAAATCGCCACAATGGTCACATCCGTGCCTTGTCGCATGGTGCGGGCAACGCCGAAGGGCACGCGGAACTCGCCATCCTGCACATCCTCCTTCATGCCCCAAAGCAAGCAGGCTTCGAAGGACATGACAGGATCATCCATGTCGATTGCCGTGCGCAGTAGGCCCTTTGCGTCTGTCGGCGTGGAGGGCACCATGATCTTCAGGCCCGGCATGTTCATGAACATGGGATAAGGCCTGTCGGAATGATGTGCGGCGGTGCTGAGGCCGTAAAACATCGCGGAGCGGAACACCACCGGCAGCGAGGCCTGGCCGCCAAACATGTAACGGCTCTTGGCCACCTGGTTGATAAACTGGTCCATCGCCATGTAGAGAAAGGTTGAATAGGATAGGTCTACGATGGGCCTGAGGCCAGTCATCGCCGCACCGGCTGCGGCTCCCACCATGATCTCCTCGGAGATGGGAGTGTTGCGAATGCGGTTGCCGCCAAAGATCTGCAGGAAATCGCCCTTGTCGGCACGCGACTTTCCGCTGCCCATGGTTCCATAGACGTTGGCTTCCACGTCTTCACCCATGATGATGACGCGTTCATCAGCTTCCATGGCCTCGCGCTGCGCGGCACCAATGGCACCCAGATAGCTCATCACGGTCATTGCGAGACTCCGAACGGTTCTGTGTAAATGTCCTTGAAAGCAACGGACGGCTCGGGATAGGGGCTCTCCTCCGCAAAGGCGACCGCCGCATCCACTTCCGCCAACATCTCGGCCTCCAGCGCGTCCAGGGTCGCGGCGTTGGCAACACCCTGCTCTTGCAGATAGGAACGGAACATCTTGATGGGATCGCGCTTCAGCCAGGCTTCCTTTTCGGTGGCATTTCGATAATCGGTGCCAAGCCGCAGGCCTTCCGAATGCTCGTTGAAGCGGTAGGTGACAACTTCCACCAGGCTTGGACCCTTGCCAGCCCGCGCCCGGTCAACGGCGGTGCGCACGGCATCGTACACCGCAAGCACGCTCTGCCCGTCCTCCACGCGCACGCCCGGCATGGCAAAGCCATGGGCCCGTTCCGCCACAACACCAGCCGTCACCGTGTGCGCAGGCGTGGACAAGGCATACTGGTTGTTTTCGCACAGGAACACGATCGGCAGCCCCCACACGGAAGCGAGATTCATCGCTTCGTAGAGACAGCCCTGGTTGGCCGCGCCATCACCAAAGAAAGCGAGTGACACGCTGTTGCGGCCCAGCACCTTGCTGGAAAGCGCCGCACCCGTGGCAATGGGAATGGAAGAGCCGACAATGCCGGATTCACCTAGGCTGCCCACCTTGAAGTCGGCCAGATGCATGGAGCCGCCCTTGCCGCCGCACACGCCCCAGGCCTTGCCGACAAGCTCGGCCATCAGGGGGCCCAGCGCCGCACCCTTGCCAATGGGATGGCCGTGGCTGCGGTGGTTGCCCGTCATGTAATCACCTGCGGCAAGCGCCATGCAGGCGCCCACAACCTGTGCCTCCTGCCCGATTGACGTGTGCACGGTGCCGGGGATTTCACCGCGCTTCACCATCTTGGAAGCGCGTTCGTCGAAATAGCGGATGCGCAGCATGCGCCGCTGCATTTCCAGAAGTATGTCGTTTGCAAGTGTCATGCTTGGCCTTTCGGAAGTTGTGCCGCGCGGCCCGCGGCCGTCATCAGATAGTTGGCGCTGTTCACGTCAGTCACCAGAACGTCAATCCATTTGCCGGCGAGGGCCGCAGCCAAGGCCTTGTGCTTGGCCGCGCCGCCCGCCACAGCGATCTTGCGCCGGGCGTTGCGCAACTGCGCAAGCGTCATGCCGACAACAAGATCATCAAGTGGCGTTTTCACCGCCTCGCCCCGTGCGTTGATGAAGCGCTGGTGCAGCTGGCCCACGGCCCCCGCAGCGCGAACTTCCGCCAACTGGTCTGCAGTGAAGAAGTTGTCGCCTTCTTGCAGCGGCCCATGAAAGTCAGCAGGGCCGATCCCCGCAAACACAATGTCCACCTTGTCGAGGAGCCGCAGCGCCGCCCGCACATGCACGTCTGCAACAGCGGCGTTCAACAATCCTGCATCAGGCATTACCCCCGGCGTGCGCAGGAACACCGCTTCGGCATCCAGCGCCTTCGACATTTGGAAGGTGGCCAGCGCCGCCTCATGCTGCAACATGGGCGAGCCAAGATCACCCAACGTCTCCACCACCTGGCGCACACCTGTGTTGCCGCGCGGTTCGATGTTGCGCGCCATTTCCCGCAGCGTGGTGCTCCACGAGGTGAAGCCGACAACCGGCCCACCCTTCAACTCGCCCATCAGGCAGCGCGCCGCGGCAGCCCCCAATACATGGGCGATGCCGTCTTCATGCGAGCTGATATCAACAACGTAAACCGCATCAAGTCCGTAGGCACGGGCCAGTCCATCTTCGAGGTCTGGATAAAGCCCCTCGGGCGGCACAACGATGGTGCGCACAATGCCATGTTCTTCCGCCAAGCTGAGGAAGCGCGACACGCTGGCCTGCGAAATGCCCATCTTCTCGGCGATCTCGGATTGGCGCTTGCCGTCGATGTAATGCAGCCGCGCGGCCCGCGTCATCAACCGCATTTGCTCGATGTCAGGCCTGCCATTGCGGCCCTGGGTGGCAATGAGGGCGGGGCGCTTCATGGCATTTTCTCCCCCATCAGGCGGAAGCTTTGCTTCAGGCCGGGATAAAGGCTGCGATAGGCCTCGAAGATTCCGGCATAGCGGGCATGGGATAGAGGGTCAAGGCGCGTAGCTTTTGCTGGTGCCCGTCATCACATCTGCGGCACTGCGCAAGTCGCTGAAAAGCCCAGCCGCCGCAACCGCCGCATGAATGCCCGCCCCAGCGCTGTGCTTTCCTGTTCGCGTGCCAGTTTCACCGGGCGACCCAGCACGTTTGCAACGATCTGGCACCAGAGTTCGCTGCGCGCCCCGCCGCCCAGCAGCACAATCTCTTCAATGGACGGCCCAGGCCTCTTCCACACCACCGGTGAGTAGGCGTTCTTCCAGGGCAATGGCTTCAAGAACGGCACGATACATGTGCGCCTTGCCATGCAGCCCCGAAAGACTGATGAAGTGCCGCGCGACCATCCCAATAAGGCGTCATGGCGCCCGTCCAATAAGGCAGGCACAGAAGTCGCTCCGCGCTCCTCGGGAATTCTGGCAGCCAGTTTTTCCAAATGCTGCTCCGGTGTCTCACCGGGGGCAAGCTGCGCGAGTCAATATCTGCCAGCTGTTCCACGAACCACACGATGTTCTGTGTGCCGCCGCCGATGAAAGTTTCGAGAATATATGTCCCGGGCAGCGGCCCCCCCATGGTGCGATAGGCCATGCCATGGGTGTAGTTATCTGCATATACGCCAGACACCGTGCCAGTTCCGATGTTGAGATAGGCGCGCCCCGGCCGCGTGACATTGCAGCCAAGTCCCGCCGATTGTCCGTCCCCGGCCCCCACCACAACCGGCAAACCAGCAGGCAGGCCAACAGCCGCGGCCACATCAGCCGATAACCCACCAGCAACACTGCCCGGCAGCAGAAGTTGGCTCACTTGCGAAAGCCCGAGCCCGGCTTCCGCCAGCAGCATTTCATCATATGCAAAGCGACGGAGATCAACGAGGCCGAGCGGATCGGCACAGGCCCAGGACGTCACCCACTGCCCCGTCAGCTTGTGAACGAGATAACCCGCCACATCGGTCACGTGGGCGGTGCGCCGCAGCGTTTGGGGTTCATGCTTCTTGAGCCACAGGAGCTTGTACCAGGCAGGCGTTGGATTGGGCGGCTTGCCCGTGCTCGCGTGAACATCAGGCGTGCCGAAAGCTTCCACTTCCGCGGTGGCGCGAATGTCCATCCAGGTGATGGCAGGGCGGATGGCCTCCGCCTCCTTGTTCAGACACACGAAAGTCTCACGTTGATGCGTGATGGCAATGGCACCGATCCGCGCACCACCGGCCTGCCTCACGGCATCGGCGAGCGCGCCGGAGGTGGCGGCCCACCAGTCCGCCGCATTCTGCTCAACCCAGCCGGAGCGCACATGGGACAAGCCATAGCTGCGTCGGCCCGTGGCCACAGCATGTCCGCTACGGTCCCACACAACGGCCTTGCAGGCGGTGGTCGAACAATCAATGCCGATGACGAGATCGCGGCTCATGCAGCACCGCCCACGGTTTCAGCCAGGGTCCAGTCGATCAGGTCATCCGTCCACAGGCCCATCAGTTCCAGAAGATCAACAAGGTTGAAGCGGTTGCGCATCAGGTGGCAGTTGGCCACCGCCCAGCGGGCCAAGCTTGGCGCAATGGCAGGCGACAGGGCACCGAAAGTAGCGGGGGATCCGGACGCCACAAGCGCTGGCCGCAGCACTTCAGCAGGCTGCACCATCTTCGCAAACTCCACGCTGTGCTGGCTCCAGTTTCGTGCGACTCCCTCCAGCTTGTCCCAGTTGGCAAGCGCCAGGGTCCACTTCCGCTGGCAATCGCCCCAGCATTCATCTGCGATGGAACCACCGGTACCCAGATGGGCGAAGGCGGCCCGTACTTTCTTTTCCAGCTTTGGCATGTCGGGCTTCTGCAGCCGTTGCACGTCAATCAACCCGCCAGCAATGGCCCGCCGCCACAGCTTGCTGGCCACAAGACTGGCCACACCCACCTGTGCCCCATGCAGGCCAATGGGCTGGTGATGCGCCGCGTGATGCAGGTCCAGCATATGGCTGATCACATGTTCAACGCCGGAGAGGCAGGCCGTCGTATTTGAAATACCCGAGACAATGCCACGCAGGGCAAGAAGTCGCGCAAGGTTCTTCGTGGCCGTGGCCTCGCCAGCTGCAATGCCTGCTGACCAATCGGGCGGTGATGCGGCTGCCGCCTTGAGCAGCGCCATGGAAGCTGGATGAAACGTCGTATCAAGCCCGGTGAGATTGGCGAGATACCAGTCCGCCGGCGCTGTGAACAATGAAATGGCCTCGCCGAAGCCCGACGTGTTCAGCGCCCGCGGTGCCTCGCCGATGGTGGTCACATCGGCCAGCACCACCGTGGGCCAGGCGGATGGCACAGTGCGCTTCACGCCATTGCGCAACACCACTGAAACATTGTCGGTAAAGCCATCAACCGAGGCCGCCGTCTGCACCGCCACATGGGGAATGCCGCCATTACGCTGCGCCGCCACCTTGCCAATGTCTGTCATGGTGC
This sequence comes from Hyphomicrobiales bacterium, assembly GCA_046349175.1. Lineage (GTDB taxonomy): Bacteria > Pseudomonadota > Alphaproteobacteria > Rhizobiales > Aestuariivirgaceae > Aestuariivirga. The sequence goes on along the minus strand of JAXMCS010000006.1, from coordinate 103,310 downwards.
CGGAACCAATGGTGACCACAAGGTCAGCACCGCTGAGCGCAGCCGCCGCCTTGTCCAAGGTCGTGTCATCAGCATGCAGGGTGGGGTGCCCATCATCCAGAGTAACAGCCTTCACAGCATGATCATCCGTAAGCTGATCATTGACCAATGTGCGCAGCAGGGCACCGCGCCGCGTGATGTCTGTGGTGTCGGTGAGCACGACGACCTTTGCCGGGCTTGGCTTTCCCGCCGCAGCAAGCGCCGCCTGAACCGCAGACAGCACCCGGAAATGCGCCCCGTCCGAAATCTCCACCTGCACCATGGCGAGGGGGGCAAGGCGCGATTCCGGATCATGGGCGGCAAGATAGCGCCGCAGCCCCGCAAGGTCGGTCGGATCGGAAAGATCGCACTCTGTTGTCATGTCTCATCCCGAAAAGCGATTCAGCAATCTTCTGAAATAAAAAGATTTTTCAAGCCATCTATCGCGTACGGGATATTTATACAGAAACTGAATTTTTATGCAAGAATATTCGACAGAGCGGCGAGAGCATATCCCCTGGCCCTCCAAAACCCCTCAGCGCGCTGACCTGAGACCCTTCCACACCGGGCGAATGGCTTGCCGGGCCGTCACAAAACTTGGGAACACCTTGTCATAGGCCGCGGCCAGGCCGGCATCGGGCTCCACCACATCACCAAGATGGGGATCAATCCAAGTCTTGGTGCAGGCGTCCATATCCGGGAACACCTTCTGCTGCACGGCAGCCATCATGGCCGCCCCGGCCGCACCAGCCTCTTCCCGTGTCACGCGCCGCACCCGCGCCTGAAGCACGCTGGCGAAGATCAGCCGCAAGGCCTGCGACCGGGCCGCCCCGCCCGTGATGCGGATCTCCCGCGGCACGGGCCCCATGATCGCGTAGCAATCACGGGCCGAGAAGGCGAGGCCCTCGAACACGGCGCGCATCATGTCGTAATAACCAGCCGTCACATCAAGGCCGTTGAACATGGCGCGCGCCCCCACATCCATAAAGGGTCCACGTTCACCAATGCGCGAGATATAGGGATGATAGAGAAGCTTCGCGGGCGGGCGCGCCATCACCCTGCCATCAAGCCCCTTCAGCAAGTCGGCACGGCTGCGCTCGATGCCTTCGTCCTTCAGAAGGCCGATCGCAACATCAAGCAGCCAGTCGATGTTGAGCGTCGCCGCCATGGTGGACTGAATTTGCGAGACCATGCCGGGTGCCGGAAAGGCCACCGTGAAACCCGATCTTTCATCATTCAGCTGCACCGCGTTCACATCGGTCTGCAGGCGGCTATGAATGCCCGTGGAGCCGATGATGGTGCAGCCCACCTGCCCCTGCCTGTCATAGATGCCGCCGCCGAGCCCTGAGCAGACAACATCAATGAAACCAAGGCAAACCGGCGTGCCCGCCTTGAGCCCGGTGAGCGCCGCCGCCTGTGGCGACAGGCGTCCGTTTTCAACGGTGCCATCCACCATGGGCGGCAACAGGCGCTTGCACGCGCCAATGCTAAGGTCATCAAGAATGTCGGGCTGATAGTTGCGGGTCTTGTAGTTACCGAAAGTGAAATTGCCCTCCGAAGGATCAGTCACCCGGTCCCCGGTGAGATTGAAATAAATCCAGTCCTTGCAATGCAACGCCTCGGTGGCGCGGGCCAGGCGCTCCGGTTCGTGGCGCTGCATCCAGGCGAGCTTTGCACTCATCTGCACCACGGTCAGGCCCGTGCCGGTGCGGGCATAATGCGCGGCATAGGCAGGAGTCGCGACATAGTCCTCGACGATGGAGGCCGCCCGGTTGTCGAGCCAAATTGTTGCGGGCCCAACGGGCTCTCCCGCCTCGTCAATCAGCCACAACCCATCTCCCTGGGCAGTCACGGCAATGGCTATCACCCGTGCCGCCAGCCCCGGCACAAGCTCCGCAAGCTGCCGGAGCGTGGTTGCCGCATCGGCCCAGGTCACCCCCATGTCCTGCTCGGCGCTGCCATCGGGCCGTGTTGAATATTTATTCGGAATAGCCGCCGCCGCCAGCTGCGTGCCATCCACGCTGAAGGCAACAGACTTGATGATGGAGGTTCCGGCATCAATGCCGATGATGACTGGGCTCTGCTGGGCTGCGCTCATGCGCAACACCTATCAGAGATTTTTTGCCCGTCAAATTGGGGGTTGAAAACCAGGCCTGCGTCAGGCCGCGATCTTGCTCTTGCGCTTCGGCTGGCAATAGGCGCCATAAAGCGCCTGCATCACGGAAATCGCCTCCTCGCTGGCGATGGCATAGTAGACAAATTGCGCCGACTTACGCGTCGTTACCAAACGCTCGCGCCGCAAAATGGCCAGATGCTGCGACAGGGTGGATTGCGAAATGCCGATTTTCTGTTCCATCTCCTGAACGGACTTTTCGCCGTCCAGCAGCTCACACAGCGTCAGCAGGCGGATTTCATTGGCCATCACTTTCAGAAGGCTCGTCGCCAGGGCAGCGTTTTTTTGCAGCTGTTCGATTTTCACGCCTCCTTCTTATTCCGATTCAGCCTGACCTTCAACAGGCGGCAAACCCTCCACCGCCGGCTGCGGCGGCGTGTAGCGGAGCGCCATGTAGATGGCCGGAATGACCAAAACGGTGAGCGCCGTGGAGGATGCCAAGCCAAAGAGCAGCGAAATCGCCAGACCCTGGAAAATCGGGTCGGCCAGAATGACCGCCGCCCCGATCATGGCCGCCACAGCGGTCAGCACAATGGGCTTGAAGCGCACCGAGCCCGCCTCCAGCAGCACCTCCCGCAGATCACTTCCGGGAGCAGCGTCATTCTTCACAAAATCCACCAGCAGGATGGAGTTGCGCACGATGATGCCCGCCAACGCGATGAAACCGATCATCGACGTTGCGGTGAATGGTGCATGAAACAGCCAATGCCCGAACATGATGCCGATCAGCGTCAGCGGCACGGGCGTCAGCACCACCAACGGCACCTTGAAGGAGCCGAACTGCGCCACCACAAGAATGTAGATGCCGAGCAGCGCAACCATGAAGGCCGCCCCCATGTCGCGGAACGTGACCCATGTCACCTCCCACTCGCCATCCCACAACAGCACGGGCTTGCTTTCATCCGCCGGCTGGCCATGCAGGGCAATGGCGGGCTTTGGCACATCCTGCCAGTCCATGGCGTCAATCGCCTTGCCCACATCGATCATGCCGTAAACCGGTGCTTCGAAAGCCCCCGCCAACTCGCCAAACACCATTTCCGCCGGGCGGCCATTGTGGCGGAACAGCGGATAGGAAGATGTCTCGTGCTTCAGGCTCACCACATCACCCAGTTCAACAACGCCACGTGCCCCCGGCAGGGCATTGGCGGGCACTGGTGTGGCCAGCGCGTTTTCGTTCAGCACGGCGTTGTTCTTCGCGAGGCCCATTACAATGGGAATGGGCTGGCGGCCCTCGCCCCGGTGCGAATAGCCAACCGTGGTTTGGCCGTAGAGCCCCTGGATGGTGGAATAGACATCCGCTTCTTCCACCTTGTGGAATTCCAGATTGTCCTGATCGATGGAGAGCCGCGCCCGTTGTGACGGGTGTCCGAAACTATCGTCGATGTCCGCAACAAACGGCACCTGGCCAAAGGCCTCGCGCACCTTGTTGGCAACGGCCCGCCGCGTTGCGGCGTCAGGTCCGTAGATTTCAGCCAGAAGCGTGGCGAGAACCGGCGGCCCAGGCGGCGGCTCAACCACCTTCACGGCGGTGCCCGCCGGCATCGGTACATCCTTCAGCATCTGCCGCAGCTCAAGCGCCACGCCGTGGCTGGCCCTGTCACGCTCACCCTTGGGTGAAAGTCCAAGCTGCACATCACCCAGTTCCGGTGACTGCCGCACATAATAGTGTCGCACCAGGCCATTGAAATTGAAGGGGGCCGCCGTGCCAGCATTGACCTGCGCCGAAATCACCTCGGGCAAACCATAGGCCTTGCGCGCAATGGCATCGAGAACGCGCGCCGTCTGTTCGACGGAACTGCCCTTGGGCAGATCCACGACCACCTGCAATTCCGACTTGTTGTCGAAAGGCAAGAGCTTCACCGCCACATCCTTGGTATAGAACGGAAGAAGCGAAATCAGTGTCACAACGCCGACCGTCAGCAGGAACAACCACGACCGTGCCTTTGACTTGAGGATCGGCTTGGCGAAGAACAGGTAGATGCGCGGGAATATGCCTTGCCGGCCATGGCCCTCTTCGCCGTGCCCGCCATGCCCACCATGGGACTTGCCAAATTTTGCCATCAGCCACGGTGTCACCGTGACGGCAACAAAGAAGGAAAAAATCATGGCTGCCGATGCATTGGCCGGAATGGGGCTCATGTAGGGGCCCATCAGGCCAGAAACGAAGAGCATGGGCAGCAGGGCCGCCACAACTGTGAGCGTGGCAACAATGGTGGGGTTGCCCACTTCCGCCACCGCATCAACCGCGGCCTCAATGCGGCTGCGGCCATCATTCTTGCCCCAATGGCGCGCGATGTTTTCGATGACCACGATGGCATCATCCACCAGAATGCCGATGGAAAAGATGAGTGCAAAAAGGCTCACGCGGTTCAGCGTGTAGCCCATGATGCGGGCCGCGAAGAGTGTGAGCAGGATGGTGGTGGGAATGACCACCGCCACCACGAGGGCTTCGCGGAGGCCGATGGACACCGCCACCAGCAACACGATGGAAACCGTGGCAAGACCAAGGTGGAACAACAGCTCATTGGCCTTTTCATTGGCCGTCTCGCCATAGTTGCGTGTCACCTCGACATTGATATCCTCCGGAACCACGCGGCCCCTCACGGTCTCCAGCCGTTCGATCAGCCGTTCCGAGATTTCAACCGCGTTGGTTCCCGGCCGCTTGGCAAGTGCCAATGACACTGAAGGAACGCTGACAAGCTTGTCGCCATCCTTGCGCACCTCTGATGTGATGGTCTCTGCGGGCGAGGCCTCAAGGTAGACCTCGGCCACATCCCGGACATAGACGGGGCGGCCATCGCGCGTTGACATCTGGATGTTGCCGATCTCGCCCGGTGTTTGCAGCGTCTGTCCGGCGGCAAGCATGATCTGCCGGCCGGACTCGCGGATCATGCCCGCCTCGAAGGAGCGGTTGGCTCCGGCAAGCTTTCCCTGCAATTGCTGCAAGGTGATGCCATAGAGCGCCAGATTTTCAGGCAGAGGCTCTACCCTGATCTGCTCGGGTTGTGCCCCCACGATGTAGGTCAGGCCCACATCGTCCTGCTTGGTCAGTTCCACCTGCAGTTCCCGCGCCACACGCGTCAGGGCGTTCACCGACCAATGGGCGGCTGCTTCCGGCTTCGGTGAGATCGCCAGCGAGACAATCGCAACATCATCGATGCCGCGCCCCACAATCAGGGGTTCCGGAATGCCCACGGGTATGCGGTCAAGATTGGCCTTCACTTTTTCATGCACGCGCAAAATGGCGGCATCGGAACTGGTGCCCACCTTGAAACGGGCCGTCACCATCACCCGGTCATCGGAGGTTTGCGAATAGACGTGCTCCACCCCGTCGATGCTCTTGATGATAGTTTCGAGCGGCTCGGTCACCAGCTTCACGGCATCGTCGGCGCGCAGCCCGTCGGCCCGCACATGAATGTCCACCATGGGAACGGAAATCTGCGGTTCTTCTTCGCGTGGCAGCGTGACAAGAGCCACAAGCCCCACCATGAAAGATGCCAGCAGCAGCAGCGGCGTGAGCGGCGAGGTGATGAAACGGCGGGTGAGGACGCCGGCAAGTCCAAGCGTCATGGCGTGACAACCTTGTCACCGGCGGAAAGCCCGGACAGCACCTCAACAAGCTCGCCGGATGGGCTCGCAAACCTCTCGCCGGTGATGACGGCGGCATCCACCGGTTCAGCACCCGCGACGCGCACATAATCAATGCCGAAGCGCATGCTGACGGCCGAAACCGGCACAGCCACCACCTGCCGTTCGGCGACTGGAATGCGCACCAGCACCCGCTCGCCAGTGAAATAGCTGTCAAGGCCATCGACGGCGACATCAGCGATCACCTTGCCATCCTGGATGGCCGGATAGATTTTCACCAGCTTGCCCGCGACAGGATGATCGAGGCTGTTGGCAAGTCCGCCCGCCGCCACATCAACAGACGTGCCTTCCTTCAACTGCCCGGCATGGCGTTCCGGCAGGTTGAGCCGCAGAAAGGCCTGACCAGTGGCCAGTTGCGCCAAGGGCTCTCCCGGCATCACAACAGAGCCTTGCGTCACGGGAACACCAATCACCCGTCCGGAGGCCGGGGCCAGCACCTTGCCCTCTTTGGCCTGTTGCTCCAGCACAGCGCGGCTCGCTTCCGCCGCCTTGATCCGGCCCGACAGCACATCGACCTGCGTCTGCGCCTGGTCAAGGGTTGCCTTTGCAGCCACACCGGAGCCCACCAGCTTTTTCACGCGGGCAAGCTCTGTGCGGGCATTGTCCAGCTGCGCAGTGATTGATTCGATATCAGCGTCACTCGCTTTCATTTGCAGGGCAAGCTTGTCGTCAACGATTGTCGCCAGCACGTCCCCCGCTTGAACAGCGGTGCCCTCATCCACGGCCAATGAAATCACGGTTCCGCCAAGACGGGCCCGGGCCGGCACGACATCCGGGCTCTGCACCTGGCCATAGACGGCCTTGCTTTCGGTGAGCGGCGTAAGTGCCACCTCATATTCGCCGGCAAGGGCGGGCTGTGTGGAAAAAACTGACGCAATCAACGGCAGGGCGAGGACGGAAAGGGCTATGGGATTCTTATGCATGTATATGCGCATATTCGAATATACGACGCATTGCAAGCCCTCTGAAGAACATTCAGGCGGGTTGGCAGATGCGACTCTCCGTCCTCCGTGGTGCCATGAAACTGGAAAAGCTGGATGGCTTGCGGTGAATCGCCATCGCGGGCCATACTTTGCCCCATGATCTTGCGCCATTTCTCCCGGAGCCGCGGGCCATGACCGCCGAACCCATTTTAGACACCTCTCCCAAGGGGTGGGACGAAATCAAGACAACCACATGTTACATGTGCGCCTGTCGCTGCGGCATCCGCGTCCACCTGAAAAATGGCGAGGTTGTCTATATCGATGGCAACAAGGACCATCCCGTCAATCGCGGTATCATCTGCGGCAAAGGGGCAAGCGGCATCAAGCAGCATTATTCGCCAGCCCGCCTCACGAAGCCGCTCATCCGGGTGGGCGAACGCGGCAAGGGCGAGTTCCGCGAGATCGAATGGGAAGAAGCTCTCGGCACTGCCACCCAATGGCTTTCAGCGGTGCGCAGCAGCGATCCGAAAAAGCTCGCCTTCTTCACCGGTCGCGACCAGTCACAGGGCCTCACCGGCTGGTGGGCCTCGCAATTCGGCACGCCCAACTATGCGGCTCATGGCGGCTTCTGTTCCGTCAACATGGCCGCCGCCGGGCTTTACACCTATGGCGGTGCTTTCTGGGAATTCGGTGAGCCCGACTGGCATCACACCAAATACTTCCTGCTCTTTGGCGTGGCGGAAGATCACGCCTCCAACCCCATCAAGGCAGGACTAGGAAAACTCAAGGAACGCGGCGCGAAATTTGTCTCAGTCAATCCGGTGCGCACAGGCTATTCCGCCATTGCTGATGAATGGATCGGCATCACGCCCGGCACCGATGGCCTGTTCGTGGGGGCACTCATTCACACGCTGCTGGATGCGCAGAAGATCGATGGGGAGTACCTCACCCGCTTCACCAATGCGCCGTGGCTGGTCATTGAGAATCCGAATCAGGCCGATGATGGTCTGCTTCTTCGCAATGCGGCGGGCACGGCGCTCGTCTATGATCCTCAGACACAATCCACCAAGGTGGCGGGCACCTATGGCATCAACCCGCCGCTCATGGGCCGCTTCACCCTGCCGGATGGCCGCAAGGCCGTCACCTCCTTCACCCTGATCGCCGAGCGTTTTCTCGCAGCCGAATATGCACCCGAGGCTGTCAGCGCCAGATGCGGCGTCCCGGCGGAAACAATCCGACGCATTGCCGCGGAACTGGCCCACACTGCGTTTGACGAGGCCATCGAGCTTGATATTCCGTGGACGGATTATCTTGGCCGGCAATATGCCACCACCCGTGGCCGCCCCGTGGCCATGCATGGCATGCGCGGCATTTCGGCCCATTCCAACGGCTTCCACACCTGCCGCGCCATCCATGTCCTTCAGATCATGCTGGGCACCATCGATTGCCCAGGCGGTTCGCGCTACAAGCCGCCCTTCCCCAAGCCCATTCCACCGGGCGTGAAACCTGCGGGCAAGCAGGGCCAGGTCAAGCCCAACACTCCGCTGCCAGGGCCGCCGCTGGGCTTTGTCACCGCCCCGGAAGACCTGTTGGTGGATGATGCCGGCCAGGCGCTGCGCCTCGACAAGGCTTATTCCTGGGAGGCCCCCTTCGCCGCCCATGGCATGATGCACATGGTCATCAACAATGCCGCCAAGGCTGATCCCTATGGCATTGATGTGCTCTTCATGTACATGGCCAACATGAGCTGGAACTCCGCCATGAACGTGCCGGATACGATTGCGGCCCTCACGGCGAAGCGCGATGATGGCGAATATGTGATCCCGAAAATCATCTACTCCGATGCCTATGCCTCGGAGATGGTGCACTACGCCGATCTCATCCTGCCCGACACCACCTATCTCGAGCGCTGGGACTGCATCTCTATGCTCGACCGGCCGATCTCCGATCCTGATGGCCCCGCCGATGCCATCCGCCAGCCGGTGGTCAAACCTTCACGCGATGTGCGCCCCTTCCAGGATGTGCTCCTTGACCTGGGGGCGCGTCTCGGCCTGCCCGCATTGGTCAAGGCCGATGGCACAGCGCGTTATCCCGGCGGCTATGCTGATTACATCGTCAACCATGAGCGCGCCCCGGGGCTTGGGCCGCTGGCGGGCTTCCGCGGGCCCGGCGGCAAGATGTCAGGGCGCGGCCCCGTCAATGCCGAACAATTGCAGCAATACATCGACAATGGCTGCCACTGGTTTCAGGAGATTCCCGACCGCGCCAAATACTACCGCCACGTCAACTGGGACTATCTCGACTGGGCCACCTTCATGGGCTTCCTGGCACGGCCCGAACCCATTATCCACCAGCTCTATGCCGAGCCGCTACAGAAGTTCCGGCTGGCCGCACGGGGCTTCGGCAACATCACGCCGCCCGCCGAACACCGCGCCCGTGTGGAACGCTACTTCGATCCCATCCCCATCTGGTATCCCCCCTTTGAGGAAGAGATGGTGAGCGGCGAAGCCTTCCCGCTCCATGCTGTCACCCAGCGCCCCATGGCCATGTATCATGCCTGGGGATCACAAAACGCCTGGCTCCGCCAAATCCTCGGCCGCAACTGGCTTTACATGCACAGCCGCAAGGCCTCGAAGCTCGGGATTGCGGACGGCGACTGGGTCGATGTGACATCGCATCACGGTGCCATCACTTGTCAGGTGAAACTGCTCGACGGCCAGAACGAAGAGACAGTCTGGACCTGGAACGCCATTGGCAAGAGAGCCGGAAGCTGGGCCCTCGACAAGGATTCAGATGAAAGCCAAAAGGGCTTTCTTCTCAACCACTTGATTAACGATCTTCTACCGGAACGTGAAGGTGGTTACCGCTACTCCAATTCGGATCCAGTCACCGGCCAGGCCGCCTGGTATGACCTGAAGGTTAGTGTTGTGAAAAGCCGCAACCAGTCTGGCCAGAGCGCCCCGCAGTTTCCGGCGCTCCCCGCGCTCAAAGGGCGGAGGCCGGCATGACCTCGCTTCCCGCGACCACACAGAAGAAGCTCGGCCTCGTCATTGACCTCGACACCTGTGTCGGCTGTCAGGCTTGCGCCACATCCTGCAAGGAATGGAACACCCAAGGGGCCAGCGGCCCCCTCACCGACACGGACCCGCAGGGCGCTGATGTCTCGGGCCCCTGGCTTAACCGCATTCATGGCTATGAAGTTCCGGAGCAAGGCCGCGATGCCACACGCATCGTCAACTTTCCCCGCTCCTGCCTGCATTGCGAAGAGCCAGCCTGCGTCACCGTTTGTCCCACAGGTGCCTCCTACAAGCGCGCTGAGGATGGCATCGTGCTGGTCAACCCGGAAACCTGCATCGGCTGCAAGTTGTGTTCCTGGGCCTGTCCCTATGGCGCACGCGAGTATGATTACACCCAGGGCGTGATGAAGAAATGCACGCTCTGTGTGGACCGCATCTACAACACCAACCTGGTGGAAGAAGACCGCGTGCCCGCCTGCGTGCGCGCCTGCCCCACGGGCGCCCGCCACTTCGGCGATCTGGGCGATGCAGACTCTGCCGTTTCGCAACTGTTGAAGGCCCGTGGCGGTTTCGATCTCATGCCGGAGATGGGCTACAAGCCCACCAACAAATATCTGCCGCCACGCCCCCGCCGCGATCAGGTGGACCAGGTGGCGCCGCTCTCGAGGGGCGACGGCGCGGCCATGGAGCGGCTCTTCGCCTGGGCGGGCCGCCTGCTCACCTCCGGTTCTGCCTCCGCCGCCGCCAACCCCGCCGACCATTCGGACAAGCTGGAAGGATAAGATGCATCCCGCCTACTCCGTCATTCTCTTCACCGTGTCCTCGGGTGCGGGCTATGGCCTGCTCGCCCTCGCAGGGCTCGTGGGCACGGCCCATGGCAAGGCCTCGTCGCCAGCCTTTGCCCTTGTCACAGTGGGCGTGGCCCTTGCCCTTATCACCACGGGCCTCCTGTCCTCAACCGCCCATCTCGGCCGGCCGGAGCGCTTCTGGCGCGCCTTCTCGCAATGGCGCTCATCATGGTTGTCACGCGAAGGCGTCGCGGCGGTGCTTACCTATCCCGTGGCGCTGGCCTTTGCTGCTGTCTGGTCGGGCCTGGTGGAGGCAACACAGTGGATCACGCCGCTCGGCCTGCTCAGCACGCTCATGTGTGCGATCACCGTTTATTGCACCAGCATGATCTATGCCCAACTCAAGACAATCCCCGCCTGGCATTCGCGCTACACGGTTCCGGTCTATCTGATGTTTGCCCTGGCCACCGGCTCCGGCCTGATTGATTTCATCTCTTTCGGCTTTGGCCGCTTTCAAACGGGTGCCGGGAAGTTCATGGCGCTGCTCACGCTGGTCTTTGTCTTTGCGGTGATACTCCTCAAATGGCTGTATTGGCGGAACCTTGATCGCGGCACGCCGCAGCACACCATGGCCGCTGCAACGGGCCTGGGCGCTGGCGTGCGGCAGTGGGAAGTGCCGCACACCACCCGTAACTTCATCATGAAGGAAATGGGCTATGCCGTGGGCCGCACCCACGCCCGCAAGCTGCGCCGCATCTGCATGCTGTTGTTGGACGCGGCCTTTGTGACAGCGCTGGTCTCACCGCTCTGGCCACCCATCATTCTGCTGGCGGCACCCCTCTTGCTGGCGGCGGCGGCGGTTGAGCGCTGGCTCTTCTTCGCGGAAGCCGAACATGTGGTGCAGCTTTATTACGGCAAACCCGCCGTCTGACGCTTACTTGGCCACGTGACAGGCAGCCAGCTGTTGCCCCTTTGGTTCAAGCACCGGCATCACGCTGCGGCAAACATCAATGGCCACCGGGCAGCGCGGATGGAAGGGGCAACCCGTTGGCGGCTTGAGCGGTGAGGGCAACTCGCCTTCCAGCACGATGCGCTCCCGCTTGCGTGTAGGGTTGGCCTGCGGCGTGGCCGAAAGCAGCGCCTGCGTATAGGGATGCTTGGGATTTGCGAAAATGGCTTCGGCCGGCCCCTGCTCCACCACCTTGCCCAGATACATCACCATCACATCATCGGCGATGTGCCGCACCACCGCGAGATCATGGCTGATGAAGAGATAGGCAAGCTCCAGCCGTTCCTGCAATTCCGCCAGCAGGTTCAAGACCTGCGCCTGGATTGAAATGTCGAGCGCCGAGACGGGCTCATCCAGCACCAGCACATCGGGCTCCAGCATCAGCGCCCGGGCAATGGCAATGCGCTGCCGCTGGCCGCCGGAGAACATGTGGGGATAGCGGTCATAATGTTCCGGCCGCAACCCTACCGCCGCCATCATGGCCCGGGCTTTGTCACTGCGCTCTGCCTTGGAGAGCGAGGTATTCACCAGAAGCGGCTCTTCCAGAATGGCGCCGATCTTGTGGCGCGGATTGAGCGAGCCATAGGGGTTCTGGAACACGATCTGCACCTTGGGCCTGAGCGCCCGCAGCGTCGCGGGGCTGGCCCCGGAGACCTTTTCCCCGCAGATTTCGAGAGCGCCCGAAACTGGCGTTTCGATCATCGTCACCATGCGCGCCAGTGTGGACTTGCCGCAGCCAGATTCGCCCACCACCGCCAGCGTCTTGCCCCGCGCCACGCTGAAGCCGGCACCATCCACGGCCTTCAGCACCGCAGGCTCGCGGAAGGCACCCTGCGCCACCATATATTGCTGCTTCAGGTCGGAAGCCCGCACAACAGTTTCACCTGCTTTTGCCATGCCCGCCATCACACGTCCTCCAGCGGGAAGAAGCAGAGCGTGCCCTTTTGCCAGTGGGGCGGCGTGCTGCGGCAGATGTCCTGAACCCGCGGACAGCGCGGACTGAACAGGCAGCCCGTGGGCCTGTCGAACTGGCCGGGCACAACACCGGCAATGGAGGTGAGGCGTTTGCTGCTCGAGCGCTCCGGCAAGGCCGAGAGCAGCGCCGCCGTGTAGGGATGATGCGGATGGGCGAAGAGCTGCGCCACCGGTGCCTCCTCAACCTTTTGTCCCGCATACTGCACGCAAACACGGTCTGCCGTTTCGGCCACAACGCCCATGGAATGGGTGATGAGCACCAGTCCCATGCCCTTTTCCTTCTGCAGGCGTACCAGAAGATCGAGAATCTGCGCCTGAATGGTCACATCAAGGGCCGTGGTCGGCTCGTCGGCAATCAGCAGCTTGGGGCCACAGGCGAGCGCCATGGCGATCATCACGCGCTGGCTCATGCCCCCCGAGAACTGATGCGGATAGGCACTGAGGCGCGACGCCGGTGAAGGAATGCCCACCTCTTCCAGCAGCGTCACGGCCCGGGCGCGGGCAGCGGCCTTGTCCATCTTCATGTGGGTGCGCAGCGCTTCCGTGATCTGGAAGCCAACCGTGAAACACGGATTGAGGCTGGTCATGGGTTCCTGGAAGATCATCGCCATGTCCCGGCCACTGATGGACCGGCGCTCGGCCTCCGCGAGTGACAGGAGATTCTTGCCATCGAAAGTGATTTCATCGGCCGTCACGCGCGCCGTGCGGGGGAGAAGCCCCATCACCGCCAGCATGGCGACGGATTTGCCGGAGCCCGATTCACCCACAATGGCCAAAACTTCGCCGCTGTCGACGGAGAAGGAAACATTGTCCACGGCGCGGAAAAAGCCGCGCGCCGTCTTGAATTCGACCGTAAGGTTTCGAATGGTGAGCAGCGCCATGGTCAGCTCTTCCTCAACCGCGGATCAAGCGCATCGCGAAGCCCATCGCCCATCAGGTTGATCGCCATCACCGTGATCAGAATGGCAAGCCCCGGCAGCGCCATCACCCAGGGATGCGACTGCATCAGGTCCCGCGTGTCCGCCAGCATGGCACCCCATTCCGGCGTTGGCGGCTGCGCGCCAAGGCCGAGGAAACCAAGGCCCGCCGCTTCAAGAATGGCATCGGACATGCCGAGCGCCGCCTGCACGATGAGCGGTGCCATGCAATTTGGCAGCACGCTGTTGAGCATCAGGCGGAAGGGGCCAACGCCCGCAACCTTCGCCGCCGTCACATAATCGCGGCTCAATTCGGCAAGGGCCGAGGCCCGCACCAGCCGCACGTAGCGCGGCATGTAAACCACTGTCACGGCAACAATCGTGTTGGTGAAGCTGGGCCCGATGATCGCGATGATGAGAATGGCCAGCACCAGCGAGGGAATGGCCATGATCAGGTCCATGATGCGGATGATCGCCACATCCACAATGCCGCCAAACCACGCGGCGGCAAGCCCGATCAGCACGCCCACGACCATCGAGACAGCCATCACCGTGAAACCGATGCGCAACGAAAGCCGCGCCCCATACATGAGGCGCGAGAGCATGTCGCGGCCCACCGCATCGGTGCCCAGCAGGAAGCGGGAGTCATGCCCCTCGGCCCAGAAGGGCGGCAGCTTGGTCGCCCCTTTGATCTGCTCCAAGGGATCATAGGGCGCGAGCAGAGGTGCCAGGATTGCGATGGCGAGTATGAGCAGCACCAAGATCATGCCGGCCACGGCGCCACGGTTTTCCCGGAAGGCCTCCCAGAAGGCACGGAAGGGGCCAGGGGGCGCCAGCGCCGGCGCAGTCACGGCGACATCGCTACTTGGCATGGCGGATCCTCGGATTGATGAGGCCATAAAGCAGGTCCACCAGCAGGTTGACGATGATCACGACGGCTGCAATCAGCATGATGCCGCCTTGCAAGGCCGGATAGTCCCGGCGGCCGATGGATTCAATCAGCCACCGCCCCACGCCTGGCCAGGAGAAAATTGTTTCCGTGAGAACCGCGCCTGCCAGCAGCGTGCCGACCTGCAAACCGATTGATGTCACCACGGGAATGAGCGCATTGCGCAAGGCATGCAGGCCGATCACCCGCCAGCGCGACAGGCCCTTGGCGCGGGCCGTGCGCACATAGTCTTCCTCCAGAACTTCCAGCATGGAGGAGCGCGTCATGCGCGCGATAATAGCCAGCGGCACGGTGCCCAGCACAATGGATGGCAGGATGAGATGGCGGACTGCATCCCAGAAGGCCCCCTTCTGATCCGAAAGAAGCGAGTCAATGAGCGCAAAGCCGGTGACTGGCGGATAGAAATACTTGATGAGGTCAACCCGGCCCGAAACAGGCGTGAGGTGCAGCGTGTTGGACATGACCAGCACCAGAATGAGGCCCCACCAGAAGATCGGCATGGAATAGCCGGTGAGCGCGACGCCCATCAGGGCCTGGTCATAAACGCTGCCGCGCCGCGCCGAGGCAAACACGCCGGCCGGAATGCCAACCACACTCGCGATCAGCATGGCGCAGAGTGTCAGTTCCACGGTCGCCGGAAAAAGTTTCAGGAATTCCTGCAGCACCGGGGTCTTGGAAATGATCGAGGTTCCGAAGTCGCCATGCACAATGCCCCAGGCATAGTCGGCGAACTGCTTCCACGTCGGCTGGTCAAGGCCCATTTCATGCAACAGCTGGGCATGGCGCGCAGGATCGATACCGCGTTCGCCGCGGCGCGCTTCCACAGGATCACCCGGCACAAGCCGGATCATCGTGAAAGTCACGAACATCAGCGCGATGAAGGTGGGCACCGTCAGCGCCAGACGCTTCAACAGGAAACGGAACATCCGGAGGCCTCGCGGCAGAAGGGCAGCGGCGCGTGCCGCTGCCCCCTGTATCCTTGTTACTCGGCCACGTCTACGTTCTGGAACTCGTGAGATCCCAGCGGAGACACTTTGTAACCCGACACCGACTTGGCGACAGGCTCGAACACGGTGGAGTGGGCGATGTTCAGCCACGGCACCTGATCATCAACGATCTTCTGCGCATCCACATAGAGCTTCGTGCGCTCGGCCTGGTCCGAGATCGACACGGCCGTATTCACGTCCTTCTGGAACTGGTCATTGCACCACTTCGGGATGTTCTGGCCATTGGGCTTGCCATCCTTGCCGCAGCCCAGCAGCACGGCGAGGAAGTTGTCGGGATCACCATTGTCGCCGGTCCAGCCCAGCAGCGCCATCTGGTGTTCGCCAGCCTGGGCGCGCTTGCGGTATTCACCCCATTCATAGGACACGAGCTTGGCGTTGATGCCAACCTTGGCCAGGTCGGCCTGCATCATTTCCGCCATGCGCTTGGCATTGGGGTTGTAGGGGCGCTGCACCGGCATCCACCACAGATCGGTCTCCAGCGAGGTGACGCCGGCAGCCTTCAGCATTTCAGCAGCCTTGGTCGGATCATAGGGAATGTCCACCGCATCATTGTCGTAGGACCACATGGTGGGCGGAATGGGGTTCTTGGCCTTCTGGCCGGCACCCTGATACACTTCCTTCAGAATGGCATCACGGTCGATCGCCATGGCGATGGCCTTGCGCACTTCCACCTTGTCGAAAGGTGGCTTCTGCACGTTCATCGCCAAATAGCCGATGTTCAGGCCAGCCTGCTGCATCAGGTTGATCTTCTCGTCCTTCATCATGGCCGGAATGTCAGCCGGATTGGGGGCGATCATGATCTGGCATTCGCCAGCCTGCATCTTGGCATAGCGGGCGGTGGCATCCGGGGTGATGGCGAACACAAGATCGTCGACCTTGGGCTTGCCGCCCCAGTAATCCGGATTGGCCTTGAAGCGGATGACGGCATCCTTCTGGTAATCCACAAAGGAGAATGGACCCGTGCCCACCGGAATCTGGTCGAACTGTTCGGGCGTGCCCTTCTTCATCAGAAAGTCGGCATATTCAGCCGAATGGATGGTGGCAAAGTCCATGGCCAGATTGGCCAGGATCGGCGCATTCGGCGCCTTCAACTTCATCACAACCGTCAGGTCATCGGTCTTGGTGATCGAGTCAAGCAGGTCCGGCATGCCCAGGTCATTGAAGTAGTCATAGGAGCCGCCCGAGACCTTGGCATAGGGATGATTCGGGTCCTGCTGGCGGGCAAAGGACCAGATCACGTCATCGGCGTTGAAGTCACGGCTCGGGGTGAAGCCGTTGACGCCGGAATGGAATTTCACACCCTTGCGCAGGTGGAAGGTGATGGTAAGGCCGTCCTGCGACACTTCATATTTTTCGGCGAGGCCCGGCTCCACATTGGTCGTGCCGGGCGTGAACTGAACCAGCTTGTTGTAAACGGGGCGGGCCGCATCAAGGCTCGTGCCCGTGGTGTTCATGGCCGGCGTGAAGTTTTCCGGCGAGCCTTCCGAGCAATAGACCAGCGACTTGGCCATCGCCTCGCTGCCGAACAGCATCGTGCTGGCCAGAATCGCTGCGGCCAGTCCTGTTTTGAATTTCATGATGTTCTCCCTGAACAACGGCCTCAACCGGCCGTTTCGGGGAGATAAGCACTTCTTTCTCATTTGGTCAAAAATCGCGGCAAGGCCGCAAGGCGCTGGGGAAAAGCCCCTCAGCTTTCCTCGTAGGGATTCTTGCCGCCGCGCAGGGCAAAGCGGATTGGCACGCCCGCCAGGTCAAAATCGCTGCGCAATCCGTTCATCAGATAGCGCAGATAGCTTTCCGGCAGTTTGGAGAGCTGGTTGCCGAAAATCGCAAAGGTCGGCGGGCGCGCATTGGCCTGCGTGGCATAACGGATCTTGATGCGGCGGCCAGAGGGTGCTGGCGGCGCATTGCGCTCCAGCGCCCCTTCCAGCCAGCGGTTCAGCTTGCTGGTGGAAACGCGCAGGTTCCAGCGCCGGTCCGCCTCGTTCACGGCTTTCATCAGCGCATCAATGCCACGGCCCTGCTTGGCCGACAGCGTCACCACCGGCACGCCGCGGATTTCCGGCAGCACATCTTCCAGTTTGCTTTCCACTTCGCGCAGCGTGCGGGCCTTGTCTTCCACCGCATCCCACTTGGAAAGCGCCAGCACCACGGCACGGCCTTCGCGCGCCACAAGGTCGGCCAGCGCCAGATCCTGCCGTTCAATTTCCAGCGTGGCGTCAATCAGCACCACAACGCATTCGGCAAAGCGGATGGCCCGCAACGCATCCGCCACCGAAAGCTTTTCGACCTTTTCCTGCACCCGCGATTTGCGGCGGATGCCGGCTGTGTCCCACAGCCTGATCTCCCGGCCTTTCCACGACCAGTCATTGACGATGGAATCGCGGGTGATGCCGGCTTCCGGGCCTGTGAGCATGCGCTCTTCGCCGAGCATGGCGTTGACCAGGGTGGATTTGCCGGCATTGGGCTGGCCGATGATGGCAAGCTTCAAGGGCTTCACCGCATCGCCGGCCGCCTCATCATCTTCGCCTTCAGCCTTGCGCTTCACATGGGGTTCCAGTGCGTCATGCAGGTCATCAAGGCCTTCGGCATGTTCAGCGGAAATGGCAATGGGCGCGCCAAAGCCCAAGCCGTGCGCCTCGCCAAGTCCCGGCAGGGCGGCGCGGGATTCCGCCTTGTTCGCCACCAGCAGCACGGGCTTTCCCATCTTGCGGATGCGCTGGGCAAAATCGCGGTCGGTTGGAGTCACGCCAGTGCGCGCGTCCACCATGAACAAGATGACGTCGGCGGTGCGGGCCGCCGCCTCGCTCTGCAAGCTCATGCGCGCTTCCAATGTGCCTTTCTTCGCATCATCAAGCCCCGCGGTATCAAAAATGCGGAAGCGTAACGCCCCGAGCTTGCCCTCGCCTTCGCGCCGGTCACGGGTCACACCCGGCTGGTCATCGACAATGGCGATCTTTTGCCCCACCAGACGGTTGAACAGCGTGGATTTTCCGACATTGGGGCGGCCAAGAATGGCGACGGTGGCTGTCATTGGCCGTCGCCGAACAGGCCATCATTGCCACCAGCGGCGGGCGCACAGGACGGATTGGTCTGGGGATCGCAGGCCACTGGCGCAGCACCGCCAGCATCCGGCGCATTCTGTTTTGCCCCGATGGACGGGTCCTTCAGCTTATATTGATCTGGCGTCAGAATGTCTTCGCGCTGTCCGGGCAACACTGTGCTGTCGTTCTTCTTGGTCAGCTTCTTCAGCCCGCTGCACCCGGCAAGGGCGGCAGCGGCTGGCAGCAGAAAAAGAAACGACCGGCGCTTCACGTTGGGCCTCAGGTTTTCGGCAGAAGTGGCGCGATCAGCTGCACCATCATCTGGGCCCGGCGGCGCATGGTGTCCGGTGTTTCCGGGTCCGTGAACAGCGCATTCATGTAGCGGTCGGCCATGGTGTAGTCACCGCTGTGGAAAGCGGCGAGGCCGAAAATCTCCCGGGCCTGGAAGCGCCAGATCTGGTCGTCCCTGTCAAAACGGCCAAGACGGGAAAGAAGTTCATCGGGCTTTGCCGTATCAGCCAAAAGGTATCCGGCGTTGATGCGCGCCAAATCTTGAAGCTGCGGCGCCACCGAGGCATCCGCCGCAACCGCGTCATAGGCGGCAATGGCCTTGGCCGCATCACCCTTCTGGGCCAGCACGCCCGCTTCCTGGATGCGGGCCAGCGCTGCATAACCCGGATGCTTCACAGCCTGCAGGGCGGAAAGGGCATCTTCAAATTTGCCGTCGGCAGCCTTCTTGAGCGCTTCATTGTAAACGATGGCGGCTGCTTCCGATTGCGTCTGCTGGTAATATTGCCAGCCTTTGAAAGCCGCCACGGCCGCCACCACAAGCACCGCCAGGGCCACGATGGCATTGCCCCACTTGTCCCAAATCTTCTTGTATTCATCCTGGCGGACTTCCTCGTCCACCTCGCGGAACAGTGATTCATCCGTCACGGCTGGGTATTCCCTCGTTTTCTGGGGCCGGGGTAGCCGGGTGGCTTGGCCAAATCAAGGCGTTTCGGAGACGGCAAAGCCGCCCAGAAGCCCGGCATCACAGCGTTCTGCCACCAGGCTCTGGATCGCCCAGGAGCCGGGATTAACCGCCGCCAGCAGCACTTTGGCACTGGAAAGCGCCGTGATCACCACGGTGTCCCGGAAGCCGGCGCCAGTCACAGGCCGGCCATCTTGCTCCACCACCTGCCAGACATGGCCGTGGATGTGCAAAGGCTGCGCAAAGCCTGTCTTGTTGTCAAAAGCGAGGATCAGGCTCTCGCCCTTCTTGGCCTCAAACAGCAAAGGGCCGCCGGGGCCCGCCACGCCATTGAAAGCCCAGGCCAGCCCCTTTTCCAGAAGCTGGCGCAAATCGAGGATGGCATCGCCCACCTTGGCGGACTGCAGGCCGCCCTTGGCCCCGCCCTCAATCGCAATGGCCACAGTTCGCGCCAGTGCTGCATCGGCGATTGGCAGCGGATTGGCCGGAAGCCGGAAATCCGCAGCGAGCGGAGGAACGGCCCCACCCTCGCCGGCGAAGACCGCAGCCTCCACTGTGTCTGCCGAAAGGTCGATGTTGAGCGTCCCCCGGTCCAGCACGCCTGTAACCAGAAAATCGGCCCGCTGCCCGGGCGAAAGGCCGTAGCGCTCCCCCCCCAGCGGGTGCGGTTGCACAGGCTGGCCATCTTCCGCAAGCAGGGTCAGGTCCAGGTTCTTGAAGGTGAGTGACAGATCGCGGGCGTTACAGGCATTGAGCAGACGCAGCCGCGTGCGGGCATCGCGCCGCATCGTCAGCGTCGGCTTGTAGTCGCCATTCACGGTGAACCAATTGCCAATCCGCCCGTCGGCAATCGCAACATCGAGATTGCCGAAGTCCGTGTCCATCTTGCCGTCTTCATCGAGCATCCAGTCATCGATGATCAAGGGCACGTCATTGAAGGTTTCGACCGGGTCCGCTTCATCGACGATCAGAAGGCCATAGAGTCCCATGTCGCGCTGCCGCGAGGCGTTGAGCAGTGGCCCGAACCAGAAGAGGCCTGCATCTGGCGGCGTGAAGGCAACCTCAAGCGAGGTCTGGGAGGATGGCCCCACCTGCACGGTCATCATGTCGCTGGGCCCGCGCACGCCAAAGAAATGCAGCCACAGTTCTTCCTCCAACGTGCTGATGACGCGGAAGCGCACTTCCCGGCCTTGCCGTGCCCGCAAAATGGGCAGTTTACCTGCCGTACGAAACTGCTGAATGGCCGTTGGCGGCACCTCCGGCCCCATCAGCGGGCGCTTCAATGGCTCGGCGGAAATATACTGACCGGAATAAACATCCTCAGCCGCAGCCCGCCCAACGAAAAGCGCTGCACCTCCGGCCATGGAAGCCAACACCGCACGCCTGCTGGGCCGTTCCCGTGTCATGGGCGGCATCATAGTCTGATTCTCGGCAAATTGGTGAAGGCCGGTGCGCCGTCACTCTTTCATGGCATAAGTGTTCTCAGGACCCGGGAAGGCGCGGCTGCGCACATCCTCAGCATAGACAGTGATCGCCCGTTCAATTGCCTCGCCCACCTTGCCGAACTCCTTCACGAAGCGGGCAACACGCGGACTCAGGCCCAGCATGTCTTCCATCACCAGGATTTGCCCATCGCAGGCCGCAGAGGCCCCGATGCCGATGGTGGGAATTTCAACCGCTGCCGTGATCTTGCGCGCCAGCGGCTCGGCCACGGCCTCCAGTACCAGGGCGAAGGCCCCCGCCTCCGTGACCACGCGGGCATCTTCCTCGATGGCCGCCCATTCCTCCTGCCGCCGCCCTTGCGCCTTGAAGGACCCCAGCACATTGATCGATTGCGGCGTCAGGCCCACATGCCCCATCACGGGAATTCCGCGCTCCGTGAGGAAGCGGATGGTCTCCGCCATGCGCTTGCCGCCTTCCAGCTTGATGGCCCCGCATTCCGTTTCCTTCACCACCTTTGCGGCGTTGCGGAAGGCCTGCTGCGGGCTTTCCTCATAGGTGCCGAAGGGCATGTCCACCACAACGAGAGCCTTCTTGGCCCCGCGCATGACTGCCCGGCCATGCATGATCATCAGGTCAAGCGGCACAGGCAGTGTTGATTCGAAGCCGTGCATCACCATGCCGAGACTGTCGCCCACCAGCAGGAAGTCCACATGGCGGTCGGCAATTGCCGCTGTGTGGGCATGATAGGAGGTGAGCGACACAATGGGCTCGCCACCCTTGCGGGCGCGAATGTCGGGGGCTGTCGTGCGTTTCTGCGGCGTGTGCTGTGACATGGCGGAAGGTTTTAGCGCCCTTCCTTCCAAAGCTGCAAGGGAAGTGCGGTGTCAGTCCTTGGCCGGGCCATCATCGTCAAATAGCACCCGGTTGGCTGCGCCATCCAGGTCTTCATATTGGCCGGAGGCAAGGCTCCACATGAAGGCCCCAAGGCCGAGCGCCCCCAGCCCCAGCGCCACTGGAATGAGAAAAAGCACACCGTTCATGCTGCATGCACCTCTTTCAGAACAGGCATCTGCGGCTTGCGCGGGCGCGCGGCAGTATCAGCCTTGAGCAGTTGCAGCCGCATGCTGTTGGCCACCACCAGGATGGACGACGACGACATGGCCACGGCGGCAATCAGCGGGTTGAGTTGCCCCGCCATGGCGAGTGGCACGGCCAGCAGGTTGTAGGCGATCGCCAGGGCAAAGTTTTCCTTCACGATGCGCGCCGTCTTGCGCGCCACGCGATGGGCAAAGGTCACGGCCGCAAGGTCATCGCGCGTGAACACAAAATCGGCGGCCATGCGCCCCACATCAGATGCGCTGGCGGGTGCCATTGAGACATGGGCCGCAGCAAGGGCGGGCGCGTCGTTGAGACCATCCCCCACCATCAACACGTGGTGGCCCGCTGCAGCAGCAGCGGTCATCAGGGCCAACTTGTCACCGGGCTTGAGATTGGCATGGCAATCCGCAATGCCGCAGGCCGCGCCAATGGCCGCCACCTGCGCCGCGTGATCGCCAGAAAAAATCGCCGACGGAATCTTTTGTTGCGCAAAAGCCTTGGCAACATCCTGTGCGCCGGGGCGCAGACGCTCGGAAAGCGATGTGTAGCTCATGGGCGCGCCCTCAACGGCAAAGGCAACACCCGTGCCTTCGGCCTCGCAAGCCACCGTGCCCGAAAGCTCCGCCACCCATGCCACGCGGCCCAGCCGCACCCGGCGCCCGTCCGCCAGGGCTTCCACGCCCTGCCCCGGGTATTCCCGCATGTCGGTGATTGCGGCAGGTTCTTCGTCCGTCAGATAGGTGGCAAGTGCCCGCGCCGCAGGATGGATACTCCGCTGCGCCAGCGACTTGGCAAGCGCCCGGGCATGGCCAGCCGGAATGGCGCAGGTGGTGACAATGGGTTCACCTGTCGTCAGCGTGCCCGTCTTGTCAAAGGCCACATGGTCAGCAGCCGCCATACGCTCAAGTGCCGAGCCGTCCTTCATTAGGATGCCTGCCGCGAAGAGTCGGCCTGCACTCACCACATGGGCAACCGGCACAGCGAGGCCAAGCGCGCAGGGACACGTGATGATGAGAACGGAGACAGCAGCGGTCAGCGCCTGATGCACGTCGCCATGGGAATAGATGAGCCAGCCCACAAACGTCGTCAGCGCCAGCACGTGCACGACGGGCGCATAGGCCCGCGCCATGCGGTCGGACAATTGCATGTAGGCACCGCGGCCATTTTCCGCCGCCGCCATCATCTGTGAAATCTCAGCCAGGAAGGATTGGTCCGCAGGCCGCGTGGCACGAATGTCAACACTGCCCGTGAGGTTGAGCGTGCCCGCCTCCACGGCTGCACCGCAGGCAACGGCAACCGGCGCACTTTCGCCCGTTACCAGCGCGCGGTCCACGTCAGAGCGGCCATCGGCAACGGTGCCATCCACGGGAAAGCTCGCCCGCCGCCACCCGCACCAGCATGCCGGGACGGATTGCATCCAGCGGCAGATAGGTGACGTCGCCAGAGGCCCCCACCACCATGCCACCCTTGGCGGCCAGTTGCGCCAGTTGTCCCGCTGCCGCACGGGCACGGTTCCGCATCATGTGGTCAAGTACACGGCCAATGAGGAGGAAAAACAGAAGCGAAACAGCAGCGTCAAAATAGGCGTGGCCGCCGCCGAGGAAACTCTCGTAGAGCGACATGGCGGTGGCAAGGGTTACGCCCAGGGAGATGGGCACATCCATGTTCACCCGGCGCCGCCGCAATGCCGAGGCCGCCGACAGGAAGAAGGGCCGCCCCGCATAGGCCACCGCAGGCACCGCGATCAGCGCGGAGATGTAATGAAACAACGTCTCCGTCGCACCATCGGCTCCGGTCCACACCGGGATCGAGAGGAGCATGATGTTGGCCGCCGCAAAACCCGCCACGGCCAGCGACCGCAACAAGCCCCGGAACATCTCGTCACGGCCACTGCGGGCAAAATCCCCCACGGGCTGCACGGGATAGCCAAGCGCATCGAGCCTTTCCACGACCGGATCGAGCACCTGCTGTGCATCAGCAAGTGTCACCGACACCTGCCGCAGGCTGAGGTTGGCGCGCACCTTGGTCACACCAGGCATGCCCTTCAGTCCGTCTTCCACGGTGACGATGCAATTGCCGCAATGCATGGCGGGCAGCGCCAGCTGATAATTGACGCTGCCATCCTTCAGGGGATGGCCCTGTGCTGTCAGTTCGGCAATCAGGCCCGCCCGGTTGGCTTCCTGTGCCCCCAGAACCGTGTCACGTGTCGACGGGCCGGCACAACAGGTCATGGCCTACTCCGCATCCACCCGCACAATGCGCTTCCACTGCGTTCCATTGGCCAGGGTGGCAGTCATCTCGCCTTCCCAGTTCTTGCCTGTGAGCGCAGCCGCAGCTTCGAAGGTGCCCTTGCCCGTCTGCTGGAAGGTAAGCGGCACATCTGTTGAGGCACTCACCGGATGGCCCAACGTCAGCGCCACGGATGACACGTCAACCGCATCGCCCGCCGCCGTGGTGAAGGCAAGCTTCACGCTGCCACCCGCGGCCGAAAGCTTCGGGTGAATGTCCATCTGCGCATCCTGGGCCAGGACAGCCGTGTCTTTCTCCCAGGTCTGGCTGGCGACATAGGAGTTTTCCACCACAAGGCCGGTGAAGGATTTCACCGAAATCACCGCCAACACGACATTCACAGCGATAATCACGCCAAAGAACACAGCCATGATCATCGCCATGTGCCAGCCCGTGAAAGCTTGCTTGGGCGCGGTTGCCTGGGTCATTTCACACCTTCCGTGTCGAATGTGGCGTCGTAGGTTGCCGCCGAACCAAGGCGGAAATCCGACGCCGTGATCTTGAAGGGTGACTGGCCCTGCTTCAAGAGCTGCGGCCCCACACTGACAAACACATGCAAGGTTTCAAGCTTGTCCGGCTCCAGCGGCACTTCCATGCTGCGGCCCTGGCTGCCCTCCACGCCGGCAATCGACATGGTAGCGCCAGGCAGTCCGTCAATGGACAGTGTCACAGTGCGAGGATCAGGCTGCATGTTGAGCAGCTTGACCGTATAGCCATTGCGCACTGATCCGTCAGACAAGCGGATGGCGACGGGATTGCGATCGTGCAGCACATTCACCTGAAGCTTGTCGCGCGTCAGGAGACCGGCCAGGATGCCGACGCCCACCAAAGACCACATGCCCATGTAGATCAGCGTGCGCGGGCGGGAAATGATGTGCCAATCGAAGTGGCGCAGTCCCTCCACAAAACCGCCCGCAGGCGTGCGGATAGCGGCGGGCGTGATGACGCCGCCCTGTTTGGCCATGGCCATGTTGTGGTTGTAGTCGCGAAGCGTGGCATACCCCACCAGCCCGCGCGGCCTGCCAAGCTTGTCCATGATGTTGTCGCAGGCATCGATGCACAGCGCGCAGGTGATGCACTCCATCTGCTGGCCATTGCGGATGTCGATGCCCGTGGGGCACACCGCCACACAGGCGTTGCAGTCCACGCAGTCGCCCATGGTGGGGGCTCCGGCATCGGCCTTCTTCTTGGCCTTGCCACGCGGCTCACCGCGCCAGTCATTGTAGGTGACAACGAGGCTGTCTTCATCAAGCATTGCGGCCTGAATGCGAGGCCACGGACACATGTAGATGCAAACCTGCTCGCGCATGAGACCGCCCAATACATAGGTTGTGGCTGTCAGCACGGCGATGGTGCCATAGGCAATGAAAGGTGCCTGCAAGGTCACCAGGTTCTTGAGCAGCGTCGGGGCGTCGGCAAAATAGAAGATCCAGGCGCCGCCCGTGGCCACGGCAATCACGATCCAGGTGAGATGCTTCAGCACCCGGATGAAGATCTTGTGCGCCGTGTAGGGTGCTGCATCCAGCTTCATGCGGGCGTTGCGGTCGCCCTCGAAGAATTCCTCGACGGCGATGAAGAGATCAGTCCACACCGTCTGCGGACAGGAATAGCCGCACCAGGCGCGGCCAACGACCGAAGTGACAAGGAACAGGCCCACGCCCGCCATCACCAGAAGGCCCGCCACAAAATAGAATTCCTGCGGCCAGATTTCGATGAAGAAGAAGTAGAACCGGCGGTGCAGCATGTCGAGCAGCACGGCCTGGTCAGGGGCGTTGGGACCGCGATCCCAGCGCAGCCATGGCGTCAGGTAATAGATACCCAGCGTCACGGCCATGATGATCCACTTCAAGCGCCGGAACGTGCCGGAAACGCTCTTCGGGAAGATCTTGGCCCGCGCCGCATACAAGACCCCTTTGGTCTTGGCTCCTGTATTAACGGCACGGGCTTCGTTGGTTTCAATGTCACCGGGAGACGACATTTTTTTACTTCGAACCTCCAAGAGAAATCACATAGGCTGCAAGTTCCTTGACCTTGGCATCGCCGAGGCGGCCCCAGGCAGGCATCACGCCGTGGCGCGGATTGTTGATCTGCGCCGTGATCGTTTCAGCACCACCATTGTAGAGCCAGATGGCATCCGCCAGCTTCGGGGCACCCACATCCTGGTTGCCTTCGCCGTTGGCGCCATGGCAGGCCGCGCAATTGTCCGTGAACAGTTGCTGCCCGGTCGTGGCCGCCGCTTCGTCATGCTCAGCCCCGGAGAGCTTCAGCACATACTGCGCCACGTTGCCGATGGCGGCAGCGTCAAGGATTGCGTCCTTGCCGAAGGCCGGCATCTGCGAGTTGCGCGTATCCGGATCCTGCACGTAACGCACACCGTGAGTGAGCGTCTGCACGATCTGCTCGGGCGTGCCACCCCACAGCCAGTCATCGTCGTTCAGGTTGGGATAGCCAACCGCGCCCTGGGCGCCAGAACCGTGGCACTGCGAGCAGTAGGTCTTGAACATCGAGGCACCGGCGGATGTGGCATATTGCTTGAGGTCATCCGTGGCGATGATGGTCTTGATGTCCGTCGCGGCGATCTTGTCCTCCATGGCGGCGCGTGACTGGGTCACGGCATCCATGGCGGCCTGAACATCGTGGCGGCTGGACCATCCCCAGAGGCCCTTGCTTGCGCCACTCAGGCCGGGAATGGCCGGATAGACGACGCAATAGCCAATGGCGAAGATGATGGTGGCGTAGAAGGTCAGCAGCCACCAGCGTGGCAGCGGATTGTTGAGTTCCTTGATGCCATCCCATTCATGGCCTGTGGTCTCAATGCCTGTGTGTTGGTCAACGTCTCTCTTGGACATGATCAGTCTTCCTTGAAGGGGATTTGGGCGGCTTCGTCATGCGCATGACGGGCCGATGGCCTGAAGGCGAAGGCTGAGGCGGTGACAAAGAAGATCGCCATCGCCACAAGCCCCCAGCTGTCTACAAAGGTGCGCAGGGCCTGGTATTCGAATGCCATGGCGTTGCTCACCTTTCGTTTTCAGCCGGGTTGTAGGCCTGGAAGTCCACGAGTGTGCCCAGCATCTGCAGATAGGCGACAAGCGCGTCCATTTCGGTGAGGCGGGCCGGATCACCATCAAGGTCACCCGTCACGGCCTTGGGATAGCGGTCCGTGAAGGCCTTGAGGGCCGTCGCATCCGCATCCGCCGAAGCCTGCAGCTTCATGTCGGCCTCTGCATTGGCAACCATGTCATCCGTATACGGCGTCCCGAGGGTGCGGTTCACAGAGAGATGATCGGCAATGTTGCTGATGTTGAGGTCCGTGTTGGAGAGGAAGGCGTAGGCTGGCATGATCGACTCGGAACCACCGAGCGGGGTTCTTGAGATGCTCGACCTGCCAGTCGTTCGAATAACGAGCGCCCACACGCGCCAGATCAGGACCAGTGCGCTTCGAACCCCACTGGAACGGGTGATCGTACATGGATTCAGCAGCGAGGCTGTAGTGTCCATAACGTTCCTGCTCGTCCCGACGGGGCGGATCATCTGCGAATGGCAAAGATAGCAGCCTTCGCGGACGTAGATGTTGCGGTTCCGCCAGTTCGAGCGGTGAATAGGACGCATCCCCGTCACCTTCTCGATCGTGTTCTGGAGCCAGAAGAGTGGAGCAATTTCCACGATGCCGCCGATGGTGACAACCACGAGCGACAGGACGAGGAGCAACGTGACGTTGCGCTCAATCTTGGAGTGGAAACCAAGTGCCTGGGTTTCGTTCGACATGTTTTTCACCTTCACACGGCGTTCTTGAGAGCCGGCGCTTCAGCACCGAGGGATTTCGGCGCGCACGTCGCCCCGGATTGTCCGGTACAGGTTGTAGGCCATCACCAGCGCGCCCGAGAGATAGAGCAGGCCGCCGAGGAGACGCAGCACGTAGTAGGGATGCATGGCCGCGACCGTTTCCGCAAAGGAATAGACGAGGAAGCCGTTCGCATCATATTCGCGCCACATCAGGCCCTGCATAATGCCGGAGACCCATCACCGCCGCGTAGACAACGATGCCGAGGGTGGCCAGCCAGAAGTGCCAGTTGACGAGCCGCAGGCTGTAAAGGCCCTGGCGGTTCCACAGCTTCGGCGTCAGGTAGTAGAGGGCGCCGAAGGACACCATGCCCAGCTGGCCGAGAGCACCGGAGTGCACGTGGCCGATGGTCCAGTCCGTATAGTGCTGAGCGCGTTCACCGCCTTCACCGACATCATCGGACCTTCAAAGGTCGACATGCCGTAGAAAGCCAGCGACATGACGGACATGCGGAGCACCGGGTCGGTACGCAGCTTGTCCCATGCGCTGGAAAGCGTCATCAGGCCGTTGATCATGCCACCCCATGAGGGCATCCACAGCATCACCGAGAACACCATGCCCAGCGTCTGGGCCCAGTCGGCAGCGCAGTATAGTGGAGGTGGTGCGGACCCGCCCAGATGTACAGGAAGATCAGCGCCCAGAAGTGGACGATGGAGAGCCGGTAGGAATAGACCGAGGCGGTTCGCCTGCTTCGGCACGAGTAGTACATCATGCCAAGGAAGCCGTCAGGAAGAAGCCCACGGCGTTGTGGCCATACCACCACTGCACCAGCGCGTCCTGCACCCCCGTGAAGGCGCCGTAGCTCTTGGTGCCGAGGAAGGACACCGGGATCGCCGCGTTGTTCACGAGGTGAAGCATGGCGATGGTGACCAGCATGGAGAGATAGAACCAGTTGGACACGACGTGTGCGGTTCCTTGCGCTTGATCAGCGTTCCGAGGAACACCAGCAGGAAGGCCACCCACACGACCGTGATCCACAGGTCGACATACCATTCGGGTTCGGCATATTCACGGCCCTGGGTGATGCCCAACAGGTAGCCGGTCGCAGCCGTAACGATGAACAGCTGATAGCCCCAGAACACGAACCACGGCAGCAGACCGCCCCACAGTCGGGCCCGCGTGGTGCGCTGCACCGAGTAGAATGCCGTGCAAATGAGCGCGTTGCCACCGAAGGCGAAAATCACCGCTGAAGTGTGCAGCGGGCGCAGGCGCCCGTAATTCAGCCAGGGGCCAAAATTGAGTTCGGGCCAAGCGAGCTGGGTGGCGATGATAACGCCCACCAGAAAACCTGCGATACCCCAGAACATCGTGGCGATGACGCCGTAGCGCACCACGCTGTCCATATATCCGTTCACGTCTTCAGGCGCGGCAGATTTGCCGACCTGGCGGAACAACGCCACCGCACCCAGCGCGAGCACGGCCGTAATGATCCAGAAGTGGATGCGGAACAGCGGGTCCTGCCCGAGCGCTGCACCCAGCAATGCCAGAAATGCTGCAATTGTGACTACAATTGCTATTGAGCCATTTTTCATGTTGTTGCCCTTCCCGGGCTCCCGATTAGCCAGACAGAGTCCGGGAGCCACAATAGTTACGTCAATCCCATGTGCGGCACTGCCGGGCTTTGATCTGGATCAAGGTTGCGGCGGATGCGCACAGCTAGGTTCCGCGCTCATACAATGATCAGCGGCGCGAACAGCATTCAGGCTACAATGGCACAGCAAATCACAGCAATGGCCGACGAATTCCGTGCGCATTTGTCGCGGCAGCACACCATGTGCGACCGCCTCGAGTCGCTGGCGGACAGCCTCCCCAATGAAATCAACGTTCAGGAATGCCTCTACGTTGCGCAAAGCCTGTTGCCCACCGTGGTCACAGCCCACCGCTTTGAGGAGGAGCGGATCTTTCCCGCGCTGAAACAGGCGCCCCATGCCCCCACGCTGGATGAAACGCTTGACCGCCTGGGCTTCGAGCACATGGGCGACGAGCAATATGCCGAGGAAATCTCCCTGGCGTTGAAGGGCTATGTCACCGACCGGCGCAGCCACAACCCGGAAACCATGGCCTGGATGCTGCGCGGCTTTTTTGATTCGCTGCGCCGCCACATCGCCTTCGAACGCGAACACGTGCTGCCGCTGCTGGAAAAGGCCAGGGCCGCATGAGCCTTGATATCGCGCGCATTGCCGCGGCCCAGCCTGCCGGCCTGCCGCGCTACACCAGCTATCCGCCCGCCAATCACTTCAGGCCGGATGCGGGCCCAGCCCTGTTGCAGCCCATGCTGGAAGCCGCCCGCGCCGGGGGACCACTCTCAATTTACATGCACATTCCCTTCTGCGACCGCATGTGCTGGTTCTGCGGCTGCCACACAAAGCAAACGCTGCGCTACGAACCCGTGGCCGCCTTTGTCAAAACCTTGGTTGCGGAAATCGCCCTGTGGGGCAAAAGCCTGGGAAACCGCCCCGTCTGCCGCCTGCATCTTGGGGCGGCAGCCCTAGCCTGCTGCGCCAGAGAGTTGCAACTCATTCGCGCGGCCCTTGATGAGGCCTTTGACCTGTCCCAGGCCCCGGAAATCTCCTTCGAGATTGATCCTCGGATGTGAAGGAAGGCTCGATCGAGGCCCTGCGCGCCTTCGGCATGAACCGGGCCTCCATCGGCGTGCAGGATTTTGATCCCGTGGTTCAGGAGGCGATCAACCGGCCCCAGTCCTTCGAGATCCCACGTGACACGGTGGCAGCACTGCGCGCCGCCGGTGTCCACTCACTCAATATTGATGCGCTTTACGGCCTGCCCTACCAGACGGAAGCCCGCCTGGCCGACACCATCGGCAAGGTGCTGAGCCTCCGCCCAGACCGTCTGGCCATTTTCGGTTATGCCCACGTGCCGTGGATGAAGCCACATCAGAAGCTGATCAACGAGGCCGAACTGCCAGATGCAACGGCCTGTGTTGACCAGGCGTTGATGGCCTCCCGTGATCGTGGCGGGCGGATATGATGCCATCGGCATCGACCATTTCGCCCTGCCGGGTGACAGCCTGGCTGCGCCAGCGCATGGCGCCTGCGCCGCAATTTCCAGGGCTACACCGACGATGACGCGGAAGTGCGCCTCGGGCTTGGCCCCTCCTCCATCGGCAGTTTCCCGGCGGCTTCGTGCAGAATGAAGTGGCGACAGGCCGCTACACCTTGCAGGTTTCGGCTGGTCACATTCCGCTCGCCCGTGGTCTGCCGCTGACCGACGCGGACCGCGTGACCGGCCATGTGATCGAGCAGCTGATGTGCAACTTCCGGCTCAACTATGATGAGCTGCGCCGCGCCTTCGGGCCGCTTGCAGGTCCGGTCATTGATCGTGCCGAAGAGATTGCCGCATCCGAACACGAGGGCCTGTGCCAGTCGGATGGCCGCAACCTGCTCATCCCCATGGAAGCCCGGCCTCTGGTGCGGGCCGTGGCCGCCCGCTTCGACCGCTGGCTCAACCCCGAAGGTCAGCGCTACTCGAAAGTCGTGTGACGGGGCTCAACCCTGCTGCCGCTCCGAAGCCTCACGCAGCCGCCCCATGTCCAGCACCACCACGGTGCGGCTGTTCTTCACATCCACGATGCGGGCCTGGCGCAGCTTGGTCAGCTGACGGCTGACTGTCTCGATGGTCAGCCCCAGAAAATCCGCCATGTCGGAGCGCTTGAGCGGAATGTCGAAGTGCAGCGGATCGTGGCTGCCGCGCTGCTCCGGGTCGAAATGCTGGGCGATGTAGCACAGGAAGCTGGCCACCCTCTCACCCGCCGACTTGCGGCCCAGCGCCAGCATCCAGTCCCGCGCCTCGTCCAGTTCCTTCAGGGTTTGCGCATGCAGGCGCTGGCCCAGTTCCGGGCTTTCCTGCACCAACTTTTTGAGAATGGCCCGCGGGAAGGAGCACACCCGCACGGTGGTGGCCGCCTCAACATCGAAATCGCTCTTCTCGCTGAACGGGCGGCCCAGAAAATCCGGCGCGAACTGCAGGCCGACAATCTGCTGGCGGCCATCGCTGGTCAGCTTGGCCAGCTTCACCACCCCGTTCAGAATGTTGGCGCAGCGCTCGATATTGTCGCCATCCGAAACGATGGACTGCTCGGGACCATAATCATATTTGGAGGTGTGCTTGGAAAGCTCCAGGAGTTGTGGCGGCGTGAGCGCGCCGCACACCCCCCGGTGCCGCGCCTCGCAAGAGCGGCAGACCAGCGGGACCTCGGAATTGTGCACGTCCTGGCGGGAGATATGGGTCACGCAGGGGCATTTAGCCTAATTCCGCGCCGGGTGGAACGCTTGAGTGCGCTGCACAAGCCTGAAACTGCCGCAGTCCAGGGGTCTGAACAACGGCAAAACGCCGCAAGCCGGGAGACTTGCGGCGTTTGACCAGCCAGGCCGCCCCCCGCCCTAGCTGGATTTCACCGTCTTGAGCTTGCCGATGCCCAACATGTCAAGCATGGCCTTCTCGTAAAGTGTCTCGCTGGTGCCCTTGCGCATCTTGCGCAGGAAATACTTCTCGAACATCACCTTGGCGTTGTGCACCCAGCGGCCCGACGACGACCAGTTGACGTTGCGCGGCGGAATTTGCGGTTGGGCCACAAACGCCACACCGCTGTCGCCGAAGTCGGCGAGACACACGGCATTCCACGTGCCTTCGTTGCTCGGCTCCTGGCCACGCAGCACCTGCCCGATATTGAGGGCCGTGGCCGTGACCATGGATTCGATCATGAAGCCGGTCTTGGGCACACCGCAGGGCACGGGCGTCGGCCCCATGGGCGGAATGGCCACACACACGCCCACCGCGAAGATGTTCTTGTACTTGGGATTGCGCTGGTGCTTGTCCACGATGGTGAAGCCGCGCGGCTTGGACAGCCCCTCGATGCCACGCACTGCCGGAATGCCGAAGGCCGGCAGCATCATGGAGAAGCCGAAGGGCAGTTCCTTGGTGGCTTTCACACTGCCATCGTCGGCGATTTCTTCCACCGTCATCTTTCCGGATCTCGACCTTCTTCACCCGGCTGGACGTCATCCACTTGATGTGATGCTCGCGCATCTCGCTTTCCAGGAGGCCTTTGGTATCACCCACCCCGTCGAGACCGAGATGGCCGACATAGGGCTCTGCCGTCACAAAGGTCATGGGCACCTTGTCGCGGATCTTGCGGCGGCGCAGTTCCGTTTCGACGATGAACAGGAACTCATAGGCCGGCCCGGAGCACGACGCACCCTGTGCCGCGCCGATGATCACCGGGCCCGGATTCTTGCAGAACTCTTCGAAGGCCAGTCCCGCCTTTTCCGCGTGATCCACATGGCACACCGACTGGGTGAAGCCGCCATGTGGGCCCAGCCCTTCAATCTCGTCAAAGGCCAGTTCCGGACCGGTGGCGATGACCAGATAGTCGTAGGCCAGCGTGCTGCCGTCCTCAAGCTCGATGCTGTTGGCTTCGGCATTCAGCTTCTTGGCCGCCACCGGCTTGAAGCCGATGCCCTTCTTGGCGAAGACCGGGGCCAGATCAACCGACACATCATCCCGCGAGCGCCAGTTCACGGCCACCCAGGGATTGGACGGCACGAAGTGGTAGACCGGATCCTTGGTGATCACGGTGATCGTGTCTTCCTTGCGCAGCTGCGCTTTCATTTCATAGGCCATGATGGCGCCGCTCAATCCGGCTCCCATCACCACGACATGCGCCATCGGTTCCTCCCCATCGGCTGTTCACGTGATCGCCCGGCAGTTTTCTGCATCCGGCACTATATCTGTATATGCTAATGTTCAAATATACAAGGGGGTAGAGGAGAAAGCCGGACTTTTCCCACATGCCGGGGCATTGGCAAAGCCGGAACAAGGCGTTACACCCGGGCATCATGATTGATCTCACCTGTATTCCAGGCCTCGCCACGCTCGACCTCGGCGCTTTTGCGCCCAAACCCACTTCCATTGAGGGCAAGCAGATGGAGGCCGCTGTCTCGCTCTGGACTTCCGCCGATGGCCGCGTTGACATCGGCGTGTGGGAATGCACGCCGGGCCGCTTCACCGCCGACCGCAGTGCCGCGAGCGAGTTCTGCCATTTCATCTCCGGTGAAGTGGAAATGACCCACGCCGATGGCCGCAAGCAACGCCTGGGCCCCGGCGATGCCATCAACCTGCCGCTGGGCTGGAAGGGCGAATGGCGGGTGATCAGCCAGCTGCGGAAGTTGTACATCATCACCACGGGGTGAGGCGGACGCTCTGCGCGACGTGCCAGTGGCACGTCGCCGTCCGCCGAACGCGCGGGAGGTGCGCAAGCACCGGGCCCCGCGTCGGACGAGGCGGGCCACGGAAAGGGCCCCCACCCGGCGCGCAAGACGCGCGCCACCCTCCCCGCGCCTTGCGGGGGAGGGACGAGGACAGCGGGATGCACGCACACCCCTTCACCTTTCCCGTTTACGGGAGAGGGAGGCGCGCAGCGCCGGGTGAGGGCTCTTCACTTCAAACTCTCACGGCGGCCGCATGAGGACAAGGGAAAAAGGCGGAGGGTAAGTCTCCCGCCCGGCTCAGCTGCCAGCGCTTGGTAAGGTGGAAAAAGGGTATTCGGCATGAAGCCGTCCGGCCAGCGGAGGCCCGGGGAGCACGGGGCTTTTTCAAGCAAGACGCAGCGGTTTTGACTGCATGACCCGCGCTCGCCACATCTCCCGGTCGGGGCGCTCAGGGACTGAAGCGTCCGGCCCCAAACAGCCCATTCCGGCCAAGGCGAAGCCTTGGACGATCGGAATGCGCTGCAGTTTTGAGCGTGAACTGCGGAAACCCGCGCCTGGACCATAGTATCCAGGGTCGGTCCATCGGCTCCCGGGAGGTGAGGCGGTGACCTGCGCACTCACCCCGCAGGCGCTGCGCACGGTTCTGGCAATTTCGAGACACTGTCGACATTGTCCCTCCTTTCCGGAACCGTCGGAAGGGCATATAGTCCTATTCACTATTGATATGTCAATAGTCCTATTTCTCTGCCCCACCACCCCCATCATTCCGTGCAAGCCCGTGCGTTTGCGTCAGCAAACGCGGGAGGGCGCGACACGGAGATCCCGCTTTGCTGACCGCGCATGCTGAACCACGGCGGGATCCGGCTCACGCTCCGCGATTACGTGCAATCGCTAGGCTGCCCTTGAAGATGACGGTTTGAAGAAGCGGGAGAAGTGGGATGATCAGTAACGCAGCGATGCCCGCTTCACCTCTCCCGCTTGCAGGTGAGAGCCTGCGGACCCGATCCGGGGGTGGCGCGAAGCGCCGGGTGAGGCACCCCGCTTGCTTCGCTATCTTCTCCTCAAGGAGAAGGGACTCGCGGCATCAGATACGGGACATATCGCCGAAACCATGATAATTTGGGGACATGCAGGCGGCGGACATCTCTGACCATCGTCTTTGCGGGCGTGGCCTTGTGCATGAGCATCGCGCTGGCTCACGCCCACCCCCACGGCGGACTGAATGCCGAGGGCTGCCACACCAACCGGAAGACGGGCGAATATCACTGCCACCGCAAAGCCGCCGACCCGCAGGAAACTGCTGAACGCGGGGACGGCAAGAAAAAGGCCTGCGTTAGTTTTCCCCGCTGCCAGGGATGCGGCTGCAAGGGAGGCCCCGGCTATCGCAACAACAGCACGGGCAGATGTGTCGGCTACAAAACACTGGTCAATGAGTGCAGCCCCTACCTACACGCCGGATGCACCTTCGAAAACGCACCGGGCACTGGTGTGAACAAGGGAATGCGTGCTGGGCGGAGGATTCAGTTTATTAAATTCATGGCCGCAGTAGTTGCCTTGCTGAGTGTTCCTCGTGCTGAGAGCCTGTCCAAGCCAAAGCAGAGATCCTTTGCGGTCCACAAAGCCTCGAAGCACAACACCGTCGACGCTCGGTCAGTCCCTCGCGACATTGCTCACAGACAATGCGAACAGCAAATTATCAATGAAAGCACAGATTTGCAAGCTTGCTCTCGCGTTACATTCTCGAGAAATCTGTGATGAGTGGGGTTCCGGAAAGCTCCTACAACACCCCGGAAGATTGCTGCATAACCTTCCTGTTCACTAGCCTCTTGAGAAACCACTATCTTTGATTTTCCCGGATCACTATTTATGGATTTGCCCACAAGTACACTTCCATGAGTCGCCAGAAAACTCTGGCACCAGCTTCCGAATTCGTTCTTCGAGTACTTGAGTGGCCTGGTCCAGTTACTCGGTCAAAATGACCGCTAGCGGGGCACAAATCTGCGCACCGAGACTTTAACTCGGTATCCTTGATGAAGATTGTAAACACTTCCAATCGACAACGCGGTCGCGCACTATGAACCGCTTCGAGGTAGTAAATCAGCTGTGTGACCTTTGACCTAACAATGATACGGCTCCAGTGGTAGTCTTTGTCGCTGGAGTTCCAAGTGTCGCTATTTGAGAGGTCAAAGCCAGAGAACGGATCGTCAACACTTTCTCTGAGCTGCTCCAACACTGTTTGGTAGTCCATCCCAGACTGTGATGGACGCCGCCTTCACCGATCAGAGATCAAGCGTGTTATGGAAATGCAGCGGAGACGTGCATAACAGCCCTCGACTGTTAACACGCTCACCAAATCAGTCTCCCCAAATTCAGAATGACAATACTGTCTGCAAGGCCATGTGCAATATGGTTATGGCTGATTTCATTCCGTACAGGTTTCATTACACATTGCTTGGTGACGGTGCACCAAACACACCGCTTCGGCCCTCGAAACGCTCTCGACCCCGGTTTGCCGGCCTTGCTTCCCGCCTTGCGTTCGCCCGGCTTCCGGCCAGCTTGCAGTAGCGGAGTTGAATGGCGGATTACGGTGACAGTTATGGGATTACGGGGATTACGGTGACGGATTACGGTGACAGTGCATAAAACTATTATCGCTTCACGGCCCGCGATACGCCCGTGTCCCGGTTGCCGGCCTTTGACCCGCCTTGCGTTCGCCCGCCTTGGGCCAGCTTGCAGTGGCGGGTTGGATGGCGGAAGAGCCCTCACCCGCCCTTCGGGCACCCTCTCCCACGCTGCGCGCAGGAGAGGGGATGTTGATGGGTCGCGGGCCATCGGATCATCCATGCCGCAAGCTCCACCGCCTTGAGCCGCTTCACCTCGTCGCGCAGGCGGGCGGCTTCCTCGAACTCCGGGTTGGCTGCGGCATCGGCATGCGCTTTTCCATGTCCGCCAGAACCTTCTCGAGATTGTGGCCCGTGAGCGGCCCGTCTTCAGCGAGGCCCGCATCCACCTGCACGTGGTCCTGCTCGTAGACACTCTTGAGAATGTCGGCGATGTTCTTCTTGATCGACTGTGGCGTGATGCCATTGGCCGTGTTGAAGGCCGTCTGCTTGTCGCGGCGTCGGTTCGTCTCCGCCATGGCCCGCTCCATGGAGCCGGTGATCTTGTCGACGCATACATGATGACCCGGCCATCCACATTGCGCGCGGCGCGGCCAATGGTCTGGATCAGCGATGTTTCGCTGCGCAGAGCCTTCCTTGTCGGCATCGAAGAATGGCCACCAGCGCGCATTCGGGAATGTCGAGGCCCTCGCGCAGCAGGTTGATGAACAAGCACATCAAAGGCGCCAAGCCTGAGATCGCGCAGGATCTCGATGCGCTCAAGGTTTCAATGTCACTGTGCATGTAGCCCTTGCAGCACGCCCTGCTCGTGCATGTATTCGGTGAGGTCTTCCGCCATGCGCTTGGTGAGCGTGGTGACGAGCACGCGATAGCCCTGCTGCGCCACCGCCTTGCACTCGGCGATCACGTCGATAATCTTGCGTCAATTGGGGCGGATGGTGACCGGCGGATCAATGAGACCTGTGGGGCGGATCACCTGTTCGGCAAACACACCATTGGATTGTTCCAACTCCCGGGGCCGGGCGTGGCCGGGGCATAGATGGTCTGCGGCCGCATGGCCCATTCCTCGAAGCGCAAGGGACGATTTGTCGATGCACGATGGCAGGCGGAAGCCGAACTCGGCAAGGGTGGCCTTGCGGTTGTAGTCGCACGCGGAACATGCCGCCGATCTGCGGCACCGTCACACCCTGGCTTTCATCGATGAAGACCAGGCGGTGTCCGGCAGATATTCAAACTGGCGTGGGCGGCGGCTCGCCGGGCGCGCGGCCCGATGAGATAGCGCGAATAGTTTTCGATGCCGGCGCAACTGCCCGTCGCCATCATCATCTCAAGGTCGAACGCCGGTGCCGCTGCTCAAGCCGCTGCGCCTCCAGGAATGCGCCCGGCCCCGTTGAACTCGGCCAGCCGGATGCGCAGGTCGTCGATGCGCTGCGCCGCCTGCTCCAGCGTAGGCTTCGGTGTCACGTAATGCGAGTTGAATAGATCTTCACCTGTTCCAGCTCGGCGCGCTCTGCCCCGTGAGCCGGATCAAATTCGGTGATCGTTCCACCTCATCGCCAAACAGCGAGATGGCAGGCCCGGTCTTCCAGATGCGAGGGAAAAGCTCGATGGTGTCGCCACGCACCCGGAAGGTGCCGCGCACAAAATTCTGGTCGTTGCGCTTGTAGTGCAGCGCCACGAGATCGGCGAGCAGCTGGCGCTGCGGAAAGCGCTTGCCCTTCTGGATGGCGAAAGTCATGGCCGAATAGGTTTCCGCTCGCCGATGCCATAGATGCAGGAGACGGAGGCCACGACGATCACGTCATCGCGTTCGAGCAGGGCGCGCGTGGCCGAGTGGCGCATGCGGTCGATCTGCTCGTTGATGGAGCTTTCCTTCTCGATGTAGGTGTCGGTGCGGGCCACATAGGCCTCGGGCGTGTAGTAGTCGTAGTAGGAGACGAAATACTCCACCGCGTTGTTGGGGAAGAAGCTCTGGAACTCGCCATAAAGCTGGGCGGCCAGCGTCTTGTTGTGGGCGAGGATGAGGGCCGGGCGCTGGGTGCGGGCGATGACCTGGGCCATGGTGAAGGTCTTGCCGGAGCCGGTGACGCCGAGCAGCACCTGGTCGCGTTCATTGGCCTCCGCCCCCTGCACCAGTTCGGCAATGGCGGTGGGCTGGTCGCTTCGCGGGTTCATATTCGGAGACAAGCTCGAAGCGCCGCCCGCCCTCGGATTTGGGCGGCTTGGGCGGCCTGTGGGGCATGTACATGGGCAGCGGCACGAAGTCCGGGCGCAGGCCTTCCAGCCCGGCGCGCACGGAGTCCGGCAGCTCCGGCAATCCGGGCAGTTCTGGCACGGGCTGGCCTTCCAGCCGCGCCTGAGGTGCTTCCGCGAATCCGCCGTCCTGCCGAGAATGTCCCATGGGCAGGGATATAGGGGCTCAAGGCGGCAGCGAAAGGGCGGATGCTGACAGCTGCTGACATGAGTGTCAGCAGGGGCCAGAACGCTTGACAGCGTCAGCGCCCCCTTGATATGACCGATGGCTCGCGAGACTTGTGAGTGTCGCCTGATGAAACGCAAACAGATTGGCCGGTCAGGCCTGTGGGTGCCTGAGCTTTGTGTGGGTTGCATGTCATTTGGCGAGCCCAACCGGGGCGGTCACACGTGGACCTTGCCCGAGGCGGACTCCCGCACGCTTATCCAGCAGGCCTATGAGGCGGGCCTTACGTTTTTCGATACGGCCAATGTTTATTCAGATGGATCATCCGAAGAAATCCTCGGCAAGGTGCTGTGGGACATGGCGCGGCGGGATGAGATCATTCTCGCCACCAAGGTGTTTGGCGATGCACGCCCCGAGATGCAGGGCCTGTCGCGGCGGCTGATCTTCCGGCAGATCGACGCATCCTTGCAGCGGCTGAAGACCGATCATGTCGATCTCTACCAGATCCACCGCTGGGACGACAAAACGCCCATCGAGGAAACAATGGAGGCGCTCCATGATGTCGTGAAAGCGGGCAAGGCGCGTTACATTGGAGCCTCCACCATGTTCGCCTGGCAGTTTGCCAAGGCGCAGGAAGTGGCGAAGGCCAACGGCTGGATCCGCTTCATTTCCATGCAGAACCAGATCAACCTCATCTACCGCGAAGAAGAGCGCGAGATGATTCCGCTGTGCCTCGACCAGGGTGTAGGGCTGATCCCGTGGTCGCCCATCGCGCGCGGTCGGCTGGCGCGGTCCAAGGGCGCCGTGACGGCGCGGGCCGAGACCGACCAGTTCCAGAAAAAGATGTACGATAAGACCGAGGCGCAGGACGGCCTTATCATTGATACCGTGGAGGCCATCGCAAGAGAGTTGGGGCGGCCCATGGCCCATGTGGCCCTGGCCTGGGTGCGGCAGAAGCCCGGTGTTGCATCGCCCATTGTCGGCTTCACCAAGGCGAACCAGTTGGCGGATGCGATTGCGGGACTCGATCTCGCCCTGTCAGCGGAACAGGTGCAGCGACTTGAAGCGCATTACGTGCCGCACGAACTGGCTGGATTCTGAGCCGTGACGATGGCGGGCATAAAGGTTATTGTCTTTGACACGTTCGGCACGGTGGTGGATTGGCGGGGCAGCATCACCCGTGATCTTTCCGACTGGGGCGCAGCGCAGGGCATCACGGCGGACTGGGGAAAGCTGGCTGATCTTTGGCGCGGACAATATGAACCAGAGATGGACCGGGTGCGGCGGGGCGAAATTCCATTCACGCGCCTCGACGAACTTCACGCGCATGCACTTCCGGGCGTACTTGAGTGCTGTGGCATTGACTCGCTCTCGGAAGAGCAATTCCAGTTTGTCAACCGCGTGTGGCACAGGCTCGATCCCTGGCCGGATTCAGTTCCGGGCCTGCATCGGCTGAAAACGAAATTCGTGATCGGCCCCTTGTCCAACGGCAATGTTGCGCTGCTCGTGAACATGGCCAAGCATGCAGGCCTGCCTTGGGATCATGTGTTTTCCTGCGAGTTGTTCCGTGCCTACAAGCCGCATCCCGACTCCTATCTTGGCGTTGCCCGCATGATGGATGTGAAACCTTCCGAGGTGATGATGTGCGCGGCCCACAACTATGACCTTGCGGCGGCGCGCAAGGCAGGGCTGGCGACGGCGTTTGTTCCGCGCACAACCGAGTTTGGCCCTGGTCAGACAACGGATCTTGTCCCGACGGAAGACTGGGATGTGATCGCCGACGATTTTGATGAACTTGCATCCCGATTGGGCACTTAAGGAGATTTTCATGCGCATTGTTGTCACCGGAGGCAGCGGCAAGCTGGGCCTCGAGACCATTCGCCAACTCATCGCCGCCGGACATGAAGTGTACAACGTCGACCGCGTCCTGCCGCGCGAGAACCTGTGCAAAACCATGCGCATGGATTTCATGGACTATGGCCAATGTCTGGAGGCCTTCACCCATATTGAAGGCGGCTGGGACAAGCCCGACTGCGTTGTCCATCTCGCGGCCATACCCGGCCCATCCCATGCGGCCAACGCGGCGCTCTTCCACAACAATGTCATCGCCACTTTCAACGTGTTCTGGGCCGCCAAGGCAGCGGGCATCAAGAACGTGGTCTGGGCCAGTTCAGAAACCCTGACTGGCGTGCCCTTCACCACCCCGCCGCCCTATCTGCCGATCGATGAAGAGGTTCCGCGCCGTCCAAACTTTGCCTATTCCTTGGCCAAGTTGATCGATGAGGTGATGGCGGAGGAGTTCTGCCGCTGGGACCCGGAATTGAAAATGATCGGGCTTCGCATTTCCTATGTAAAGAATCTGGAAGACTACAAGGAGTTCCCGTCACTGCAGGACGATGCGCGCAAGCAATCCTGGAATTTCTGGTCTTACATTGACATGCGCGACGCGGCGCAGGCTTTGGTGCTGGCGGTTGCCCGCAAGACAAAGGGGTTCGAGACATTCAACATCTTTGCCCCCGACACCGTGATGGAGCGGCCCACCGAGGAACTCCTTGCCGAGCTTTATCCCACCGTCACGCGGCGGCGCGTGTTCAAGGGCAACGAGTCCGTCTTCTCCATCGAGAAGGCGCGGAAGGTCCTGGGCTGGAATCCGCGCCACAGCTGGCGCACCGAACGCTAGGCCGTTCAGACGGGCAGCTTCGCCGCGTCCGCCAGCGCTTTCTTCATTTCCGGCAGAAGGTCGGCGTTGGCGGCGATATAGCCGTTGGTGTGCAGCGGGTCACCCTCGCCCTTGAGCGGCGCGACAAAGCCGCCGCTTTCGCGCACGAACAGGAGGCCCGCCGCCATGTCCCAGGCGTTGAGGTCATGGCACCAGGCGGCGTCCACGCGGCCACAGGCCACATAGGCCAGTTCCAGCGCCGTGGAGCCAAGCGCGCGAAGGCCTGTGGTGCGGGCCTGCAGCACGGCGATTTCGTTGCGGTGTTCCAGCTGGTTCTTCTGGCCGATGTGCGGAATGTTGGTGCACACCAGCGCCTCGTGCAGGTGCTTGCGGGCGGAGACGCGCATGCGCTTGTTGTTCCTTTAGTTATGCCTACGCCCTTTTCCGGAATGTGGAAAAGCTCGTCGGTGATGGGATCGTAGGTGACTCTGCCACGATCTCGCCCTTGCGCTCCCCAGCGCCACGGTGACGGCGAAGAAAGGCAGCGTACGCATGAAGGGAGGTGCCATCGATGGGATCGATGATGAAATGTGTCCGGGTCCTGGCTCTTTGTGCCGCCTCTTCTCGCCCAGAAAGCCATAGCTTGGCCGGGCCTTGGCCAGTTCCTCGCGCAGCACGCGCTCGGCTTTCTTGTCGGAGGCCGTCACGGAAATCTCCTGCCCCTTCTGCGACACCTGCAGGCTGGCCACCTCGCCATAATCCCGCTGCACGCCGCGGCGGCCTTGCGCACGGCATTGATCATGACGGTGAGAACAGGTGAAGATGACACGGCTGAATTTCCTGTTGTGGGTTGCCGTTGATAGCAAGATGGCGGCCCCATGGCTAGACCACAGGCGGGCGTCTCTCATGAAGCAAAGCGCTGCTCGATTTTCTATGCTCCTTCGGCTTTTCCGGTTTTTGTGGCAGGCGGCTATGTGCTGCCCGGTGCCGCCCATGTGGAGCGCCGGGGCGTTGATCGCGGCCCCGCCGGACAAAATCTTTGCCATTGTCTCGACCTACAGAACGCCAAGAATTGGCAGACTTGGTTTTCGCTCGACTCCCGCCATGCAGGTGAACATCGAAATGGCCCTGGCGTGGGCCAGAAGCTCAGTTGGTCGTCCAACAATCCAAACGTCGGCATGCCTGCAGGAGACCCTTGGAATGACCTGAACCAGAAGCTGGTGTCCGGTCTCGATTTTGGCGACATGGGCAAGGCCAAGGCCACGGTGCTGTTGGCCTCGAAGGCACCGGCACCAAGGTCACATGGGCCTTCGACACGGACCTCAACTCCGTGGCGGAGCGCTTGGTTCGGCCTCCTGTTCGACCGCTTCATCGGCCCGGACTTCGAGAAAGGCCTCGCCACCTTCAAAGCCTACGCGGAGAAACAGGGCCGAGGCCCATCACAGAACCCATCACAGAACCCGTCAAGCAGGCCCGTCATGCACTCAGGATAGGCCGGTTCAAACAGGACTTGAACCGGCATGACAGCCTCACTTGCTCAGAACTGCCCGTCTTGAGCTTCGATGCGCTCCCCGATCCCAGCATCCGCTTCAGCTATGCCAGTGACAAGGACCCAGCCTGGCGCCGAGCCTTCATTGGTGGACGAGCGTTTCACAGGCCAACCCCATTCGCGCCAGCAGCTATTTCGACTGGGTGAGCCGGGGCGTGACCGGTGAAACGATTTCCGCGGCTGGCTTGCGGCTTCTCGACATGCCGCTCGATCTCAACGGTGAGGCCTTGAAGAAACGTGCCGGCCACCGGCCCGCTGCTGGTGGTGGCCAATCACCC
The DNA here is from genome assembly GCA_046349175.1 of Hyphomicrobiales bacterium. Lineage (GTDB taxonomy): Bacteria > Pseudomonadota > Alphaproteobacteria > Rhizobiales > Aestuariivirgaceae > Aestuariivirga. The sequence continues at coordinate 59,445 of JAXMCS010000006.1, read as the reverse complement.
CTATGGCGTGGCTGATGGTCTGGCGCTCGGCGAACTGCTCACGCGTGCATCCGCCCCGACACCAAGATCATGACGCAACAGCCTGCTGCGCCAGCCGCCGGAAGCCGCCCGCTATCTGCTGCCCGTGGATTTCTCCGGCACGGCAGCGGGCCGCGAAGCATCAGCCCGCACCTGCAAGGCCGCGGAATGGCTTCAGGCCGGTCATTGCGTGGCGCTGTTCCCCGCAGGCGGCGTGGCCACACGGCAGAATCCCTTGAAGGGCCCGGTTCCTTGATCTGCCCTGGCACAAGCCACACGCCGCCTCGCCAGTGTGGCGTGCGCGTGCTGCCGCTTTATTTCCATGGGCAGAACTCGCTGCTCTTCCACATGGCCAGCCATCTCTATTATCCGGCCCGCATTGCCCTGCTCTTCCGCGAGACACTGCGCCGCCGGGGTCAGGCCCTGCGCATAACCGTGGGCCGGGTGCTGAACGGCACAGACCTGCCGCAGACCCAGGGCCGGCAGGCCGTGGCGGACCATTTGCGCGCGGCAACATTTGCGCTGGCATCTGATGAATGCGTGTCGTCCGAGGCCTATGTCTGGCCCCGGCACGTGACGTTCTAGGTCAGCACCGGTTAGTCCAGTTCCGGCGTGGGCTCGGGCTTGAAGGCCTTGGCGCGCTTTTCCGACTCCTTCTTCTGCTCCGCCGTCAGTCGCTTCATCAGGTCATCAAGCGTGGCATCGGGCCTGCCGCCCTTGGCCGCCAGCAGGTTCCACATGGCCGCCTGCACCGGGTCTGCCGGGACACCCGCCCCTGCCGCATAGATGCGGGCCAGACGGTTCTGCGCCACGGGGTGGCCGTGGTCGGCAGCAAAGCGCAGCCACTTGATGCCGATGGTGACATCGCGCTCCACACCATCGCCCCGGATCACCAGCACGCCATATTCCAGAGCCGCCTCAGGCATGCCCTTGAGGGCCGCCTTCGACAGGTAATCCGCCGCCTTCACGAAATTCTGTTCCACCCCTTTGCCATCGAGATAGAGGAGGCCGAGATTGTATTCCGCCTGGGCGCTGCCGCCCGCCGCCGCCTTGCTGAACCATTGCACGGCATCCGGCCACTTGGGCTCCGCCCCATAGGTGCCAGCGAAGATGAGCGCCAGATTGAAGGCCGCCTTGGCATTGCCGCCCTCCGCCGCCTTTTGCAGCCACTTGGCGGCTTCCCCGGCGTTGGGCTCGCCAGCACCGTCATCCAACAGAAGTTGCGCATAGACAAAGGCCGCATCGGCATTGCCCGCCTCCGCCGCCTTGCCAAACCATTCCTTGGCCTTGGACAGCGACACCTCGACCCCAAGACCCTGCTGATACATGCTGCCCAGCATCACCATGGCGCGCGCCTCGCCCTTGGCGGCAAAGGCCTCGGCCAGCGGCTTGGCCTCGGCGTAATTCTTGTCGGAAAAGAGCGCGAGCGCCTGGTTGAAATCGGTTTCGGCAAGGCCCGGCGTGGCGGAAAGCACCGCCAGCAGCGCCAGCGCCGCAAGCCGCCTCATGCCATCACCTTGCTCAGTCCACTGATGATCTCGCGCGCCTTCACATCACTCTCCCACATCTCGTCCGCCGGGCGGATAAAGTCCGGCTTCTGCGGCAGAAGTGCGGCGAGCGACCCGGGCGTTACGGGATCGAAGGCCACGGCCGGCACTTCAAAAATATCCTGCCACCAGGCAATCAGCGGCTCCCCTGCCCCTTGCGAGGCTTGCGCGAAGGCCACGTAGTCTGCCCCCGCCTCCGCCGCCTCCATGGCAATGTGGCGGGAGGTGGCGGCAAAGACGCCGATCACCTCGTTCTTCAGTGTGCCGCGCAGGGCCTTCACGGGGGCAGCCCGCGAGATATGCAGGCCATCCGCCTTCAGATGATGCACCTGCCGTGGCTCGCAATCGCGGATGATCACGGCCAATTGCAGGGCCTGCAGCTTGGCAACGGTTGCGGCATCGGTCTTTTCGCCCACCACCAGCGAGGCGCAATCCCCCGCCGCACAGGCCGCCGTGGCGGCCGAGAGCAGCGCCTCAGCCGCGATCTCCGCCGGGGCCACGAGAAAAAAGCGCGGCGTGCTCACTTCACTTCCAGCGCCTTCACGCCCGGCAGGTCCTTGCCTTCCAGCCATTCGAGGAAGGCACCACCCGCCGTGGAGATGTAGGTGAAATCATCCGCCGCACCGGCATGGTTGAGGGCGGAAACCGTGTCGCCGCCGCCCGCCACCGTCACGATCTTTCCCGCCTTGGTGAGCTTCGCGGCATGTTGTGCAACCGCATTGGTGGCCGCATCGAAGGGCGCGATTTCAAAGGCCCCCATGGGGCCGTTCCACACCACGGTCTTGGCCGCATCGAAAGCGGCATTGACGGCGGCGATGGACTTGGGGCCCACATCGAGGATCATCTCGTCGTCTGCCACATCCGAGAGCGCCACCACGCGACAGGCCGCACCGGCCTTGAACTCCTTGGCGACAACCGCATCCACCGGCAAGAGCAGCGAGCAGCCTTTGGCCTTGGCTTTCTCGACGATTTCGTTGGCGGTGGCGGCAAGGTCATGCTCGCACAGCGACTTGCCCACCTTCACGCCTTGCGCGGCGAGGAACGTGTTGGCCATGCCGCCGCCGATGACGATGGTGTTGGCAATGCCTGAGAGATTGCCGAGCAGTTCCAGCTTGGTGGAAACCTTGGCACCGCCCACCACGGCCACGAGCGGCCGCTTGGGGCTTTCCAGTGCAGCCTGCAAAGCCTTCAGTTCTGCTTCCATGGCGCGGCCCGCATAGGCGGGGATCACATGGGCAATGCCTTCGGTGGAGGAGTGCGCCCGGTGCGCCGCCGAGAAGGCGTCATTCACGAAAATGTCGCCAAGCCCGCCCAGCATCATGGCGAAGCCCGCGTCGTTCTTTTCCTCGCCGCCGTGATAGCGGGTGTTTTCCATCAGCGTCACGCTGCCGGGCTTCGCATCAACGGCGGGGGCCGTCTGCCAATCGGTGAAGACAAAATTGACTTTCGTACCCAGCGCCTTTTCCAGGGCCGGGGCCACGGGCTTCAGCGACATCTCCGGCACCACCTTGCCTTTGGGCCGCTCAAAATGGGCGAGCACGATCACCGCGGCACCCTTGGCCAGCAATTCCTTGAGGGTGGGCACCACGCGGTCGATGCGGGTGGTGTCGGTGACCACGCCGTCCTTCACGGGCACGTTCAGGTCAAGGCGGATCACCACCTTCTTGTTGGCGACGTTGACATCATCAAGGGTGCGGAAGGCGGGCATTCTCATCTCCATGCGGATTTTGTGAGGGGCGTACCTCAGAGCCGCCGGGATTGCAATGCGGCACGGGGTGCGGCTAAATTTCTGCCCACGCCGCAGTTGTCCCAGGTCCATCGCACAGCGTGTTCGCCCATGAAAATCCCGCAACCCAATACGGCCTCGCCCTTCGGTGTTTATGTTTTCACGCTGGCGCGCTTCTTCGCGGGCTATGCCGCCATCAAGCTGTTTTCCTTTGGCCGGCTTGTCTATGACGAGCGCGAGGGGCCGGGCCTCAATCCCTTCACCCGCCTGCCCGATGGACGGCGCGGCGTGTCGGAAGGCGGCCTCGATCTGATCGGCGGCGTCGTTCTGATTTTAGGTGTGCTGGCCCTGCTGGGTCTTGCCTATGTGTGGCTGCAGGTGAGGCCAGGTTAAGATCAGTCCGCAGCGGGACTACCGATGAGCACATTCAGTCTGTTCTGTCCGTCATTCCGTCCACGCGCTGATGCCGGGCACGACATTGCGATAGGCCTGATAGGCCTCCATGTCGGTGACGGTGGCATGTGCCATCCAGTAACCTTTGGGCATGGGGTGGGTCCTATTATGGCGATTGCGCTCAATGTGCAGGTGTGGCGGGCGCAAAGCAAGGGAAGCTGCAAAGCGTCAGATGCGCCACATCCCCCACAGTGCTCCGAATGAGCGAGTTGATAGCGAGAATGTATACTATCGAGGCGAAATCACTATTGACGCATTCTGAAGAGGTCGCTCGCCCTTGATGGTTGTTCTGACACGAGACCTGCTTTCACAAGAGCCTTATTAAACTTGCGCATACAATCTTCAAAATGCTCCACAGAGATCATTGATTCCTGTGTCGGAAAATATATGCGATTTGCTCTGACACCGTTTTCCTTGCCCAGGTCCACAATCATGGGCGAAACCGGGCCAATTTCATCGCGCACATGCAACTCAAAAACACCACGAGCAATAAAAGGAAGCGCAGAATTCCTTTCAAGTAGCAAAGAAGAACGAGGATTAATCAGGCAAGGCAAGACTCGCCCATTCGCAACTCGTACACCTCGAATTGCTGGCTTGATGCTCAATCCAGCCACTGACTCGATTGGTTTTCGTCCGGTGGGATACCACTTAGAAACCTCACCGCCAAAAATCTCAAAAATTCGACGCCCAACTTCTTTCAAGTGCGGGCGCCACTTTTCATTCTTATGAGTGTCCCAAAATTTTTCTAAGTCCACCAAGCGCTGGTAACCAGAAACAATTTTCTCAATCGGATCGATCGCCATATTGTAGTTGTTTATGGACCCGCCGACATTTCTCAATTCAGACGCTGTCTTATCAATGTCGATGGCAAGAATATGGGGGCGAGAATAATAAACAACATCCAACAATTCCAAGCTAGGCATAACAAGACCTCGTTTGAATCACCAAACAGTAAGGAGAACAGACCGCGAACCCATTGTCTAGTGGTTTGCAGTGTTTGCCCCATACTTTTTTTTGAAGAAGTGTAAGATCTCTTCGTCTGGAATTCTGCTTCTAAGTCCACGCGCGTCAACGGGGGTATTCCAAACCTTTGACCAGGGCCCAAACTGGGTATGAGTCATATCTTCTAAGTCGTCAGCGCTGTAACGCACGAAATGCTGAACAACTTTTCTCGTCAGCTGGCGATGGCTGTCCGTCAATTCATCGTAGGAAACTACCTCCTCTTTGTCCGTCAGGTAGTTAAAACAAGTTGCCCTTGCGGTGATCGGTCGAAATTCAAATTGCTTAAACGCTTCGTACACAACCTTTACCACCGGGCCATGGGCCCAAGCTTCTACGTGATTCGTTATGAGTGGTAGCTGTAGCCGCAACATTGAGAAGCCATGGCCGAAGTAGATTAACTTATTGATTTTTTTGTTGGAAATTTCGTTTTCCAACGGATCAAACTCGTCCAAAATAAAATTGGCTATGGCGCGGGCATCAAGCATTTCTGCCGGAACAATATATGAACGAAAAGTTAATGCAATTATTCATTTCTCTTCCTTCGGAAGTGTCAGAAACTGCGTCAGCCTACTTCCCACTGGCCGCCTTCACCACCGCCTTGGCCGTGATGCCGAACTTTTCATAGAGCACTTCCGCAGGCGCACTCGCCCCAAAGCCTGTCATGCCCACGAACTTGCCCTCGGTGCCGATGAAGCGGTCCCAGCCCAAGCGCAGGCCCGCTTCCACGGCGATGCGGATTTTTTCCGTGCCCAGCACCTTGGCCTTGTAAGCTTTCGACTGCAGCTCAAACAAATCCATGGACGGCACGGAAACAACACGCGTGGGCGTGCCCTTCTTGTCGAGCAGCGCCTTGGCGGCCAGCGCGATTTCCACTTCCGAACCGGAGGCGAAGATCACGGCCTTGGCCTTCTTGGCCGAGCCTGCGATTTCATAGGCCCCCTGGGCGCAGAGGTTCTTGGCAGAATATGTGAGGCGCGCGGGCTTCAGTTTCTGGCGCGTCAGCACCAGGGTTGAAGGTGTCGCTTTGCTCTCCAGCGCGATCTGCCAGCACTCCACCGCTTCCACCGCATCGCAGGGGCGCAGCACCGTGTGGTTGGGAATGGCGCGCACGGCGGCCAGATGCTCCACCGGCTGGTGCGTGGGGCCATCTTCGCCAAGGCCGATCGAGTCATGCGTCATCACGGTGATGGAGCGGATGCCCATGAGCGAAGCAAGACGCAGGGACGGGCGGCAATAATCCGTGAAGCAGAAGAAGGTGCCGCCATAAGGAATGACGCCGCCATGCAGCGCCATACCGTTGAGGGCCGCCGCCATGCCATGCTCGCGGATGCCGAATGTGCACATAGCAGCCGGCATAATCCGCCGCCGAGAACACTTTCAGGTCCTTCGATCCAGTTGTTGGAACCGGTCAGGGTCAGCCGAACTGCCGATCGTTTCGGGAACCGCGGGGTTGATCACATCCAGCGCATTCTGCGAGGAATTGCGGGTGGCCAGCGCCGGCGGGTTCTTCGCCAGCTCCTTCTTGTAGTCGGCAATGACATTGTCGAAATTGGCCGGAAGATCACCCGCCATGCGGCGCGAGAATTCCGTGCCCTTGCCGGAAGCGGCAAGGCGGCCTTCCCAGGCCGTGCGGGCTTCGGCCCCGCGGGCCCCCGCCTTGCGCCAGGCGGAGAGAATGTCGGCGGGAATTTCAAAGGGCGGTGCCGTCCAGCCGAGGAACTGCCGGGCCGCGGCGATTTCCGCATCGCCCAGCGGCGAGCCGTGCACACCGTGCGAGTCCTTCTTGTTGGGCGCGCCATAGCCGATGATCGTCTTGCAGGCGATCAGCACCGGGCGGTCGGCGGATTGCGCCGCCGTGAGGGCGGCTTCGATGGAGGCGAAGTCATGGCCATCCGCTTTCAGCGTCATCCACCCGCTCGCTTCGAAGCGCTTCAGCTGGTCGGTGGAATCCGCCATGGAAATGCGGCCATCGATGGAGATGTTGTTGTCATCCCACATCACGATGAGGTTCTTGAGCTTCAGGTGGCCGGCCAGCGCAATTGCTTCCTGCGACACGCCTTCCATCAGGCAGCCATCGCCGGAGATCACATAGGTCTTGTGGTTGACGAGGTCATTGCCGAACACGGCATTCAGATGGCGCTCCGCCATGGCAAAGCCCACCGCATTGGCAATGCCCTGCCCCAAGGGTCCGGTTGTTGTCTCGATGCCATCGGCATGGCCATATTCCGGATGTCCCGCCGTCTTGGAGCCCCACTGCCGGAAATTCCGGATTTGCTCCATCGTCATGTCCTTGTAACCCGTCAGGTGAAGGAGCGCGTAGAGCAGCATGGAGCCGTGGCCGGCCGAAAGGATGAAACGGTCCCGGTCGGCCCAATGGGGAGCGGAGGCATCAAACTTCAGGAACTTGGTGAACAGCACGGTTGCCACGTCTGCCATGCCCATGGGCATGCCGGGATGGCCGGAATTGGCCTTCTGCACGGCATCCATGGCGAGAACACGAATGGCATTGGCCATGGTGCGGGGGGCAACGTCAGTCATCGGAGCAACCTTTGTTTGAAAGAAATCTCAGGCGGGGATGACCCCTGATAACAGCCACTTTCCCCCTGTCAATCGCGGCAAAATCCACTGCCTTGCGGGCGGTTGCTTCCGGGTCGGTTCACGTTTAAGGTGCAACGGATTGTCAGTGCTTGAGAATCTCTCATTTGTGGTCTAGCAAGGGGGACAGGACGGACATGGCTGATTCAACCAAATTCGAGGCATCGCTCACGCGGTTCGAGAAAGCGCTGAAACTTGTGGAGGCATCACTCGCCCGCAAGCAGCAGGAGAACACGCGTTTGAAGACGCTGGAAATCGAGAAGGCGACGCTTGAGTCGGACCGCCAGCGCATGGACCGTGAGCTGGCCCAGGTGCGCGTCAAGGCGCAGGAACTGGTGGACACCTCAAAACAGGCCGTGGGCAAGATCGACAGCGCCATGTCGCGCATCCGCTCGGTGCTGCATTCCAACTCCGGACAATAGGAAGGGCTGCTGATGGCCAATGTCGTCGTCAATATCGCAGGCCGGCCCTACACCATGCAGTGTCCGGATGGCGAAGAGGATCACCTCAAGGAACTGGCCAAGCTGTTGGACACCGAAGTGGGCCGCATCCGCCAGAGCGTGGGTGCCATTGGCGACATCCGGCAACTGGTGATGGCCGGGCTCATGGTGGCCGACCGCCTTTCGGAAGCCACCCGCAAGATCGACGAATTGCAGGACCAACTGAACGGCCTGCGCATCAGCCGCGACAACGCCCTCACCCAGGTGCGCCAGCAGGACGAGAACTTCGCCAAGGCGCTGGAAATCGCCGCGCAAAAGCTGGAAGAAATGGCGCGGTAAGGGAGCGGCGAGAACTTCGTCCCCTCTCCAGTCATGGAGAGGGTGCCCCGCAGGGGGGAGAGGTCCCTTCTACCACCCTAAATATTGCCTCACGTCACGAGGCCCAAGTCACGCCCTTTTCCGTCATTCCGTGCAAACACCGAGCCGCGCCAGCGGCGAGAACTTCGTCCCCTCTCCGTCATGGAGAGGGTGCCCCGCAGGGGCGGGAGAGGTCCCTTCGCAATCCCCTAACCATCATGCCGACGGAGGCTGATTGCTTGCGTCCTTTCGCTGACCAAACTTGTCGCGGAACGCAAGAAGCTCATCCAGATCTGTGCGTATATCGAAGCCCGGCACCAATGCAGCCGCGCCAAGATACAGTGAGGGCAACCACGGCAATGCGTTTTCACCAAGCATTTTGCGAAACAGCAAAGCGAAGGCCGGCCAGCGAGAAACAGTTTCGCGCGAAAGTTCAAACTCCGCCATCCGCATGACAAGGCCATAGATATCGGTGTCTGCGCCAATCTGTGGCGTGTCTGTCTCAAAGGCAGGCCACACGATCTCGAGAAGCAGGTGCTCAGAACGCCGCCAAAAAGCAAGACTGTCATCAAACAGGTCCCCATGTGCATTGGGCGCGAAGCTCGTCATGGGTGAGGCGAGAATGACAGCACGCTCTCTGTCTGTCAGCCCGCGCTCATAAGTGGACCAGGGTTCATCATTTTCGGGAGTTTCAAGGCTTCCGAACACGCCGATTGCCTGTGCCACCCGCGCTTGAAGGTCTTTTGCCCGTTTTGTCTTGCGGTAAGCCAATTCGGCAGCGATGGATTCGAGCGTCGGCAGCACTTTTCTGTTCTCATCAAAGAGCTTTTCCAATGCTTCAATTGTAAAACCCGCAAAGCGCCGCTCGCTCATGGTTGATCCTAAAGAAGTTTCTCCTGCCTGCCGCCTTGTTCCCTCGCCGCCTTCTTGTAGCCTTCCGTGTGGCCAAAGGGGATTTGCGGGCGCTTGCCGTCAAAGAGGTCTTGCACGGTCAAAATTTGCAATCGCGGGAACTTGCCAAAGCCCGTGTCATAGAAACCAGCACTGGCCGCCTCAGCGATCATGGGCTTCGTTGGTTCAACCAATGAAAGGAAAATGCCGAGTGGCGCCTTCTCGCGCTCCAGCACGCCTTTGAGGTCGCGCACCATGGCAACGGAAACGTTGTCGCCCCCCTTCACCGAGACAATGGCGCGCTCGGTCTTCTTGCCATCCGGTTTGAAATAGATCAGCCCGTCAATGCCGCCATCCGCGCCCTTTTTCTTGCCCGCAAAGGGCACGGCATCCACCAGAGACACGGCCCACCACTGGAACTGGTACTTGTCCCGCAGCGCCAAATCAGCCGCTCCGGCGGCATCTTTTGGCACGCCATGAACTTCATATTGCACGCCGGGGAAAGCGTCTTTCAGGCGCTTCTCAATCAGCGAAATGGCAAGGTGCGTTACATCAATGCCAATCCACTGGCGGTTCAGCTTCTGCGCGGCGTGAACGGTTGTGCCGCAGCCGCAGAAGGGGTCCAGCACCACTTCGCCTTCGTTGGAGGAGGCATTAAGAATGCGTTCCAATAGTTCGACAGGTTTCTGGGTGGGGTAACCCAATCGCTCTGCGTGGCGCTGAGTTAAGGGAGAAATATCGTCTACAATGTCTTGCACGGCTTGCCCCGGCATCCGGTCCAGATAGCGAATGACGTGTGGCCAGCCGCCACCTTCACCAGTCATTCTTACAAGGCCTTCGTCTGAGAATGTCTGCAACCATTCGAGCGGAGACAACTCCCCAACATCTGGAAATTCGGCCTTTACAACAGATGGTATCGCCCAATGTCGACCATGGACAGTTGGATTAAATCCATTCCACTCTCGACCGCTTTCACCGTTTCGGGTGCCGCTGCCCGTAAGATCGCTGAGTCGATAGTGTCGTCCGTCTTCGGATTGGTGCCGGTAGAACCTGTCAAGGTAACTGCTATCATATTTCGTGAAGGTTCTGTTCCAGAGATACTCGTCTGATTTTGAGTAAAAGAGAATTGTATCATGGATCGGGCCCCAACGCCTCGCGCTGTTGTGGGACGAAGTGCGCTTCCAGATAACCTCACTCCTGAATCTTCCCTCAAACACCGCATCCAGCAAGATCTTGAGATAGTGGCTCGCTGTCGGATCACAGTGCAGATACAACGACCCGGTTTTCTTCAGCACACGGTGCAATTCCAAGAGGCGCACGGCCATCATGGCGAGATAGGCCATCATGTCGTTCTCGCCGAGGAACGAGCGCATGGCCCGCAGCATATCCGCCGCGTTGGAGTTGCCGGCTGTCATCACCTCGTCAAAAGCGCGTTCGGCGTGTTCGTTCCAGTGCCATGTGTCTTCAAAGGCTTCAATCTGCGCTTGGGATTGGTGGCCATCCGGGGCCTTGAACAGCACATTGTAATTGGAGTTGGAGTTGAAGGGCGGGTCGAGATAGACAAGATCAACAGTCTCATCCTTGATGTGGTTTCTCAACACATCAAGATTGTCGCCGTAATAGAGCGCGTTGCCCATAACCCCTCGCACAAAGTCCCGAATCTCGTCTGCCGCCACTCTAGCCGTCTGGTTGCAGAACGGCCATAAGTTCTACTTTTGTTCTGTTCTCGTCAAGCCCCTTGACAACATTCCTATTCTATGCTTATAGCCATTTCACCCCTTCCCAACTGGGGTCCGGTTCATGACGGTGAACCTGGGCGGGTTCCGCCATCGCAAGCGATGGCTAGAGGTGGCAGGTCCGCAGGTGGTGTCAAACGTAGCCACTGCTTCCGGACTTCCATGCGTCCCCGGCGGCGTACTAAGGCGCCGTTTCCCTAGAGGGAGGCTGGCAGCGCGAGTATGGCAGCCTTTGTGAATCAGACCTGAAAAACGCGGGCCGACTGAGACGCGTGAGGACGCAAATCCTGCCAGCGTGAGCGCTGGCGCGCTTGCGTCAGCATTCGCGCCATTTTCAATGCGCATGCCCGCAGGTGCGCTTTTCCACCGGGACTTTAAGCCAGTCCCACTTGCGTTGAGCGGCGCTCACGCATTCCCCTAGCTATTGCGCCAGCAATAGCGGAGAGGCACCTAGCCATCGTTCACGATGGCGGAGGGCCTTTTACTCTCAGGCACCCATGTGAGATGGGGCCGCAAAGGCATAGTAATGCCGCCATCCCCCATCGTTCCATTTTTGTTCTTGACCGACGGAAATGTCCCGCCCTATCGTCTTAAGAGCAAAGGGCAGGGGACATGACAGCGCGGGTTGCAACCATCGCCTTCCAGGGCGTCGAAGGGGTGCTGGTGGATTGCCAGGCGCAATTCGTCTCGGGCCAGGTGGCCTTCACCGTGGTCGGCCTGCCCGACAAGGCCGTGGGCGAAAGCCGCGAGCGGGTGCGCGCGGCCCTCCATGCCGTGGGGCTGGCGCTTCCGGGCAAGCGCCTCGTGATCAACCTCTCGCCGGCCGACCTCCCCAAGGAGGGCAGCCATTATGATCTTCCCATTGCGCTCGCGCTGCTCTCGGCGCTCGGCGTCATCCCCCCGGATTTCCTGCAATCCTATGCCGTGATGGGCGAACTGGCGCTCGATGGTTCGCTGCTCCCGGTCTCGGGCGCGCTCCCTGCCGCCATGACCGCCCATGCCAATGGCCTCGGCCTTATCTGCCCCAAGGCCTCGGGCCGCGAAGCCGCCTGGGCCGGGGAGGACGTGGATATTCTGGCCCCTGAAACCCTGATCCAGCTGATCAACCACGTGAAGGGCACGCAGGTGCTGCGCCGCCCCGCCCCCAACACGGACATGGCGGCCAAAGCGCTGCCGGACCTCTCCGACATCAAGGGCCAGGAGGCGGCCAAGCGGGCGCTTGAAGTGGCCGCCGCCGGGGGCCATCACCTGTTGATGGTGGGGCCGCCCGGGGCCGGCAAATCCATGCTGGCGGCCAGGCTTCCCTCCATTCTGCCGCCCATGGAGGCCCGCGAGATGCTGGATGTCTCGATGATTGCCTCGCTCTCCGGCGAATTGAAGGATGGCGTCCTCTCCCGCGAAAGGCCCTTCCGCGCCCCCCACCATTCCGCCTCCATGCCGGCCCTGGTGGGCGGCGGCCTCAGGGCCAAGCCCGGTGAGATGGCGCTCGCCCATCACGGCGTGCTCTTTCTCGATGAATTGCCGGAGTTCCAGCCCCGTGTGCTGGAAAGCCTCCGCCAGCCCATGGAGTCCGGGCAGACGGTGGTGGCCCGCGCCAACTATCACATCACCTATCCCGCCCGCTTCCAGTTGATTGCCGCCATGAACCCCTGCAAATGCGGCATGGCGGGCGAGCCCGGCCACATCTGCCGGCAGGGTCCGCGCTGTGCAGCGGATTATCAGGCCCGCATCTCGGGCCCGCTGCTCGACCGCATGGATATCCAGATCGAGTTGCAGGCGGTGCGCGCCGCTGATCTCACTTTGCCGCCACCCAAGGAAAAATCCGCCGATGTGGCAGCCCGTGTCGCTGCGGCGCGGGCCCGTCAGCGCGAGCGCTTTGCTGCTTTGGGCCAGCCGCTTCTGCGCACCAATGCGGAGGCCGATGGCACCTTGCTGGAAGAGATGGTGAAGCTTGATGTCGCTGCCACCAGCCTGCTGCGCGATGCCGCCGAGGCCATGAATCTTTCGGCCCGCGGCTATCACCGCGTGCTGCGGGTGGCCCGCACCATTGCCGATCTGGATGCCCGCGAGGCCGTCGCCCGCATCCATCTGGCCGAGGCCCTGGGCTACCGCCAGAAGCCCGCGGCACTGCGCGCCGCAGCGTGAAATTTAAGAAGATTTTACCGTAAAATCATCGCTTTCCGATTTGGCAAGAACCCCCACGCTAAACCCCTCCCATGGGTCGTCTCTTTGCCATCATTGACGGGCGCCACGCCGCCGCCTCGCCACGCAACCGGCGTCTGCTGGCTGTCACCGTGGCGCTGCTCGAAATGCTGCTCACCTTCGGCCTCATCGCCTTCGTCAACCGCACCATGGCTGAAAATCCGCTGCAGGCGGCCCTTGCCCTGCTGATTGGGGCTGCAGCGTTGTCGCTGCTGGCCTATGTGTTGCTGCACCGGGAACTATTGCTCCGGCTCCGCCATCTCAAGTCGGGCCTCACGGCAGAGCAGGTGGCCCGCACCGCCGCCGAGGAACAGGCCGACGAGAAATCCCGCCTTCTCGCCACCATGACCCATGAGATCCGCACGCCCTTGAACGGCGTCATCGGCATGCTGGGCCTGCTTCTCGAAACCGATCTCACCTCCGAGCAGCGCAACTACGCCACCACCGCCCATGGCTCGGGCCGCATCCTTCTCTCCATCATCGACGAAATCCTCGATGGTGCCAAATCGGAAGCGCTCAACAAGGGCGATGCCGCCCCCATCGACATTGTGGCACTGGTGGAAAATGTGACTGAGCTTCTGGCCCCGCGTGCCCAGGCCAAGGGCATCAGCATTGTCTCGCTGTTTGAGGAAGGCGTGCCCGCCACGGTGCGCGGCAATGACATGCGGCTCCGCCAGGTGCTGTTCAATCTCGCGGGCAACGCCATCAAGTTCACCGAAACAGGCGGCGTCACCATCACGGTGCGCCGCGATGGCCCGGCCGGCCTCGCCTTCGAGGTCAGCGACACCGGCATCGGCATGTCGGAGGAAGAACTGGAGCGCCTGTTCAAGCCCTTCGGCCAGGCCAACGACACCACCACTCGCCGCTATGGTGGCACGGGGCTGGGCCTCGTCATCAGCCGCCGCATCGCCGAGACCATGGGTGGCAGCCTCACCGTCACCTCTGCGCCGGGCACGGGCACCTGCTTCCGCGCTGACATTCCCGGCATGGTGGAAGCCGATGCGCCGGCCCCCTTGCCGCTGGCAGGCCGCAGGTTCCGCCTCGCCCTCAGCGATGATTTTGTGGCCGGGCATTTTGCCCGCCAACTGCAATTGCAGGGCGCCACCACCCAGCGCCTCGCCGACACGCAAGCCAGCCCCGCCCTGTTCGCCAATGCGCTCGATGCCATTGTCTGTGATGCCAGTCTTGGCCCCGCCATTCTCCTGGCCGCCCGCCGCATCCGCAAGCAGGGCAAGCCGCTGCCGCAAATCTGGATCATCCTGACGCCTGAAGAGCGCCGCCAGCTGAAATCCCATCTGCGGGCCCCGCTCACCGGCTATCTCATGCAGCCGGTGCGCTGCTCCACCCTGGTGGACCAGCTGACGGCCCGCGACTCGGCCTTCATCCGCACCGCCAGTGCCCAGCTGCGCACCATCGCCACCCGGGCCCGCCCGGTGCAGGGCCTCAGGGTGCTGGTCGCCGACGACAGCCCGGTCAACACCGTCATTGCCCGCACCATGTTGCAGAAGGCGGGTCATGCCGTCACCGCTGTGGCCTCTGGCGAAGCCGTGCTGGCGGCACTCGCCGGAAATTCTGTCTTTGATATTCTCTTGCTCGACATGGAAATGCCGGGCCTCTCCGGTCCCGAAACCGCCATGCGCATCCGCGCCGGCGACGCTGCTGATCCCGCCCGCAACCGGTTGCCCATATTGGCCCTCACCGCCAACACCCGCCCCGAGGCGGTGGAAGCCTGTCTCACCTCCGGCATGGATGGCCACCTCTCCAAACCCTTCGAAAGACAGGACCTTGAACAGGCGGTTGGGCGGCTTGGCCGCGCCCGCGCCGCCTGAACGGGAAAGTGATTCCGTTACCCACCCGTCACGCATTTGCGCTAAGGCCCGGCCCCATGGATGGGATCATTGCCAGCAAGGGGCGGTTCTTGGCCCGCCTTGCCACCTCAGCCGATGACGTGGCTGCGGCCCAGCGCCTGCGCCACCGGGTTTTCATGGAAGAAGGGCAGGCCTCTGCTGCCAGCAACGGCCTCGACACGGACAGTTTCGACAAGGCTTGCGATCACCTTCTTGTCCTGCGCCGCCGCGAAGGGGAGGACGCTGGCGATTTCCCTCTCGATGATGGCGAACTCGTGGGCACCTACCGGCTCATCCGCCCGCCCCGCGCCGCCCTGGCCCAGGCCTTCTACTCCTCCGGCGAATATGATCTGGCACCGCTTCTCGCCCGCAAGCAGAACCTGCAATTCCTCGAACTGGGCCGCTCCTGCGTGCGCGCCGACATGCGCGCCGAGCCCGTTGCCGAGCTCCTCTGGCAGGGCATCTGGAATTATGTGCGGGCCCACCACATCGATGTCATGATGGGCTGTGCCAGTTTCGATGGCACCGACCCGGAAGCCCATGCCACCGGCCTCAGCTATCTCGCCCACCACGCCCGCGCACCCGAGGACTGGCGCGTGGCGGCCCTGCCGGAGCGCTATGTGGAAATGCGCCGCCAGGACATCAGCCGCATCGACGGGCGGGCGGCCCTGCGCGCCCTGCCGCCCCTCATCAAGGGCTATGTCAAGCTCGGCTGCCATGTGGGCGAAGGCGCTGTCATCGACCACGCCTTCAACACCACGGATGTGCTGATCCTGCTGCCGGTTGCCGCCATCAACCCGCGCTACTTCGCCCATTTCGGCGCGCCCGCCGCCTGAGCGGACTCACCAGTTCAGGTCAAAGGCGGCAATGGCGGCAAGGTTGACAATGTCATTGGCGGTTGCCGACATGGAGGCAATCTGCACCGAGCCCGAAACACCCGTCAGCAGCGGGCCAATCACCTGCACGCCACCCAGCTGCTGCAACATCTTGGTGGAGATGGAGGCGGAGTGGGCGGCCGGCATCACCAGCACATTGGCGGGGCCCGTCAGACGGCAGAAAGGATAAAGCGCCATGGCCTCCCGTGACAGCGCCACATCAGCCGCCATCTCGCCATCAAACTCGAAGGTGGCACCCCGCTCTTCCAGAAGCTTGACCGCTTCCTTCACATAGGCGGCGCGCTCGCCGCGCGGATAGCCGAAGGTGGAATAGGAGAGAAAAGCAACCTTCGGCTCATAACCGAACTTGCGGGCCACACCCGCCGCCTCAAAGGCAATGTCGGCAAGCTCGCTGGCCGTCGGCAATTCAATGACCGAGGTATCGGCAATGAACACCGTGCGCCCGCGCACCAGCGCCATGGAAACGCCGATGGGCCGGTGCCCTTCGCGCACGTCGAGCGCCAACCGCACATTGTCCAGCGCCTGGGAATAGTTGCGGGTCAGGCCCGTCACCATGGCATCGGCATCCCCCAGCGCCACCATGCATGCCCCGAAAATGTTGCGGTCCTGGTTGGCCAGCCGCTGGCAGTCGCGGAACAGGTGGCCCTCGCGCTGCAGGCGCTGGTAGAGGAAGTTGGCATAATCGACATTGCGGTCTGACAGTCTCGCATTGAGCACGGTCACATTCTCGTTCAGTTCAATGCCGGCTGATTTCAGCGTGCTGCCGATCACCTCCTCACGCCCGATGAGAATGGCCGAGCCCAGCCCTGCCGCCGCATAGGCGTTGGCGGCGCGGATCATGCGGTCTTCCTCGCCTTCGGCAAACACCATGCGCTTGGGCTTGCGCCTCACATAGGAGTAGACGTTCTGCAGCGTACCGGCGATCGGATCGAGGCGGGCCGACAGCCTGGCCGCATAAGCTTCGAGATCGGCGATGTGATGGCGCGCCACGCCAGACTCCATGGCGGCCTTGGCCACCGCCACGGGAATGCGCGAGATGAGGCGGGGATCGAAGGGTGCAGGGATCAGATAGTCCCGCCCGAAGGCCAGTCGCGCCCCGTGATAGGCGGCCGCCACTTCATCGGGCACGTCTTCGCGCGCCAGTTCGGCAAGCGCCCGGGCCGCAGCCACCTTCATCTCCTCGTTGATGGTGCGGGCCCGCACATCAAGCGCCCCGCGGAAGATATAGGGAAAGCCCAGCACATTGTTGACCTGGTTGGGATAGTCCGAGCGGCCCGTTGCCATGATCACGTCGTGGCGCACCTTGTGGGCGTCCTCGGGCGTGATTTCCGGGTCCGGGTTGGCCATGGCGAAGATGATCGGATCAGGGGCCATGGAGGCCACCATGGCGGGGGTCAGCGCGCCGGCCACCGAAAGCCCGAAGAACACGTCGGCCCCTTCAACCGCCTCCGCCAGGGTGCGCTTCGGGGTATCGACAGCATGGGCCGATTTCCATTGGTTCATGCCCTCGCTGCGGCCCTTGTAAACCACACCCTTTGAGTCGCAGAGAATGACGTTCTGCCCCGGCACGCCCAGAGACTTCACCAGTTCCACGCAGGCAATCGCTGCGGCGCCCGCACCATTGCACACCAGCTTGAAGTCCTTGAGCGAGCGCCCGGTGAGTTGCAGGGCATTGATCAGCCCCGCCGTCGCGATGATGGCTGTCCCGTGCTGGTCGTCATGGAACACCGGAATGTCCATCATTTCGCGCAGGCGTTGTTCAATGATGAAGCAGTCCGGTGCCTTGATGTCCTCAAGGTTGATGCCGCCGAAGGAGGGGCCGAGATAGCGCACCGCGCCGATGAAGGCGTCCACATCCTTGGTGTCAACTTCGAGATCGATGGAGTCCACGTCGGCAAAGCGCTTGAACAGCACCGACTTCCCCTCCATCACCGGCTTTGAGGCAAGTGCCCCCAGATCGCCCAGCCCCAGAATGGCCGTGCCATTGGAGATGACGGCCACAAGGTTGCCCTTGGTCGTATAGTCATAAGCGAGGTCCGGGTTCTCGGCGATACGTTTCACCGGCACGGCCACGCCTGGCGAATAAGCGAGCGACAGGTCGCGCTGCGTGGCCATCGGCTTGGTGGGATTGATTTCCAGCTTGCCGGGCTTGCCCCTCTGATGGAATTGCAGCGCCTCTTCGTCGGAAATCGCGGGGCGCTTGGGCATCTTGCGGGGGCTGTTGGGCATGGTGGTGGCGGGCTCCTTCGGGGGCTCTTGCGGTCTGGTGGCAAACCTAGCCCAAGTTCCAGCCGGGAGGAAATGTGCCAAGCGGGCGGCGCGCTGTGGGCCATGGCGGCGGCCCTGTCCACCGCCACAAAAGCCTTGCCGCAGGCGGCGGCCTTTCTGATATGAGGGCCCCATGGATGGGCCAGCCACAGAAGAGGGGAATGTTTTGCCGCGCGGCGAAGACCGCGCCACGCCCCTGCGCGGCGAAGACCGCGCCACGCCAATGATGGCGCAATACCTTGAGATCAAGGCGGCCTATCCCGGAGCACTGCTGTTCTACCGCATGGGCGACTTCTACGAGATGTTCTTTGCCGATGCTGAGACTGCCGCCAAGGCCCTGGGCATTGCCCTCACCAAGCGCGGCAAGCATCAGGGCGATGACATTCCCATGTGCGGCGTTCCTGTCCACGCCGTGGACCATTATCTGCAGAAGCTCATCCGCCTCGGCCACAAGGTCGCGGTCTGCGAGCAGATGGAAGACCCCGCCGAAGCGCGCAAGCGCGGCTCCAAATCCGTGGTGAAGCGCGATGTGGTGCGCCTCATCACGCCGGGCACGCTGACCGAGGAAACGCTGCTTGATGATGCCCGCGTCAATCACCTGGCCTGCCTGTCCTGGCTGAAAGGCACAGATGATCTGGCGCTCGCCTGGTGCGACATTTCCACTGGCGAGTTTGCCGTCACCACAACGGCGCGGCCCCGCCTCGCCTCTGATCTGGCGCGCCTTGCGCCATCGGAAATCCTCTGCGCCGATGGGGCCCTTGATGATGCCGGGCTGAAAACCGTGCTGCGCGAGACGGGCGCGGCCCTGTCGCCCTTGCCTGTGAGCCGTTTTGACAGCGCCGCGGCGGACCACCGCTTGCGCCAGCATTTTGCCGTGGCAAGCCTCGAAAGTTTCGGGGCCCTGTCGCGGGCCGAAATTGCGGCGGCTGGCACGCTTCTCGATTACCTCAAGCTCACCCAGGTGGGGCAGGTGCCGCATCTGAGGGCGCTCCGCCAGGAA
The DNA here is from genome assembly GCA_046349175.1 of Hyphomicrobiales bacterium. GTDB lineage: Bacteria > Pseudomonadota > Alphaproteobacteria > Rhizobiales > Aestuariivirgaceae > Aestuariivirga. The sequence continues at coordinate 40,467 of JAXMCS010000006.1, read as the reverse complement.
CGGGCGGGCGAAGGCCTCCTCATTGATGCCGCCACCCGCAACAATCTGGAACTGCTGCAAACCTTGTCAGGCGAGAGGGCCGGGAGCCTTCTCGCCACCATTGACCGCACCGTGACGGCGGGTGGCCGCCGCCTGCTCGCCGCTCGCCTGGCCCAGCCTTTGGCCGATATGTCCGCCATTGAAGCACGGCTCAATGCTGTCTCGGCCTTGGCTGGCGATGATGCCCTGCGCAGCCAGTTGCGCACGGCGCTCGATGCCATGCCCGATCTGGAGCGCGCCCTCGCCAGGCTGTCCGCCAATCGTGGTGGCCCCCGTGATCTTGCCATGCTGCGCGGCGGCCTTGCCGCGGCTGAGGCCATTGCCCGCCTGCTGGGTGGCACCCTTCCTGCGGCTATCACGCATGAAGCGGCGGTGCTGGCGGCGGCCCCCCATGATCTGGCCCGCAGGCTGGGCGCAGCCCTTGCCGAAACCCTGCCAGTCTTTGCCCGTGATGGCGGTTTCATTGCGGCAGGCTTTCATGTTGGCCTCGATGAACAGCGGGCACTGCGCGATGACACGCGCCAGGTGATTGCCGCGCTGCAGGCCCGCTATGTGGAGATGACGGGGCTGCGCACGCTGCGCATCAAGCACAACAACATTCTCGGATATTTCATCGAGGTGAACCCGAAAGAAGCAGAGACACTCGCCAGGCCGGACCTGCCGGTGCGCTTCCAGCACCGCCAGACCATGGCCGGGGCCATGCGCTTCACCACGCCGGAACTTCTGGATCTGGAGCAGAAAATCGCAGGCGCCAGCGAACGGGCCCTTGCCATCGAGCTGGACCTGTTTCGCGGCTTTGCATCGGAGGTGTTGGCCGCCAAGGACGCGATCTCCGCCGCCGCTGCAGGACTTGCCGCGCTGGACTTTTATGCCGCGCTGGCACAGCTTGCCCGCGAGCAGAATTATGTGAGGCCGGTCCTCTCGGCAGGGCCGCACTTTGCCATCAAGGAAGGGCGTCACCCGGTGGTCGAGGCGGCCCTGGCCCGGGCGGGCGAAAGCCGCTTCACTCCCAATGACTGCGCATTGGGTGGCGCGGCCGCACGGCTCTGGCTGCTCACCGGTCCCAACATGGCGGGCAAATCCACTTTCCTGCGCCAGAACGCCTTGATCATCATCATGGCCCAGATGGGGAGTTTCGTGCCTGCCGCCCGGGCCGAAATCGGCATTGTGGACCGGCTCTTCTCCCGTGTGGGGGCGGCCGATGACCTGGCCCGCGGCCGCTCCACCTTCATGGTGGAGATGGTGGAAACAGCCGCCATTCTCAATCAGGCGACACCCAACTCCTTTGTCATCCTCGACGAAATCGGCCGCGGCACCGCCACCTTCGATGGCCTTTCCATCGCCTGGGCCGCACTTGAATACCTGCACGCGGTCAACCGCTGCCGCGCCCTCTTTGCCACCCATTACCACGAGCTGACGGCCCTCACCGCAACCCTGCCGGGCCTTGCCGCCATGACCATGGCCGTCAAGGAATGGAAAGGCGAGATCGTCTTCCTGCATGACGTGATCCCCGGTGCGGCTGACCGTTCCTATGGCATTCAGGCCGCCCGCCTCGCCGGATTGCCGCAGCCGGTCATCGACCGGGCCTTCGAGGTGCTGCGCCATCTCGAAGCCCAGCGCGATGAGGCCCATGATGGCGGCCATTTCGCCGATGACCTGCCGCTCTTTTCCGCTGCCATCAAGGAACGCCCGCAGCCCACGGCGGCCCCCGACCAGCTGCGCCAGCGCCTTGCCACCCTTGAGCCCGACAGCCTGTCGCCGCGCGATGCGCTGGCCCTCCTCTATGAATTGAAAGCGCTTTCGGGCAAGGACGCCCCATCGTGACCATCGCCAGCATCGCCCCGCCGCCCATTCCCGAAACGCTCATGCCGGAGGATCTGCCAGCCGCCCTGCATGCCCTCACGGCCACACCGGGCGAGAAGCCCTTGGCATTGCGCACTGCGGCGTCGAAGCTCATCCGCGCCTGCCTTCAAGCGGTGCATGCAGAGGCCGAACGTCAGTTGCGCGCCAATGGCAAGGGCACCGGTTGTGCCATCTCCCTGTCGCAGGCCGAAGACGCCATCATCCGCGCGCTCTATGATTTTGCCCGCGCCGATGTCTTCCACTCGGGTGCCTTGCCGCTCTCCATCGTGGCCGTGGGCGGCTATGGCCGGGGCACGCTGGCGCCGGGCTCGGACATTGATCTTCTCTTCCTCACGCCCGCCATTGAAAATCCCCGCGTGGGTGAAGTGGTGGAGTTTCTGCTCTATGCCCTGTGGGATGCCCGCCAGAAAGTGGGTCATGCCACCCGCACCGTGGCCGACTGCGTGAAGCTTGCCCGCACCGACAACACCATCATGACGGCGGTGCTGGAAGCCCGCTACATCTGCGGCGATGCCCCGCTCTTTGCCGAACTGCAGACGCAGTACCGCAGCGGCATTGTCGAGAAGGAGGCCCGCGGCTTTGTGGCTCACAAGCTCGCCGAGCGCGACAACCGCCACGCCAAGTCGGGTGAAAGTCGCTATGCCGTGGAGCCCGACCTGAAGGATGGCAAGGGCGGGCTTCGCGACCTGCACACGCTGTTCTGGATTGCCAAATTTCTCTTCAACGCCAACTCGCCGGAGGAACTGGCGGAGAAGGGCGCCTTCTCGCGCGAGGACTTGCAACGCTTCCAGAAGGCCGAAGATTTTCTCTGGGCGGTGCGCTGCCACCTGCATTTCCTGGCACGTCGCGGCGAGGACAAACTTTCTTTCGACCGTCAGGGCGAACTGGCGGAACGTCTGGGCTACAAGGCCCATGGCGGCTTGAAGCATGTCGAGCGCTTCATGAAGCACTATTTCCTGGTGGCCAAGGAGGTGGGCGATCTCACCCGAATCTTCTGCGCCAGCCTGGAGGCCCGGCACCTGAAGGAGCCGCCGTCACTCGCCCGCATGTTCAGCAAGTTCATGCCGGGAGGCCGCAAGAAAGGCCTGCCCACAGGTTTCCGCATGGAGGCGGGCCGCCTCAATGTGGATGCCCCGGATGTCTTTGCCCGCGATCCCGTCAATCTCATTCGCCTGTTCAAGCTGGCCGCGGATGAGGCGGTGGAAATCCATCCGGAGGCCTTGCGCCTCACCCGCAACTCGCTGCGCCTCATCGATGACGCCTTGCGCCACACTGCGGAAGCCAACAGCCTGTTCCTCGTCATCCTCACCGGACAGGGCGAACCCGACACGCTGCTGCGCATGATGAACGAGGCGGGTGTTCTCGGCCGCTTCATCCCCGAGTTCGGCAAGGTCGTGGGCATGATGCAGTTCAACATGTATCACCACTACACGGTGGACGAACACCTGATCCGCACCGTCGGCGTGTTGCACCAGATTGATCAGGGCCGCCTCAAGGAGGACCATCCCCTCTCGGTGCAGATTTTCCCCACCATCACCTCGCGCCGCGCGCTTTATGTGGCGGCCCTGCTGCACGACATTGCCAAGGGCCGGCCGGAAGACCACTCCATCGCCGGCGAGCGCCTGGCCCTCAGCATCTGCCCGCGCCTCGGCCTTGAACCGGCCGAGACCGAAACCGTGGCTTGGTTGATCCGCCATCACCTGCTGATGAGCGAAACGGCCCAGATGCGCGACCTCAACGACTTTAAGACCATTCTTGATTTCACCGGCATCGTGCAAAGCCCGGAACGCCTGAAGCTGCTGCTCATTCTCACCGTGGCGGATATCCGCGCCGTGGGCCCCGGAGTCTGGAACGGCTGGAAGGGCCAGCTTCTGCGCACGCTTTACAACGAAGCCGAGCCGGTGCTGACGGGTGGCCATACAGCCATCACCCGCAAGGAACGCGTGGCGGCGGCCCAGGCGGAATTCCTGTCGCATTTTCCGCAGTGGAGCGACGAACGCCGCAAGAAGGAAGCGGCCCGCCACTATGATGCCTATTGGCTGAACGTGCCCATCGCCCAGCAGCTCCGCCATCAGGGTCTCCTTGAAAAGGCCCCGGCCCGCGACGTGATGACGGCGGTGCGCAGCGATGCCTTCACGGCGGTCACCGAGATCACCGTCTATGCGCCGGACCATCCCCGTCTTCTCGCCCTCATCACTGGGGCCTGTGCCGCGGCGAGCGCCAACATCATCGGCGCGCAGATCTTCACCACCACGGATGGCATGGCGCTGGACACCATCTTGCTCCGCCGCGAATTTGCCGACGAACATGATGAACTGCGCCGTGCCGAGCGTGTGGCCGAAACCATCGCGCGGACATTGCGCGGCCAATTCCACCTGCGCGATGCGCTCACCCGCGTGCAGGCCCCAAGCGAACGCATGAAGGCCTTCACCGTGGCGCCCCGCGTCATCATCGATAACACCTCGTCCAACCGCCAGACGGTCGTGGAGATCAACGGGCTCGACCGTGTCGGCCTGCTGCATGGCCTCACAGAGGCGCTCTTCCACCTCAATCTCAACATCGCTTCCGCCCACATCACCACCTTCGGCGAAAAGGCCATCGACGTCTTTTATGTGACCGATCTCACAGGCGCCAAGATCGAGAGCGCCAGCCGCCACAGCCAGATTGAAAAGCGGCTGATGGAGGTGCTCGCCCCCAGGCCCGACGTCCGCACCGGCACCTGAGATGCCCAGAGAGTTTGCTCCATGTCCCTTCTGAAATCAGCGGCCAAGGTCGGCGGCTTCACACTGTTGAGCCGCGTGCTCGGTTTTGTGCGCGACCAGCTGATTGCCTTCACGCTGGGCACCAGTTGGGTGGCTGATGCCTTTTTCGTCGCCCAGCGCTTTCCCAATCTCTTCCGCGCCCTTTTTGCCGAAGGGGCATTCAACAATGCCTTCGTGCCGCAGTTTGCCCGCAAGGTGGAAGGCGACGGGCAGGCGGAGGCCTTTGCCTTCTCCCGTGACATGATCTCCGTCATGGCCACCTGGATGCTGATCTTCTGCGGCCTCGCCATGCTCTTCATGCCCTGGATTATGCCGGTCATCGCCCCGGGCTATGCCGATGAACCGCAAACCCTTGAACTGGCCACGGAACTGACGCGCATCTGCTTCCCCTATCTGGGCCTCATGTCTTTGACGGCGCTCTTTGGCGGCGTGCTCAACAGTCTCGGGCGCTTCACTGCGGCGGCGGCAGCCCCCATCCTGCTCAACATCGTGATGATCACCTTCAATCTGGCGGGATGGTTCATGGGCTATGGCAATGAACCTGCGAGTGGCCGGCTGCAGGCCTATGCCGTGTCAGTCTCCGGTGTCTTCCAGCTGGGCCTTGTCATGTGGGCCTGCCTCAGGGCAGGGGCTCCGGTCCTGCCCGGCGCTCCGCGCCTCACGGCCGATGTGAAGAAGGTGATCTGGCTCTCCATTCCCGGCATCGTCTCGGGAGGCGTCGTCCAGATCAATCTCGCCATCGCAACCATGCTCGCCACCGGCATCGCCAGTGCCGTGTCCTATCTCTATTACGCCGACCGGCTGTTCCAGCTGCCCCTGGGGGTAATCGGCGTGGCGATCGGCGTGGTGCTGTTGCCCTCTTTGTCGCGCCGCCTGCGGGCGGGGGATGAGGAAGGCGCACTCGCCAGCCAGAACCGCGCCCTGGAATTTGCCCTCTTCCTCACCCTGCCCGCAGCTGTTGCCCTCATTGTCATTGGCCGGCCCATCCTGCACACGGTCTATGAACATGGCGCGTTCCAGCGGGCCGCCACCTTGCAGGTGGCCCCTGCGCTCGCCGCTTTTGCGTTGGGTCTCCCCGCCTTCACGCTCTCGAAGATTTTCCAGCCCAGCTTCTATGCCCGGGAGGATACGAAGACGCCCATGTGGTTTGCCATGGCCACGGTTGTCGTGAATATCGCGCTCAGCTGGTCCCTGTCGCAAGTGATCGGCCATGTGGGCATTGCGCTTGCCACAAGCCTGGCGGCCTGGCTCAATGCCGCGCTGCTCATCGTCACCTGCTACCGCCGCCGCTTCTTCCACGCCGATCAGCGTTTCCGCCAGCGCCTGCCGCGCATTCTTCTTGCGTCTGCTGTCATGGGTGGCAGCCTTTGGCTCATCCTGCACTATGGTTTGGAAGGGTTTTATGCCGAAGGTGCCGGCTTCCGCCGCGCGCTGGAAGGCCTCCTCATTCTCATTCCGGCGGGCGGCCTCATCTATGCGCTGGCCAGCCATCTGAGCGGGGCCTTCACCCTCAAAGACCTGCGCAATTCGATCCGCCGCTAACTCCGCCGTTGCAATTTTGCCAGAGAAGGGCATAAGGCCGCCCGGCCCCGCACTGTCCAAGGTGCTGTGGGCGGAAGCGCCTTTTTGCATTGAGGGTCCACACCATGAACCAGTCAGCCGCCCCTGTTTTCACGCCGCGCGTTCTCTCGGGCATGCAGCCCACGGGCAACCTGCACCTCGGCAACTATCTCGGGGCCATGCTGAACTGGATCAAGATGCAGGAGACTCACGAGACGCTTTATTGCGTGGTCGATCTTCATGCCATCACCCAGGCGGTCACTGTCTGGGGCGGTCCCAATGTGCTCCGCAAGGCCATCCGCGATGTGACCGCGGCCTATATCGCCTGCGGCCTTGATCCGAAGAAATCCATCATCTTCAACCAGAGCCGCGTGCCGGAACATGCCGAACTGGCCTGGGTCTTCAACTGTGTCGCTCGCCTCGGCTGGCTCGACCGCATGACCCAGTTCAAGGAAAAGGCGGGCAAGGACAAGGAACGTGCCTCCGTGGGCCTTTACGACTATCCCGTGCTCATGGCCGCCGACATTCTCATCTACAAGGCAACAGCCGTGCCCGTGGGTGATGACCAGAAGCAGCACCTGGAACTGACCCGCGACATCGCCACAAAGTTCAACATCGACTTTGCCGACTCGATCCGTGAGCAGGGCTTCGGCGAGGCCTTCTTCCCCATCACCGACCCGGTGATCACCGGGCCTGCCACCCGCGTCATGAGCCTGCGCGACGGCACCAAGAAAATGTCGAAGTCCGACCCTTCCGATCTCAGCCGCATCAACCTCACGGATTCGGCAGATGACATCGCCAAGAAGATCCGCAAGGCCAAGACCGATGCCGATGGCCTGCCTTCGGACAAGGATGGCCTCAAGGGCCGCCCGGAAGCGGAAAACCTGGTGGGCATCTATGCAGCCCTGGCGGGTATCAGTGTGGAGGATGTGCTGAGCCAGTTCGGCGGCGGGCAGTTCTCCGGTTTCAAGAACGCGCTGGCTGATCTTTCAGTTGCAAAACTCGCTCCCATTTCCGGCGAGATGAACCGCCTGCTGGCCGACCCCGGCTATGTGGAGGCCGTGCTGGAAGATGGTGCCAAACGCGCCTCAGCCATTGCCGGGCCCATCATGCGGGATGTGAAGAAGATCATGGGCTTCATCTGAAGCCGCCCAATTCTGCCCCGTTCTGCCCAATCCCGAGTATTGTGCTAAAGATTCTTTGAAACCCCGGCACTCTGGCCTATATGGCTGTTGAGAGGTTCCCATGTTCATCCAGACTGAAGCCACCCCCAATCCCGCCACGCTCAAGTTCATTCCCGGAAAGCCCGTGCTGCCCGGCTCCACCCGGGATTTCCGCACCGCGGAGGAGGCCGCCGCCTCGCCGCTCGCCGCCAAGCTCTTTGGCATCAAAGGCGTGTCCGGGGTTTTCCTCGGCCATGACTTCGTGACCGTCTCGCGCAAGGACGTGGAATGGCAGCAGCTCAAGCCCGCCGTGCTGGGCGCCATCATGGATCATTATCTGGCGGGTGCCCCCATGCTGGCGGGCGAGGCTGCGGTTACCGTCACCAGCGATGACGAATTCTTCGACGAAGCCCATGCCGACACGGTGAAGACCATCAAGGACCTGCTCGACCAGCGCGTCCGCCCCGCTGTCGCCCAGGATGGCGGCGACATCACCTTCAAGGGCTTCAAGGATGGCGTCGTCTATCTCACCATGAAGGGGGCCTGCTCCGGCTGCCCGTCCTCCACCGCCACCCTCAAGAACGGCATTGAAAACCTGCTCCGCCACTTCCTGCCGGACGTGGCCGAAGTGCGCCAGGTCTGATCCGTCCTATTTGTTCTGGAACACGGGCTTTCGCTTTTCAAGGAAGGCGGCCATGCCTTCCTTCTGGTCATCAAGCGCAAACAGCCCATGGATGGACCTGCGCTCAAAGGCCAGGCCCTCATCCAGGGCTGTGGCAAAGGCGGCATTCACCGCCCGCTTGGCCGTGGCAATCACCGGCTGCGACAGCCCCGCGATTTTCCCGGCCGTGGCCAGCGCCTCGTCCATCAATGTGTCTGGCGGCACGATGCGGGCCACAAGGCCCAGCCGCTCAGCCTCCGCCACATCCATCATGCGGCCTGTCAGGATCATGTCCATGGCCTTGGCCTTGCCGGCGGCCCGGGCCAGCCGCTGCGTGCCGCCACCACCGGGGAATGATGCCCAGCGTCACTTCCGGCAGCGCGAACTTCGCCGTCTCCGCCGCAATGATGAAATCGCAAGCCAGCGCAAACTCAAAGCCGCCGCCCAGGCAATAACCGGCGACTGCCGCGATGATGGGCTTGCCGATCGTGTTGATCACATCCCAGTCGGCGAGGAAGTTTTCGTCCGTCACTTGCTGAAAGGTCTTGTCCTTCATCTCCCGGATGTCGGCCCCCGCCGCAAAGGCCTTCTCATTGCCGGTGAGAATGATGCAGCCGATGGCGGGATCGGCGTCAAAGGTCCGCAGCGCCGCATTCATCTCGGTGATGAGCTGGCCGTTGAGCGCATTGAGCGCCTTGGGCCGGTTGAGCGTGATGATGCCAACGGCACTCTTGGTTTCCGTGAGGATCGTTTCGTAAGTCATGGCCTCACTTTTGGCATGAGGGGCAAAGGAAAGTCGAGCGCCCGGCCTGCACAATGCGCTTCACCGTGCCGCCGCAGCCCGGCGTGAGACAAGGCTCGCCCTCCCGGTCATAAACGCGGAAGCGCTGCTGGAAGGCCCCCGTCTCGCCCGCCGCATTGCGGTAGTCCTGCAGCGTTGATCCGCCGGCCAGAATGGCCTCGGCGAGAATGTCCCGGATGTGGCGCACCAGATCGTCGGCGCGGGCGTCTTTCGCCTTGCCCAGTGTTGCGGCCTTGCGTTTGGGTGAAAGCCCCGCCCGGTGCAGCGCCTCGCAGACATAGATATTGCCAAGCCCTGCGATGATCCGCTGGTCAAGGAGCGCCGCTTTCAGGGGGGCCGCCTTGCCCTTGAAAGCCGCCCGCAAGAATTCCCCCGACAATTCATTGCCCAGCGGCTCAACCCCGATCTCCGCCAGAAGCCGGTGCCGTTCCCCCGGCCGCTCAAGGTCCATGAGGCCGAAACGCCGGTGGTCGGAATAGACAATGCGCGTGCCATCATCGAGGTGAAACACCACATGGTCATGCGGGCCATCGGCGGTTCCTTCCGCCGCCACGTCGTCATAGAAGGCCCCCGGCACAATCACGCCGCCGCCCGCCCGCAGCACCGTGAAGCGCCCGGTCATGCCCAGATGCAGAATAAGGCTGTCGCCCCGGTCCGTGGCAGCCAGCATGTATTTGGCCCGCCGCGTCAGGGCCGAGACCCGCGCCCCTTCCAACCGGTCGCGGAAATCCGCAGGAAAGGGAAAGCGCAGGTCCTTGCGGCGTAGGTCAACCCGGGCGATCACCCGCCCGACAAGAGCGGGTTCAAGGCCCCGCCGCACTGTTTCCACCTCTGGCAATTCCGGCATGTTTACCGGTTAACCCTGTAAATGCTGCGGAGCAATAGAACTTTGCCGCGCTTTCCCCTATGCTCGGCCCCATGACTGGAACCACAGAAGAATTGGGCCGCAACGAGACGGCCTTCGGCTTTCGCACCGTCGAAAAGGGCGAAAAACAGGGCCTCGTCAACGATGTCTTCGCCAAGGCAGCGTCCCGCTATGACCAGATGAACGATCTCATGTCCGCCGGCATCCACCGCCTGTGGAAGGATGACTTCATCGCCATGCTGAACCCGCCCAAGGGTGCAACCCCCTTCCACAGCCTGGATGTGGCGGGCGGCACGGGCGACATCGCTTTCCGCATCGTTACCGCGGGCGGCCCCAACACCCGCGTCACCATTGCCGACATTTCCCCGGAAATGGTGGCTGAAGGCAAGGCCCGGGCGGAGCGCGAGGGCTTTGCCGAAAGGGTTCACTTCACCGTCGGCAACGCCGAAGCGCTCGCCTTCGCCGACCGCAGCTTTGACGCCTATACGATTGCCTTCGGCATCCGCAACGTGCCCAATATCGAAAAGGCCCTGCGCGAGGCCTGGCGCGTGCTCAAGCCCGGTGGCCGGTTGATGGTGCTGGAGTTCTCCCACATGGAGTTGGAGGCGGCGCAGAAATTCTATGACGCCTATTCCTTCACCGTCATTCCCGCCGTGGGCAAGGTGGTGACAGGCGATGGCCAGCCTTACCGTTATCTGGTGGAATCAATCCGCACCTTCCCCAAGCAGCAGGAATTTGCCGACATGATTTCGGCGGCGGGCTTCTCCCGCGTCACCTGGCGCAATCTCACGGGCGGCATCGCCGCCATTCACTCGGGCTGGCGCATCTGATGGCCAATGCCCTCAGCAATGGCTTGCGCCTTGTAAAGGCGGGCGTCACGCTCGCCCGCCACAATGCCCTGCTGCCGCCGGAGCAATCGGCCCGCCTGCCGTGGCCGGCCCGCGCCGTGCTGCGGCTGGCGCAACTGGGCAGGCGCAATGATTCGGCAGGTCAGGCCAACGACATTTCAGCGGCCTTGGCCGAACTCGGTCCCTCCTACATCAAGCTGGGGCAGTTCCTCTCCACCAGGCCCGACATGATCGGCGCGGCCCGTGCCTTCGCCCTCAAATCGTTGCAGGACCGCCTGCCGCCTTTTGCCATGGCCGAGGCCAAGGCGATCGTGCAGGCCGAACTGGGGGCACCTGTTGAAACGCTCTTCGCCGAATTTGGCCCGCCCGTGGCGGCGGCCTCCGTGGCACAGGTGCACAAGGCAAAGCGCCGGGATGGCACATGGGTTGCCGTAAAGGTGCTGCGCCCCGGTGTGGAAAGGCGCTTCGCTGCCGACATTGCCAGCTTCGCTTTCGCCGCCCGCCAGATGGAGCGCTTCTCGGCTGAGGGACGCCGCCTGCGCCCCGTGGCCGCCGTGCAGATGCTGGAAGAGTCCATGAAACTGGAGTTGGACCTCCGCATGGAAGCCGCCGCGCTGGCGGAGATGCGCGCCAACACCAAGGATGATCCGGGTTTTCGCCTGCCCACGGTGGACTGGGCGCTGACGGCGCGGCGCGTGCTCACAACCGAATGGATTGACGGCACGCCCATGGCTGATGTGGCGGCGCTGCGGGCCAAGGGCTTTGACCTGATCGCGCTCGCCGACACGGTGATCCAGAGTTTCCTGCGCCATGCCATCCGCGATGGTTTCTTCCATGCGGACATGCACCAGGGCAACCTCATGGTGGATGACAGGGGCACGCTCGTGGCCCTTGATTTCGGCATCATGGGCAGGCTCTCGGAAACGGACAAGACGGTGCTTGCCGAGATCCTCTACGGCTTCATCGTCAAGGACTACATGCGCGTCGCCAAGGTGCATTTCGACGCCAATTATGTGCCCGCCCACCAGAACGTCGCGAATTTCGCCCAGGCACTCCGCGCCATTGGCGAGCCCATCATGGACCTGCCTGCCGACAAGATTTCCATGGCACGGCTTCTCACCCAGCTCTTCGAGGTGACGGAGCAGTTCGACATGGAAACCCAGCCGCAGCTTCTGCTGCTGCAGAAAACCATGGTGGTGGTGGAAGGCGTGGCCCGCACCCTCAACCCCAATCTCAATATGTGGGTGGCAGCCGAACCCGTGGTGAAGAACTGGATCGAGCGGCGTGTGGGCCCCATGGGCAAACTGGAGCAGGCGGGTGCTGCCGCCATGGCCCTGGGCAATGCGGCCCTCAATCTGCCGGACATGCTGGACGAAGCCCACCGCGCCACGCGACTTCTGGCCGACATGGCCCATTCCGGTGGCCTGAAACTCGATGCCGCCACCGCCGCCCAACTGGCCAAGGCGCAGGCGGGCGCCCGCCGCTGGCAGAGCGCCGCCCTCTATGCGGGGGCAGCGGCACTCGTCGTCATCGCGTTCAAACTGGTGCTGGCATGAGCGCAGAAAAATCCATCCTTCTCATCATTGGCGGCGGCATCGCGGCCTACAAGTCGCTGGAACTGATCCGCACACTGAAGAAACGCGGTATCGCCGTCACCGCCATCTTGACAAAGGCGGCAGAACACTTCGTGACGCCCCTCTCCGTGGCCAGCCTCTCCGGCAACAAGGTCTATTCCGATCTCTTCTCTCTTACCGATGAAACGGAGATGGGCCACATCGAGTTGTCCCGTGCCGCTGATCTCGTCGTTGTCGCTCCCGCCACCGCTGATCTCATGGCCAAGCTGGCCAGTGGCTTCGCCAATGATCTTGCCTCCACCACCCTCATCGCCACCGACAAGCCGCTGCTGCTGGCGCCTGCCATGAATGTGCGGATGTGGCATCACGCGGCCACCCAGCGCAACCTGCGCACCCTGATTGATGACGGTGTGCAGGTTGTAGGCCCTACTGAAGGCGACATGGCCTGTGGTGAATTTGGCCTGGGCCGCATGGCTGAACCAAATGATATTGCCGCCGCCATCCTCGCGCTTCTGCAGCCGCAGGCCAAACCCTTGGCCGGAAAGCATGTGCTGATCACCGCTGGCCCCACCCGCGAACCCATTGATCCCGTGCGCTACATCTCCAATCACTCCTCCGGCAAGCAGGGCTATGCCATGGCCGCCGCTGCCGTGAAGCTGGGGGCACGGGTGACACTGGTGAGCGGCCCCCGTCACTGGCCATCCTACCGGGCGTCGGTGTCATCCCGGTCGAGACCGCCGTGGAGATGCTGGCCGCGGTGGAAAAATCCCTGCCCGCCGACATCGCCATCTTTTCCGCCGCCGTGGCCGATTGGCGGGTTGCATCCGTGGCCGGAGAGAAACTGAAGAAGAAGGCCGGTGGCCCGCCGCCCAGCCTCGCCTTCGCTGAAAATCCCGACATTCTCCGCACCATCGCCACCCTCAAGAAGGGCCGCCCCGGACTCGTTGTGGGCTTTGCCGCCGAAACGGAGAAGGTCATTGCCCATGCCCAGGCGAAGCTGGAAAAGAAGGGCTGCGATCTCATCGTCGCCAATGATGTGCGTGCCGAGACCAACGTCTTCGGCGGCGATGCCAACACGGTGCATCTCGTGTCGAGAGGGCGTCGAGGATTGGCCGAAATTGTCCGGACGAGGTCGCCGCCCGCCTCATGGCGAAACTGGCGGGGATGCTGTGAAATACTCCATCCTCCGCCTGCCCCATACCGCCGACCTGCCTTTGCCCGCCTATGCAACGGCGGGGTCCGCAGGCCTTGATCTCAGATCAGCCGAAGCCCTCATTCTCAAACCGGGGCCCGTGCCCTGGTGGCCACAGGCCTTTCTATTGCCCTTCCACCCACCCACGAAGCCCAGGTGCGGCCCCGCTCGGGCCTCGCCGTTAAGCATGGTGTCACCGTGCTCAACGCCCCCGGCACCATCGACAGTGACTACCGCGGCGAGATCAAGGTGCCGCTGGTCAATCACGGGCAGGAGGATTTCGTCATCGCCCGTGGTGACCGCATCGCCCAGATGGTGATCGCGCCCGTGGAGCAGGTTCAGCTTGAAGAGGCCGCAACGCTGGACAGCACGGAACGCGGATCAGGCGGGTTTGGCAGCACGGGCCAGTCGGGCTAAGCTCCGGCCATGCCCTCTCAGACGAAGAAGTGGAACGCTACGCCCGGCATCGTGTTGCCGGAAGTGGGCGGCCCGGGTCAGAACAAGCTCAAGCAATCCTCCGTTCTCGTGATCGGCGCGGGCGGGCTCGGCGCGCCCTTGCTGCTCTATCTCGCGGCGGCAGGCCTTGGCCGCATCGGCATCGTCGATGCCGGCGATCTCGCTTTCAAATCTTCAGCGGCAGGTCATCCACACGGGTGACCGCCTTGGCATGCTGAAAACCGAAAGTGCCGCACAACAGATCGCCGCCATCAATCCCCTTGTGGTGGTGGAACAGCACCGCTGCCGCATCGCGCCGACAATGCGCTCGCCCTCATGGGCAACTATGACATCATCGCCGATGGCTGCGACAATTTCCCAACGCGCTTCATGGCCAGCGATGCCGCCTATTTCGCGCGCAAGGTGCTCGTCTCCGCCGCCGTGGGCCAGTTCGACGGGCAGATCTCCACCTTCAAGCCGCACCTGAAACAAGCCGATGGCACGCCCTGGCCCACCTATCGCTGTTTCGTTGGTGACCTGCCGCCGCGCGGCTCATTTCCGGCTTGCGAGGAGGCGGGCGTGCTGGGGGCGCTTCCGGGCATCCTGGGTTCCATGATGGCCATGGAAGTGATCAAGGAACTGCTCAAGATCGGCGAGGGGCTGGCAGGCCGTATCCTCATGTATGACGCGCTCTGGGCCCGCTTCTTTGAAACCAAACTGGCCTGGAACCCGGACAATCCGCTCACCGGCCGCAAGCCCATCATTACCTCCCTCGATCCCGCCAATTACCGGGACTGAAATCTACATAAAGATATCTTTATATGGTTCTTGCCCGCCCGCCCTGCCGTTGCTAGAAGCCCCGCCAGCAATCGAAAGGATGAGAACCCATGAGCAAGCACGACTACGTCGTTGCCGACATCAAGCTGGCCGACTGGGGCCGCAAGGAAATCGAAATGGCCGAGATCGAAATGCCCGGCCTGATGGCAACCCGCGCCGAATATGCCAAGGAGCAGCCGCTCAAGGGTGCCCGCATTTCCGGCTCCCTGCACATGACCATCCAGACAGCGGTGCTCATTGAAACCCTGAAGGCCCTGGGTGCCGATGTGCGCTGGGCCTCCTGCAACATCTTCTCCACCCAGGATCACGCCGCCGCGGCAATCGCCGCCGCCGGCACGCCGGTCTTCGCGGTCAAGGGCGAAACCCTCAAGGACTACTGGGAATACACCGCCCGCATTTTCGACTGGGCCGATGGCAAACCCTCCAACATGATCCTCGATGATGGCGGCGACGCCACGCTTTACATCCTCTTGGGCGAGAAGGCCGAGAAGAACCCGGCTCTCATTGCCCACCCCAAGTCGGAAGAGGAGGAATGCCTCTTCGCCGAGATCAAGGAGCGCATCAAGAACCAGCCTGGCTGGTTTGAAAAGCAGCGCAAGGCCATCATCGGCGTTTCGGAAGAAACCACCACTGGCGTGCACCGCCTCTATGACATGCAGAAGAAGGGCGAGCTGCCCTTCCCCGCCATCAACGTCAACGACTCGGTCACCAAGTCCAAGTTTGACAACAAGTATGGCTGCAAGGAATCGCTGGTGGATGCCATCCGCCGCGGCACCGACGTGATGCTGGCCGGCAAGGTGGCCGTGGTCTGCGGCTATGGCGACGTGGGCAAGGGCTCTGCCGCCTCGTTGCGTGGCGCAGGCGCCCGCGTCATCGTCACGGAAGTGGATCCCATCTGCGCGCTCCAGGCCTCCATGGATGGTTTCGCCGTGCAGACACTGCAGGACAGCCTGCCCGTGGCCGATATCTATGTGACAGCCACCGGCAACAAGGATGTTATCACCCTTGATGACATGAAGCAGATGAAGGACATGGCCATCGTCTGCAACATCGGCCACTTCGACAACGAGATCCAGGTCGCGGAACTCAAGAACTTCCCGTGGACCAACATCAAGCCGCAGGTTGATTTGGTGAAGTTCCCCAAGGGCAACCGCATCATCCTCCTGTCGGAAGGCCGCCTGGTGAACCTCGGCAATGCCACGGGCCATCCCAGCTTCGTGATGTCCGCTTCCTTCACCAACCAGACGCTGGCGCAGATCGAGCTTTATGCCAACCGCGCCACGGGCAAGTACAAGAACGAAGTCTATGTGCTGCCCAAGCATCTGGACGAGAAGGTGGCCCGCCTCCATCTCGGCAAGCTCGGTGTCAAGCTCACCACCCTGCGCCAAGATCAGGCCAGCTACATTGGCGTGACCCCGGAAGGCCCCTACAAGACCGACCAGTATCGCTACTGAGGCCAGATGGACAACACCTTACCCGTAGCCAGGGTGGGGTGCCGTCATGGTCCGCGAAAGCGGACCATCCATCTTTCGTCCGGCATGGATCATCCGCTTTCGCGGATGATGACGGGCAGGGGAACATTCATCTTCCCTTTGCCGTTCCGGCCCGCTTCAGGACACGCTCCCCGCCCAACGAGAAACGCCCCGGCTCATCACCGGGGCGTTTTGCATTCGGGCAGAAAAATGAAATCAGATCGACTGTTCGATCCAGCTTTGCAGCTGGCCCTTGGGGGCAGCACCCACCTTGGTGGAGGCCAGTTGGCCGCCCTTGAACACCATGAGGGTGGGAATGCCGCGCACGCCATACTTGGCGGCGGACTGCGGGTTTTCATCGACGTTCAGCTTCACGATCTTGACCTTGCTGCCGAGCGAGGCCGAAATCTCTTCCAGCGACGGGCCGATCATCTTGCAGGGGCCGCACCATTCCGCCCAGAAATCCACAACCACAGGCGTGGCGGACTTGATGACATCAGCCTCGAAAGAGGCATCGGTGACTTTGCTGGTGGCCATGAGGGGAATCTCCAAATCGTTTCGTGCCCCAGAGGTAGTGAGCGCCGGGCCTCTGGTCAAGCGGGCTGACCCACCTGTTCCCTTCGCATTTGCGTGAGGGCCTCGGCGAGATCAGAGCTTTCCAGCACGTCGAGCCTCCCGTCCCGCGTCCAGAGCAGGGCAGCCTTGACGGTCCTGCCGGGGTGGGCGAGGCCAAGAAGCTCTGCATAAAGCGCCATCTGCCGCGTATAGGCGGCAAACGTCTCGCCGTTCCGCAGCCCGCTCTTGAAGTCGAGCACCGCCACCGTGTCTGGCGTCACGGCCAGCCGGTCGAGCTTGCCCAGAACGGGGCCGATGCCTGCGACCGCCCCGGCAATCGCAGCCTCGGCCATGGCTTCGGGGCCAAACCATGGGGCATGGGCCGGATCATTGAGCAGGGCGGAGAGCGCCGCCGCCACGGAAGGTTCAAGCTTCAGCCGCGCCGCCACGGCGGCCTGGCCCGCGGCATCGCCGGGCCGCGCCAGTTCGAAGAACCTGTGCACCGCCAGGCCGCGCAGCGCCGCCTGCCGGTCCATGACTGTGCCTGTGCGGGCCGCAAGCCTTGTGACACTGGCGGCCCTGTCGCTCACCGTGGCTGGCACGGCCTGCCGCAGAAAGTCCGGCAGGGCGGTCACACCCGCCTGCCTCTGCTCCGCCGCCGCAGGCCCGCCGGCCCAGTCTTCCGGGTCGTCGCCATGGCGGCGGATGCCACCCTCAACCGGCCGCAACATGTGTGCCGCCTCTCCTGCGAAGGCCTTTTCAATCAGCGCGTACCAGCAGTCGTCGCTCACGCCCTTGCCACCCTGGATGCCGCCCACATAAAGCGCATCCTTGGCCCGCGTCATGGCCACATAGAGCAGCCGCTGGCGTTCCTTCTGGGCCAGCTCCTTGTCTGCATCCTTCCACCCCTTCTCATCGGCCACGGCAATGGCCGTGGGCACGTTGTAGAGGGGCAGAAGCGGCGGAAGATTGCCGCCGCCCGGGATGGCGAAAATGCCGCTGCCACCTTGCCGTCCCGGCAGGTCTGCGGCATCGGGCAGGATCACGATGTCGGCCTCCAGCCCCTTGGCCCCATGCACGGTCATGATGCGCAGCTGGCCATCGGGCCGCGACAACTCGCGCTTCACGTCCTCGCTGCGCCCCTGGAAATCATGCAGAAAGGCGGCAGGCGATGGTCCCTGCTGCCGCTCGAAGTCGAGCGCCACATCCACCAGCATGTTGCTGGCATCCAGCGCCTCTTCGCCAAGCCGCGCCGCCATGGCGGCCCGCGCCCGGTTCAGCACGCGCAGAATGAAACCATGCGGCCCCTCCCGGCCGATCGCCACAATGTCTGCCGCCAGTGTTTCCACTTGCGCTGCGTAACCACCATGCCCCACCAGGGCCTCCCAAAGCGATCCCCTGCGGTTGGGGGCAAAGGCCAGCAGGTCTTCATCCGTCAGTGCGGGAGAGACAAGCGGGCTTTTCAAAACGCAGGCCAGCGCCAGATCATCCTCCGGCACAAGACAGAACTGCATCAGCGCCAGAATGTCCTTGACCGCGATATTGTCCTGCAGCGTCAGCCGGTCAGCCCCGGCCACCGCGATCCCGGCCTGCCGCAATTCGGCGAGCAGCGCATCAAACAGCGCATTGCGCGATTGCAGGAGAATGAGAATGTCCCCCGCTTCAATGGCCCGCGGCTTGGAGGGGTGCTTGCGCCGCCCGATCCAGCCCTTGATGGTGGAGGCCACATGCTTGGCCAGTTTGAGGCGCGGATGGTTCTCCGGCGGCCGGTCCACCGGGGCCTTCCAGCCATCGTCATCCTCCACCTCGTCCCTGGTGAAGAGCGGCCAGATCTCAAAGGTGCCTCGCGCCCTTTCCGAGTGGCCGCGGTGCGATTCATGGCCCCGGTCCGAGCCATCGGCCAGCAGTCCCTCTGCCGCTGGGTTGCCCTTCGCAAACACCACATCGACCATCTTCAAAATGGCGGGCAGGGTGCGATAGGAGATTTTGAGGTCCACCCGTTCCAGCCCGCCGAAGGGGGCAAGCTGCGCGGTAAAATGCTCCCGCGCCGCCACAAAGGCTGCCGTATCTGCACCCTGGAAGGAATAGATCGACTGCTTGATGTCACCGACGGCGAAGATCGAGCGGCCACTCCGCCCCTCCACCCCTTCACCGGCGAAAAACTCCCCGGCCAGCGCCTTCACGATCTGCCACTGCACCGGGTTGGTGTCTTGCGCTTCGTCCACGAGAATATGCGAAAGTCCGCCATCCAGCTTGTAGAGCACCCATTGCGCCGCCTGCGCGCCGTTCAGAAGCTCTGCCGTGCGCTGGATCAGGTCGTCGAAATCATAGGCCGCATGCTGCGACTTGAGCGCGCTGAAATTCCGCCACACCCGCCGCAACAATTGGAGAAGCGCGATGGTGGCATCAATCTTTTGCGCCTTGGCATGGGACTGAAACAAGCTGTCCGTGCGTGCCTGCTCGGCATCCAGAAAAGCCGCGGTGGCGGGCAGGCTCTCCTGTGTCTTTGTTGAATACAGGCCTCCCTTGCGCGCCTCGCCCTTCGCGGTGAAATAGAGCGCTGTCAGCGCTGCGTGGGTTTGCGCGACGTCCCCGGCCGCTGCGATCTCGCGCAGCATGAGCCCGATGTTGCGCTTGTAGTGGTCAGGTGCTGCCGCCAGCGCCTGCCCGTGAAGCGCATAGGCAGCGCGGTCAAGGGCCAGCACCTCTCCCTCAAGGCTTGCCGTGCTGCCACAGCCCAGGGCCTGCCGCAGCGCCCCGTCGAGATCATCCAGCGCCAGCCCGGCATCAAGTGCGGCCCGGAACACCGCCTTGCCGTCAAAGAAGGCCTTGGCCAGTTCGTCGATGCGGTCACCGCTGGCGATGCTGCCATCGTCGATGAGCGCAAGGGAAGCCTCCCCGGCCTCCGCCGCCTCGCGCAGCGCCGTTTCATAAGCCTTTTTCAGAAGGTCCTTGCGGGCCGTGTCGTCCAGCACGGCAAAGCCGGGCGCAATCCCCGATTCCGCCGGAAAGAGCTGCAGCAGCTTTTCGCAAAAGGCATGGATGGTCTGGATCTTGAGGCCACCCGGCGTTTCAATGGCCAGCGCAAACAGCCGCCGTGCCCGTGCGAGCCGCGCCGGCGTCATCTCCGTCTCGCCAAGGGCGGCCAGTTCCTGGCGCAAGGCCGCATCATCAAGACTGATCCATCCGGCCAGGAGACCGGACAGGCGTTCCGCCATTTCCGCCGCCGCCGCCTTGGTGAAGGTGAGGCAGAGAATGGCGGCAGGCGCCGTGCCCGCCAGCAGCAGCCGCACCACCCGGTCCACCAGCACATAGGTCTTGCCGGAGCCTGCATTCGCCATCACCCAGGCCGAATGCGCCGGGTCCGAGGCCCGCAATTGCTCGGTGGTGCGCGTGAATGTCTTGCTTTCCGCCATCACGCCCCCTTCGACCATTCGGCGTAACGCGAGAGATGGTCATAGTCGGAGGCGTCATCCTCCTTGAACATGCGGGCCCGCGGCACATAGGGCTGCCCGGCTTCCTGATAGGCCGCAAGCAGGCGCTTCACCCCGTCGAAATGCCGGGGCACAAGTTCGTCAATCGACAGTTTGGCCTTGTCATTGTCCAGCATGCGGCTCACCGGCTTGATCTCAACCGGTGTGCGCCCGCCCGACACAAGAATGTAGATGAGGTCATCCACCGCCTGGGGCAGCGCGGCATGGGCAAAGGCCCCTTGCAGAAGGATCGCCGCCTCCAGCGTCAGCTGCGGTGAAAGCCCCGCCCCGATCTGCCGACCAGACGGCGCCTGCGATCCCTTGTAGTCGATGAAGCGCACCTTGCGCGTTGCCGTCACGTCAATGCGGTCGGCCCGTGCTGTCAGCACGTGGGCCTGGCTTGCCACCTCAAACGGCACGGCTCCATCCCGCTCCACCAGCGTTGCCGCCACGTCGGCCCTGAGTGTCGCGTCTTCTTCGACAAAGGCATGGGCCATGCGCTTGAAACGCGGCCACCAGAATTGCCGCACTTCGGGGGTGGCCATGTAACCGGCAAAAACCTTAGCCCCTTCCGCCAGCAAAAGCTCCAGCGTGGCTGGCGCCCCGGCTGTCTGCGCCTCCATCCAGCGGGCCAGTGCATCATGAAAACAGGCTGCCGCGCAGCCGGGGCTCGGGGCCGCACCAAGGCGATGGCAACGGGATCGCTAAGCCCGAGAATGCGCCGCGCATAAATGGCATAAGGGTCACGCACCAGCTTCTCGATGGCGGTGACAGAGAAGGTACGAGGCCGGAGCTCGGGCTGGGGCCGTGGCAAGGGCATGGCCACAGTTGCTCAGTCGCTCCCGCATCGCCGCCGCCGCAAGCTGCGGCAGACGCGGATCAAGCTGATCTTGCAGCTGCGATGCCACGCAGGGAGAAGAGCGCCCGCAAACGCTGGATGAAGCGCGAAGGCGTGGCAGGCGCGGAGCCGACGCCGACCACGTCACCATCACGCGTGGCCCCGAGGCCAGCTGGGCAAAGTCATGGGTCAGTCACGCCAATGTCGCGCTCCGGCTGGGCCAGTCCCATGCTCGCGCATGGCCCGGTTGAACCATGGGCCGGAGTCGTTGCGGCGGGGCCACACCGCTTCATTGGAGGCCGCCTCCAGAATGATCAGGTCGGCACTGACCGCGCGCTTCCGCAAGGCCATAGACCGAGGCGCGGGTGCCCGCATCAAGCGGCGCGCGCAGGGTTTCCTTGGCCAGGGCCCAGGCCAGCACCGGCAGCGCATCATTGAGGCTGCCCACGGGGTGATGTTGCGCATCAGCGGCGAGCCCCTGCAGCAGCGCCTCCAGCGCAGCATCCTCTGGCGAAGGATGTTCAGCGGGCGGGGCCAGCGTGTCGAGGCAGGTCACAAGGGCCGCCAGATGGTCTTGCAGGGGCGCAGAAGCAGGGGCCTCGAGCGGCATCAGGGCTCCGGCAAGGAGATGCGCAAAGCGCTGCGGCAGGGCCCAGAAAGCTTCATCCTTCTTGCGCAGCAGGCGCGGCGCATGGCGGTCCTCCCGCAGCCGGGTCTGGGCCAGCGCAAAACTTGTGGTGATGGCGGAGGGCGATTGCGGCGGCAGGTCCTGGCGCAGTGCCGTCACCTCAAAGCGGATGGCAGCAGCCCGCGCCTCGTCTGGCGCAAGACCGAAGGTGAGCGCGGGATCGGCAATGAGCGCCGCGAGGCTCTGCGGCGAAAACCCTTCCGCCACATGGGCAATCACCCGCATCAGCAGCCGGGCCCGGCCAAAGCGGGCCAGCGGATCACCGCCGGAATCATCAAGCTCCACCTGCCAGCGCCGCAGCTCGTGGCGCACCGCCTGGGCCAGGTCGCGGTCCGGCGTCACAAGCGCCACCCTTGCGAGGGGCTGTTCCAGCACCTCCCGCATGGCCACCGCAATGGCGCGCGCTTCCATGTGCCGGTCGGCAGCTTCCACAAGCGTCATCCCTTCGCGCACGGCTGCAAGATCAAGCGCCTGAAGGCGGGTGTCACTGCGCCACTCCTCCGATGTTTCGGCGGGCCGCAAGGCCGCCTGCAGAAACTGCGCCCGGGTCCCCATGGGCGAAAGTTCAGCCACCTGTGGCCGTGCCACGCCGAGTGCGGCAAGCAGCGTCTTGAGCGCCGCCTGGGGGTGGGTGTCGCCAACGGCCTCCCAGGTGGCGTCATCCATGGCAAGGTCAAGGCCGGGCAGCACCACCGCCCCCAGGGGATGTGCCGCAATGGCCTTGAGCAGGGCCCGCGCTGCCGGGTTCGTGCCGGTGGAGCCCGCTGCAATCACCGGGCCCATGCCATGCTGTGCTGCCATGCGCTGCGCTTCCAGATGCAGCGCCGTGTTGCGCCGCTGTGCAGGAGTCACCAGCCCCAGGGCCTGCAAGCGCCGCGGCAGTTCTTCCTGCACGAGGCCAAACAGCGAGATGATGGCATTTCGGTGCGCGGCGAGGTCCAGCTTGCCCAGCTTCGGCACCCAGCCCGGTTCAATGTCTTCCGTCGCCAGCTGCTCGAAAAAATCCTGCAGCGATTGCGCCAGCCCGAAGGCCTGTGTGGACGACTGCGCCACCTCCGCCGCCAGCGTCAGCTGCGGATTGGCGGCGGACCAATGGCGCACAATGTCGATGAGCAGGAAGAGAAGCGTCGCCGGGCTGATCACATCGGGCAGCGCCACATCCGGCAAGGCCGCCGCCAGCACATCTTCATCCACGTCGCCAATGGGCCGGATGCGCGGCAGGAGGAGCGCCGCCTGCCCGGACTGGCGCGTCAGTTCCGCTTCGAGAATGCGCGCCGCGCGCCGCGTCGGCACCAGAATGGTCCAGCGCGCCAGGGGAATGCCGGCAAAGCATTGCGCGAAAACCCCGTGCAGCACGGCTGTGGCGAGGCTGGGGCCAAGGGGCCCGCCGCTCGTCCACAGTGTCTGGGTCTCAGCCATTCACGCCTTCTGCCCGAGCCACGCCTCCGCTTCGGCAATGGCCTCCGGTGTCCCAACATGAAGCCAATGCCCGTCATGGGCAAGGCCGGAGAGCCGCCCTTGGGCAATCGCCCGGTCCCACAGCACATTCATGGAAAAGGCACCCGCCGGGGCTCCGGCAAAAAGCCGGGGGTGCACCAGATAGCCACCGATATAGGCATAGGCCTTGCGCCCCGGCGCCGCCTTGGCGCGGCTCAAGGTTCCATTATCGGCGATGGCGAAATCACCATGCCCGTCATAACCCGTGGTCTGGGCAGGATCACAGAGCAACAGCAGGCAATCCATGGCGTCGTCACGCCACGCGGCACGCAGACGCTCCAGGGCGGGCAGCCCATCGTCGATCCAGAAACTGTCGCTGTTCAGCACGAAGAAGGGCTCATTCCCCAAAAGCGGCAGGGCCCGGGCAATGCCGCCGCCCGTGTCGAGGATGGCGTCGCGCTCATCCGAAATCACTGTGTGAGGGACACGCTGTTGTGCGCACCAGGCAAAGATCTGCTCCGCCAGATAATGTCCGTTCACCACGGCCTTGGCCACATGGGCCTCGCGCAGCCGGTCAAAGCCATGGGCAATGAGCGGCTGCCCGGCCACGGCAATCAGCGGCTTGGGCACAGTCAGCGTGAGAGGCCGCATGCGCGTGCCAAATCCCGCCGCCAGCACCATGGCGGTGTGGCCATGATTGTTCTTGCCGCTCATGCTTTCACCGCCAGGGCCTGCGGCAGATGCTCCGCATACCAGGCCTTCAGGGGCGCAAGGGCAGGGTGGGCCAGGTTCTCGCCCAGCGCCCGCGACACCCGCGGCATGTGGCGGAGGTAGCCATGCTTGCCATCGCGCTTGGACAGCCTGGCGAAAATGCCGAGGATTTTCGTCGCCCGCTGCGCCCCGAGTATGGCATAGGCAGCGAGGAGATTGTCCTTGTTGAAATCCCTCTCTTCAGCGCGCAATGCCAGATAATGGGCGACTGTTCGCGCGGCGAGGGCGGCCGGAATGTCCACGCGGGCATCCTGCGTCATGCTCATCAAGTCATAGGCGGCATGGCCCAGCACTGCATCTTGCGTGTCGATCAGGCCCACCCGCCGCACGCCCTCCCGCTCCGGAATCCAGATCAGGTTGGGGGAATGATAGTCGCGCAACACCCAGACCGGCTTCTCCGGCACCACCTGCGGAATGAGCCTCTTCCACACAGCGGCAAAACTCTCATTCAGGCTGCGCGGTGCCGCCTTGCCGGTGCTATAGGGATAAAACCATGAGGGCAGGAGGTCAGCCTCGATCAACAGGGCCTCCTCATCATAGGGCGACAGCCGGTGCGATACGCCATCACCTGCAGGCACTGTGGCAGGCCACGCCTGCCGGTGCAGGGCGGCCAGCACGTCGGCTGCGGCCAGCATGGGAGCTGTCATGTCCTCGCCCGCCAGAAGCATCTTGCCATAGACGCGCGCTCCCAGGTTCTCGATCACGGCGAGCCCCCGGGCCAGGTCGAAGCGCAGCAGCCGGGGCGCGCTGAAGCCGCGCTGCACCAGTTCGCTGTTGATCGCCACAACGGCGGGCAATCCCTCCGCCAGATGGGCAATGGCGCTATAGGGCTTGCCGTCCTTCACGGGCGGGCCGTCCGGCCGGTCCGGCATGTCCATCAGAATGGGACGGCTGCCATCGCCGCTCTCCAGCCATTCATAGCGCCGCGCCGAGGCATCGCCTTCCAGAAAATGCCGGATGGGCGCAGGTGCCAGAAAGGCTTCGATCTCGGCATCGCGGGCGAGCGCCTTCACCCAGGCCCCGCTGGCCGCGATTGCGATCCCCCGTGTGTCACCGCCGCCAGAGAAAGACAGGCTGAGCACATCCGCCGTCAGGCCCTCGGGCAGAAGCTCCGGCCATTCCACAAGGCCGCAGCCCTGCGCCAACAGCTCGCCAAGGCCCAGCTCTTCCGCTTCCGCCCCGCTCTTCAGCCGGTAGAGATCGGCATGGAACACCGGCAGCCGCGTGTCGTCATAGCTCTGCACCAGCGTGAAGGTGGGGCTCGGCACATCGAAGTCGGGCTGGCCTTCCGCCAGCGCCCGGATGAAGGCCCGGGCAAAGGTGGATTTGCCGCTGCCCAGATCGCCCGACAGAAGAATGAGAAAGCCGGGCCGCGCCCACAGTGAAAGCCGGCGGGCCAGGGCTTCCGTGTCCGCGGGCTGGCGGCTGGTGAAGGTTTGGGTGGGGCCTGTCATGGGGGTGGTCTTATGCGGCCTTGCCGGCGGATTTGCGGATGGGCCCGTCGATGGGCAGCGTGCACACCACCGTGGTGCCGTGATCAAGCTTCGACACAAGCGACACCTTGCCGCCATGCAGTTCCGTGAAGCTCTTCACCAGTGAAAGGCCAAGCCCCGCGCCCCTGTGGCTGCCCGGTGAAGGCTTGGCCTGGAAGCGCTCGAATGCCTTGCTCTGGAATTCCTGGTCCATGCCGCGCCCCGTGTCGGCAACCCAGATCTGCACCACGTCCTTGGCCCGCCTCGCCCCCATGGTGATCTGCGCCCCCGGCGGCGAAAAGCCGATGGCGTTGGAGAGGAGATGCCCCAGCACCTGTTCCAGCCGCGCCGCATCACATTTGATGTCGGGCACATTGGCCGCCACCTCGATGGCGATGGACTGGTTGCGCCGTTCCAGCGCCGGCAACACCCGCTGCGTGGCATTTTCCAGAAGCGTGGTCACATCGGTCGCGGCCAGTTTCAGATCCATGGCGCCTGCGTCAATGGCCGAGAGATCAATGATCGCATCGATGATCGAGGTGAGGTCGCCAGCCGACCGCCTGATATCGAGAATATATTCGCGCTGCTTGGGCGAAAGCGGCCCGGCAATGCCCGCCTCCAGCGCTTCCGCGAAGCCCGAGACACTGGTGAGCGGCGTGCGGATTTCATAGGAGACATTGGAGAGGAAGGTGGTCTTCAGGCGGTCCGCCGCCTCAAGCGCCTCGGCCCGGTCACGCAGCGCCTGCTCGGCCCGTGCCGCATCGGAAATGTCGCTGAAAGTCAGCAGTGCATTGCCATCGGGCAGCGGCACGGCGCGGAAGCGCAGCACCGCGCCATCATGGCTCAGCTGGCCCTCCGCCACGCGGCGCTGGCCCTCAAGCCCGGTGATGGCAAAGCGGATGTCGCTCCAGCCCTTGCGCCCATCCTCCTCCAGGTCGGGGCGGCGCGCCAGTTCATCCACATGTGGCTTGTCGCTGGCGGCAAAGGCCCACAACCGGTTGAAGGCGGGGTTGCACAGGCGCAGGCGGCCATCAGAACCGAACAGCGCCACCGACTCCGCCAGATTGTCCAGAGTTTCGCGCTGCGTCTCGAACAGCTCGTTCACCTGGCTTTCCAGCTGGTGTTCCTTGGTCAGGTTCTCGAAGAGATAGGTGACACCGCCGAAAGGATGCTGTTCGCAGATCACCATCAGCGAGCGCCCGTCTGGCAGATACCACGGGCTTTGCCGCACCTCGAGGGTGGTATAGGCGGAAAGCTGCTTGGCCTTCCATTCCCGGTAATTGGCCTGTTCCGGTAAGAGGCGCTGGGCCCTCAACCGGTCGAGGATTTCCCCGTCAAGCGGCTGGCCTTCCAGCCATTTGGGGTCCAGCCCCCACAGGTTCACATAGGCCTGGTTGAAGAAGCGCAGGCGCTGGTCCGGCCCGAAAATGGCAATGGCGGTATCAAGCTTGTCGAGCGTCGACGTATGGGCCCTGATATGGCGTTCCAGTTCCTTCTCCGCCGCCTCAAGCTCCGTCACATCAATGGCAAAGCCCGCCGTGCCGCCATCAATGTCCATCTCGTGGATGTTGTAGGCGCGCCGTGCCCCTTGCTCCACCATGTGTATGCGTCCCACCAGCCGCTTGTCCGGATTGGCGCGCGAGGCATCCAGGGCATTGGCCCGGGCCAGTCCCGGCAGGCGCTGGGCCGCATCCAGATTGGGCGCTTCCACACTTGCCACATAGGATTGGTTGGCCCAGGCCAGGCCACCTTCCTTGCCGTTGATCCACACAGGGAAGGGGGCCGCATCGAGAATGGCCGAAAGCCGCTCCACCTGCTTGCCCAGCTTGGCCGCATCAAAGGCAAGTTCCGTATTCTGCCGCCGGTCGCCCACCAGGGGCCGGATGCGCAGCGAGGCCAGCCCGCCCGCCGCCCGCCCGTCGGCTTCCAGCAATTCCCCGCCCAGCGTCTTGATGCCGATGTTGAAGGCCTTGCCCTGGCCTTTGAGCACCGCAAGGGCACTCGCAATGGCCGCGGCGGAATCGCGCTCCAGCCAGCCTGGAAAGTTGAGCAGCGCCTGCTCGCCGTCCGGCAGCTTGGCCGTGCCCTTGATGTTGTTGATCAGCCGTTCGGGATGCGGCGCATCGCCCCGCCACAGCACCAGCACCTGCGGCTCCGACAGCAGCGAGGCTTCCGCCTCATTGAGCAGAAGTTCAAGGTCGGCCACGCGCTGGCGCTGTGCCTGCAGCCGTTGCCGCATCTTGAATGTGGCAAATCCGGCAAGCCCCGCCCCCAGCATCACGGCGCTCACGAACAGCGCGATCCCGGCCATGGCCTGCGGCGACACCAGAATATCGGCAACCCCTGTCTTGAGCGCGAAGGTCCGGGCTGCAAGCGAGGCGAAGTCAAGCGCCGGCGTGGCGGCATGCAGGGGCGCATCCTGCCATGTCGCACATGGCCACGGCGCATATGGCCACGGCGTGCCTCTGCACGTCACGACTTCCCAGCCGCCCTCAAGTGACAAGAACGCCCTCCGCCCAACATTTACGCGAATCACGGCTCACACACCGCATGCCGGGTATAGTCGCTTCGATTCCGCGCGTGAATCCTTCCCGTTGTGCACTTGCAGGCGCAGTTTCAGCGCCGCGCCACACCGCTCACGGCAGACATTTCCGTGCCGTCTTCGGCGGCCAGCACGTGGCCTGCGAGATAAAGCGAGCCACAGATCAGAACCCGTCCATGGCCAGCCTGTGCCGCCTTTTGAACAGCGTCCTCCACAGAGCGGGCGGGTGTGGCCGCGCACCCCAGCCTGCGGGCTGTTGCTGCCAGATCGTCGGCCGCAATGGCGTTCTGTTCGTTGGGAATGGTGAGACTGATCACCTGCCGGGCCAGCGGCGCCAGCGGCCGGAAAAACTCTGCCGCATCCTTGGTGTTGAGCATGCCCCAGACGAGGGTGAGCGGCTGGCCATCCTGGCGCGCCATGGCGGCCATGGCCTCGGCAATCACAACACCCGCATCGGCATTGTGCCCACCGTCAAGCCACAGCTCTGAGCCCGGCGGCAACAGGGCCGACAGCGCCCCGCCCTTCAGCCGCTGCAGCCGGGCGGGCCATGCTGCCTGTTGCAGGCCCCTGGCGATGGCGTCTTCGTCGATCCGCGGATCATTCAGCGCCCGCATCAGCGCCACGGCACTTCCGGCATTGGAGATCTGGTGCGGTCCTTTCAGGCCGGGCAGCGGCAGATCCAGAAGCCCCGCGCCATCCTGAAACACCATGCGGCCATGCTGTTCGAACACGTCCCAGTCCTGCCCGGCAATGGTCAGCGGCGCCTGCACACGCGCTGCCACGTCTTCAATGGCAGCCCGGGCTTCCTCGGGCATGCGGCCAATCACGCCGGGCACGCCGCGCTTCAATATGCCCGCCTTCTCCCCGGCGATGAGCGCCAGTGTCTCGCCCAGATATTGCTGGTGGTCGGGGCCGATCGAAGTGATGGCGGTGGCCGCCGGCCTCTCGATCACATTGGTGGCGTCAAGCCGTCCGCCCAACCCGACTTCGAGAATGAGATAGTCCGCCGGCGTGCGGGAGAAAGCCAGGAAGGCCGCCGCCGTGGTGATCTCGAAAAACGTGATGGGCGCGCCATCATTTGCCGCTTCGCATTCCTCCAGCAGGGCGCTGAGGTCCGCCTCCGAGATGAGGTCGCGGCCCAGCCGGATGCGCTCGTGGAACTTCACCAGATGCGGCGAGGTATAGGCATGGGCCGTCAGCCCCGCTGCTTCGATCATCGCCCGGCAGAAAGCCACAGTGGAACCTTTGCCATTGGTGCCCGCCACATGGATGACGGGCGGCAGCCGGCGCTCGGGGTTTCCCAGCCGCGTGAGAATGCGCTGCATCCGGTCCAGCGACAGGTCAATGATCTTGGGATGAAGCGACAGGAGCCGCGTCAGGATGGCGTCACTGATGGCCATGCCTTACGCCGGCACAAGGGCCTTCTGGGTCAAAGGCGCTGGCGCCCGCATCAGGATGCGGGCAATGCGGCCAATGGTGGCCTTCATCTCGTGGCGGTGCACCACCATGTCCACCATGCCGTGGTCCTTCAGATATTCCGAGCGCTGGAAGCCCGGCGGCAGCTTTTCGCGGATGGTCTGTTCGATCACCCGCTGCCCGGCAAAACCGATGAGCGCATTGGGTTCGGCCAGGTGCACGTCACCCAGCATGGCATAGGAGGCGGTCACGCCACCCGTGGTCGGATTGGTCAACACCACGATGTAGGGGAGCCGCGCTGCCCGCAATTCCTGCACGGCGATGGTCGTGCGCGGCAACTGCATCAGCGAGAGAATGC
Source organism: Hyphomicrobiales bacterium (assembly GCA_046349175.1). Classification (GTDB taxonomy): domain Bacteria; phylum Pseudomonadota; class Alphaproteobacteria; order Rhizobiales; family Aestuariivirgaceae; genus Aestuariivirga. Next base: position 10,844 of record JAXMCS010000006.1, on the reverse strand, counting down.
CCTCCTGCATGCGGGCCCCGCCGGAGGCAACAAAGATCACGCAGGGGCACTTCTTCTGCACCGCCATGCGCATGGACGCGATGATCGCCTCACCGGCCGCCATGCCGAGCGACCCGCCGATGAAGCCCATGTCCTGCACCATCACAACCATATCCGTGCCATCCACCTTGCCGAAACCGGCGCGGATTGAATCCTCCGCTTCCGCCTTGGCCTTGGCTTCCTTCAGCCGGTCGGCATATTTGCGCTCGTCGCGGAACTTGAGCGGGTCCACGCTCACCGTGGGGAAGGCAATCTTCTCGAAGCTCTCGCCATCGAAGATGGCCTTCATGCGCGCCTCGGCGGGCATGCGGTGGTGGTGGTTGGAGCCGGGAAAGACAAACTGGTTGGCTTCCAGGTCGCGGTAGAACACCATCTGGCCCGACTCGGGATCCTTGATCCACATGTTCTCCGGCGTGTCGCGCTTCTGGCCCAGCAGCGAGCGGATTTTCGGGCGGACGAAATTGCGGATCCAGTTCATGTCTTAGCCTCTCACGCCTTTCGCGATCTTTTTGACCAGCGCGTGCACGGCACCGGCTGTCTTGGGTGTGGCCTTGCCCGCCTTTGTGAGCGAATCCGCCACGGCCGAAACAAGCGCCGAGCCTACCACAACGCCATCCGCCGTTTCGGCAATGGTGCGGGCCTGCTCCGCCGTCTTCACGCCAAAGCCCACGCAGATGGGAAGTTTCGTGTGCTTCTTCAGGCGCTTCACATTGGCCTTCACGCTCTTGAGGTCGGGGGCCTTGGTGCCGGTGATGCCGAGCACGGAGACATAATAGACAAAGCCCGATGTGTTCTTGAACACCGCAGGCGCGCGCGCATCATCGGTGGTGGGTGTGGTGAGGCGGATGAAGTTGAGACCTTCATTCATGGCGGGCAGGCACAGCTCGTCATCCTCTTCCGGCGGCAGATCAACGACGATCAGGCCATCGGCCCCCGCCTTCTTGGCATCCGCCAGGAACTTTTCAACGCCATAGACATAGATGGGATTGTAGTAGCCCATCAGCACCACGGGGGTGGTGTTGTCGCTCTTGCGGAAGTCCTTCAGAAGCGACAGCGTCGTCTTCATGGTCGCGCCAGCCTTCAGCGCGCGAAGCCCGCCCGCCTGAATGGCTGGGCCATCTGCCATGGGGTCGGTGAAGGGCATGCCGAATTCAATCACGTCAGCGCCGGCCTTGGGCAGGCCCTGGATGATCTTCAGCGAGGTCTTGTAGTCGGGGTCACCCGCCGTGATGAAGGTTACCAGTGCGGCGCGACCTTCTTCCTTCAGGGCGGCGAATTTGGCATCGATGCGTGTGCTCATTCTCAATCTTCTTGAAATCCTGTCGAACCTTGCTGGCGCATGTCATACAGGCGCAAAATCTCTATCGTGTCCATTTTTACCCGGTATATCAGGGCAAAGGGTGTGTTCGGAATGGTGAGTCTGCGCAATGGCAAATTCTCCAGTTCCACTCCCAAAAGCGGATTTTCCCGCAAATTCTTCTCCACCGTCAGCAGGTGGCGGTAAGCCCCACCGCGCCCCTGCGGGAAAGTGCGCCGGTAATACAGACGCCACCATGCCGCATCACGCCGCGCCTCCGGCAGATAGACCAGCCTCATGCCTTGCGGCCGCCCGGGAAGATATCAGGCTCCGGAGCGGGCTGTTCATTGTCCGTATCCCACGACGCCATCCAGCGATGCATGGCTTCGCTTGAAATGAAGACGCCCTTGTCGGCCTCAGCCAGCGCCTGCTCCATTTCGGCGCGGAAATGATCTTGCGCGTCAAGATAGTGGTTCAGCGCCTCCTGCACCACAAAACTGGCCGGCCGCTTGCGGGCCTTGGCGTTCTTATCCAGGCGTTTTTTTGTCTCGGCATCCAGCCGCAGGGAAAAAGGGGTCGTGGCCATGGCATGTTCCTTTGAAATGCACTGTAATACAGCGTAGTTCACCGGTCAAATCTTGACGCCCAACACATCCGCCACCGTGAAAATGTCCTTGTCGCCACGGCCTGACATGTTGATCACCATCAGGTGGTCCTTCGGCAGCTTGGGCGCAATCTTCATGGCATGGGCAATGGCGTGGGAAGGTTCCAGCGCTGGAATGATGCCCTCAAGCTTCGAGCACAGCTGGAAGGCGTCGAGCGCTTCCTTGTCCGTGGCGCTCACATATTTCACCCGGCCGATGTCGTTGAGCCAGGCATGTTCCGGGCCGATGCCGGGATAGTCGAGCCCCGCCGAAATGGAATGGCCCTCAATGATCTGGCCATCGTCATCCATCAGCAGATAGGTGCGGTTGCCATGCAGCACACCGGGCTTGCCGCCGGTAATGGAGGCGGCATGTTTCGTCTTGGTCTTGAGACCAAGCCCCGCCGCTTCCACGCCGATAATGTCCACATCCGTGTCATCAAGGAAGGGATGGAACAGGCCCATGGCATTGGAGCCGCCGCCGATCGCTGCCACCAGGGAGTTGGGCAGGCGGCCTTCCTGGGCCAGCATCTGCTTTTTGGTTTCGTCACCGATCACGCATTGGAAGTCGCGCACCATCTCGGGATAGGGGTGCGGCCCCGCCACCGTGCCGATGCAGTAGAAGGTGTCTTCCACATTGGCCACCCAGTCGCGCAGCGCCTCGTTGAGCGCGTCCTTCAATGTGCGCGAGCCGGAAAGCGCCGGCACCACTTCGGCGCCCAGCAGCTTCATGCGGAAAACGTTCGGCTTCTGCCGCTCGATATCAACCTCGCCCATATAGACGATGCATTTCAGGCCGAAGCGCGCACAGGCCGTGGCCGTGGCCACGCCGTGCTGGCCCGCTCCCGTTTCGGCGATGATGCGGGTCTTGCCCATGCGCCGCGCCAGCAGGATCTGCCCCAGCACATTGTTGATCTTGTGGGCCCCCGTGTGGTTCAGGTCTTCGCGCTTGAAATAGATCTTGGCCCCGCCCAGATGCTCGGTCAGGCGCTCTGCGTAATAGAGCGGCGAAGGCCGGCCCACGAAATGCGTGAGCAGATGGTTCAACTCGGCCTGGAAGGAGGGGTCCGCCTTGGCATCCTTGTAGGCCTGCTCAAGCTCCAGAATGAGCGGCATCAGCGTCTCGGCGACAAAGCGCCCGCCGTAAATGCCAAAAAGGCCCTTTTCATCAGGCCCGGTGCGGAAGGAATTGGGAGGGGTGTGGTTCATGACGCTCATGGGGGAATGCTCTAGCCTGAGGCCTTTACGGCCTCAATGAATTTCCGGATGCGGGCCGGGTCTTTGATTCCGGGGGCGGATTCAACCCCTGACGAGACATCGACCATGGCCGCCCCGGTCACCCGGATCGCCTCTTCGACATTGTCCGGCGTCAACCCGCCCGCCAGCATGAAGGGCCGGGCCGCATCCTTCAAAATAGTCCAATCGAAGGAAAGCCCATTGCCGCCGGGCAGGGCTCCCTCAGGCGCCAGCGCATCATAGAGGATGAAGGGTGAGGCATAGGCCTTTGCCTTGGCCAAATCGGCTGGCGTCCGCACCCTGAGCGCCTTGTAGGCAGGACTGCCGGTGAGCGGCTTGATGCGCGCCAGCCGCTCCGGCGTTTCCGCCCCATGCAATTGGAAAAGGTCAGGCCTTACGGCAGCGGCAATGTCCGTGAGCAGGCCATCCTCGGCATCCACCACCAGCGCGACAAGACGGGCCCGGCTTTCCGGGTGGGCCCGCAGCTGCTGGGCCAGCCCTGCCGCCTGCTTCAACAGCACATTGCGCGGCGACTTGGGGTAGAACACCAGCCCCACAAAATCGGCCCCCGCCTCCAGCGCCACGTCCAGGGTCTCGGGCGTGGAAAGCCCACAGATTTTCACAAGTGTCGTCACGTCAGGCTTTCCGCAATCGCCCGGGCCGCCGCCGCAGGGTCGGCCGCTCCGGTAATGGCCCGGCCGATCACCAGAATGTCGGCCCCGGCGGCAAGGGCTGCCTCCGGTGTGGCCACGCGCTTCTGGTCATGGGCCGTCACATCGGCAGGGCGGATGCCCGGAACAACCGTCAGGAAGTCGCGCGGCAGGGCCTTGCGGATCGCCGCCAGATCATGGGGCGAGCAAACCACGCCATCGAGCCCCGCCTGATGGGCAAGCCTTGCCAGGTTGAGCGCATGTTCATCGGTCTTGCGGCCATCAAGGCCAGCGGCCCAGATGTTCTCGTTGGAGAGTGACGTGAGAATGGTGACGCCGATCAGCTTCACGCGGTCCCCCACTGCATCCTTGGCGGCCTTCATCATGTCGAAGCCACCGGAGGCATGGACGTTCATGATCAGGGGTGCGGGTGAAAGGCCGAGCAGCGACGAGAGCCCCTGCGCCACCGTGTTGGGAATGTCGTGCAACTTGAGATCAAGGAAGATGGGCACGCCCTCTGCCGCCACGGCCTCATATCCGGGCCGTCCATTGGCATAGAAGAACTCCATGCCGATCTTCATCATGCCCACATGGGGCTTCACGGCACGGGCCAGTGCTTTGGCCTTGCTGGTATCAGGCGTGTCGAGGGCAACACAAATGGGGTTGGACGGCATCATCTCTTGCTTCCCCCTCCCCCTTGTGGGGAGGGCCGGGGTGGGGGTTTGAAAGTACCGCACCTGCTGCTCATAGCTGCTGAGCCAGCCGCGCGACCCCCCTCCCTTTATCCCTCCCCACAAGGGGGAGGGAAGTCAAAGTTTAAGCGCTCTTCCGGTACACCAATTCCGCCGCCACCAGGTCTTCCAGCGCTGCCCCGCAGGACTTGAACAGCGTGATCTCGGAGGCGCCGCCGCGGCCCTTCACCTTGCCGCCGCACAGCTCCGCCAGATCGCCCTTTACACAGTCGAAAGAGAATTTGCCCTCGGCTTCCGCCTGAATGAGATCGCCGGCCTCGGCCCGTGCCACCTCATGGGTATCGACATAGACCTCGGACCGTGCCACCGCCTCGGCATCGGTTTCCCGCATCTTCGGCGTATAGGCGCCCACAAGATCGATATGAGTGCCGGGCCTCAGCCATGCGCCTTTGAAGAGTGGGGCCACCGAACTCGTCATGCAGGAAATGATGTCAGCCTGCTTGACCGCTTCTTCCGCTTCCGCCGCCCGCGCCGCAAAGCCCAGCGCCGCAATTTCCGCCGCCGCCTGTTCCGCCCTGGCCCGGGTGCGGTTGACGATCAGCACCGTCTTGATGGGTCTGACAGCCGCATGGGCCAGCGCGAAATGCGGGGCCAGCGACCCCGCGCCAAACAGCACCAGTGTTCCGGCATCGGGCCGCGCCAGATAATCTGCGGCGAGTGCGGAGGTGCCCGCCGTGCGCCGCCGTGTCAGTTCGGTCGCATCCATCATCACGACGGGCGTGCCTGTGGCATTGTCGATGAGCGTGTAAACCGCCTGGATGGCGGGAAGCCCCAAGGCGTCATTGTCGGATTTGAGTGTCAGCGTTTTGAGGCCGGTCCAGTCCTTGGACCAGGCAGGCATCAGCAGCAGGGTTGTAGCAGGCCCCGTGGCATGGTGGTGCCGCACCGGCGCGGTGATCGCCTCGCAGAAGCCCTTGCGCAGCGCTTCAATGACATCCTCGTGCGGGGCCGCCTTGGCCACCGCCTCCGCATCAATCCACTTCACAGGAAACTTCCGGGATAGGCCGTCAAGTCTTGGGTCGTTGCAGGCTGTTGCCCCTTGCGCAGCTCAGCCAGTTCCTGCTGCAGCTTGGCCGCTTCAGCCCGCTGGTCGCGGGCCGCGCGCCGCCATTTCCCATGGGCCAGCCAGGCTGCGCCCCAGCCCACCAGAATGCCGATGAACACCCCCACAAAGAGGAGAAGCCACAGTGGCATATCAATCGCCGCGAAGGGCGCATCCTGGGAGAAGGGATCAAGCGACAGCGTCACCCAGCGCCGGTTGGCCACGGCAAAGGACACGACCAGAATGGCGAGCGGCGTTCCAACCACCCAGCGGAGAATGCGGCGCAAGGTGGCTTACACCTTGTCGTTCATGCGCACCCGCAATTCCTTGCCGGTCTTGAAGAAGGGTACGCGCTTGGGCGTCACGTCAACGCTTTCGCCGGTGCGCGGGTTGCGGCCGAGCCGCCCCTCGCGGGATTTCACCGAGAAGGCGCCAAATCCCCGCAGTTCCACCCGCGAGCCGTCGCGCATGGCGGCAATCACCTCGTCGAGGATGCGGTTGACGATGCGCTCCACGTCCCGGTGATAGAGATGCGGGCTCTTGTCGGCGATTTTCTGGACGAGTTCGGACTTGATCATGTGTGGCCTCGAAGCGGCGCAGTTCCCATTATTGTGCAGGGTGCCAAAGCACAAGCAAACCGTCAAGCTTCTGGCGGTCTGCCGCTGCGCCAAGCCCGCTCAGGCCCAGTTGCGCGCCCAGCCAGTCCAGCGCCGCCCGTCCGAGCGAGATGTTGAAGCGCGGCCGGTCCTTGTCGGCGGGTGGCTCCCGCGTGATGGTCTTGAGTGCGGCATCAATCTTCTTCTCGCTGGCCAGCCAGGGCCGCGCGTCTTCTTCGGTGCCCAGCGCGTCGATCAGCTTTTCCGCCAGCGCCTGCCGTCCGGAATAGACCCGTCCATCGGCCAGCCGGTCCACCGTGGCGGCATCCAGCTTGCGCCGCTCCACCAGCCAATCCCTTGAACCAGGCAAAGCCGTCCATCACCATGGCCTGCATCACCTCGCGGGCCTTTTCCGGTGTGGGTTTGAAGCCGGAGGGCTCGGCCTTCAGCTCACCCGATTTCACTTCCTCCATCTTCACGCCCACCGTGCCCAGCAGTTGCGAGAATTCCGGATAGGTGAAGATGACGCCAATTGACCCGGTGATCGTGTTGCCGCGGGCATAGATACGGTCTGCCGCCAGCGCCGTGATGTAGCCGCCCGATGCGGCAATGGAGTCCATCACGGCCACCACGGGCTTCTTGGCCCCGAACTTGCGCAATTCATCATAAAGCGCTTCCGAGCCCACCGTGGTGCCGCCGGGGCTGTCGATGCGCACCACCAGGGCCTTCACATTGTCCTCGGCGGCAAGGTCACGGATCAGCTGCAACTGCTTGTCGTCGCCGGTGATCATGCCCGACACCTCAAGCCGCGCCACATGCGGACCCCTGGGGCTGTCCCCGCCCAGCGCGGAAAGGCAGGCGATGGCCAGCGCCACAAGCGCCAGAATGGCAATCCAGCGCCAGCGCCTCCGGCTTTTTGTCAGGCTCAGGTGGTTCAGCACATGCACAAGGTCTTGGCTCATGGCACTTTCTTGAAATAGGAATATGTTAACATTAAGGCCGGGGTGATCATCTCACCCCGGCCCTGATTCGCAAATCGGCTTTTGCCGGTGAAAGGCTTATTCGTTGCCTTCCTTCTTCTTCATCGCGGCCTGCAGGATGTCGCCCAGCGAGGCGCCCGAGTCGGACGAGCCATACTGCGCCACGGCTTCACGCTCGTCGGCGATTTCCAGCGCCTTGATCGAGACGTTGACCTTGCGGGTCTTGGCGTCGAACAGGGTGATGAGGGCGTCGAACTTCTCGCCCACGGCAAAGCGCTCGGGGCGCTGTTCGCCACGGTCGCGGGCCAGGTCGGCGCGCTTGGCGTATGCCGTGAGGTCGGTGCCGGCGATCTTCACTTCCAGGCCGCCGTCTTCCACCTTCATCACTTCGCAGGTGACCTTGTCGCCCTTCTTGATCGGGCCCGCGGTCTTGATCGGGTCGCCGCCCAGCTGCTTGATGCCGAGCGAGATGCGTTCCTTCTCGCGGTCCACGTCGAGAACCACAGCCTGGACCTTGTCGCCCTTCTTGTAGTCCTTGATCGCTTCTTCGCCGGGGCGCTTCCAGTCGAGGTCGGAGAGATGGACCATGCCGTCCACATCGCCGTCCAGGCCGACGAACAGGCCGAACTCCGTCATGTTCTTCACTTCGCCTTCCACAACCGATCCCTTCGGATGGCGGGCGTTGAAGCTTTCCCACGGATTCTGCTGCACCTGCTTGAGGCCGAGCGAGATGCGGCGCTTGGCAGCGTCGATCTCGAGCACCTGCACATCGACCTCTTCCGAGGTGGAGAGGATCTTGCCGGGGTGCACGTTCTTCTTGGTCCACGACATTTCCGAAACATGGACCAGGCCTTCGATGCCGTCTTCCAGTTCCACGAAGGCACCGTAGTCGGTGATGTTGGTGACCTTGCCCTTGACCTTGGTGCCCACCGAGTACTTCTCGATGACGATATCCCACGGATCCTTGTCGAGCTGCTTCATGCCCAGCGAGATGCGCTGCGTCTCGGGGTTGATGCGGACGATCTGCACCTTCACGGTCTGGCCCACGGTCAGCACATCCGACGGATGGTTGACGCGCTTCCAGGCGATGTCGGTGACGTGCAGCAGGCCGTCGATGCCGCCCAGGTCAACGAACGCACCGTAATCGGTGATGTTCTTGACCACGCCATCCACCACCTGGCCTTCGGCGAGGTTCTGGACGAGTTCGGAGCGCTGCTCGGCGCGGGTCTCTTCCATGATGGCGCGGCGCGACACAACGATGTTGCCACGGCGGCGGTCCATCTTGAGGATCTGGAAGGGCTGGGCCACATGCATGAGCGGGCCCACGTCGCGGATCGGGCGCACGTCAACCTGCGAGCCGGGCAGGAAGGCCACGGCACCGCCAAGGTCAACGGTGAAGCCGCCCTTGACGCGGCCGAAGATCACGCCATCGACGCGCTCGCCCTTGGTGGACATTTCTTCAAGGCGCGTCCAGGCTTCCTCGCGGCGGGCCTTGTCACGCGACAGGACGGCTTCGCCGAGGGCGTTTTCGATGCGCTCGAGATAGACTTCAACAGTGTCGCCGGGCTTCAGGGAAACCTCTTTGCCGGGCTGGGAGAACTCCTTGAGGGCCACGCGGCCTTCGGTCTTCAGGCCCACGTCGATGATGACGTTGTCCTTTTCAATGCCAAGAACCTTGCCCTTGACCACCTGGCCTTCGCCAACGGGGCGGTCGGAATAGCTCTCCTCGAGGAGGCTCATGAAGTCGTCACGGGTGGGGTTCATGGAAACGGCAGATTTTGCCATAGTTCGAGTATCCTTGCGAAGCAGGCCGATGATCAGTGATGTCGGAAGTGCTTCACCTGCGGGCCGAAAATCTTTCGGGGGCCTCAGCCACACCAATGGGCCGGCAGGTCTGGGTTAGGGGCGTTCCGGGAGGACGGCAGCGCTTCGAGGCTCACGCAACAGACCTGATCCAAAACAGTTTGGGGCCGCATTCTCTGCAACCCCGGTTGACCCGGATTTCTCCGGCCTCGAGATGGCGGGCATATAGGGGAGGATGGCAGCCAGGGCAAGGCCGAAGAACCGGGCCCCGTCAGGCCCCCGTTTGCTCCCGCACCACCGCCAGAACCGCCTTCAACACCTCCTCCGCCGTCAGGTCCGAGGTGTCGATCAGGATGGCGTCATCGGCGGGCTTGAGTGGGGCCGTGGCGCGCGCGGCATCGCGCCCGTCGCGGGCCCGGATGTCGTCATAAACATCCGTATACTGAACATCCTGCCCCAGCGCCTTCAGCTCGTCAAAGCGCCGCTGGGCCCGCACCTGCGGCGAGGCCGACACGAAGAACTTGAGATCGGCCCCGGGGCAGACCACCGTGCCGATGTCGCGGCCATCGAGCACGGCACCGGGCTTGCGGGCCGCAAACTCCCGCTGGAACTGCAGAAGCGCCACCCGCACCTTGGGAAGGGCCGAAACCTTGGAGGCCGCCGCCGCCACGGCTTCGCTCCGCAGGGCGCCATCGGGAATGGCCGCAAGGTCAAGTGCCGCTGCCAGCGCGGCCGCCGCCTGCTCATCATCCAGCGCCCGGCCATCGCGCAACATCAGAAAGCCCACCGCCCGGTAAAGCGATCCCGTGTCGAGAAAGTGGTAGCCCAGCGCCTTGGCGAGGCCGCGCGCCAATGTGCCTTTGCCCGCCGCCGAGGGGCCATCAACCGCGATGATCATGCCGCCTCGATCCGCGCCCCCATGCCGTTCAACAGATCGGCAAAGCCGGGGAAGGAGGTGGCGATAAAGCGTGAGTCATCGATGCGCGTGTGAATGCGCGAGGCAAGTCCCATCACCAGGAAGCTCATGGCAATGCGGTGGTCCATGTGGGTGGTGACGATGCCGCCGCCGGGCGCTCCGCCGCCATGCACCTCCAGCCAGTCATGGCCGGATTGCGTCATCACGCCATTGGCCTGAAGCCCGCGTTCCACGGCGGCGAGCCGGTCTGATTCCTTCACGCGCAGCTCTTCCAGCCCCTCCATGCGGGTGGTGCCCTCGGCGAAAGAGGCGGCGATGGAGAGGATGGGATATTCATCGATCATCGAGGGCGCACGCCCGGGCGGCACCCGCACACCGCGCAGCCGCGAGGATTTCACCCGGATGTCCGCCACGTCTTCGCCGCCCGCCTGGCGGCGGTTTTCATAGGCGATGCTGGCCCCCATTTCCTCCAGCGTCACGAACAGTCCGGTGCGCGTGGGGTTGAGCATGATGTTCTCGATCACGATCTCCGAACCCTCGGTGACAAGTGCTGCTACCATGGGGAAAGCTGCTGACGAGGGATCGCCCGGCACATCAATGGCCTGGGCCGCAAGTTCATGGCGGCCCTCCAGCGTGATCACCCGGGCGCCTTCCTTCTCCGCCACCGCGATTTTCGCGCCAAAGGCCTTGAGCATGCGCTCCGTGTGGTCGCGGGTGGCCACGGGCTCGATCACCGTCGTCACCCCCGGCGTGTTGAGGGCGGCGAGAAGCACCGCTGACTTCACCTGCGCCGAGGCAACGGGCAGCGTGTAGGTGATGGGCCGGGAATCGGCAGCCCCATGCAGCGTCAGCGGCAGGCGCTCGCCTTCCGCCGTTTCAAAGCGTGCGCC
>JAXMCS010000005.1:0-138500 GCA_046349175.1 Hyphomicrobiales bacterium | reverse complement strand
CCCAGTCGCCGTAGAGCCCGAGGGACAGCGCACCACCATCGCGATAGAGTGCGTGTGCCGCCGTGTGGGCAAAGCTGAAATCATTCTTGCCCAGGGCCACGTCACCGTCCAGTTGCAGGGCAAACTGGTTGCCCAGGGGCAGGAAGGCATCAGCCGTCAGGCCGCCGAAGGTTACGGAGTCACCGCCGCCTCCCAAGACACCAAAGGAAAGCAGCAGGGCCGGTCCCATGGTCACGTCACAGGGCAGATCTGCCGTGGGCACGATCTTCACATCTGCCGATGCCTGCGCCGTGCAGGGGGCCTTGCCTCCATCGCCGGAAGTTGCTGGCGTTGAAAAGGCAAAGCTGAAAACTGAAAGGCCAAGGGCAAGTGTCCTGAAGGCGTTCATTGTCATCTCGAATCGCGCGACTTGCATTGGTCGCACTACGCCGGACATCAACGGGCGCGCGTTAACAGGCGATTAATCATCAGTTTCAAATCGCAACAAAACTGCGTCCGGTCAGGCGGTGATCACCACCTTGGAGGCCTTGGCCTCATGCAGCAGGGCAAAGCCTGCACCCGCCTCATCGATGGAGAAGGTGTGGCTGATGGTGCGTTCCAGTTCAAAGCCGGGGCCCGCCAGCAGATCCATGGCGCGGCACAGGCCATCGGGCGTGGCGGAGTAGCTTGTGACAAGGCTGATCTCGCGGCGGTAGAGGCTCCACAGGTCCACAGGCATCGCCGGCCCCGGCTTCACGCCAAAGGGAATGAAGGTTCCACCATCGCGCAGCAGCGTGAGCGCCAGCGCCATGGTGGCGGGTGTTGTCACGGTGAGGATGACCACATCGGCACCGCGCCCTTGCGAAAGGTGCTTCACCTCGGCCACCAGACTGTCATCACCGGCTTTCACCGCGGCTTTCGCCCCCCAGCGCAACGCCTCGGCAAGCCGCGCCTCCCGGGCATCACAGGCCACAACATGAACACCTTGCGCGGCAAGGAGCGGCACGAACAATAGGCCGATGGCCCCTGCCCCCACAATCACAGCCGTATCGCCCTGTTGCACGGGCACGCGGTCCAGCGCCCGCAGGCAGCAGGCCAAGGGCTCCATGAAGGCGGCGCGCAGGTCGGGCACATGGTCCGGAATGGCCACAACGGTTTCCGGCACAAGGCACTCAGGCACGCGGATCATCTCGGTGAAGCCGCCGGGCGATATGTTGCTGGACTTGAACTGGGGGTCCTGGGTGGGGCTGCCGCGTCGGGTGTAGTGCGAGGCAGGATCAGGCGCGTGATGCGCCACGGCCACGCGTTGGCCAACCGCAAAGCGGTCAACCCCTGCCCCACCGCCGTCACAAGGCCCGCAACCTCATGGCCCAATTGCACAGGCTTTGGTGTCTCCGGATCATAGACCTTCATCAGGTCGGTGCCGCGGGCACCGCAGGCGGTCATACGCACAAGAATTTGCTTTAGCCCCGCAACAGGCGGTGGAATGTCCTGAACATCCACCGCGCCGGTGCGGAGACGGGCGAGAAATTTCATCGGTCTCTTTTAGCGCTCAGCGCGTGGCGGCGAGCAGGCCCACACCGGCAGCCGCTGTCGCGGCCCTGCAACCTGAAGGGCACGGCGGTTGACACCGAGGCGCTGCACCACAAGGCCCAGTGCCAGACCTGCAGCATGCAACAGGCCGGTGGCCGCAGCAAAGCCCGTTGCGAATTCAAGACCCGAAGATGTTGAAGGCATTTCCGCACCATGGGCAATGCCGTGGAACACGGCAAAGCCACCGGCGCCATGGCCACGGAGACGGGTGCCTGCCACTCGAAATAACAGCAGCGCCCAGCGCCAGCACCGACGCGGCAATCATCACTTCAGTGAAGGGCACATCATAGCCCGCCATGCCGATGGCACCGCCCACGGCGATCATCACCATGAAGCTCATGAGCACCAGCCAGCGCCGGGCGCGGCCACCGAGGATGCCGGCAAAGAGACCCACGGCGATCATGGCCAGAAGGTGGTCGGCACCGCTCAAGGGATGCAGGAAACCATGGGCAAAGCCCGCCGCATCGTGCCTGGATGGGCCGAAGCCCTGTGCCGTCACAGCGAGTGTGGCCGCCGCGATGGCGAGTGCCGTAGAAATCTTCTTCATCTTGCCGCTCCCTTGCTCTTGCGTGGCGCGGGGCTTGCCCGTCCGCCTGATTTTGTCACACTAGCAGCAGTGCCCTGCGCTGCAAAGAAGCCAAAAGCGGCACTCAACGGTCTTCCCACACGCACTCAGGCAAAGCCCTTGGGGTGTTTGCCCAGCAGATCAACAGCCTCCTCCACCGTGGCGGCCACGCGCAGCACCGTGCGGTCGTCGAACATGCGGCCCACAATCTGCAATCCGATCGGCAGGCCCTCCCGGTCAAAACCGCAATTGACGCTGCAAGCGGGCTGTTGCGTGAGATTGAAGGGATAGGAGAAGGGGGTCCAGTTCACCCATTTGCCCAATGCATCGGCGTTGCCCGGCTGCAACTGCCCGGCGGTGAAAGCGGTGATGGGAAGGCTGGGCATGACGAGCACATCATAGTTTTCCATGAAGCGCTTCATGTGTGTGCCCAGCCTTGTTCGGTCGAGGTGGCGGCCAGCAGTTCCTCCGTGATGGCCATGGACTGCTCCAGCACATCGGCGGGGGCCGGTTCCAGCAGCGCCTTCTTTTCCGGCGGCAGACCACCCAGCGCGCCGCGCACACCCGCCCACCACAGGGGTGCGGAAGGTGGCGGCGGGATCGGCCAAAACCGGGCGCGGTTTCCGTCACCCGGGCACCCCGCTCCGAGAGCGCCTCCACTGCAGCCCGCACGGCCTTTGCCACGTCGGGGGCAATGTCTGTTTCATACATGGCAGGCGCAAAGGCCGCGCGACCTTCACCCCCTTGCCCAGACCCTTGCTGTAGTCACGGTCATCCTGGGGCGGGGAAAATTCAATCCCGCACATCGGGCTTCGCCATCACGTTCCAGCATCAGGCTTGCCCTGCCACGCTGCGGGCCATGGGCCCTACATGGGCCAGCGTGCCGAAGACGGCGGAAAGGCCGCACCCGGTAAAAACTGGGCTTCAGACCAAAGACGCCACTGAAGCTTGCGGGAATGCCCGGATCGAGCCGCCGCCATCGGTGCCGATGGAGAGGGCACCATAGCCCGCCACAAGACCGGCCGCAGCCCCGCCCGACGAACCGCCCGGCGTGCGGTCCAGGTTCCACGGGTTGCGGGTGATGCCGGTGAGGGGCGAGTCCGTGACCCCCTTCCAGCCGAATTCCGGCGTGGTGGTCAGGCCCATGAAAACCGTGCCCGCCTCCCGGAGCCGTGCCACGGATGGCGCATCCTGATCCCATGCCTGGTTGCGCTCCACGGTTTTGGAGCCGCGCAAGGTGGGCCAGCCCTTCACCAGCAGCAGGTCCTTGATCAGCGTGGGCACGCCATCAATGGGCGAGAGCGGTTCGCCCTGTTTCCAGCGGGCCTCGCTTGCTGCGGCCATGGCCAATGTCGTCTTCGCGTCCACTAGGGCCATGGCGTTCACGGACTTTTCGTGCGCTTCCATCTGGGCGAGGCAGGCTTTGGCCACTTCAACCGGCGAAATTTTTCGTTTCCTGAACGCCCTGGCAAGTTTGGCGGCGCTGTGGAAGGCAAGGTTCTTGGCCATGTTATGTCCTCTAAGCCCCTAGAAAAGCAGGGTTTATTGTCACAATCACGGAAAATCCGCTGGTCCTCAACATAAACCGAAGATGAACGGAACATTCAGGGCTGGTTCCTGTTGGAAGTCCTAGGTTCACTTCCAAGTTCAACGCTTACACCACGATCCCACAAGGGAGATGCAAGATGATCCGCTACTCGCTCTTTATTCTGGCCGTCCTCGGTTCAGCCGCGACAGCCATCGCCTCCATCGCCCCGGCCGACAAGGTCTCCAACCCCCACAACATCACCGTTGTGGCGAAAAACATGGACTTCCCGGTCTTCGGCAAACTCGAAGTCGAGGAATGCAAGGTCGAGGATTGCTCCGACGAATGAATTCCCTTCGCCTGCCCGCCGGGACGGCGGGGCAGGTGCCGGAACCGGGGCGCTGATCGTCTGATCAACCCGCCCCCTCGCCAGACTTGAGGCGCCCCGGTTCCAAAACATTCTCCTCCCAAACAGGCTCCCCCGGTCCCCTGCAAACAGACCTCCCCCGCCTGTCCCCCTGCCCGGCTCCCTCAAAGAGCCGGGCTTTTTGTTCAAATGCAGCACAGGCCTTTAGGAGAGCATTCAGAACAACTCGGGAATGCTGCCGCGCGGAAAAGCGCCGTTAGCAATTGCCCGCCAAGGATGGCGCCATACGGGGGACTTTTCTGGGAGACCCAACATGAAGAAACACTGGCGTTTTCTTGCACTCGCCGCACTGCTGGCCACCGCGGCACCCGCCTCCGCGGGCAGCGTCAATGATGCCGACATGGTGGCCCTTCAGGCCGCCATGCAGAGCCATATTGATTCCACCCTGGTTGACGGCGCGGTGCTGAGCATCGACCAGTCGACGGGCGACATCACCAAGCTCTATCCGGGCAAGGCGCATCCCAAGCTCATGATCATGGGTGACAAGTATGTGCTCTGCGCAAACTTCATGGATGAAGCCGGAAACATGGTCATGGGCAATTTCTACATGGCGCGCAATGGCAGCCAGTTTGTGGTCTTTGCCAGCACCTTCGGTCCCGACGCCTTGCTGGAACGCCTGATGGCGGATGGCAAGGTGGCAGCCGGCAACTGATCCCGAAACAGGCCGGATCCCATTGCCGTGACGTCCGTTCCTGCCAATCCCAATGGCCTGGGCACGAAGCGGTTGCTCAACCGCTTTCTGCGCCTGCTGTTGCCGGTCTTTCTCTTCGCCTCCATGACGGGGCTGAACCTGCTTGAGAGCTTCACTTTCCGCGATGACCGGAGCGATGTGATCACACGGGTCGGAAACATTGGCTCACGCGCCGCCAGCGCCATCGACAGGCTGGGGCCTTCTGCCACACGGCCCCAGCAGGAAAGTGTTCTGGCCCTGCTGCTCTCCGATCCTGCCATCGCCTGCGCCACGCTGACGAGCGAGATGAAATCAATCATCGCGGCGGCACCGGCGCGTGTGGGCTGTCTGGGCTCGGGCTCGGCCACGCCCGCCACGTTTCCCATCCATTCGAAATATGGTGTCACTCTCAACATCAAATACAATCTGGCAGAGCTTGAGGAGCGGTCGCATCTCTTCCGCGTCTTCACCTGGCTTGTGCTGGTGGGCAGCCTTGCCGTTGCGGCACTGGCCAGCTGGTTCTCCTTCCGGCAGATCGTCGGCAAGCCGGTTGACGCCCTGTTGAAGGCCATCCAGCGCACCCAGTCCGAAGGGCAACCGGCGCGCGTCGAACATGCCACAAGGGACGAGCTGGGCGTTGTGATCGATGCCTTCAACACCATGCAGGACAAGTTGCGCGAAGAGGCCCGGCGCAATGCCGAAGCCCTGCGGCGGCTTGACTATGTTTACAACGAAACGCCCGCCCTGATGTTTTCCATTGATTCCAAGGGCACCATCCTCACGGCCAGCGGACACTGGCTGGACGAGACAGGTTATCGCCGCGAGGAGATTGCCGGGGCGCCCCTGTCGCGCTTCCTGCGCAGCCAGACGCCTGAGGACTTCGCGGAAACGGAAGCCATCATCGTTGCCGCCAGCAATCCGCTGCGCGACATTCCGCTGGTGCTGGCCTGCAAGTTCGGCGCACAGAAGGACGTGCTTCTCTCCGTGGTGCCGGACTCGCAGAACGACAATCTGGCCAAGCTCTGCGTGCTGAGCGACATCAGCGGCCTGCGCGCGGCGCAGACCGAGTTGCGACGCCAGGCGGTGACCGACCATCTCACCGGCCTGCCCAACCGCCAGGGCCTGTTTGACCATCTTTCCGACATCGCCCGCACTGGCCAGACCGAAGGCGCGGCGCTGCTCTTCATCGACCTCGACAATTTCAAGACGGTCAACGACACGCTGGGCCATGAGGCCGGTGACACGCTGCTGAAAGCGGCGGCCGGGCGGTTGCGCCATGCGATCTCCCGCAAGGACTTCCTGGCGCGCCTCGGCGGCGACGAATTCGCCATCGTGCTGCATGGCTTGCGCTTGCCGGATGATGCCAATGTGGTGGCCGAGCGCATCATCAAGACCTTCGAAAATCCCATCCGCCTGGGTGAGGCCAGCGCCGTCGTCGGCACCAGCATCGGCATCGCCAGCTTTGCCGACTGCAGCAGCACGGATGACATTCTGCGGCTTGCAGATCTCGCCATGTATCAATCCAAGCAGTCGGGCAAGAATTGCGCCACACGTTATACCTATGACCTCACCGCCAAGGTCGTCAGCCGTGACATGATCGTGCAAAAGATCCGCGATGGCCTGGCCAACAGCCGCTTCAGCTTCCATCTGCAGCCCATCGTGGACGTGAAGACCTTGCTGCCCGTTGGGGCCGAGGCCCTGCTACGGCTCAACTGCCCCAATGACGGCCTCATGTCGCCCACCGAAATCATCAAGGCGGCCGAAGAAACGGGCCTGATCAACGAGATTACCCGGTGGAGCGTGGCCGAAGGCCTTGCCACCACCCGCCGCGCCCAGGATGCGGCCAAGGGCCGCCCACCCTATGTGGCCGTCAATCTTTCGCCCAAGCAGATGTCGCGGGAATTCATCGGCGAGTTGGTGAACCGCCTGCGGGCCGAACCCGCCGTGGCCCGCTCCATGGTGTTTGAAATCACTGAAACGGCCTTGTTCCGCCAGGGTGAAGATGTTGCAAGCCTGCTCGAGACGATCCGCGCCGCCGGTGCCCGCGTGGCGCTGGACGATTTCGGCACGGGCTATTCCTCGCTCGGCCACCTGCAGCGCTTCCCTGTTGATCTCATCAAGCTCGACCGCAGCTTCGTCTCGGGCCTTTCCGGCGAAAACGACGACGCCCAGCGCCGCCGAGCCCTGATCCGAGCCACATCTGCCATGGCTGCCGAACTGGGCACAGACATTGTGGCAGAAGGCATTGAGGACATGGCCACGTTGGAAGTGCTGCGCAGCTTCAACATCGCCTACGGCCAGGGCTATCTCTTCTCTCCACCCCTGCCAGAGCAGGCGGCTTTTGAGTGGATGAACCGGTTCAGCCATGGGGCCCAGCCCAGCAATGTCGTTCCGCTGGCGGTTTAAGGCGGCATTGGCCGTTCTGTCCGCGCAATAATATTGCTATAGAGCGGCCCATGGCCAAGCTCGACACCATCGACTGGAAAATCCTGCGCGAATTGCAGCGCGATGGGCGCGTCACCAATGTGGAACTCGCCGCCCGCGTGGGGCTTTCGCCACCGCCCACCTTGCGGCGGGTGCAGGCGCTGGAGGCCGACGGCTTCATCCGCGGCTACCGGGCCCAGTTGGACGCCGAAAAGCTCGACTATGGTGTCAAGCTTTTCGCCATGGTGGGCCTGAAGAGCCAGGCGCAAAGCGAGATGGCGGATTTCGAGCGGCGGGTGCGCGGCTGGCCCATCGTGCGGGAATGCCATGCCATTTCCGGTGGTGCCGACTATATGCTGAAATGCGTGGCGCGCGATCTGCAATCCATCCAGAACTTCGTGCTCGGTGCCCTCTCCAAGGCCCCCAATGTCGAGAGTGTCAAAACCTCGCTCATCCTGCATGTGGCGAAAGACGAGCCGGAGGTGCCGCTGCCATGACCGCTTCTGCACCGCCTGCGCCCGCACAGGGCGGCTTCACGGCATCGTTGGCGGCGGCGGCGCTGGCCGCAGTTGTCGTTGGTTTTTCCTCCACCATCCTCGTGGTGATCGAAGGCCTCCGGGCGGTGGGCGCGGGGCCCGCCGAGCAGGCCTCGGGCGCTGCCATATTGTGTTACGGCATGGCGCTTCTGTCGTTGGTGCTGGCGGTGCTCACACGCAAGCCCATCATCGTGGCCTGGTCCACACCCGGGGCCGCACTTCTGGCCAGCAGCGGCGGGCACTATGAATTTGCCGAAGCGGTGGGGGCTTTCATCATGGCGGGCGGATTGATGCTGCTCACCGGGCTCCTGCGTCCGCTGGAGCGCGCCATTGAAGCCATGCCCGCCGCCATCGCCTCCGCCATGCTGGCGGGTGTGCTCTTCCACTATGTGCTCAATGTGCCGGCGGCGGCACTCTCCTCGCCTCTGCCCGTGCTCACGCTCGCGCTTCTCTATTTTGTCTTCCGCCTGTGGAAGCCGCTCTTCGCCGTGCCGCTGGTGGTGGTGGCGGGGCTTGTCATGGCCTTTGCCACGGGCGGCCTTTCAGTGGGCGATGGTTTTGCGGTAACGCCGCTTGTGTTCACCGCCCCCACATTCAATGTGCAGGCGCTGCTCGGCATCGGATTGCCGCTTTATCTCGTTACCATGGCCTCGCAGAACCTGCCGGGTTTCGCCGTGTTGCGCGCCTCGGGCTATGAGCCGCCGGTCCGGGCCTCGCTCATGACGACGGCGCTGGGCTCCATTGTTGCGGCCCCCTTCGGCAGCCACGCCCTCAATCTCGCGGCAATCACCGCCTCGCTGGTGGCGTCGCCGGAAGCCCACCCTGATCCCACGCAGCGCTGGAAGATGATCTATCTCTATGCGCCGCTCTATCTGCTCATCGGCCTTGGAGCCGGTGTGTGCGTGACGCTGCTGGGGCACCTGCCCAAGGATTTGGTCACGGCGATCGCGGGTCTGGCGCTGTTCGGCCCGCTTCTCGGCGGTGTTGCAGCCATGGCGAAGGACGCCCGCGATATCGAGGCGGCGCTCGTCACATTTGTTGTGACGGCCTCAGGCATCTCGCTGGCGGGCGTGGGGGCTGCCTTCTGGGGCCTCATGGCCGGACTTGTTTTGTGGGCGGCAAAGCGGCTGCTCAAGGTTTAGAGCGGAACCCATCTTCGCCGAACGACAAAGAAATTCGTCATCCCCGTTTTCGCGGAAATGGCGGACTGCAGATTTGCAGATCAAAGAAAAAATACGCGGCGCTAATCAAACCGCACAATGACAGCACCCGCCGCTTCGGCATGGGCGACAATCCACGCCCGCAGGTCAGCCTCGCCCGGCGGCAGGCTTTGTGTGGCAATGACCGGCAGCGCCAGCACCTTGACGCGTGACAGTACTTCGCGCAGCCGGCGGGCACGGGCCTCATCCACCTGATGCAACAGGCCATCGACCAGCGGCACCAGCAGCACACTGGTGACGATTTCCGTTGTTGCGGCTTTTTCCGACAGCAGGTCGAGGGCCGTTCCATCCACCCCCAGGATGACGGCCCTCAAGGCCGCTTCATCCAGGAAAAAGCGGAGGGCCATGGCGCGCTCAGCCCCAGGCGACGCGGTCGATTTCGTAGGACTTGCCGCCGCCCGGTGTGGCCACTTCCACGCTGTCGCCCTTGCGCTTGCCGATCAGGGCGCGCGCCATGGGCGAGGAAATGGAGATGCGGCCCTTCTTCACATCGGCTTCGGTGTCGCCGACGATCTGGTACATGACCTTGGCTTCGGTGTCCTCGTCGATGAGCGTGACCTTGGCACCGAACTTCACGGTATCGCCCGAGAGTTTGGACACGTCGATCACATCCGCGCGGCTGATCTTGTCTTCAAGCTCGGCGACACGGGCCTCGTTCCAACCCTGGGCTTCCTTGGCGGCATGGTATTCGGCATTTTCCGATAGGTCGCCATGGGCGCGCGCCTCTTCAATGGCGCGGATAATGCGCGGGCGTTCCACCGCCTTGAGGTGCTTCACCTCGTCGATCATGGCGTTGTAGCCATCGGCAGTCATTGGCACTTTTTCCATCGTCGTCACGTCCATCCGGCATGAATGCGCCAACCCGGAAAACCCGGGAAAAATTGGCGGCAAACTTCACAAGAAAACACCCGGCGCAAAGGCATTCGGCCCGCCGGGTATAGCTTAATGTGGCCCATCGCCCGCGATTTTGCAAGGTTGGGAAGGTCAGGACCGCCCTTTGGCCCAGCGCAGGGCCCATACCAGCCCTGCAACCAGGCCCAGCAGAATGCCGCCCAGCATCCAGAAGGCCACCACAAAGCCGGAATACCCCTCGAAGCCTGAGGTGGCCGCCAGCATGGTATAGGCCAGGCCTCCGCCCACACCCAAGATGCCGCCCGCCACAGCGCCGATGATGGCGGCCAGCAGGGCGAGGGCCATTTTGCGCAAGGGCGTCACCGGGTCAGGCCGGCTTGTAAATACGCTTCGCCTCGGGATCGTCCATGTCGAAGGGAATGGCGGCGAGTTCGGCCCAGAGCCCGTCGGGAATCTGTACGCTGGCCCAGTTTATGGTTTCCTGCACACGGGCGGCGGATGTGACACCGCAAATGGTGGAGGCCACATAGGGCGACCGCAGGGAAAACTGCAGCGCCGCGGCCCCCATGGGCACACCATGTTTGGCACAGACCGCCTCAATGGCTTTGGCGCGGGCGGTGATGTCGTCATCCGCCGGCATATAGGCATAGAGCGGCGCCTTGGCCGCGCCCTTGGCGAGAATGCCACTGGCATAGGGCGCCGCATTGATGATGGCGGTGCCGCGCTGGCGCGCCAGATCGAACATGGGGAGCGCATGGCGGTTGAGCAGCGTGTAGCGGTTGTGGCTGATGATGGCGTCGAAGTGCCAGTCGCGGATTAGCGGCATCATGATGTCGGTGCGGCCGGCAGCCAGCCCCACGGCCTTGCACAGGCCCTCTTCCTTCATGCGGAACAGCTGCTCCAGCGCGCCGCCCTTCTTGATGATGTCATTGAGGTCGGAGGCATATTCCGGATCATGCAGGTGCAGAAGATCAATGGAGGAGACGCCGAGCGCCTTGAGGCTTTCCTCCAGCGACTCACGGGCCCGTGCACCGTCAAACTTGCCGGTGTCCATGTTGCGGTCGAGCTTGGAGGAAATCACGAAGCCCTTGGGCAGTCCGCCGCGGGTCTTGATGGCCTTGCCGATGCGGGCCTCGCTGCGGCCGAGGCCATAGTTGCGCGAGGTGTCGAGGAAGGCGGCCGGTCCATTGAAGATTGCTTCCAGCGTTTTATGGGCGCGGTCTTCATCCACCGAATAGCCGTAGGTGTCGGGCATGTCGCCCAGACCGGAGGTGCCGAAGCAGACCGCCGGAAATGAGAGTTTGGCGCGGGGCAGCGTGGTGGTCTTGAGCGGGTCACTCGACATGTGCGTTCGTCCTCTCTTCGTTAAAAATAGTCCTGCAACGGCTTCACCGTGATGGCACCGGCCTTTTGCGCAGAAATGGCCTTCACCGCGCTCAGGATGCCGGGCAGCGTGGTGTAGTAAGGAATTTTCTGCATCACGGCGGTCTGGCGGATGGATTTGGAATCGGATTCCGACGAACGGGTTTCCGTGGTGTTGAGCACCAGCTGGATGTCGCCGTTCTTCATGGCGTCCACCACATGGGGGCGGCCTTCCAGCACCTTGTTGATCTTGGCGGTGGGAATGCCCTTGGCCTCAAAGAAGGCGTGGTTGCCGCCCGTAGCCTTGATGGTGAAGCCGAGATCACTCAGCGTCTTCACGGCTGCGAGAACGCGCGGGCGGTCTGCCTCCTTGACCGACACAAACACCGTGCCGGCGAGCGGCATGCGCATCCCTGCCCCCAGCTGCGACTTGGCGAAGGCCATGTCGAAACCCTTGTCGAGGCCCATGACTTCGCCCGTCGAGCGCATTTCCGGTCCGAGCAGCGTATCGACACCCGGGAAGCGGTTGAAGGGGAAGACAGCTTCCTTCACTGCGACGTGCGACAACTTCTTCTGCTTCAGCTTGAAGCCTTCCAGCTTCTCACCCGCCATGACGCGCGCGGCGATCTTGGCCACGGGCTGGCCGATCACCTTGGCGACAAAGGGCACAGTGCGCGAGGCGCGCGGGTTCACTTCAAGGATATAGACAACATCGTCCTTCACCGCGAACTGCACGTTCATCAGGCCCACCACCTTGAGGGCAATGGCAAGCTTTTTGGCCTGGGCCTCAAGCTCGGCAATGACGGCGGGCTTCAGCGAATAGGGCGGCAGTGAACAGGCACTATCACCGGAATGGATGCCCGCCTCTTCGATGTGTTCCATCACGCCGGCGATGAACACGTCCTTGCCGTCGCAGATCACATCCACGTCCACTTCGGTGGCGTTGGAGAGATAGCTGTCGATGAGCACGGGCGAGTCACCCGACACGACAACGGCCTCGGTGATGTAGCGTTGCAGCTGGGCATCGTCGCGCACGATTTCCATGGCGCGGCCACCCAGCACATAGGACGGGCGGATGACCACGGGGAAGCCGATCTTCTTGGCGATCTTCTTCGCCTCCGCGCCGGACCGGGCAATGCCGTTTTCCGGTTGCCGCAGCTTCAGCTTCTTGATGAGCTTGGCGAAACGGTCGCGGTCTTCGGCGAGGTCGATGGCATCGGGCGTGGTGCCGAGAATGGGCACACCGGCCTCTTCCAGCGCATGGGCCAGCTTCAGCGGCGTCTGCCCGCCGAACTGCACGATCACGCCATGCAGCGTGCCGCGTCTCTGTTCGGCGTGGATGATCTCGAGCGTGTCTTCAGCCGTGAGCGGCTCGAAGTAGAGACGGTCCGACGTATCATAGTCAGTGGAGACGGTCTCGGGATTGCAGTTGACCATGATCGATTCATAGCCTGCGTCATGCAGCGCGAAGCAGGCATGGCAGCAGCAGTAATCGAACTCGATGCCCTGGCCGATGCGGTTGGGGCCGCCGCCCAGGATCATCACCTTTTTCTTGTCCGAAACCTTGGCCTCGTTGCCGTCATCAGCGGCGAGGCCTGTCTCGTAGGTCGAATACATGTAGGCGGTGGGCGAGGCGAATTCGGCGGCGCAGGTATCAATGCGCTTGAACACCGGGCGCACCTTCAGCTTGCGGCGGTGCGCGGCCACCTTGGCCTCGCTGAGGCCCACCAACTTGCCCAACCGCTTGTCGGAAAAGCCCATGGCCTTGAGTTTGCGCAGATTGTCAGAATCCCTGGGCAAGCCCTTGGATTTGATGGCTTCTTCCATGCGCACCAGCTCTTCGATCTGGCGCAGGAACCAGGGCTCGTAGTGGCAGGAGGCGTTGATCTGCTCCACCGTTGCGCCATGGCGGAAGGCCTGCGCGATCTTCAAGAGACGGTCCGGTGTGGGCTGGCCGAGCGCCGCCCTGATGGCGTTCTTGTCGTCGCCTTCGCCAATGCCGGGAATGGCAACTTCATCAAGACCCGAGAGGCCGGTCTCAAGGCCACGCAAAGCCTTCTGGAAACTTTCCTGGAAGCTGCGGCCAATGGCCATGACTTCGCCCACCGATTTCATGGCGGTGGTGAGCAGCGGTTCGGCACCGGGGAATTTCTCGAAGGCAAAACGCGGGATCTTTGTGACCACATAATCAATGGTGGGTTCGAAGCTCGCGGGCGTTGCGCCACCCGTGATGTCGTTCGCCAGTTCATCGAGCGTGTAGCCAATGGCCAGCTTGGCCGCCACCTTGGCGATGGGGAAGCCGGTGGCCTTGGAGGCGAGTGCTGACGAGCGCGAAACGCGCGGGTTCATCTCGATCACCACCAGGCGGCCATCTCTTGGGTTCACGGCGAACTGTACGTTCGATCCGCCCGTCTCGATGCCGATCTCGCGCAGCACCGCAATCGAGGCGTTGCGCATGATCTGGTATTCCTTGTCGGTCAGAGTCAGCGCCGGGGCCACGGTGATCGAGTCACCCGTGTGCACACCCATGGGGTCGATGTTCTCGATTGAGCAAATGATGATGCAGTTGTCCGCCTTGTCGCGGACCACTTCCATTTCATATTCCTTCCAGCCCAGCACCGACTCCTCGATCAGCACTTCTGAGGTGGGCGAGGCATCAAGGCCCTTCTCGACAATGTCGAAGAACTCATCGCGGGTATAGGCAATGCCGCCGCCCGTGCCGCCCAGCGTGAAGGAGGGGCGGATGATGCAGGGCAGGCCGATCGCCAGCATGGCCTCGAAGGCTTCCACCATGGCGCGGTCGCGGTATTTCTTCTGGCGTTCGGGTTCGCCCTCGGCCCACTTCTTCTCGAAGGCGTCCGGGTCTGCCGCCTCGGCGCGGCCTTTGGCATAGGCGGCCTTGTCTTCGTCCTTGGCGGCGGAAGCATTGGCCAGCATGGAGCGCGGGGACTCCAGCCCGATCTTGCTCATGGCATCGCGGAAGCGCTCGCGGTCCTCGGCCTTGTCGATGGCCTCGGCCTTGGCGCCGATCAGTTCCACGTTGAACTTTTCGAGCACGCCCATCTTGTTCAGCGAGAGCGCGGTGTTGAGCGCCGTCTGCCCGCCCATGGTGGGGAGAATGGCGTCGGGCCGCTCCTTCTCGATGATCTTGGCCACCACTTCCGGCGTGATGGGCTCGATGTAGGTGGCGTCGGCCAGTTCCGGGTCCGTCATGATGGTGGCCGGATTGGAATTGACGAGAATGACGCGGTAGCCCTCCTCCTTCAGGGCCTTGCAGGCCTGGGTGCCGGAGTAGTCGAATTCGCAGGCCTGGCCGATAATGATCGGCCCAGCCCCGATGATGAGGATGGACTTGATGTCAGTTCTTTTGGGCATGTGCGGGAGTTCCGGATTTGGGGTTCCCTAGCGGAGGCGGGGGCCATTCTGTGGAAAGGCCGGGGTGGGAAAAGTGGCAGTTCGAGAGCCCTCACCCGGGGCCTCGCGTCCCCTTCTCCCGTAAATCACTTCACTTCTCCCGCTTGCGGGAGAAGGTGCCCCGAATGCAATGAGGGGCGGATGAGGGCGTTTGGATTGCGCCAATGAGCCCTCACGCGGCGCGTTCCACGCCACCCTCTCCCACAAAAGTAAGAGCTGCAGTAACCTCCCCGCATGTCCGACTGGAACCCCACACAATACCTTGCCTTCGCCGATGAGCGGGCGAGGCCGGCGCTTGATCTCATTGCCCATCTGCACGCCCGCGCGCCCCGCCTCATCCATGACATTGGTTGCGGGCCCGGCAATTCCACCGCCCTTCTGCGCCAGGCCTTTCCGCAGACCATGCTCACGGGCCTCGATTCCTCCCCCGCCATGATCGAGAAGGCGCGCGCCGTTCTGCCGGGTGTTGCCTTCTCGGTGGGTGATGTGGCGGATTGGCTGCCCCATCCGGAGGCTGATCTCGTGTTTGCCAATGCCCTGTTCCAATGGCTGCCGGATCATGTGGTCATCATCCGCCGCATTCTGGATGCACTTCGCCCCGGCGCGGTGCTGGCCCTGCAGGTGCCGGACAATCTCAACGAGCCCAGTCATCTTTCCATGCGCAAGGTGGCGGCGCGGCCGGAATTTGCAGGCAAGCTGAAGGGCGCAGACGGGGCGCGGGCGCAGATCCTGTCGGCCCAGGGCTATGCCCAGGTGCTGCGCAACCATGCAGGCGCGATCGACGTCTGGCGCACCACCTATCACCACCCGCTCAAGGGCCATCAGGCCATTGCCGAGCTGTTCGCCTCAACGGGGCTCAAGCCCTTCATTGATCCTTTGGGACTGGCCGATCGCAAGGCCTTCCTCGCCGCCTATGTGAAGGCTATCGCGCCGCACTATCCCCTGATGGATGACGGCACGCTGCTATTTCCCTTCCCACGGCTGTTCGTGGTGGCGGTCAGATAGTCAGCGGCGCAGATAAGCCATCAGGGCCGGCACGCCGCCATTGTTGCGGTTCATGACCCCGGCAAAGGTGGAGCGCATCTGGCCGGCCAGCCAGATGGACGAGACATTGACATCCTGCACCCGGTAGCTGCCCGGGCCGCCGGAGAGGCGGAACACCAATTTGTTGCCGCTGGAGGTGACAGCCGTAACGGTGTTGCCGGAACAGGTGGTGACCGTGAGATTGGCGCCCGAGATGCGGCCCGCGTATTTGGCCATCTTGCGGCCCATGAAGTCGCGGGCGAGGCGCACATATTCCGCCTCCAGCGCCTTGGGCATTTCCTTGCGGTGATAGCCGAGCGCAAACATGGCCACGCCGCGCAGGTCGCTGAAGCGCGAGGCGGCATTCACAAAGGCCTGAGGAGAACCGGAATTGGCCGCGCTCACAAAGGCGCTGCCGGCACTTTTGACAAAGCCCTCCGCCGGGCAATTGGCCGCCATGGCGGGTGACACCGCTGTTGCGGAAAAGGCCAAGGCCGCCGCTGCGAAAAGATGTTTGAAACGCATCGAGGTTCCCCCAAATCGAATGAGCAATTATCCGCACCGCCGGGCTGACTCGCAAGGGTCCGTGTCAAAAGAGTGACGGGAGAGCGCCGGACGCGGAAGGTGGCGACAGGTCATCAACCCGCTGTGGCTGGGCTTGTTCCCGCGGCCTGCTGCGGCGGCAGCAGGCATTTCACCCGGGTCAGGGCCTGGCAGGTGTCACCCGC
The DNA here is from genome assembly GCA_046349175.1 of Hyphomicrobiales bacterium. Lineage (GTDB taxonomy): Bacteria > Pseudomonadota > Alphaproteobacteria > Rhizobiales > Aestuariivirgaceae > Aestuariivirga. Next base: position 122,182 of record JAXMCS010000005.1, on the reverse strand, counting down.
GCAGGTCTTGCCGCTGTCGATGACAAGCGTCTGTGCGGCGGCCTGGCGCGTGAAGAGAATGGACTCGCCCAATCCTTCCTTGCGGCAGAAGGCATCGGCTGCCACCTTGCCGCAGCCACCCGAGCCCGCAAGGCAGGCGGAAACCGGCACGCCCTCCAGCTTGGGCTGGCTGTAGACCTTCACACCAGCCATGGCCGGAAGCGGCGCAAGACCGGCCAGGATGATGAGGCTGAGCACAAGGTTTTTCACGGCGGTGGTTCCGGGTTGAAATGAAGAACAGCGGGGCAGACCGGCCCAGAGGGGGCGTTTAGGGCCGGTCCACGCCCGCCGCTTCCGCCCCCTTTAAGAGGCGAAAGAGGTATCAGAGGTCTTGGCGATGACCGTCATGTGACGGACGGTTGAAGATGCAGGGTCGGGCGTTTGGGCAAAGGCCCCCGCCGACAGGAAGGCGACGGCCAGGGCGGCGGTCATCATCATGTGGCGGGTGGTCTTCATGGTTTCTCTCCAGGGGAGTGGGAAGCGTTGAACTTGCAGAGGGTTTTGAACCACGGGCCCGGAACCAGCCCTGAATGGGGCGTTCATCCGCCGTTTATGTTGAAAAGCCCTGGGCCCCGGCTCTGCCCCCCTTGCGGGTGGCCCCGTATGAGGTATGCTAATTCCTCATAGCTCCTGTCCCGTTTGCGGAGATTCCCATGCCTTCCCGTCATGCCCGGGTCATCATCCTGGGTTCCGGCCCCGCCGGTTACACGGCCGCCATTTATGCCGCCCGCGCCATGCTCAAGCCCCTCGTCATCCAGGGCATCCAGCCGGGTGGCCAGCTCACCATCACATCCGACGTGGAAAACTATCCCGGCTTCTCCAAGGCGATCCAGGGCCCCTGGCTGATGGAGGAGATGAAGGCCCAGGCCGAACACATGGGCACGGAAATCATCGGGGACATGATCACCGAGGTGAAGCTCACCGCACAGCCCATATGGCTGAAGGGCGACAGCGGCGCGGAATACACTTGCGAAGCCTTGATCATCGCCACGGGGGCGCAGGCCAAATGGCTGAACCTGCCGAGCGAAGAAGCCTTCAAGGGCTTTGGCGTGTCAGCCTGCGCCACATGTGACGGGTTCTTCTATCGCAATCGCAAGGTCCTGGTGGTGGGTGGCGGCAACACCGCCGTGGAGGAAGCGCTCTTCCTCACCAATTTTGCATCAGAAGTGACGGTGGTTCACCGCCGCGAAAGTTTCCGGGCCGAGCGCATCCTGCAGGACCGGCTGTTCAACCATCCCAAGATCAAGGTGATTTGGGACACGGCTCTTGATGAAGTGCTTGGCACGCAGGAGCCACGCGGCGTTACATCTGTGCGGCTGAAGAACGTCAAGACCGGGGCCACGCAGGTGCTCGATGTGGATGGCGTGTTTGTTGCCATCGGTCACAAGCCGGCCACGGAGTTGTTCACGGGCCAGTTGCCCTTCAAGAACGGCGGCTATCTCATCACCAAGCCCTGGTCCACCCAGACGGACCTGCCCGGCGTTTTTGCCGCCGGTGACGTGACCGACGATGTTTACCGGCAAGCTGTCACAGCAGCAGGCATGGGCTGCATGGCGGCCCTGGAGACAGAACGCTACCTGCATGCGCTCGATGCAGGCCACAAGCAGGCGGCGGAGTAAGTGATGGACTGGGACAAGCTCCGCATTTTTCATGCTGTTGCCGATGCCGGGAGCTTCACCCATGCGGGCCATGAACTGAACCTCTCGCAGTCGGCGGTGAGCCGCCAGGATCAGCGCGCTGAAGAAGTTCCGAACGTGGCCCTCTTCCACCGCCATGCCCGCGGCCCTCGTTCTCACCGAACAGGCGAGATGCTCTACCGCACCGCCCACGACGTGTTCGTCAAACTGCGGCGGCGAAGACGCGACTGATGGATCTCAAGGAATCTGCTCGTCGCAGAATTCGCGCATCACGACAACGGTGGGGTTGGGCTCTATCTGCCTCACGCCACGCATCAAGGAATTCATGGAGCTTTATCCAGACATCCAGGTGCAGTTGATCCTGGAAGACGAGGAACTGATCTCCTCCATGCGCCAAGCGGATGTGGCCATTCGCCTGCGGCGCTCTTCTCGACACAGCCCGATCTCATCCAGCGCCGCCTGTTCACCGTGCACCATCACATCTTCGCCTCCATCGATTATGTGAAGAAGTTTGGCATCCCCAAGTCTCCGGAAGACCTCGACAAGCACAAGATCCTGATCTTTGGCACGTCCGCCAGTTACCTCAGCAATCTCACCATGCTGCAGACGGCAGGACGGCCGGAGGGTGATCCGCACGGCCTGTGGCCTTGCGGGTCAACAATGCCTATGGGTTGCGCCGCGCCGTGCAGAGCAGGGGCGGGCATCGCCATCCTCGCCGATTATCTGGTGGCACCCGACATGAACCTTGTGCAGATCGACCTGCCCATCGACACGCCGGAGTATGAAACCTTCTTCACCCATCCGGAGGAACTCAAGGAAACCAAGCGCGTGACCGTGTTCCGGCGACTTCCTTGTGGCCAAGGCGAAGGAGAGGAGCTTCGAATTAGGCTCCGCAGGGCTTCGCGCACCTGCAGCAGAGGCCCCGTTCAGCAGGGCTGTCACGGTGGCGGCATCCATGGGCTTGTAGAAGCGGAAGCCCTGAAGCTCGGTGCAACCGGCAAGCCGGAGCACGGCAATCTCTTCGTCCTTTTCCACGCCTTCACCGTCACGGCCGCTGCAAAGGCCGCGGGCCACCAACATGGTGCCCTGGACAATGGCCAATTCGGCAGGGCTCGACAGCACCTTGGCGACAATGGACTTGTCGATCTTGATGCGATCGAAATGGAAGGTGCGCAGATAGCCGATGCTGGAGAAACCGGTGCCGAAGTCATCAAGCGCGATCTTGATGCCGTGGCGCTGCAATTCCTTGAACACCTGCTTGGCGCGCTCCACATCGCGGATCAGCGATGTTTCGGTGATTTCAAGTTCAACCTGCCGGGTGGGAATGCCATGCCGGTCGAGCACGGCCAGCGTCTGCGCCACGAAGCGCGGGTTGTTCAGCTGGACGGCCGAAATATTGACGGCAAGTCTCAGCTGCGGCCAGGCCTTGGCCGCCTCACAGGCCTTCTCCAGCACCAATTCGCCCAGTTCATCAATCAGCCCGGCGGATTCAGCGATGGTCACAAACTTGTCGGGCGTCACATGGCGGGCGGAAGTCTTGGGCCAGCGGGCGAGCGCTTCCACGCCGCTCACCTTCATGGTCTGGCTGTTGATGACGGGCTGGAACACCACGTCGAGCGACCGGGCCTTGAGCACCGACGACAATTCGGAAGCGATGCATTGCGCCTCGGCGCGTTCTGCTTCCATGGCCGGATCATAATGCTTGAAGCCGTTCTTGCCGTCGGCCTTGGCCTTGTACATGGCGATGTCGGCGCGGCGGAGGATTTCCAGTGTTTCAGTGGGTGTTCCATCCGCTGCCGCAATGCCGATGGAAGCGCCCACAAAAACAATGCGGCCCTCAATCTCGATGGGGCGCGACAGGAAGCCAAGCAGCAGGCTGGCAAAGTCGGTGGCCTTGCGCGTCGCATCCCGGCCCGAAAAAACCGTCACAAACTCATCGCCGCTGACACGGCACACCTTGGCACCCTCGGGCAGCAGCGCTGATAGACCTGCGGCCACGGCGCGCAGAAGGCTGTCGCCCACATGGTGGCCGTAGGAGTCATTCACGTCCTTGAAGCCGTCGAGATCGGCATAGGCGATGGCATAGGCGGCCTTGTCGTCCGCGGAGAGATTGGCCAGGTGGTCGATCATCCCCGCACGGTTGGGCAGGCCCGTGAGCGGATCATGCAAAGCCTTGTGAACCGCGAGTTCTTCACTTGCTGCAAGCGTCTGAATCAGCCGCCAGCAGACGAAGCCGATGCCGGTCATGACGAGGATGAGGAAACCGAGGATGAGGGCTGATTTTTCGCGCGTCTCGGCGCTGTGAACCGCGATCTTGTTGAGCAAGTCCGTGGTCAGCGAAATGACGCCCAGCGATGCCAAAAGCAATGGCAAGGCGATGGCGATGATGAAACGCCAACCGATGAGTGCGCGCATGAAGACCCCAATTCCACAGGGATTTCAGCAGCCAATCCTTATCATCACGTTAACCAGTATGAACGGCCTGCAAATTGCAGACTGCGTCATGCGCATGGCCCTGCAACCTGCTGGACAAACCGGGGATCACGTGAGAAGACTCTTGGTTGCAGGGGCAGGCAATCCGGCGCCGGGCAACAGCCCTCCGCGCCGAAGGGGAGAATGACCGTGAGCGACATCTTCAATGAACTCAACCAGGTGTTTTCGGGCGTTATCCGGACAAACAACACGGCCGGGCAGATATTTGTCACCACTGATGGCCTCATCCGCAATGCGCCGGGCTCAGCGCTTTATTTGCAGAACACCTTTTATGACGTGAAGGTGGACGGCATTGTCTCCACATCCAGTGTTGATACCGGCATTTTCTACAACTCATCCTCGAGCGGCATCACGTCAAAGCTGTCGGTCGGGGCCACAGGACAAGTGCATGGCGGTTTTGCCGGTGTCTATGCAAGCCATGCCGTCAATGTCACCAATGCCGGATACATTGATGGCGGCACTTTCGGTTTGCGCATCAACGGTGGTGCCGACGCATTCACCATCACCAACACCGGAAAGATTGAAAGTGCGGGTTCTGCCATCACCCTGTTGGGCACGGGAAAACACACTCTCACCAACAAGGGCGTGATCACTGGCGACGTGTCCGGGTCAAACGGCCAGGACATTATCACCAACAGCGGCTATCTGAACGGTGCCCTCTCCTTGGGCGATGGCACGGATGTAGTCAGCAACTCCGGGACAATTGCCTCTAATATCAGCCTGGGCGATGGCGCTGACAAGTTCACCAACACGGGCACTCTCCTCTCGTTGTCCTACATCAGCATGGGTTCGGGGGACGACAGCTTCACCGGCGGCAAGACCGACGAACGCGTGGCCGACGAAGCCGGGAAGGACAGCTACAAGCTGGGAGACGGCGTGGACATCTTTCTGGCGATCGGCACAGGATCCAACGACCTGAATATTGATACAGTGGATGGCGGCAGCAACACGGGCGCCGACGGCAAGGATGGCAGGGCCTTTGGCGACATTTATTTCGCCAACATGGCCATAGCATCTCTCTATGTTAATCTAGATACGAAGGCATTCACCAACACAGCTGACTACCAAAACGGCCATGTTCTTGCCGCCGCCACGGCAAGCGGTGCAGAGGTGGGCACAGACAAGATCAAGGGATTTGAAGTCGTCCTCACCGGTGCGGGTGATGACATTGTCGTAGGCAACGCGGCCAACAATGACATCAGCACCGGGGGTGGCACGGACGTGATCTATGGCGGGGCTGGCAATGACGAGATCAACGCCGGCAACGGTCTGGATCTCATCTTCGGGGGCCTGGGGGCCGATTTCCTCAACGGTGGCGGGGTAGATGCTTCTGCCGATTATTTCTACTACACTTCCGTCAAAGACAGCACCGTGGCGCTCGCCGGGCGCGATACAATCCAGCAGTTTGAAGATGGAAAGGACGTTATCGACCTTAATGGAGTGATGTTCAATCTTCCCTCCACCATCAGTGTTGACGATGCCTTCAATGGTGTGTTGGGCCAAGGCGATGTCCGCGTGATCACCACGCAACAGGGTTGGACCGTACAAGTTGACGTGAACGGCGACCGCAAGGTGGACATGGCCATTGATGTGATCGATTCCGGCCATTCGAACGTCTCATGGTCGGTCGCGGACTTCAACTAGCGCAACGGACGATCAAATCGGCACGATTTGAGAGAGGAAAGTTGCGCCAAACTATTGATTTTCGAGCAGCTTATCGATGGTCAATGATTCACATTGACCATCGGCTGCTCTAAGCAAGCACCCGCGCCGGGGCCAGCCGGCGCGGGCTATCCTTCACATCATGCCGGTTTTGCCGCCGAAATGGCGAGATCGGCGGCGCGGCCCGTGAGTTCGGCCATGTGGTCAAAACGCGTTTCGAAGGTGCCAACGCCCGCCGTGGCGGAGCGCAGCTCGATGATGAGCGAGGCAATCTCCGCTTCCGGCATCATGGCTTTCACGGTGTCCCAGCCGGTCCAGCCATCGCGACCGTCAAAGCCCAGCAACTGCCCGCGGTGACCCGTGACGATCTGGTTGACGCGGGCCGTTGCCTCGTTCGGACAATGAATGTCCACGGCCAGCACGGGTTCCAGCAGCACAGGCCCACATTGCGGCATGCCCTCGCTCATGGCGATACGGGCTGCCGTCTTGAAGGCCATCTCGGAAGAATCCACATCGTGATAGGACCCCTCGGAGAGATTGACCGAGAAATCCACCACCGGAAAACCGAGCGGGCCCCGGCCCATCCATTCGCGCACGCCGGCTTCAACGGCAGGAATATATTGCTTGGGCACCACGCCGCCGGTGATCGTGTCAGTGAACACGAAGCCCGTGCCACGCGGCTGCGGGGAAATTTCCACAACCACATCGCCATATTGGCCGTGGCCGCCGGATTGCTTCTTGTGACGGCCCCTGATCTGCACGGACTTGCGGATCGTTTCCTTGTAGGCAATGCGCCGCGGCTTGGACTGGGCATGCACGCCAAAGCGTGAGGCCAGCTTTTCAATGGCCACGCGCAGGTGCATTTCGCCCTGCCCCCACAGCACCATTTCGCCGGTGTCGTGGTCATGGGTGAGGGAGAGTGCGGGATCTTCCTCCGTCAGCTTGTGAACCGCGCCCGTCAACTTCACTTCATCCTTGCGGTCGGCAACGGAGATCGCGAGACCATAGACACCGGGCCTGCCTTGCAGCGACACAAGTTGCGCCGGAGCGGTCTTGCCGGTGGACACTGTTTCGCCCGTGGCGATGCCTTCCAAGCGGCTCAGCGCCACGGTCTGCCCGGCACCGGCCTTCGCGGCCTTCGCCTGGTGCGTGCCCTGATAGGCAAAGAGCCCGGCGATGCGCGCCTCCTGGCCCTTGCCGCCCAGCAGCGTTGCGCCATCGGCAATCTCTCCTGCCAGCACGCGCACCAGCGACAGCTTGCCGCCCTGCGCCGTGTGGAAGGTCTTCAGCACCTGCGCGGTGGGGGCTGCCTTGGCATCGAGCTTCAGGCGGGCCGCGGTTGCCGCCACGCCGCGCACGTCATGGCGCAGGGTTTTCAGCAGGCGGCCCACGCCATTGCCATGCTCGGCAGAGCCGAAGAGCACGGGGGTCACATGGCCATCGGCCACATCGCGGGAGAGATCGGAGAAGACCCGGTCCTTGGGCGGCTCCATGTCGGAGAGAAGCTGTTCCATCAACTCGTCGTCATGGTCGGCGAGTGTTTCCAGCAGGCTGAAGCGTTCGGATTTTTCGAGCGCTGCCACATCTTGCGGCATGTCGATCACCTGGCTTTCCGCCAGTTCGCGATAGACATAGGCCCGCTCCAGCGCCAGGTCGACGTAGCCCGTCACCACATTGTTGGTCCAGATCGGAAGCTGGCGCAGCAACAGGCGCTTGGAACTGGCGGGCTGCATCCAGTTCAACACATCGCGGGGCGCCACCTCGGCGCGGTCGATCTTGTTGAGGAAAATGAGGCGGGGCAGGCCGATCGCATCTAGCTGGCGCAGGATCAGTTGCAGGGCGGGCGCCTTTTTCTCGTCGGCATCGCACACCACGATGGCGGCGTCGCAGGCCGCGAGCACGCCTTGCGCCTCGCTGGAAAATTCGATGGAGCCGGGGCAATCAATGAAGGTGAAACTGTCACCCATATAGGTGACGCCGGCCACGTTCACTTCCACGCCCATGGCATGGGCGCGGGCTTCGGGGCTAGCATCGCCAGCCAGGGATTTGTCGGCGGATTTGCCCTGGCGCGACAGCGCGCCGGTGCGGAAGAGAATGGCCTCGAGCAGGGTCGTCTTGCCGCCCTGATAGGGCCCCAGTATGGCGATGAGTCTGGGGCCCGTGTCTCGTCTGCCGTTGGCATGTTCCATGATCGTCCCTCCTGTGATCTGAACTCGCAGTGAGGGGCCGGCCGCGGCACCCGGTGTGGTTTTCAGCGCCGCAGGCGGCTCCACACGCGAAGGAGTGTGCATCCGATCGCGTGTGGGCGCAATATGGAAAACCGCATCAGTCGTTGGTGCTAATGTTCACGTCCTTGGGCCAGGTGACGGAATAGCCGGTTTTCACCACGGTTTCGCCCTTGGCACGGAGATCAAGCGACCATGACATAACGCCGCGCTTCTTCTCGAAGTCCTTTTCGGTGGGGGGTGTCTGGCCGGGCATGGCTGTCACCGTCACATCGTCGCGGGCCGAGAAGGGCATGGAATCGAGCAGCTGCACCTTGAAGGCACGGTTGTGCAGGTTCTTCACCGTCACATCCCAGGCATGTTCCTCCACATTGGATGTGGTGAGCAGGCCTTCTTCGCCCACGCGCTTCTTCACTTCCTTGCGCTCCACTTTCACCAGGTCATCGACGCCAAAGCCAAGGCTTGCCTCTTCAGAGGGGTTGAGCAGCGGCAAACCGCCCTGCCCCACAAAGGTGCCGTCGCGGTAGAGGTTGACGCTCCCCGGCAGCAGCGGCCCGCCTTCGCTGGCAATCGTGAACTTGGCGGAGAGATAGGCATTGGCGTCCAGTTTCGGCACGGCCATGGCTGAGAGCGCCGCCTCAAGGGTCTGGCTGGCAATGCGCACCTTCTTGGCGGTGCCCGTGTTGTCCACGTTCACCCGGCCTGCGATGTTGTAGGTCGCCTGGAAGCCCGCCATCACCAATTCAGCCTGACGCTGGGCCACGGGCTTTTTCGCTACAAGGGCGTTGCCGCCAGCGATCTTGTCCTTCAGTTCCTGCATGGCGCCGTCGGCTTCCTCGGCCGTGGCGGGGGCCGGGGCTTCTGCATAGCCGAGGTCCTGCTTGGCCCCCGCTTCCGCCTTGCGGCGGTAGTCATCGGCGAGGATTTCATATTCTGCCAGTTCCGGTGCGGCGGTGGCCCCGGTCGGGCGCGCAGTGGAGAGTGTCAGTTCCACATTGTCCCAGGATTCGGTGGACCACTGGTTCACCTGCGCACGGCGGATGAGTTCCAGCTTGGCCGGCGCATCACCTTCCGGAATGGCCAGACGCGCATCGTAATAGGGCTGCCAGCCCGCCTCATTCAGGCGGTAGCTGACCCGCAGAGTTCCCTTCACCGGGGCTTCCGCCGCGACATTGACCACGGCTTGCAGGGATGAGGCCTGATCAGGTGCGAGGGATGCCATCTCCACGGCAATCTCGTTCACCCGTTCATCAATGGCCTTCTGGCGGGTGGCGGCGTCCTGGGCGGTCTTGGCGAGTGCCGCGAGGCGCTGCTGCACAAGGTCCAGAAGGCCCGTGAGTTGGGCGACATCAATGCCTTTCACCGTTTCATTGGCGGATTGCGGCGTCAGCTGCTTGTCGGCGAGGTCCAGCATGAATTCCCGCTGATGGTTGGCATCGGCAATGGTCTGATCGAGGGCGGAGCGCTCGTCGGCGAGCTTCTCCTGTTCCTTGATCAGGCTCTTGCGGCGCTCGTCCCGTGCGGCGTTGGGCACGGCATCGATGCGGGTATCAACCGAAGTGATTTCAAGCGCGCCCTCGCCTGTTCCTTCCACGCGGATCGAGGCGGGATCAATGCCCGCAGGCAGGCCGGCCAGAATGATGCGATGGTCGCCCGCCGGCACATCATAATCCGTGACGCGGGTGACATCGGCACCCTGTGGAAACACGGTCACATGATCGATGTGGGAAGCGGGTGAAAAATCCGCCGCGTGGGCAGTGGCCAGACCCGTGGTGGCCAAAAGCGCAAAAGCAAGTGTCGTCTTAAGTTTCAGCATGACGTTCCTCCGTCCAGAAAACCCCACCTGAACGGCTTGTCATGGAAGGCCGGGGCGGAACTTGGGCCAGTTCGTGGCGCAATTTGGCCCGCCGCAAATGATCATCCCCTTATTCACGATTAACCTTAGCGGCGTGACCTTTCCCCGCATTTTCGCGTTGCGCCACCTTGTGCTGTTGACGCGGCGCACAAAGCTTGGTCTTTTGTGCAGGCGGGGCCACGGAGTGATTTGATATGAAGAAGTTGTCTGCTTTCGCCATGCTGTGCCTCGCTTCGGCCTCGGGCCAGGCCCTCGCCGCCGCCACGCCAGACCAGGCGGCAGCCATCGCATCGGCCTTTGAAGCCTATACGGGCGGCACGCCCGGCGTGGTCACAGTGACGCCCAAGGGCGACGACTATGAAATCAAGCTTGATGCCGGCCCCATCATCGCCAAGAACGCCGCGCCCAATGTGTCGGTGGAAGTTCCGCCCTATGTCTTCCTCGCCCGCCCCAATGGCGATGGCACCTGGGCCATCTCCAGCAGCGGCAATTACGGCATCACCATCAAGACGCCGGATGCGCCTGAAATTTCCTTCAAGGCCACGGGCATCGATTCAAAGGGCACCTATGACGAGAAGCTGGGCGGCTTCACCAGCAGCGATGTGAAGATCGGCCCCACGACCATCACGGAGATTATCAAGGATCCCTCGGGCATGGTGATGAACATGTCGATGGCCATCCAGTCCATGACGCATCAGGCCACGGGCGCTGACAACGGCTCGGGTGCGATCAACGCCGACTCCACCATGACCTATACAGGCCTTGCCGGCACGGTGAAGACAGAAGGTGCACCGGGCGCTGAAGTGCCTGCCGGTGCCCTCAACTACAGTTTCAATGTGCCTGAAGTGAAATATGTCACCGCCATGAAGGGCTTCAAGTCCAAGGCCGTGATGGACCTCATCGCCTTTGCCATCGCCAATGGCGAGAAGAGCAAGCTCGCCGCCAACCAGGCACAGTTCAAGGACAAGATCACGGCTGCCCTTCCGTTGTGGGATTCGATTGACAGCACCACCAATTTTGGAAAGGTTGACGTCAACACAGCCATTGGCCCCATTTCCCTTGCGAATGCCGGTGGTGGCGTCACCATGAGCGGCATCAGCGAGAAGGGCATGCTGCGCGAGGCCTTCAATTTCTCGGGCCTCAGCATTCCGCCGGGCATTGCGCCGCCGTGGAGTGAAGGTCTCATTCCCCACACCTTCAAGCTCGACTTTGCCCTTGATGGCTTCAATCTTGATGCCCCGGCCCGGCTGGCGCTGGCCCAGGCTGACTTCTCCAAGGAGCCGCCCCTGCCCGAAAGCGCGAACATGGCCATGCTGCCCGCCTTCGCGCCCAATAATTCCATTGGCCTCACCTTCAAGGATGGCGAGATTTCGGCCCCGGATTTCAAGTTCACCTATGAAGGTGCCTTCACTGTGGGCTTCGCGGGCTTTCCCTCAGGCACGGCCAATCTGCACATGACCGGGCTTGAGACGGTGATCAGCAAGGTCCAGGCCGCCACGGCCAGCGACCCCAGCGCCCAGCAGACCATGGGTGGCCTTGTGGCCCTCAAGGGCTTCGGCAAGGCGGAAGCGGATGGCAGCATGAGCTGGGCCATCGAGATGAAGCCGGAAGGCAAGGTGCTGATCAATGGCCTCGACGTATCGGGCATGATGGGCCTCGCCCCGCCGCAGCAGTGAGGCCGGTTGCAAGATTTCAGATCGGAATAACTCTTCACGGAACCACAGGGAAAGTCGTCATCTCCGCGGAGGCGGGGATCCATCTTTGCCCCATTCACTGCGTTTCAAGCTGGATTCCCGCTCTCGCGGGAATGACGGAGTGACGAAGGGAGAGTCACCGGACAATTGCCCAAGCTCACAATGCAAAATGGCCCGCGCATCGCGGGCCATTTCATTTGAGTGTGAAGCGCGGGTCAGAACGACAGCAATTTCACCTGGCGCACCAGCGGCAATTTGAGCACCGCATCCATCACCTGTTGCGGCACGGCGGCATCCACCTCCACAAGGCCGATGGCGTCACCACCCGGTGCGTGACGGCCGAAGTGGAAGCTGGCGATGTTGATGCCAGCATTGCCCATCAGCGAGCCAATGCCACCGATGAAGCCGGGACGGTCCTGGTTCGTGACATAGAGCATGTGGTGGCCGAAGTCGGATTCGAGGTCGATGCCCTTGATCTGGATGATGCGCGGCTTGCCATCGGAGAAGACCGTGCCCGCCACCGAACGCTCCATGTCCGCCGTCTTCACGGTGAGGCGGATATAGGTGCCATAGGCGCCGCGGGCCGTCTGCTTCACCTCGTCCACCTTGATGCCGCGCTCCTTGGCGGCCAAGGGTGCCGAGACCATGTTGACCGCGCCGATCTGCGGCTGAAGCACCCCGGCCAGTGCCGCCGAAGTGAGAGCGCGCGTGTTCATCTCACCCACATCGCCAGCATATTCGATGATCACGCCCGTCATGGCCTGGTCGGTGAGCTGGCCCGCGAAGGAGCCGAGCTTGTTGGCGAGGTCAACAAAGGGGCGCAGGCGCGGCGCTTCATCAGCGGAAATGGCAGGCATGTTGAGGGCATTGATGACAGCCCCGGTGAGCAGGAAATCCGCCATTTGCTCTGCCACCTGCAAGGCCACATTTTCCTGCGCTTCCGAGGTGGAGGCGCCGAGGTGCGGCGTGGCCACCACATTTTCCATGTTGAAGAGCTTGTGGTTGGTCGCGGGCTCCACCTCGAACACGTCGAGCGCCGCACCGGCCACATGCTTCGAGGTGAGAGCCTCATAAAGCGCGTCTTCGTTGACGAGGCCGCCACGGGCGCAGTTGATGATGCGCACGCCCTTTTTGCACTTGGCCAGGCTTTCGGCATTGACGATGTTGCGCGTCTTTTCGGTGAGCGGTGTGTGCAGCGTGATGAAGTCGGAGCGCTTGAAAATGTCGTCCAGTTCCACCTTTTCCACGCCCAGCTGCAGGGCCCGTTCCGGCGAGAGGAAGGGATCGAAAGCGATCACTTTCATCTTCAGGCCAAGGGCCCGGTCCGTCACGATGGAACCGATATTTCCGCAACCGACGACGCCCAGCGTCTTGTTATAAAGCTCCACGCCCATGAAGCGGTTCTTCTCCCACTTGCCGGCGTGGGTGGAGGCATTGGCTTCAGGAATTTGGCGGGCCAGCGCCATCATCATGGAGATCGCATGTTCCGCCGTGGTGATCGCGTTGCCGAAAGGCGTGTTCATGACGACGATGCCGCGCTGGCTGGCGGCGGGAATATCGACATTATCCACGCCGATGCCGGCGCGGCCGATCACCTTCAACCGGGGCGCGGCGGAGATGATCTTGGGCGTCACCTTGGTGGCGGAGCGGATGGCGAGGCCATCATAGTCCGGGATGGCGGCGAGAAGCGCATCCTTGTCCTTGCCAAGGTCGGGCTTGTAGTCAACGTCAATGCCGCGATCCAAGAAGATCTTGACGGCGGCTTCGGAAAGCTTGTCGGAAACGAGTACACGCGGGGGAGCCATGGTGGTCCTCTTTGAATGAATGAGAAATGGGATCAGGCGGAGGCGCTGGCGTAGGCCCAATCGAGCCAGGGCAGCAGCGCTTCCAGATCGGCGGTTTCAACCGTGGCACCACACCAGATGCGCAGGCCCGCCGGAGCATCGCGATAGGCGCCGATGTCGAAGGCCGCCCCTTCCGCTTCCAGCAGCTTCACCATTTTTTTGGGCAGCTCTTCAGGCCCATCGAGGGTGAGGCAGACGGATGTGTTGGAACGCGTGTTGGCCACCTTGGCGAGATGATGGGCATGGGGCCGCGCGGCAATCCACTTGTCGATCACCGCGGCATTGGCATCGGCCCGCGCGATCAACCCCTTAAGGCCGCCCACCGTCTTGGCCCATTCCAGCGCCACCACATAATCCTCCACGCAGAGCATGGAGGGCGTGTTGATCGTCTCGCCCTCAAAGATGCCGGCAGAAAGTTTGCCGCCAGAGGTCATGCGGAAAATCTTGGGCATGGGCCAGGGCGGCGTGTAACTTTCGAGGCGGGTCACTGCGCGCGGGCTAAGGATGATGACGCCATGGGCCCCTTCGCCCCCCAGCACCTTCTGCCAGGAGAAGGTGACGACATCAAGCTTGGCGAAATCCATGGCCTGGGCAAAGGCCGCCGAGGTGGCATCGCAAATGGTCAGGCCTGCGCGGTCTGCCGGAATCCACTTGGCATCCGGCACGCGCACGCCCGATGTGGTGCCGTTCCAGGTGAAGACAACATCGCGGCTGAAATCGAGTTTCGAGAGATCGGGCAATTCGCCATAGGGGCCGATATGCTTGCGCACGTCCGGCAGTTTCAGCTGCTTCACAACATCGGAAACCCAGCCCTCGCCGAAGCTTTCCCAGGCCACCATGTCCACGCCGCGGGGCCCGAGCAGCGACCAGAGCGCCATCTCCACGGCCCCCGTGTCAGAGGCCGGCACGATGCCGATCTTGTAGTCGGCAGGCACTTCCAGCACCTCACGCGTCAGGTCAATGGCGCGTTTCAGGCGCGACTTGCCAAGCGATGAGCGGTGCGAGCGGCCGACAACAGCATGTTTGAGTTTTTCGGGAGTCCAGCCCGGGATCTTGGCGCAGGGGCCGGACGAAAATTGTGCGTTTGCCGGGCGCACGGCCGGTTTCGTGATCGACATCAATGTCTCCATCCTTACAGATGGACTGACCCCCGTTGGGGAGGGCTAGCCCGCGCCCGCCATAGCTGAGGCATAAGTCGCAAGGCAAGGGGAAAATGACGTTTTCAGTCTTTCTGTGCTTTGCGGAAGGCGGCGAGGCGCATCAATTGCCGGTCACGCCAGTCCTGGCGCTTGCGCAAATCGGCAAGCGGCAGCGCGGCGCGGCGCTCTTTTTCAACCAACTCCATCGCCTTTCCTGTCCAATCGGCGCGCTCCCTGGCGGTTGCCTGAATCTTGCCGTAGCCGGCGCTGAAGCGCTCGATGTAATCGCGAATGCCACCCGGCGCATTGAGATCAGCCGTTTCAAAAGGCCCGATGAAAGACCAGCGCATGGCCAGGCCTTCCTTCAGCGACATGTCGATGTCCTCCGCCGTGGCATAGCCGCCTTCCAGCAGGCGGAAGCACTCTTCCAGCAGCGCGCCTTGCAAGCGGTTCATGAGAAAGCCGTCGATCTCCTTCATCATCACCACGGGCTTCTGGCCAATGCTGACGAGGATGTCCTTGGCACGGGCCAGTGTTTCCTTTGCGGTCCACGGGGCGGGCACGATCTCAATTGCAGGGATCAAATGCGGTGGGTTCAAGGGATGCGCCACAAGGCAATTGGCCTTGTGGGTGATGTGGCCGGTAAAGAGCGACGGCAGAATGATCGAGGTTGAACTGGCGAGCACGGTGTCCGGCCCGCAATGTTCATCCATCTGCGTGTAGATGGCGGCCTTGGTGTCGCGGTTCTCGGGGCCGCTTTCCTGCACATAGATGGCGCCCGCCATGGCGTCCGCCAGCGTGGCCGCAACAGTCACCCGTGCCACGATCTGTTCCGGCGTCTGGCCATTGAGCAGATCATGCGACGCCATCTCCTGGAGCATGGGGGGAATGGCATCGTGAGACTTGGCCGCTGCCCCTTCAACCGGGTCATACATGCGCACGGCGTAACCGCCCCGGGCAAAGGCCACGGTCCAGGCGCGGCCAATCAAGCCTGCGCCGACAATGGCGATGTGTCCTCGCGTGTTTGTCATGCTCGCGTCCCCCTGCGCATCAGCTCATCCATTGCCCGCCATCGACATTATAGGTCTGGGCCACCACATAATCACTTTCGGCAGAGGCCAGAAAGACGGCGCAGCCCACCAGGTCTTCCGGCTTGCCCATGCGGCCAAAGGGAACGCCTTCGCCCACCAGCCGCTTTTTCTCGCCGATGGGGCGGCCCTCATATTTTGCGAACAAGGAATCCACGTGGTCCCACATGGGCGTATCGACAACGCCGGGCGCAATGCCGTTCACATTGATGCCGTGCTTGATGAGGGCCAGGCCTGCCGATTGCGTGAGCGAGATCACCGCCGCCTTCGAAGCGCAGTAAACCGCCACCAGCGGCTCGCCCCGGCGGCCCGCCTGCGAGGCGAAATTGATGATCTTGCCGCCACGGCCCTGGGCGATCATCTGGCGCGCCGCCGCCTGCAGCATGAAAAGCGTGCCCTTCACGTTGATGTCGAACACCCGGGCATAAGAGGCCTCGGTGATCTCGGTGATGGGGGCAAGATCAAAGACTGCGGCATTGTTGACGAGAATGTCGAGCTTGCCTGCCTCTGCAACAACAGCATCCACGCAAGCCGCGATGGAAGCGAGACTGGCCACATCCAGCCTCAGGCCGATGCAATCCTTGCCGAGTCGACCAGCGGTTTCGCGGGCGGCGGCTTCATCGAGGTCCGCCACGCAGACCCTTGCCCCCTCCCGCACAAAGCCTTCCGCAATGGCTGCGCCGATGCCGCGTGCCCCGCCTGTCACCAGGGCCACCTTGTCTTTCAACCGCATGGGAACTCCCCGTCATTGTTCTGGCAATCCGCGGAATCCTGCGCCGATTCCGATGCTTGCCTAACGTCTTAATCCGCTTCCCGCCGCCCCGGAAAGGGGGTGCGGCAATTTTTTGAGGTGCGCCCCTCAAAATTGCTTTGCCCCCTCTCCGGCTTTGGGCTATCGCCTGCCCGAACGCAATTTCCGGACATTTCAGGAGAGGACACAATGGCCCGTATCACCCTTCGCCAGCTGCTCGACCATGCAGCCGAACATAACTATGGCGTGCCCGCCTTCAACATCAACAACATGGAACAGGCGCTCGCCATCATGACGGCGGCCGACAAGTGCGACGCGCCCGTCATCATCCAGGCGTCGCGCGGCGCGCGTTCCTATGCCAACGACATCATGCTCAAGCACATGATGGACGCTGTCACCGAAATCTATCCGCACATTCCCGTCTGCGTTCACTTGGACCACGGCAACGAGCCGGGCACCTGCACCACGGCCATCCAATATGGCTTCACCTCGGTGATGATGGATGGCTCGCTCAAGGCCGATGGCAAGACGCCGGGCGACTGGGCCTACAATGTGGGCGTCACCAAGCGCGTCACCGAAATGGCGCATTCGGGCGGCGTGTCGGTGGAAGGAGAATTGGGCGTTCTGGGCTCGCTTGAAACGGGCTCGGGCGAAAAGGAAGACGGCCACGGCTTCGAGGGCACGCTCTCGCACGACCAGCTTCTCACCAACCCGGATGAAGCGGTGAAGTTCGTCAAGGAAACCGATGTCGATGCGCTCGCCATCGCCATGGGCACCTCGCACGGTGCCTACAAGTTCACCAAGAAGCCGGACGGCAAGGTGCTGGCGATGAACGTGATCGAGGAGATCCACAAGAAGCTGCCGAACACGCACCTCGTGATGCACGGCTCGTCTTCGGTTCCGCAGGAGCTGCAGGACATCATCAACAAGTTCGGCGGCAAGATGAAGCCCACCTGGGGCGTGCCGGTGGAAGAAATCCAGCGCGGCATCAAGAACGGCGTGCGCAAGATCAACATCGACACGGACAACCGCATGGCCCTCACCGGTGCCATCCGCAAGGTCTTCGCGGAAGACCCGTCGGAGTTCGATCCGCGCAAGTATCTCAAGCCCGGCATGGAAGCCATCACCAAGCTGTGCACGCAGCGCTTCAACGAGTTCGGCACGGCGGGCATGGCCTCCAAGATCAAGCGCGTCATCTCGCTTGCCGACATGGCCAAGATGTATGCCAAGGGCGAGTTGAAGCAGAAGATCGCGGGGTAAGGGCTCCGCCAAATAAGAAGTGAAAAAGGCTCCCACGAGGGGGCCTTTTTTCTTTTGTAAACTATCTCCTGATGGCTGCGCTATCTAATGCATGGGCTGTCTAAAAGAAAGCTGGACCCCGGCCTTCGCCGGGGTGACGGTGGAGGGGGATAGACGTCAACTCACCCGACCCTCGCCGAGAACTTCAAGTCCAGCGCAGCCATCACCTTGAGCATCGTCGCAAACTCCGGATTCCCGTCTGCGCTCAGCGCCTTGTAGAGGCTTTCGCGGGACAGGCCTGACTTGCGGGCCACCTTGCTCATGCCCTTGGCGCGGGCGACAACACCGAGGGCCTGTGCAATGTAGGCCGCATCGCCTGTCTCCAACGCATCATCCATGAAGACCTGCACGGCTTCGTCATCCTCAAGCAGAGAGGCCACATCAAATTTCGCAAGCTTGGCTTTTTTGGTTTTCATCTCAAGTCCATTCCCCGGCCAATTGCCGGGCCTTTTTGATGTCATCGGCCTGCGAAGACTTGTTACCGCCACAGAGCAGGATGATCAGCTCCTCGCCGCGCCGCTTGTCGTAGACTCTGTAGCCCGGACCATAATCAATGCGCAGCTCGCTGACCCCGTCACCCACCGCCTTCGCATCGTCTGCATTTCCGAAGGCCAGCCTGTTCAACCGTATGGCAATGCGCGCCTTGGCCTGGCGGTCGCGCAGCTTGGCCACAAATTTGAGGTAGTCGGCGGTTGCCAGAAACTCCACCATGGCCGCTTGTATCCTATGGGATACAATCAGCCAATCCTCACACACCCGCCCTCTCCCGGCTGCGCCACAGGGCAGGCGATTCTCCGGCGTAGCGCTTGAAGGCGCGGCTGAAGGCTTCCTCCGATTCATATCCCACCTTCGCCGCAACGCTGGCGATGGTGTGGCCACCATCTTTCAGATGTGTCTGCGCGGCGCGCATGCGCCAATCCGCGAGATAGCGGATGGGCGAGAGGCCCGTCAGTTCCGAGAAGCGGTTGCTGAAGGCGGTGCGTGACATGCCCGCCACCTTCGCCAGCATGTCCACGGTCCAGTTCTGGGCGATGTCCTGATGGAGCGCCCCCAGTGCGCGCCCCACCTGCCTGTCGCGGAAGCCGCCCAGCCAGCCATAATCCGTGGCAGATTCGGCAATGTGCATGCGCAGGGCTTCCACCAGCAGCAGTTCGGCGAGGCGCGACATGGTGGAGGATGAGGCGAGCCTTCCCTGCACGATTTCCTGCATGGCGAAACGGATGGAAGACTCGATCCACCCGTAGGACTCACATTCCTGCATGCTGATCTTCAGCAGTTTGGGCAACGCATCAAAGACCGGATTGGCATCGTCCGCTGTCGCCAGGAAGCCGCAATAGACCCGGGTTGCGGCACCACCACCGCCCATCACACAGCGCTGCACCCCGCCATCACGGCGCGGCAAGGAGGAGTCTGGCACGGTCATCAGCGGCACATCAAGGGCGCTTGCCATCACATGCGGATCATTGCGCGGAATGATGATGGCATCACCAGCCTTGGCAATCACCGGCTCTGAATCCGGCAACGCCACATAGGCGCTGCCCTCCACAATCAAGTGGTATCCCACCAGTTGGCGGGGATTGAGATGATAGGGCGCGTAATCCTGCGGCGTGACGGATGAGAGCACGGCCCAGGGCGCCGTGAAGTGATTGTCGAGAAACACCGCCCCGCTGAGGCGGATCATGCCCAGCACGCTGGACAAGGGATCATCTGACACCGGTTTTGAACGCGCGGTCATGACTCGTGGCCTGTCTGTCATTCCAACACAGCCCGCACGCCCCTATTTAGCATGCTGTCCACGGGGCATCAACAAAGCCTCCGGACATAACCCGCAACACGAGGGGCAGATGTAGCACCACAGGAGTAACACATGACGATCCTCAATGGGCGCCTCGGGCGCCGTTTCACAACCTGGAGGCAGACGATGGCGACACGGCGCGCCATTGCCAATCTCGACGACCGCCTGCGTGAAGACGCAGGCCTTCCCCGCCGCGAAGACACGGGCATGGCCAGATCCGCGCTCTTTCCCTTCACAACGCTGAGGGGCTGAAGACATGCAGACCACCGACATGCAGGACAACGCCTTGACCGGGGCCAGCGCAAGCTCTGCCCTGGCCTATTCTTCCGCTCTCGAACAGCTTTCCAACTATGCTGGCGATCCTCTCGGCATCGCCAACAGCCTCATCAAGTCGGATCCCGGTTTCGTCATGGCTCACGTTTTCAAGGCCTGGCTTTTCCTGTTGGGCACTGATGCGAAGGCCGTTGCACCCGCCAGGGCCATTGTGGCCCGCGCAGCCAGCCTTGCCGCATCCCCCCGGGAACGCGGACACATTTCGGCGCTCAACGCGCTGACCGAAGGCAAGTTCCACGTGGCCGCCCAGATCATGGAGGACGTGAATGCCGACCATCCGCGTGACCTCCTGGGGTTGATTGCCGGGCACCAGCTTGACTTCTTCACGGGCAATTCGCGCATGCTGCGCGACCGCATCTCGCGTGCCATGCCCTATTGGTCCAAGGACGTGCCAGGCTATCACGCGATGCTGAGCATGCATGCCTTCGGGCTGGAGGAGATGGGCGAATATGGCCGCGCCGAGGACAAGGCGCGCCAGGCCCTCGACCTGCAGCGCTTCAATGGCTGGGCCCGCCATGCGGTGGCCCACGTCATGGAGATGCAGGGCCGCCACGAGGAAGGCATCCGCTTCATGCGGGACGACATCGAGAGCTGGACCCAGGGAAGTTTCTTCTCGGTCCACAACTGGTGGCATCTCGCGCTTTATCACCTTGAGATTGGCGACCATGCCGAGGTGCTGAAGCTGGCGGATGGCCCCATCCTCAATGCCGAGGACGGCTCGATGATCGACCTGATTGACGCCTCCGCCCTGCTCTGGCGGCTCAATCTGCGCGGCATCGATGCAGGCAACCGCTGGGCAGAACTGGCAAAGCGCTACGAAGCCAAATGGGTGCCGGGCTATTATGCCTTCAATGATCTGCATGCCGTGATGGCGTTTCTCGGTGCCGGCCGGAAGGACCTGATTGAGGCCACGCTTGCCGCCCAGGAAAAGGTGCAATCCGACAACGTGCTGTTTGCCGGCGATGTTGGGTTGCCGCTGATGCAGGGCTTCATTGCCTTCCATCAGGGCAACCACGCCCGGGCGCTGAACCTGATGCGGCCCGTGCGCAACATTGCCAGCCGTTTCGGCGGCAGCCATGCGCAGCGCGACATCATCGACTTGACCATGCTGGAAGCAGCCCTGCGGTCAGGCGATGTGGCGCGGGCCCGGGGCCTCGCCGCCGAGCGCGCCCATGCCAAACATGACAGTCCGCTGGCGGCGCTCTTTGCCAAGCGCTCGGGCCTGCATCAGGTGCAATTGAAGGCCGCATGACATTTCTGAACTGAATGCCGGGCCGGCCACCTTCCGGCCGTGACCCGGCATTTTTCACGATTGCCGCGGATTTTAGCGATTGCCGCAAAGAAACGGTCAGAGGTTGCGATTCATGATGATCCTGCAACTTTTGAGGTTCAACATGCAAAAATATCTCGTCATTCTCGCGCTTGCCGCGTTCACCCTTCCGGCCCATGCCGGCAACCACGACGGCTGCTGGAAGCAGAGCGGCAACTGGACAAACGCGCCCACCTGGAGCTGCCCGGGCGACGATCACGGCGGGCCCGCCTCCAATCAGGGCAGCCCGGCTGACGTGCGTCCTGCACAGCCCAGCCCGCCGCCTGTTGTCATTGTCACCACCTCTTCCGCCGCTTGAGACGGCTGACTGCGGCAAAATGCGCAAGCCGCTGCAAGGCCCGGGAAAACCCGGGCCTTTTGCGTTTTGAAAGCCCTCGAGCTCTGGCGCGTCGAAATGCTCAATCGCCAGCGAAGTTGACTTGGATCAATGCCGGGCCGTTGGGAATCTCGGAAGACCCAACCGAAAGAGGAAAGTCATGAAGATCAATCAATTTGCCTTTGCGTTTCTTGCCGGTCTGGCCGCCAGCGCCGTGCTGGCCCCGGCCTTTGCCGATGCGGATGTCGCCGCCGGTGAGACCGAATTCAAGAAATGCGCTGTCTGCCATTCGGGCGCGGAAAAGAAGAACAAAGTTGGCCCTTGGCTTGCCGGCATTGTCGGCCGTCCGGTGGCCAGCGTTGAAGGCTATGCCTATTCGCAGGGCATGAAGGATTTTGCCGCAAAGACCCCGGCCTGGACGGAAGAGGTTCTCAACACCTACCTCAAGGATCCGAAGGGCACGGTGCCCGGCACCAAGATGACCTTTGCCGGCGAAAAGGACGACGCCATGCGCGCCAACCTGATCGGCTATCTCAAGACGCTCGCCCCCTAATCCGCGTGCGGCTGTAACATATCCCTGGCATTTCCTTCCGCCAGGCAAACTTGATTGGCGCCTTTCGGGGCGCCTCTTTTTTACCGGACTTGCTTCAGCGGCGGGAGCGGTGGTCTAAGTTCCGCCATGACTTTGCTCGCCGCCATGTCCACCAGCGAACTTCTGCTCCTGTCCCTCTTCGTCATATTTGCCGCGCCTTGGCTGGCGTGGCGGTTCTTGCGGCTGGAGCAGGTGGCACCCCTTGCCATCGTGCAGATTGTGGGTGGCATTCTGATGGGGCCGGGCCTTCTGGGGGCGCTGGCGCCCGCCGCCCATGCCGCGCTCTTCACCCCTGCCGTCATTCAGTCACTCATGGGCATTGCCAGTTGGGGCGTGATGATCTTTGTGTTCCTCGCCGGGCTTGAGCTTGATCTCGCCCGTCTGTGGCACAGCCGCCGCGAAACCGGGCTGGTGGCGGCCTGCGCGCTGGCCGTGCCCATGGGTTTTGGCTGTATGGCCGCCGCCCTGCTCATTCAGTTCAGTGACGGCTGGCTTGGCCCCAGGGCCCATGCCTGGCAGGGCATCACGGGCCTTGGCATGGCCTGCGCGGTGACGGCCCTTCCCATTCTCGTGCTGCTGCTTGAGCAGCTCGGCATCATGCGCACGGCCTTTGGCCAGCGCGTGCTGCGCTATGCCAGCCTCGATGATGCGGCGATCTGGATCATCCTGGCGCTGGTTCTCCTCGACTGGCCCCGGCTGGAGCGGCAGGCACTGTTCCTGGCCCTGGCCCTGCCAGCCGCCATTCTGGTGCGCGCGCTCTTGCGGCGGGCGGCCGAAGGGGAACGCTGGCTAGCCGCGCTCATCTGGCTTGCGGCATTGGGCTTCGCGGCAGATTGGGCCGGGCTTCACTTCATGGTCGGGGCTTTCATGGCGGGCGCGGCACTCGACACGGACATGTTTGGCGAGGCGCAGAGTGACATGCTGCGCAAGGCTGTGCTGCTCACCATGATGCCGGTGTTCTTCCTCTCCACAGGCTTGCGCACCTCATGGGTGCTTGGTGGCGCGCCCGTGGTGATGGCGGCCCTTCTGTTTCTCGCCGCGGCGGTTGCGGGAAAACTGGCGGGTGTTCATCTGGCGGGGCGGTTTCTCAACTGGCCCAAGGGCGAAGCGCGCATCATCGGCTGGCTGTTGCAGACCAAGGCCCTGATCATGATCATCTTCAGCACCATCCTGCTCGACAAGGGCATCATCACGGCGGATGCCTTCACGGCACTCTTGCTGATGGCGGTGATGAGCACGGTGCTGACGGTGCCCATGGTGCGGGGTCGGCTGGCGGCGGTTCTGGCGCGCTGAAGCGGGCTCACAAAACTGGCCTCCCGGAAGGGATTTGAACCCCTGACCCCAGGTTTAGGAAACCTGTGCTCTATCCAGCTGAGCTACCGGGAGGTGTTTTTTCTATACCGGAGCGGGCGGGCCACGCCTAGCCCTCCTGCGCGGTTCACCCCCTCGCCGCTGCGGCAGGCGCTGGCGCAAGGCGGCCCGTGGCCAAGAGGACGATGACTGCCACAAGGGCCATGGCCATGGACGCGAAGAAAGCCTGCGCCCCAAAGGCAGTGTAGAGATAGCCAAAGCCAGTGACCATCAGGATGACCATCACCTGCTGCACCACGCCCAGGAAGCTTTGCGCCTCGGCGGCCATGTCCTCGGCGGTCCATTTGGTGATGAAGGCCATGACGCCGAGAAAGCCCACGCCATAGGTGATGGCGTTCAGCAGTTGCAGGGGAACGAGCCACGGCATGTCTGGCCCCTGAGCAAAGCAGGCCCAGCGCACCACGGCGGTGAGGCCCGCAATCAGGATCAGGCTCTGCGGCGCGAAATGGCGCTTGAACCAGGGAAAGGCATAAAGCACCGCCGCCTCACCCACCGCACCCGCCGCGATGAGATAGCCGATGACATTTTCCGAGACGCCATGTTCCTTCATATAGATGGCCTGGAAGGCCATCATCGACACATTGGTGGAGTGGATCATGGCCCAGGCGAGCAGCGGCAGAAAAAGCCAAGGCTTCAGCATGTGGAAGAGATGGGTTGCCCCACCCTCGGCGGCAGCGGCACTTTCACCGCGAAAACGGGGCAGGCCCAGTGCCGCGACGGCGCGGAGCACCGACAGGCCCACATAAAGCGCCACGAAGAGCCCGCCGCCAAATGCCGTCATCACCGGGCCCGTGGCGAAAACGGCCACGACGTAACCAATGGTGGCCCAGGCCCGCAAGGCGCCATAGCTGGTGCCACGGCGTTCGGTGAAGCGGGTGAAGGCGGCATCGATGACCGGCCCAATGCCGCCATAGGCAATATTGGCCAGGGACCAGAAAACAAGAATGGGCAGAAAGCTGGGGGACACAAACAGGCCGCAGGAGAAAAGTGCCGCACCCAACGAGCCCGCCACGATCACGCTGCGCCAGTCATTGGCGCGGTCGGCCACGCGGCCCAGGAAAATGCTGAGCAGCAACAGCACAAAGACAGGCGCCGAATTGATGATGCCAATCTGGTCTGGTGTCAGGCCCTTGCTGGTGAACCAAATGCCGCCATAGACCGTGGCGGCACCGACACTAAGAAACTGCGTGAAAGCGTAGATGGTGGCGCGGTGTTCGGGAGACATTGCGGCTTCTGTGTTGAGAGCGCAGCTGATCCCGACTTTTGCCAGAACCGCCCACGCCTGAACGGCAGTTACGCCTGTTTCCGCGCGGTCACAACCGGCCCGCCGGGCCCCGCGTCCGGCTGAGGTGTGCAGACCAGACAATCTGGACCTAGCGTGGTGCCAGATAGCCTTTTATGGTGCCGCAATCCCAATCTGGAGCCCTCCCCATGAAAATGACGACCGAAGAAGCCTTTGTCAAAGTCCTGCAGATGCACGGCATTTCGGATGCCTTTGGCATCATCGGTTCAGCCTTCATGCCGATTTCCGATCTCTTTCCCAAGGCCGGCATCCGCTTCTGGGATTGCGCCCATGAAGGCTCGGGCGGCATGATGGCGGATGGCTACACCCGCGCCTCCGGCAAGATGTCGATGATGATCGCCCAGAACGGGCCTGGCATCACCAACTTCGTCACGGCGGTGAAGACGGCCTACTGGAACCACACGCCGCTGCTGCTGGTGACACCGCAAGCCGCCAACCGCACCATCGGCCAGGGCGGCTTCCAGGAAGTGGAGCAGATGGCGCTGTTCAAGGACATGGTGTGCTATCAGGAAGAAGTGCGCGACCCCAACCGCGTGGCCGAGGTTCTCAACCGCGTCATCATGAATGCCAAGCGCCACTCGGCCCCGGCGCAGATCAACATGCCGCGCGACTACTTCACCCATCAGGTGGACATCGAGCTTCCGGCCATCGTCGATTTCGAGCGGCCCTCGGGTGGCGAAGAGGCCATTGCCGCCGCCGCCAAACTTCTCTCCGAAGCCAAGTTCCCGGTGATGCTCAATGGCGCCGGCGTGGTGATCGGTGGTGCCATCCCCGCCTCCAAGGCGCTGGCGGAGCGCCTCGATGCGCCCGTCTGCGTGGGTTATCAGCACAATGACGCCTTCCCCGGCTCGCATCCGCTTTTCGTGGGCCCGCTCGGCTACAATGGCAACAAGGCCGGCATGGAACTGATCAGCAAAGCCGATGTCGTGCTGTGCCTCGGCACGCGCCTCAATCCCTTCTCCACGCTCCCGGGCTACGGCCTCGACTATTGGCCGAAGGACGCCAAGATCATTCAGGTCGACATAAACCCCGCCCGCATCGGCCTCACCAAGAAAGTCACGGTGGGCATTGTGGGTGACGCCAAGAAAGTGGCGGAAGGCATTCTGCGCAAACTCTCGCCCACGGCGGGTGATGCGGGCCGCAAGGAGCGCCGCGATCTCATCTCCACCAGCAAGAGCCGCTGGGCCCAGCAGCTCTCTTCCATGGATCACGAGAATGATGATCCCGGCACCACATGGAACGAACGCGCCCGCAAGACCAAGCCGGACTGGATGAGCCCGCGCATGGCCTGGCGCGCCATTCAGTCGGCGCTGCCGCGCGAGGCGATCATTTCCTCCGATATCGGCAACAACTGCGCCATCGGCAATGCCTATCCGACCTTTGAGGAAGGCCGCAAATATCTGGCGCCCGGCCTGTTCGGCCCCTGCGGCTATGGATTGCCTTCTGTTGTCGGCGCAAAGATCGCCTGCCCCAACGTTCCTGTTGTGGGCTTCTCGGGCGACGGGGCCTTCGGCATCGCCGTCACGGAACTCACGGCCATTGGCCGCAAGGAATGGCCGGCGGTCACGCAGATCGTCTTCCGCAACTATCAGTGGGGTGCGGAGAAGCGCAATTCCACGCTGTGGTATGACGACAATTTCGTGGGCACGGAACTGGACGAACATGTGTCCTATGCCGGCATCGCCAAGGCCTGTGGGTTGCAGGGCGTGGTGGCCCGCACCATGGATGAACTGACGGCGGCTCTGCACAAGGCGATCGACGACCAGATGAAGCACAAGAAGACCACGCTCATCGAGGCGCTGATCAACCAGGAACTGGGCGAACCCTTCCGCCGCGACGCGATGAAGAAGCCCGTGGTGGTGGCGGGCGTGAGCGCGGGGGACATGCGCTCCTGACGGGGCGCGTGAGGGCGTGTCCCCTTCCACCCGCGGGGCCATTTACGGATTCATTGGCGTTGCGATCTTCTCGCTGACGCTGCCTTTCAGCCACCTCGCTGTGAAGGAGCTGGATCCTTTCTTTGTCAGCATCGGCCGCGCCGCCGTGGCGGGCGTGGTGTCGGTCATCATTCTGCTGGTCACACGCCAGCCCTGGCCCACGCAGGCTGATGCCCTGCGCTTGCTCGCCGTTGTGGGCGGTGTCATCTTTGGCTTTCCGGTGTTCTCAACGGTTGCCATGAAAACCGTCGATGCCTCCCATGGCACGGTGGTTCTTGGCCTCCTGCCGCTGAGCACCGCCTTCATGAGCACGATTTTTGCCGGAGAGCGGCCCACCCCGCAGTTCTGGGCCTGGGGGCTTTTGGGGTCGGCGCTTGTTGTGTCTTTCGCCCTCTGGCAGGGCAACATGGCCTTGCGCAG
Source organism: Hyphomicrobiales bacterium (assembly GCA_046349175.1). Classification (GTDB taxonomy): domain Bacteria; phylum Pseudomonadota; class Alphaproteobacteria; order Rhizobiales; family Aestuariivirgaceae; genus Aestuariivirga. The sequence continues at coordinate 95,062 of JAXMCS010000005.1, read as the reverse complement.
CGCCGATATCTTGCTGCTGCTCGCGGTACTGGCGGCGGGCATGGGCTATGCTGCGGGTGGGGCCCTGTCGCGCAGGCTGGGCGGCTGGCAGGTGATCTGCTGGGCCCTGGTCATAGCCCTGCCCGTCACTGTTCCCATTACCATTTATCTTGCCTCCAAGATCCACATGCCAGTGCATGCGGTCAGCTGGGTGAGTTTCCTTTATCTCGCCCTGTTCAGCCAACTCATCGGCTTCTTTGCCTGGAATGCGGGCCTCGCCACGGGCGGCGTTGCCAAGGTGGGGCAGATCCAGCTTCTGCAAACCTTCATGACGCTCTTTGCCGCCTGGGCCTTCTTCGGTGATGCCTTGTCACCCCGCGCCATCATCTTCGCCTGCCTGGTGGGGCTCAGTGTCTGGATGGGCCGCAAGGCGCAGGTGGCGGGCGCGCGGTGATGCAGGGGCCTCTCCCGGCGCTTCGCGCAGTTTCGCACTACTCCCCCTTCCTCGTCATTCCGGCCAAGCAGCGGCATGCGCAGCATGGCGAGGCTTTGCATTTCGCAAAGCCGTTCTGCGCGAGCCGGAATCCAGATTTGGTTCAGCATGTGTGGCAAGCAAAGCTGGATTCCGTGTCGCAGCCCTAACCCGCCTTCGGCAGGCTCGCGCGTTGCGCTCGGGGCTTTGCACGGAATGACGGCTGATGGAGGAGTAAAGGAATCTCTCCCGGCACCTCATTTCGTTTCGCTCTGCACACCGCACTCTCGTCATTCCGGCCTAGCAGCGGCATGCGCAGCATGGCGAGGCTTTGCGTTTCGAAAAGCCGTTCTGCGCGAGCCGGAATCCCGCTTTGGTTCAGCACCTGTGGCACGCAAAGCTGGATACCGTGTCGCACTGCCGCATTTGCTCGCGCGTTGCGCTCGGGGCTTTGCACGGACTGACGGGTTGTGGATATAGTGTACCCTGCCATCCACCCAGAGGGACAAACCATGCGCAGGCCCCGTGCTTCCGCTCTCGCCGCTGCCGCCCTGCTGCTGCTTGCCCTGGCCACGGCGGCCCATGCTGATTCCATTGACGGCGCCTGGTGCGCCAGTGATGGCCAGCAGCTTACAATCAATGGGCCCGCGATCACCCTGCCCTCCGGCAAGGCGGTCACGGGAAAATGCGGCCGGCATGAATTCGCCTACCAGATTCCGCCGGGCGAAGCGGGCGCGGGCCAGATCATCTTCCTGCAATTGTTCACGGAAGACGACATGGCCTCCTACCCCGTGACAGGCGACACGCTGGGCCCGCCCACGCCCTGGCACCGCTGTCCGGCCAGCCCCAAGACGAGCTGAAAGCCTGCCATTGACCGCCCTTGAAAATCGGGGGCGGACAGTCCATTAGACGCCCATCCCACGTCAGGAGATGGAATGGCCAAGGAAGAACTTCTCGAATTTGAGGGCACGGTCTCGGAACTGCTGCCCAACGCCACGTTTCGCGTGAAGCTGGACAACAGCCACGAGATCATTGCCCACACCTCGGGCAAGATGCGCAAGAACCGCATCCGCGTGCTGGCGGGAGACCGGGTGATGGTGGAAATGACGCCCTATGACCTGACCAAGGGCCGCATCAACTACCGCTTCAAGTAAGCGCGGGGAGACAGAGGGTCATGGCCGCAGAAAAATCCCGTGCCCGCCTGGTGCTCGCCAGCGCCTCGCCGCGCCGCCTGACCCTGCTGGAGCGCGTGGGCATCGCGCCCGACCTTCTCTGTCCCGCCGACATTGACGAGAGCCCGGAGCGTTTTGAAACGCCGCGGCGCCTGTCGCTGCGTCTCGCCCAGGCCAAGGCCAAGGCGGTTGTTGATCTGCCGCTCACCAAGGATCTGGGCCCCAATGTCTTCGTGCTGGCGGCGGATACGGTCGTTGGCCTCGGACGCCGCTCCGTGCCCAAGGCGGAGACGGAACAGGATGTGCGGGCCGCCCTGGCGCTGCTCTCCGGCCGGTCGCACTGGGTTTATTCCTCGGTGTGCCTGATTGATCCCAAGGGCCGTGTGAGCACCCGCTGCTCGGAAACCAAGGTGCGCTTCAAGCGCCTGTCACGCGAAGACATTCACGCCTATGTGGCAAGTGGCGAATGGCGCGGCAAGGCAGGCGGCTATGCCATCCAGGGCCGGGCCGAGGGTTTCGTGCGCATGCTCTCGGGCTCGCATTCGGGCGTCGTCGGCCTGCCGCTTTATGAAACGCTGCATCTTCTCGAAGGTGCGGGCTTCCCGGTGTTCCACACGCAGATGCACAAGCCCTCGCAGCTGGTGTGATGGCAGAGCCGATCACCCTGCGGCCGCGCCGCCCCTGCCCCATCTGCAAGAAACCCTCGCAGCAGAAATATCACCCCTTCTGCTCCAGCCATTGCGCCCAGGTCGATCTCGGGCGCTGGCTGGGCGGGCGCTATGCCGTTCCGGCGGAAGAGGCAGAAGTTCCGGCGTCACCGCCGGAGTCAGACGCGTCGTAATCCTTCCGCACCCGCACCACAGACACGGTGCAGGGCGCTTCCGTTGCCACCTTGCCGGAGACACTGCCCAGAAGGCTGCGCATGGTGGAGTTGTCGCGGGCCCCCATCACCACATGATCCACACGGTTGGCGCGGGTGTAATCAAGAATGGCATCGGCGGGGTCGGTAGCCTCCAGCACGTGATAGCTGATGCGGGCCTGCGGCACATCCAGCGTGCGGGCCCAGTCCTTCAGCTGCACGATGCGCGCGATATGCTTGTTGCGGCCATCTTCATCGGTGGATGAATCAAGCGTCATGCGCGAGAGCTTGAGCACATTGAGGCAGGCCACGCGGGTTTCGGAGGAACGCTCCACGATGCGCGCCACCGATTGACGCAGTGCCCCTGCCAGTTCCTGCGTCATGGCATTCAAGTCCACGGCCACGGCCACAATCGGGGCATTGGCCAACCCTTGCGTGGGGTCGCCCGGATGGTCGATGTGGTGCGACAGGGCCTCGCCCTTGCGGGCCAGGCGCTGGAAAAAGCCGTCGCGCTTTTCCTTTTGGGCCCGCGCCGTCAGCTTCACCTCGTCCGGGTGGTTGAGGTCAAACAGCAATTGGCCCGCGTTCTGGTAACGCCGTGAGGCATTCACCTCCAGGCAGCGCAGGATGATTTCCTGCATCCACATGGGCATGTCCTTGCGCAGGCTGCGGGGTGGCGCGGGGTCCCACCACAGGCGGCGTTGCAGGCCCTTCAAGCGCTGCGGATCACCAAAGGGCCGTTCGCCCGTGGCGAAGAAATACATGAGCACACCGAGTGCGAAGAAATCGCTGCGAAAATCGTGACGGATGCCCATTACCTGCTCGGGCGCCATGTAGGGTCCGGTGCCGTAGGGCAGGCGGAATTCCTCACCCACAAGGTCCGGCAGATCGAGATGGCGCGACAGGCCGAAGTCGATCAACACCACATCGCCCGAATTGCGCACCATGATGTTGGAGGGCTTGATATCGAGGTGCACCACGCGCTGGCGGTGCAGGCTGTCCAGCGCCGTGGCGACTTTCTTGGCGATCTCCGTCACCTCGGCGATGGGCAATGGCAACACATCCAGCTTGGGCAAGAGCGATGTGCCTTCGATCAGTTCCATCACGATGAAGGGATCCTGCGCGAAGTCGCCATTGGCAACGAAGCGCGGCACATGTGCGCCCTTCAGCCGCGGCATGATCATCTGCTCCATTTCGAAGCCCACGATCTTGGCAGGGTCTTCGCCCTGATTCAGCACCGGCACCTTCATCAGCAGCATGTCGCCGGTTGTATCCTGCTGCACCCGCCACAGCGTGGCCATGCCACCCCGGCGCATCAGTTCAATCACGCGGAAACCGCCGAACTCCTGTCCCGGTTCAATGCGTCGTGCCATGTCTTACAATCCCTTGGTCAAGCGAACGGCCAGGCTCTCCGGCAGGCCCTCGGCCCTGATCCGCGCGGCCACACCTTCCGTGTCATAGGGCACGCGGTGCATGGTCATCAGACGGGTGGCCGTGTCATAAACTGTATAGCAGGCGGCGGGGTTGCCATCGCGCGGCTGGCCCACGGCCCCGCACACCATCAGCCATTGCCGGGGGCCGGTCAAAGGCACCTCCATGCCCGCGGCTGGCACGTGGCTGGAGGGCGTGCCGCCTGCCGCGGCGTAATAAAGTGCTGGCTTGTGGACATGGCCACAGAAGGTCACGCGTTGCGCGGTCTTGCGCAGGCTTACCCCCGCCTCCTCGCGGTTGGTCACATAGTTCCATGCGCCGGGCCTTGAGGCCTCGGCATGGACCAGCAGAACATCTTCCACCTCCGCCGTCATGGGCAGGCGTGACAGGAAATCCCGGTCGGCGGGACGCAGTTTCTGGTGCGTCCAGGCAATGGCGGCGGCGGCGGTGGGGTTCATCTGCCCCGTGCCCGTGACCGCCGCCTCATCATGATTGCCCATGACGGCGATGGCGCCCGCCGCCACAAAATCCGCCACGCGGGTGCAAACCTCAACGGGGTCCGGGCCATATCCCACCAGATCGCCCAGAAAGACGTGCCGGCTGATGTTTTGCCGCCCGGCATGGGCGAGCACGGCCTCCAGGGCCGTTGCATTGGCATGAATATCGGCAAACAGGGCGAGGCGCATGATCACAACCTTGTGGCGGGATACTGGCTTTTCCGCTGGAGAGTTCAAGCGAAATCATGGAGATGCGGCAAGGTTGTCCGGTTGCGTGTTGGCACTGGACAAGCTCAAAACCCTTGCCTATACGCACACCGCCTGCCCGGCCTGCCGGGTGATCGGCACCTGCCCAGGTAGCTCAGTTGGTAGAGCAGCGGATTGAAAATCCGCGTGTCGCTGGTTCGATTCCGGCCCTGGGCACCATTCCCTCACAGCCCGTATTTCTGCAGCAGCGGCACGGCAATCGCCATGGCGGCCCGTTGCAGCAGCGTGGTGGAAAGCCGCCGCAGCGCCGGAAGGTGGCGCACATAAAGCGCGGTGAATTCCATTTCGGGAACCGCCCCGCGATTGCGTTTGAAGCCCGCAGCGCCTGACGACATGTTGAGCAGCAGGCCCTGCGCTGCTGCGTGGCGGGTGATGGCATGGAAGGCCAGACGATAGAAGTTCAAGGCCTGTGGCGCCGCCGTATCGTATCCCATCAGGGGAGCGGTGAGGCTGTCGTCCGTCTGTGACAGGGCTGCAAAACACTGGATGAGCCCGGCGGAGTCGCGAAAGACATGAAACGCCAGAAGCCCCGTGTCATGGGCCATCTGCACAAAGGCCGCCGTGTAGTCGGGATTGAGCGTCGAGTGCTTCTCCAGATAAAGCTGGCGGTAGAGTGCGGCGATGCGCGCGGCGTCTTCTGCCGTCATGGTCTTCAGCACGTCGAAGCGCAGCGGCGTTTGCCGGAAGGCCTTCTCATCACGCAGACAATCGCGCCGCATCCGCAACGCCTGTGCGGCATCTTCCATGAAGTAAACTTGCCGGGCCGGCATCATCAGCCAGCCACGGTTCTCCAGGGCCTGCATGAGGGGAGCCTGCTGCCGCCGCGTGAGCGAGCGAAGCGCCAACATATGATGAGGATAACGCGCCACGAGCTCCGCCGTCTGCGCATCGGCCAGATGCGGATCACGCGCGCGCGGCGGATTGGTGGTCAACAGCCAGTTGTTGATGGTGACGATGCGGTTGAGCTGGGCTGGCGCCGCGACAAGCCCCGCCGCCGCCAGCACCAGCCGCAACAGATGGGCGAGGCGCGCATCGGGAAAATGCGCGAGTTCCTCCCGGGGATAACGGATGAGCCCCACATGGGGCGAACAGACGAATGTGTTTGCCGTATCACCATCATTGCGGGTGAGCGGCACGTCGCAAGTGCCCCAGCGGTGCAGGCTGATGCTGGTTTCGAGATTGCGCAGCAGCGCCGGAACGCCGAGGGCCTGCACGGCGGCCACGTAGCGGGCCGCGTCATCAGGGGCCGTCACCTCAGCCGCGCTCATGCCATGCGCACACGTCCGGCCCGCACATCATAAATGATGGCCTTGTCCCGCGCGGTGAGTTGGCGTGAGAGGTCCACATCTTCCACAAGATCGGGAAAAGGCAGGGGCATGGTGTTCATGAAAATGCGCTCACAGAATTTTGCGCCGGGGGCGGCCACCGCGCGCACGCCGTTCCAACAGGCCGCGTAAATGTCCCGCCCGCAATAGGAGCCGAAGTCGGAGAGCGAAAAGCCATCGACATCCGCGAGGCCGGAGGTGGCGAGGCCATCGAGGCCACCCTGCATCACCTTCAGGTGGGGAAGACGCGCCCGCACTGTTTCATAATGTTCGGCCCGCAGATGCACCGGCAAGGCGCCATCCCGCTGCATTTTCCCGCGGAGCGCCAGCATGGCAAAGTCACTGTCGCGGAACAGGAAAGTTGACGCGGCGCGCTTGAAGGACTGCGCCAGCCGCTCCGACACTTCGGCGGGGCCCGGCAGAAATTCTCCCGCCGGTTCGCGCATCACCCATTTCCACACCCATTGCCGGCCGATCAGCTCCGCGGTCTTGCGCAGGCCACTGTCATCAAAGCGGCGCTGCCAGATTTCCGCTTGTGTCGCCACGTCCGGAGCGGCGAGAACCTCATCAAGGGCCCTGCCCCGAAACAGTTCCAGGAACAGGGCATTCCAGGCCAGCAGCTTTTCCCATTTGCCGGCATACCAGATGCCGCTGTCCACCGTCTTCTCGTGATGGTCCCAATAGTTTCGGGCCTCCGCCGGCAATAGGCTGCGCAGGTCCCGGTAGCGCGGGCCCGCCTTTCCGCCAATGCCGAGAAAGGCCAGATAGTCGTCTCGGCCCAATTGCTGCATGGCCGCCACCTTGAGATGCAGCGTGGCACATTGGGCGGGGTTGATGTCGAGGGCAATCACCTCCACCGCATCCGATGTGAGCAGATCAAGCGGGCGCGTGCCGGAACCCGTGAGGCAGACAATGCGGCGCGCGCCATCAAGGGCAGCGCGTTCCGTCTCGCCATCTTCATTGGCGGACGAGAAGTTCAGTTTTTCGAAGAAACTCATGACATCTCCTGTGCTGACGAAAGTTGTGCCGCGCCTTCAAGGCCCAGCGCCCGGCTGACGGTTGCATGGGCAATTTGGCGCAGCGGGCTTTCTCCGCCGATGCGCCCCAGCTTGCCCTGTTGCTCCAACATCGAAAGGCCATGCAGCATGGCCCAGAGGCCCACGGTCACATCACGCCGCGCCTCAGGTGCCAGCGGCTGAAGATGCGGGACGAGAACAGCACTCACCCGCGCCACGGCGCTTTCGATGGCGGCCACATAGCTTTCCGGAATGGGATAGCCGCGCGGCGGAAAGTGCGCGAACAACAGGTGCCAGCGCTTGCCATTCGCCGCGATGAAATCGAAATAGGCATCAACCAGCGCCGCCGGGCGGCCTGCCGCAGCCTCTGCCGCTGCCTCAAGGGCCGCCAGCAGGGCCCGCAGCGTCTCCTCGTTGAGGGCGAGCATGACCTCGTCGATGTCCCTGAAATAGTAATAGATGGTGCCCACAGAGACCTTCAGTTCGGAGGCGAGGCGGCGCACCGAAAGGCCGGAAATGCCCTTGCGCACCACCAGGCGCCTGGCCGCAGCCAACATGCGCTGGCGCATCCTGTCGTGATCGCTCCACGTCCCGTCCCGCATCTCAACCATGATCCACAAATATATTGAACAGTGTTCAGTAATCTGATATCACTTTTCCGAACACTGTTCAATATGAGTTTTGCCATGATGAACATCCGCCCCTTCCGCATCTCCGGCACAGGCAAGTTCTTGCCTGCGGGCGTGCTCACCAGCGCGGAGATCGACGCCAGGCACGGGCGGGCGCCCGGCAAGACGGAAAAGCGCACGGGGATTGCCGCGCACGCGCGTTGCCGCCGAATCCTCAAGCGCCATGGGCATTGCCGCCGCCCGCATGGCGCTTCAGGCGGCGGGGCTCGGGGCGGAAGACATGGGCCTCATCCTGTCGGCCTGTGCCGTGGCGGAACAACCCATTCCCGCCATGGCACCGCTCATCAAGGATGGCCTTGGCCTGCGCTGCAGCAGCACCTTTGCCTTTGACGTGAATGCCAGCTGTCTCAGCTTCGTCGCGGCCTGCGAGGTGGCGAGCCTTTATCTCGCCAGCGGTCAGGCCGAGCATGTGCTGGTCGTCTCCAGCGAAATCGCCTCAAGGGCCCTGCCCTGGCAGGATGATGTTGATACCGCCGCCATGTTTGGCGATGGCGCGGCGGCCGCCGTCATCTCGCGGGGCAGCGGCGAGGCCCGTCTTGTGGCCAGCCACATGGAGACCTGGAGCGAAGGCTACCGGGATTGCGAATTGCCGGCGGGTGGCACGCGCCTCGACTATCACGCGGCCCCTGCCGCTTTCGCCGCGGGCGCCACCTTCCGCATGGATGGGCGTGCTGCCTACAAGCTGGCAGCCCAGGTGATCGGGCCCTTCATGAAGACCCTGCTCAGCAAGGCCGGCTGGCAGCTCGACGAGGTGGATGTGGTGGTGCCGCATCAGGCCAGCCGCGGGGCACTCGATCATCTCGTCAACAGGCTTGGCATCGCGCCCGCAAAAATCGTCGATCTTATCCGCGACCATGGCAACCAGATTGCCGCCTCCATTCCCATGGCCCTGCATCAGGCGCGGCTGGAAGGCCGCCTTGGCAAGGGCAAGAAGGTTCTGCTGGTGGGGACATCAGCGGGATTTTCCATTGGCGGCCTGTGTCTGGTGACATGATGAGAATTGCCGTCACCGGAGGCACGGGCTTTCTCGGCGCAGAGATTGTGCGTCAGGGCGTGGCGCGCGGCCATGCGATGCTCGCCGTGGCGCGTGGCCTACGTCCTGCCACCCTTCCGGAGGGCGCTGTCTTCGCCCGGTGTGACATCCATGATGCAAGCCAGCTGCAAGAGATATTCCGGGGCTGTGATGCGGTCATTCACAGCGCTGCGCTCTCCGCGCCGTGGGGGCGGCGGGCGGATTTTCTGCATCACAATGTTGCGGGCACGGGGCTGGTTGTGCGGGCAGCAGAGGCTGCGGGCGTGGCGCGCCTCATCCACATCTCGTCATCGAGCGTCACATTTGCCTTTCGGGACCAGTTCAACATCAACGAGACCTGGCCCTTGCCTCCTCCGGTCAATGCCTATGCCGAGAGCAAGCAGAAGGCTGAAGACGAGACGCGCAGGTTTCCGGGCGCACTCTTCATCATGCGGCCACGCGGGCTTTTCGGTCCCGGTGATCCGCATCTTCTGCCGCGGTTGCTCCGCGTGATGCGGCGCGGACGCCTGCCTCTGTTGCGCGGAGGTGCCGCCCTTGCCGATATCACGGATGTGGCCGCTGCCGCCGATGCCGCCCTCGTCATGGCGGAGGCTCCGGCGCAATGTGCGGGCACCTACAACATCTCGCAGGGGGAACCCATCAGCATCCGCGACCTTGTTGAAACCATTGGCCGGGAGCTTCACATCACGGCGCAGTGGCGGGCCCTGCCCTCAGGCCTCGCCTTCACAGGGGCGCGGCTCTTGGAAACTGTGGCGCGGCTAGATCCCTGGCAGCGGGAGCCGCTGGTGACGGCCTATGGGCTTGGGCTCTTTGCCTATTCCCAGACACTCGATCTCGCGGCGGCGCGGGAACGCTTGCACTGGCAGCCGAAGATCGCTCTGCATGACAGCCTGATGCGCACACTCCACCCTGGCGGAGCGGCGACCTCATGACGTTCACCCTGCACAGCAGCGCCAGCGTGTCCGCGTGGCGGCATGTGGTGGACAGAACGGCAAACTGGAGGCGCATGGATTTTCCCATCCGCTTCGGCCTGTTTGAGCATGGGCGGGAGGGGCTTGTTCTGGTCGATACGGGCTATTCCCCACAATTGTTTGAGTCCCGCGATCCGCGTGTGGTCCTCTATCGCGGGCTGCTGCGGCCCCAGCTGAACAGCGATGGCGATGCGCTTGCCGTTGTGAAGGCCCATGGCGGCAAGGCCAGCGACGTGCGGCACATTGTGCTCACCCATCTGCATGCGGATCACATCTGCGGTCTCGCGCGCTTTCCCCGGGCCACGCTTATGGCGAGCGACGCCTCGCTCGCCGGCTGGCGGGGCGATGGCGGATTCTCCAGCTTTCACAAGGGATTTTTCCCCAGTCTTTTGCCGGATTTTTCCGCCACAGGGCACCGCGCCACCAGCCAGTGCAGGCCTTGCGCCCTGCCCTGGGGTGGCGAGGGGCGCGACCTGCTGGGCGATGGCAGCATCATCGCTGTTCACCTGCCCGGCCACATGAAGGGGCACATGGGCCTTTTCTTCCCGGTGCTGGCGCAACCCACACTGCATGCCGCCGATGCGGACTGGCATCAGGCCGGGCTTGATCCCGCCCTTGCGCCGTCGCTTGCCGCCCGCCTTGTGTCGGATGATCTGGCGGCGGTGCAGGCGAGCAAGGCCATCATCGCAAAGGCCCGGGCCTGGGGCGCAAAAATCACGCTGTGCCATGATGGCGATGATGCGTGACAAGCTCGACATTCTCGCGGCCTATGCGGCCAAGCGCCTGACGCTGTGGCAACTGAGCAGCCGCGCCCAATTGCAACGGCGGCAGGCGCGGCTGTTGCGCGCGCTGATGCGCCATGCAGGCAAGGTCTTTCCCTTCTATCAGCCTTTTGCAAATCTACCGTTTGCGCAATGGCCAGTCATCGACAAGTCGGTGATGCTGGAAAGCTTTGAAAGCATGAACGTGCTTGGCCTTTCCCGCGAGCGCGCATGGGAGGCCGCCGAAGAGGCCTTGTGCCGCGACAACAGCTCAGCCCGCGTCAACGGCCACACGCTGGGCACCAGCACTGGCACATCGGGCCAGCGCGGTCTTTTCATCATCTCGGATCATGAAAGGCGGCTCTGGCTGGGCTCCATCCTCGCCCGCTGCCTGCCGGATTTTCCCTTCACGCGGCATCGCGTGGCGCTTTTGCTGGCCACCGGCAATGGGCTTTATGAAACAAGCAGTGAAAGTGGGCGCTTGCAGTTTGCCTTCTTCGACCTGCGCAAGGGACTGTCGTGCCACAGTGCGAGGCTTCAGGCCTTCGCGCCCGATGTGCTGATCGGCGCGCCCAGCGCGCTTGCTGAACTTGCGCGACTGGGTGTGGCCCTGCCGCTCCGCCATGTGTTCACGGGTGGCGAAGTACTGGACACGTTGCAGGCCCGGCAGATCACGGCGGGATTTGACGTTGCGCCACGGCCCATTTATCAGGCCACGGAGGGATTTCTCGGTGTCGCCTGTGCCCATGGTTCCATCCATCTCAATGAAGATGACCTGCTGATCGAGGAAGAGCCGGTGGCGGGCCAGTCCGGCCATTTTGTTCCGGTGATCACCGATCTCCGCCGCCGGGCCCAGGCCATGATCCGTTACCGCCTCACCGATGTGTTGGTGAAGCGCGACACGCCCTGCCCTTGCGGTTCATGCCTTCTGGCGCTGTCGCGGGTTGAAGGCCGCATGGATGATGTGGTGCGCCTGCCCGCAGCACTGGGTGGCCGCATTGCCATCATGCCGGAGGTGCTGCGCGCCACGCTTCTCGATGCGGACCGCAGTGTGCGGGATTTCCGCCTGGTGCAAACCGGAGAGGTTGCGCTGGTGCTCTCTCTGCCGTTTGACACGTCTGAAGCCACGCAACAGGCTGTCTTGACGGCTCTGCAGGCAGCCCTGCAGCGGCATGGCGCAAAGAACGATGTGAGCGTGTCGCTGCATCTGGGGCTTCCGCCCCTGCCGCCCGGCCACAAGCTGCGGCGCATTCAGTCCAGTGACTTCTCCAAAGCGGGAATGACGTCATAGGCTGCCGCACCGATGTCAGCGATGGCTTGCAGCAACAAAGCCTCGCGTGTGGAGGTCAGGTCCGGATCAGCAAGGGCAGCCGTCACGGCGGCGCGCAGGCGCGCAGGATCACCTGCCCGCGTGACGAAGGGGAGGCCCGGCACCAGCGGTGATCGGGCGATTTCGACCAGGCCTTCCAAGGCCTCCGGGCGGTGGCGGCGCAACAGGGCCGCCGTCACGCAATCACAGGCGCAGACATCAGCCGTGCCCGCCTTCACCGCCGCCAGCGAGGCCACATGGCTTCCCGTCATCACCCTTTCACGAAAGAGAGGCGCGACGCGCTCTTCAAACACAAGCCGCAGCGCCAGCATGCCCGACATGGACTCAGGCGTGTTGACCGCCGCCACTGCGCCCCGCAGGGCTATAAGCGGCACTTTCTCACGGGCAAAGATGAGAGAGCGATAGCGCGGGCCGTCACATCCATCGGCGTCATAGCAGGGTGTCGCCACATAGGTGAGGCGGCCCGCAAATTCATGGGTGAAGGGATAGCCGCAGGTCTGGCTGAACAGCAGCTGATCATCGCGCCAGGGGGCCATGAAATCCGCGGCCCGCGTCAGCGGCAGCACAACACCCAGTTGCCGCGCCACAGCCTGCCAGAGCGCATCGGTGGCGGCGCGCAGTTCCGGCAGGTCATACATGGGCAGGCTGGCCAGCATGCAGCTTCCATGGCTTTTCCGCCTCCCTGCGACAAGAGGTGAATTTTGTGCAATTGCGGCTGGGCGGGCCACGGCGGTATAAAAAGCCATGTCCTATGCTGAACCGCGCGCCGCCCGCATTGAGTGGCCCACCATTGCGCTCACCGCGCTTGTCTATGCCGTTCTTGCCGTCCTGGTGTTCTTCCACGCCGTGCTGCCCTGGTGGCTCATCCTGCTGGTGGGGCCCTATTTCGCGGCCCTGCATGTGTCACTGCAACACGAAACACTGCACGGCCACCCCACGCGCATCCGCTGGCTCAACGAGCTGCTGATTTTCCCCACGCCCACCTTCTGGCTGCCCTATGGCCGCTACCGGGAAACCCATCTGCAACACCATCGCGACATCGACCTCACGGACCCGGTGCGCGATCCCGAATCCTATTATGAGCTGCCGGAAAACTGGGCCAAGGCCGGCTCTCTGAAGCGGGCGCTGTTCCGCATCAACCACACGCTGGGCGGGCGCATGCTGATCGGCCCCGCCGTGAGCATCCTGCGCTTCTGGCCGTCTGACCTTGCGGATGTGGTCCGGGGTGACCGCCGAAAGGCCAAGGCCTGGGCGCTCTTCGCGCTCTCTTGCGCCGTCACCATTTCATTTGTGGTGGGCGTGGCCCACATGCCCCTGTGGAAATACTATGTGCTCATTGCCTATCCGGCGCTGTCGCTGGCGCTGGTGCGCTCCTATTGCGAGCATCAGGCGGCGGCGGAGGCCGAGCACCGCACCATCATCGTGGAGGCCTCGCCCTTCTGGTCGCTGCTCTTCCTCTACAACAACCTGCATGTGGCCCATCATACGAAGCCCGCGCTCGCTTGGTATCATATTCCTGCCTATTATCGGGCCGACAAGAACGAGATGATCACGCGCAACAACGGCTACACGATGAGCGGCTATGGCGAGATTTTCCGTCGCTTCTTCTTCAGCGCAAAGGAACCCAATGCCTATCCCGACATGGGCTGGCTGAGGCCGCCCGGCGAGGCGTGATGCCAGCCGCCCCGGCGGATTTTTCCATCCGCTATGCGGAGCTGCCGCCGCTTTTTCATGTGAAGACGGCGCTGCAACCCGTTCAGCACGCGTCTTGGCTGTTGCGCAACGAAAGGCTTGCGGAAGAACTCGGGCTTGATGCGGCGTGGTTCCGGTCCGAAGCCGCCTTGCAGGCCTTCACCGGCAATGCGCCGCTGCCCGGTGCCGATCCCATTGCCATGGCTTACAGCGGCCACCAGTTCGGCGGCTGGTCGCCACGCCTTGGCGATGGCCGCGCCCTGCTGGCCGGGGAATGGATGGCCCCCGATGGGGTGCGCCGCGACATCCACCTCAAGGGTTCCGGCCGCAACAGTTTTTCGCGGCGGGGCGATGGCCGCGCGGCGCTGGGGCCGATGATCCGGGAATATATCGTGAGCGAGGCCTTCGCAAGGCTGGGCATTCCCAGCACGCGGGCGCTGGCCGTCACCGCAACGGGCGAAACCGTTGTGCGCCAGCGGGAGGAGCCGGGGGCGGTGCTCACGCGCGTAGCCAAAAGCCATGTGCGGGTGGGCACGTTCCAGTGGGCCGCGACGCAAGGTGACGCGGCGGCGGTTGCGGCCCTGATGCGCTTTGAGGCGGAGCGGAATTTCGGCGGGCTTCCCGCCGGCGAAAACCAGGCGCTGTGGTTTCTGCGTCAGGTGCAGGAGAGGCAGGCGCGGCTGATCGCACAATGGATGGCCGTGGGCTTCATTCATGGCGTGATGAACACGGACAACATGCAGATCGCAGGGGAAACCCTCGACTTCGGCCCCTGTGCCTTCATGGATGCCTTTCACCCCAAGAAGGTGTTCAGTTCCATCGACGAATGGGGCCGCTATGCCTGGGACCAGCAGCCGTCCATGGCTCTGTGGAACCTGTCGCGCTTCGCCGAGACGCTGCTGCCACTCATCGACACGGAGCAGGATGCGGCCATTGAAAAGGCGCAGGCCGCGCTTGCCGATTTCATGCCCGCATTTGAAGTGGCGTTTGAATCCCTGATGCGGGCCAAGCTGGGTTGGCACGGTACGGAGGAAGAAGATGGGGCACAGATTGCTGCCATCCTGCGGGCCATGATGGAGGGGGGCGCCGACTTAACCCTCACCTTCCGCCATCTCACGCGCCACGCGGCGGGTGAAAGCCCCATCGCCCTCACATCGCTCTTCAACAGTGTGGAGAGCGCCCAATCCTTTCTGTCGGCGTGGCAGGCGCGTGCGGGCGCGGCGCCGGATGTGGCGGCCATGCGGGCCCACAATCCGGTCCTCATTCCCCGCAATCACCGCATCGAAGAGGCGATCCGCGCCGCAGAAGCGGGCGATGTTTCGCTGGCTGAGCGGCTGTCGCGCGCCCTTGCCACCCCCTATGCGGAAAATCCAGTTTTCACAGATCTGGAGGCCGCACCGCGGCCCGGCGAAGAAGTGCGCATGACCTTCTGCGGCACCTGATCACACCTTCTTCAACCAGGTCATGATGTGGCGGGCCGCGGCACAGACCTCGCCCCTTTCGTTCACCACTTGCACGTCGGCGATGCTGCGGGACTTCGCCTCATCTACCTCCGCCATGACATAGCGCAGCGTCACCGTGTCACCGATGCATACAGCGCGGACGAAGCGGACACGGTCATATCCGGAGGAGACCGGGAAGTGGCTCGCGGTCAGGGCCCCGCACTTCTGCACAATGTCGGTGGAGCAGCGGGACATGTAAGCCACCAGCAGAGCCCCATGGGCAATGCGCCTGCCATAGGGCGTGCCCCGCATGAAGGCTTCATCCACATGATTGGGGGAATGGTCGCCCGAAAGTCCGGCGAAGAGATAGACATCACTTTCCGACACGGTGCGGCTGTAGCCGGTTTCCGCGCCGATCACGGCAGAGAGGTCGCTCACGCCATCACCCTTTCACAAAGTCGAAGGCATCCACATCCACCATGCCGCGATCGGTGATCTTGAGATGGGGAATGACGGGCAGCGGCAGGAAGGCCACCTGCAGGAAGGGTTCCGGCAGCCGCGTGCCCAGCGATTTTGCCGCGAAGCGCAGCGGCCCCAGCTTCTCGCGCACCGCTTCGAAGGGCTGGTCGCTCATCAGCCCGGCGATGGGCAGCGGCAGTTCCGCCAGCACCTTGCCATCGCGCACCACGACAAAGCCGCCTTCAATGTCTCGCAGCCGGTTGGCGGCGAGCGCCATGTCTTCATCATTCACACCAATCAGCGTGATGTTGTGGCTGTCATGGCCGACGGTGGAGCCAATGGCCCCGAAGAGCACACCAAATCCGTGCACGAAACCGAGGCCGATGTTGCCGTTCACGCCATGGCGTTCCACCACCGCCACCTTAACCACATCCTGTTTGGTATCCACCTGCACCACGCCATTTTCCGCCGGCAACTGACGCCTGAGGTTCTGCGTGATGATGCGTCCCGGTGTCACGCCAATCACCGGCACAGACTTGCCATCGCCGCGCACAATGAGCTGGGTGGCAGAAAGGGGCTTCGCCTTCACCGAGGCGCGGCCCACGGCGGGCACAGGCTTGCGCGTGGCATAAAGCGATGGCCCCACCAAACGCCCCGCGCTCAGCACCATCTGCACCCGGCATGAGGCCAATGCATCCAAAATCACCAGATCGGCCCGCCAGCCCGGGGCCACAAGGCCGCGGTCCCGCAGGCCGAAAATCCGCGCGGCGGAAATGGAGGCGGCGCGATAGGTGGCCAGCGTATCCGCCCCCTGGGCAATGGCCGTGCGGATCATGAAATCGAGATGGCCTTCCTCGGCAATGTCCAGCGGGTTCCTGTCATCCGTGCACAGAGCAATATGCGGGGAATTGCGCTCGGTGATGATGGGGATGAGGCTGTGCAGGTCTTTCGACACTGAACCCTCGCGGATCAGGATCTGCATGCCCTTGGAGAGTTTCTCCAGCGCCTCATCTGCCGTGGTCGTTTCATGGTCGGTGCGGATGCCCGCCGCCAGATAGGCATTGAGGTCCGTGCCGCGCAGGAGCGGCGCGTGGCCATCAATGTGGCGGCCTTCGAAAAGTGCCAGCTTGTCGAGGCATTCATCATCCGCCGCGATGACGCCGGGATAGTTCATGAACTCGGCCAGACCCAGCACCTTTTTGTGATACATGAAGGGGGCGAGGTCCGTGGCGGTGAGGCGCGCGCCCGAGGTTTCCAGATGGGTGGCGGGCACGCAGGATGAAAGCTGCACCCTGAGGTCCATGATCATGTTCTCGGCGCTGTCGAGAAAGTAGCGGATGCCGCTGGCACCCAGCACATTGGCAATCTCATGGGGGTCGCAAATCGCCGTGGTCACGCCATGGGGCAGCACGCAGCGGTCAAACTCCTGGGGTGTGACCAGCGAGGATTCCACATGGAGATGCGTGTCGATGAAGCCGGGCACGATCACCCGGCCTGTCACGTCGATGTCCGAGCGGCCCTTGTAGCCTTCCCCGATCCCAACAATGCGGTCGCCCGAAATGGCCAGATCCCCCTGCCGCAACTCCCCCGACACGAGATCGAAGACCAAGCCGCCCTTCAGCACGAGATCGGCGGGTTCGCGGCCCGCCGCCTGTGCGATGGCGGCCCTCAGGGAAATTTTTGACATGTGCGGCGGGTCCTGTTTTGCGCAGGATGGCGAGTGCCCGCCCGGCCTGTCAACGCCGCAGTTTCACCCCATCACCTTGGTGCCGAGTTCATGGCCGACATTGGCCACGCTCCGGGGTTTCGCCACGCGCATCTCTTCCACACTGCGTACATGCTGGCGCGCCGCCCCCGCCCACTCCCTGGTCTTCACCTTGGGATTGCGCAGGCGCTCCCTGGCGGCGGGAATGGCATGGGCATATTGCGGCAACCATTGCGCCTGGGCGACGAGCATCTCGTCCACCATCTGCCACACCTCATCCGGCGTTGCGATGGCACCCACCAGCGGATCATGCAGCACGGCAAGTTTCAGCAGGTCCACATCGCCTGTCATGGCGGCCTCAACACTCATGCGCTGCACATTGATGGAGGCCATGCAGGTGGCGGCGCAAGCCAGCGGCAATTCGATGCCCTCGATCATGTTGATGCCGAAGCGGTCCACATAGCCCGGGCTTTCGATGATGCAGTCGGCGGGCAGGTTTGTGATGGTGCCGCCGTTCTTGACATTGAAGTGCCCGCGATAGGTGCGGCCGGTTTCCAGCCCCTCGATGATCCATGAGGCGTGCTCGTCGGTGCGCTTGTAGTCGCTGAGCGGCTTTTCCGCGAGCTTGAGGAAATCCGGGAAGTCCTGCTCAAACCAGTTGCGGTTCTCGGTGCAGTAGCGGAGGTAGCCACCCGTCTCGCCATGGATCCAGTCTGACAGCGAAATCCAGTTGGTGATCTCACCGGGGCGCTTGCGATACCACGGCAGATATTCCGAGAGATGGCCGTTCGACTCTGTTGAGTAAAAGCCGAAGCGCTTCAACACATCGATGCGCACCTTCTCCTGATCCGCGAAAACGGGATGGCTTTCCATGGCCTTCACCAGTTCATCCTTGCCGATGGCGCGGCCCTTGTGATTGAGGCCCACATACCAGGTCTGGTGGTTGATGCCGGAGCAGATGATGTCGAGGTCCGTGTGCGGCGTGATGCCCAGCGCCGTTGCAATCTGCCGCCAGCCGTTCTGCACACCATGGCACAGGCCGACGGTGTTCACCTTGCCGTGGTCGATGCAGGCCCAGGTGTTCATGGCCATGGGGTTGGCATAGTTCAGATGCAGCAGGCCTTCATGCGCCACCTCGCGCATGTCCTTGCAGAAGTCCATCATGGCCGCCATGGTGCGCTGGCCATACATGATGCCGCCCGCGCAGATCGTGTCCCCCACACATTGATCGATGCCGTATTTGAGGGGAATGTTCACGTCCGTGGCATAGGCCTCAAGGCCGCCGATGCGCACGCAGTTCATGATGTATTTGGCGCCGTCGAAGGCGCTGCGGCGGTCTGTGGTTGCAGTGATCTTGGTGGGAAGCTTGTTGACGCTCACCAGCCGCTCGATGATCTGGCGCGCCATATCAAGGTTGCGCGGATTGTTGTCCGTGAGCGCGATCTCAATATCCGCAAATTCCGGCACGCAGAGAATGTCGCTCACCAGCTTCTTGGTGAAGCCGATGGAGCCTGCGCCGATGATGGCGATCTTGAATGTCATGGCAGTCCTCACAAACTGTTGAGAAATTCCCGGTGGCCGAGAGCCTTCGGCGCGGCGGCGCGGTATTCGGCGGTCAGGGTGTTGGCTGCGGCCTCCGCCTTGGCCTTGAGTGCCGGATGATCAGCCATGTGCTTCTGCGCCACTTCGCGCTTCAACAGGCCAAGACCATCGAGCACCGGATAATAAAGCTGCTGCTCGGTATGGGCAAAGCGGCCGGGCAACGGCGCAAAGTCTTCGTAGCCCGGCATTTTGGCGGACCACTTCGCAAGGCGCTGGCGGGTGGGTTCGGCGATCATCCTGTCGGCCACATGTTGCCAGAAGGGCGTGTCGCGGCGCTCGCTCACATAATGCATGTTGATGAAGTCGCGGAAGTCATCCACCTGCCGGCCCGCAAAGGCATTGAACATGGCCCGGTCTTCCGCCGTGCAACCGAGATGTAAATTGCTGAAGACCATGAGCTGCACCAGCGTGCCATGGATGGAGGTTGCCTCCAGTGGTTCGAGGAAACTGGACGACAGCCCGAGCGCCAGACAATTGTGCAGCCATGGTTCCTTCTGGCGGCCAATGTCGAAGCGCAGGTCATTGCGTGGTTCGATGGCGTGACCCAGCACGCTTTCGATTTCCGCCTTGGCCTGGTCGGGCGAGGTGAATTCGTCGGAATAGACATAACCGCAGCCGTAACGCTGCGCCGTCGGGATGGACCAGAGCCAACCCGATTTCTGTGCCCAAGCGAGTGTATAGGGCGAAATTTCCTCGCCTTCCTTCAGGTCCACCCAGAAGGGCATGGCACGGTTCACGGGCAGGCGGTCGCGATAGGAGAGCCACTGCCCGCCTAATTCCTTCGTGATCAGGCCGCGGCGAAAGCCTGTGCAATCGAAAAAGAAGTCGCCGGGCACATCACCCTCGCCGGTCACCAGTGCTTCGATATCGCCGGTCTGAGCGTTGCGTTTCACACCCGTCACCTCGGCATCCAGAGTCGCGATGCCCTTGGCATTCTTGCGCAGCCATTTGCCGGCCAGCGCCTGATCGAAGTGATAGGCATGGTGGAAGGGCGACACGGGCACCAGCGTGCCATCCGCCTTGCGCGCGAAGGGCGCCTTGTTCTGGTCGAGCAGATAGGAAAACACGTGCGTGTCCTTCACCGGGCGGCCCTCCGCGACGGAGAAGATGTCGAGATAGCTTTGCGGGGTGTTGCCTGGCGGCTCCAGCACGAGATGCGGGTCATCAATGGGGCCATCATAGTGATGGCCCAGACGTCTCCAATCCTTGTGCCGTATCCCGAACTTGATGGTGGCTCCTGTTTCCTTGAGGAAGGAGAACTCATCAAGGCTGAAATATTTCAGCATCTGGCGGAACACCGCCGTGGTTCCCTCGCCCACACCGATTGTCGGAATCTTCGAAGACTCCACCACCGTGATACTGGCGTTGATCGTCCTTCGGCGCAGTGCATCCTGCAGCATCAGGGCCGCAAGCCAACCTGCCGTGCCGCCACCGACGATGACGAAACGCGATGGGGCCGGCTGGCGGCTGGCGCTCATTCAGCGGCCTGGCGCGGCCGGGAGCTGCGGGCAAACTCCGGCAGCCAGTCGCCATGGGCGGCAAGCAGGTCATCGACCAGATCCCAAATCTGCTGGAGATCGAGTTCAGCGGCGGTGTGAGGGTCCATCATGGCGGCGTGATAGATGTGCTCGCGTTTTTCCTCCACAAGGGCCCGCACCGTCAGTTCCTGCACGTTGATGTTGGTGCGGATGAGCGCTGTCAGTTGCGGCGGCAGCGCGCCCACATAGGTGGGCTGGATGCCCCGGTCATCGACAAGGCAGGGCACTTCCGCCGCGCAGTCGTCAGGCAGCGAGGTGATGCAGCCATTGTTACGCAGGTTGCCGTAGATCACCGAAGGCTCGCCCGTCCACACGGAGTTGACGATGGAGGAGGCATATTCATGGCTCGCCTTCACCTCGATCTTGTCGGCGGCCTTGAAGGCATCGGCCTCGCGCTTCCAGCGGGCGATCTGTTCCACACAGCGCTTGGGATATTCATCAAGGGGAATGCCGAACTTTTCGATGATGTCCTCGCGGCCTTCCTTGATGAAATAGGGGGTGTATTCGGCGAAGTGCTCCGAACTTTCGGTGACGAAATAGCCAAGCCGCGTCAGCATTTCATAGCGCACCTTGTTGGGGCAGCGCGGATTCCAGTGCGACGGCTTGGGGAAGCGGCCCTCGCGGTAGCCCTGCACCAGATCGGGAAAGAGGTTGCGGTAACTGCCGTCCTTCTGACGGTGCTCGAACTGCAAATAGAAGGCCATGTGGTTGATGCCGGCGGCGCGGTAGCGGATCTCCTCCACGGGAATGTCCAGGTCGCGGGCCAGTTCATAGGCCGTGCCCTGCACGGAGTGGCACAGGCCCACCTGCCTGATCTTCGGATATTTCGCGGAGATGGCCCAGGTGTTGATGGCCATGGGATTCACATATTGCAGCATGATGGCGTTGGGGCACACGGCCATCATGTCTTCGCAGATCTTCCACAGGTGCGGCACGGTGCGAAGCCCACGCATGATGCCGCCCACGCCCAGTGTGTCGGCGATGGTCTGGCGCAGGCCATATTTCTTGGGCACCTCGAAGTCCGTCACCGTGCAGGGTTCGTAGCCGCCGATCTGGAAAGCCACGACCACGAAGTCGGCCTTGGTCAGCGCCTTCTTCTGGTTGTTGTGGGTTTCCAGCGTGGCCTTCACGCCCAGCGTCTTGATGATCTTGCTGGCGACGATTTCCGATTCCTTCAGGCGCTCCGGATTGATGTCCATCAGCGCGATGGTGGCGCCGGCAAGGGCGGGGCGCTGCAGGATATCGCCAATGATGTTCTTCATGAACACCGTTGATCCGGCGCCAATGAATGTAATGCGGGGGTTTGCAGACATCTTTCTTCCTCTGGTCTAGGCGGCGATATCAAATGCCGCGCGCACAAGGCGCTTTGTATAGTCGGTTTTCGGATGGGTGAGCACATCGGCCACGGGGCCCTGCTCCACAATCTTTCCGTTCTGCATGACGATCACGCGGTGGCAGAGCACGCGCACCACTTTCAGGTCATGGGAGATGAAAAGATAGGAGAGACCGCGTTCCCGCTGCAACTTGCGCAGCAGTTCGATGATCTGGGCCTGCACGGACAGATCGAGCGCCGAGGTGGGCTCGTCCAGCAGGATGAATTCCGGCTCCAGGGCAATGGCGCGGGCAATGGCCAGGCGCTGGCGCTGGCCCCCTGAAAACTCGTGCGGGAAGCGGTTGAGAATGTCGTCGGGCATGCCGGCATCGGCCAGGGCCTTCTGCACACGGGAGAGCCGCTCTGCGCTGTCCTTGAACAGTTGGTTCACGATCATGCCTTCCTCGATGATCTGGCGCACGTTCATGCGCGGGTTCATGGAGGAGAAGGGATCCTGGAAGACGATCTGCATGCGGCTGCGGTAGGGACGCAGCGCCGCACGGTCGAGGCCATCAATGCGGTCGCCGGCGAAGGTGATCTGGCCTTCCTGCGGGTTGAGCAGGCGGATCAA
The DNA here is from genome assembly GCA_046349175.1 of Hyphomicrobiales bacterium. Lineage (GTDB taxonomy): Bacteria > Pseudomonadota > Alphaproteobacteria > Rhizobiales > Aestuariivirgaceae > Aestuariivirga. Next base: position 72,879 of record JAXMCS010000005.1, on the reverse strand, counting down.
GGCCTGGCCGAAGGTGGTCTTGCCGGAGCCGGATTCGCCCACCAACCCCAATGTCTCGCCCTTCTTGAGGTCGAGGCTCAGGCCATCAACGGCTTGCAGGTCAGTATAAGTGGCGTTGAAGAGGCCGCCCCTTTTCAAGGTATAGGTGACGCGCACCTTTTCGCCAGAGAGGATCACGGGCGGGTCACCCGTCAGCGGTTGCGCCACGCCCTTGGGGTCGGAAGCCAGAAGACGCTTGGTATAGGGATGCTGCGGATTGGCAAAGAGCGCTGCCGTCTTGTTGTGCTCTTTCACCTCGCCATGTTGCATCACATAAACACGGTCAGCGAACTGGCGCACCACCGTCAGGTCATGGGTGATCAGGATCACCGCCATGCCATACTTGTCCTTCAGCGCCTTGATGAGGTTGAGGATCTGCGCCTGCACTGTCACGTCGAGCGCCGTTGTCGGCTCATCGGCAATGAGAATGTCGGGCCGGTTGGCGAGCGCCATGGCGATCATCACGCGCTGGCGCTGCCCGCCCGAGAGCTGGTGCGGATATTGCTTGAGCCGCGCTTCCGGATCGGGAATCTGCACCTCTCTCAGAAGTTCCAGGGCGCGGGACAAGGCCTCGGCCCGCGTCACCTTGTTGTGCACGCGGATCACCTCGGCGATCTGCGATCCCACCGTGTAAACCGGGTTCAACGAGGTCATCGGCTCCTGGAAGATCATGGAGACACGGCTGCCGCGCAGCTTGCGCATCTCATGCTCGCTGAGTTTCAGAACCTCCTGCCCCGCCAGCCTGATTGATGACTTTCCGCCAATGGTGGCGCGGCGCGAGAGAAGCCGCATCACGGCACGGGCCGTCACGGATTTGCCGGAACCGCTTTCGCCGACAATGGCGATGGTCTCGCCCTTGCGCAGTGCAAAGGACACACCGCGCACGGCGTTCACCACGCCACCTTCCACCTTGAAGGACACGGCCACATCGCGGGCATCGAGAATGATGTTGTCTGTCTCTGCCATCATACGCCTCAATAGGGATCAATGGCATCGCGCAGGCCATCGCCCAGCGCGTTGAAGGCAAAGACGGTGAGCAACACGAAGGCAACCGGCGACAGGATCCAAGGATAGGAACCGAGCACGGAGAAATTACCGCAATCCTGCAACATCATGCCCCAGGAGATGAGCGGCGGCTTCACCGCAAAGCCGAGGAAACCGAGGAAGCTTTCAATCAGCACGATCTGCGGAATCCAGGTGGTGATCGATACGATAATGTGGCTCACCACATTGGGCAGGATGTGGCGGAGAATGATGCGCTTGTCCGTTGCGCCAACGGCTTGCGCAGCGCGCACATATTCAATGCGGGCGAGCGCCAACGTCTTGCCGCGCACCTCGCGGGAAAGCTGCGCCCAGTTGAGCGCCGCGATCACCACCACGACAATGGTCAGAAACACTTCGCTTGGGGCTGTCACGGGAATGACGGCGGCGAGCGAAAGATAGAGCGGCAGCTGCGGCAGGGCGAAGAAGATGTCCACCACGCGCTGCACCCAGGCGTCATAGCGGCCCCCCAGATAGCCCGACGACAACCCGATCAGGGTGCCGACGATGGTGATGAATGATACTGTGACCAGCGCAAGCCCGAGAGAAATCCGCGAGCCCACCAATCCGCGCGAGAAAATGTCCCTGCCGAACTTGTCGGTGCCCAGCAGATGCAGGGGCTGGCCGTCATCGGTGCCAAACAGATGCGTGCTGGCGGGAATGAGGCCGAGAATATGATATTCATAACCCGGCACGAAAAACCGGATGGGCCGGGGATGATCGAGGTCCGGGCCGACAATGGGCTGGAAGGTGACGGGATCAAGCTCGCTGGTTTCGGCAATGGCATAGGTGATGGGGCGGAGACTGAATCCATCCTTGCCGAAGAAGGTCACGGAGTCCGGTGGCGCAAAAGCAAGGCTCGGGTCCTTGGGATCACTGGGTGCCAGAAAATCAGCGAACACCGCGGAGAGCAAGAGCAGCACCACAAGGCACAGGCCGATCATGCCCATCACGGAGCGGCGGAACTTGCGCCACACAAGAGAGAATAGCTGTCACTGCCAGAGGGACGCCGGGCGGCTGGCGCACCATCACATAGTCGGCGCTTTCCTCACGCACATAAGGGGCAAGAGTTCACTGCTCATGCGCTGTCTCCCAGCCGCACGCGCGGGTCGAGCCAGGCGAGCAGCAGATCGGAGACGATGCCGCCGATGATCTGCACCACACCGAGGATCAGCATCAGTGTGGCGGTCACCAGCACGTCACCAATGCCCATGGAAAGAACAATCGCCACACCAATCGTGGGAATGCCGAAGATGACCGAGGTTTCGATCTCACCTTCGATCATGTAGCGCATGACGGCACTTTGATAGGCGGCCAGCGGATGGAGCGCATTTGGCACGGCATGCTTGATCACGGTCGCGGAATAGCTGAGCCCTTGGCGCGGGCCGTTTTCGACATATTGCGCATTCAGTGTGTCGAGCAGGTTTCCACGCATCATGCGCATGTTGTAGGAAATGCCGTTGAGCACACCCACAAAGATGATGGGCCAGACATGCTGCACCAGGTTCCAGAACTTGCCCAAGGACATGGGCTGATAGCTCCAGTAGCTGGAATAGAAACTGCCAAGCTCCTGCACGCCGATCTTGAAGGCCAGGATATAGATGAGCACCAGGGCGAGCAGGAACTTCGGCGTGGTGATGCCGAGGAAGCCCACAAAGGAAATGAGCGTATCGATCCAGGAATACTGGCGGGCGGCGGCAATCACGCCCAGCGTCACACCGATGATGGTGCCGATCACATGCACCGTCACCGCAGCCACAGGCTAGGGAGGCAGGCGCTGGGCCAGCACTTCGGAAATGGGACGGTTGAAGAAATAACTGGTGCCGAAATCGCCACGCAGCAAGTCACCAATCCAGCGGAAATACTGGATGATCAGGGGATCATTGAGGCCGTGGTCACGGCGGAACTGTTCGGCGGCGGCAATGGCCACCTCGTTTGAGGCATGGCCCTGCACACGCAGCTGCTGCGCGATATAATCGGCATAATCACCCGGCGGGGCATGAATGATGATGAACGTGATCACGCTCATCACGAACAGCACGGGGATGGCCGCAAGGATGCGGTATGCGAGATAGCGGAGCATGGCCAGCCTGTTGCACACCCTTCGGGACCGCGGCGCGGCGCACTGGGGTGATGAGCAAAGAACCCTCACCCGCCCCTGGGGCACCCTCCCCCGCGCGAACGGAGAGGGCCAAAAGCGGATGAGGGCGCTTTCCTACTTTACGAGGCCTTCACCGGGCGCGGAGCCCGGCTTGGACGGCAGCGTGTCGGGGAACAGCTCATACTTCTGCTGCTTGTCCGCCGCCACATACACACGTTCGCGGATGATGTTGTCCTCCGCCCAGTTGTACATGAAGATCGGAGCGCCCGGTGCCACGTTGGAGAAGCGCTTGTTGATGATGAGCGCGCCCGGATAGACCGTGAGACCCGCCGTATAGACGTTCTCGGTGGCGATCTTCTGGTATTGCTTCATCAGGTCAATGCGGTCCTTGGCGTCTTTCGCGCCAATGAACTTGTTGACGATGTCAACGAGCTGCTGCTCGAAGTCCATCAGGTCCACCTTGCCGTCCTTGCCGGCCTTGTGGAAGTCGGTGGTGTTGGGTCCCACGGGGGCCAGATGGTCGGTGTTCTGCACGGCGGTGATCACTTCCGAACCCTGACGGATCACCATCCAGTCATACTGGCCGGCGTCGCGGGCCGCATCGCGGTCCTTGCCGGACAGGAACTTGGGGATCACTTTCAGGCCGGCCTTTTCACCCATGGCGACAACACCTTCGGCAAGGGACTTGTCCGACTGATAGTCAGCGTTGGCGAGAAGTGTCACTTCCACGTTCTTGCCGCCGTTCACATCCTTCGGGAAGTTCACAACGCCATCACCATCCGTGTCCTTCAGGCCGGCGGCAGCGAGTTCAGCTTTCGCGGCCTTCAGATCGAAGGGATAATAGACGGTCGAGGCCTTGTCGTAGAAGCTGGTGCCCGGATAGATGCCGCCGGGATAGATCGCGGTGAAGGGGCCCTTCACCAGCGATTCACCCAGGCGCTGGCGGTCCAGCATGGAGGTCACGGCCTTGCGGAAGTTGAGGTTGCGGTTGAGATTGTGAACGGCAACCGCGCGGTCATCCGTCTCGCCCCAGCCATTGGCGGAGTAGTTGAAGTCGAGGGCATAGCCGATCGTCCGCTGGCCGAATTCGAGGCGGGCGGGCGCGGATTTGTCGGCCGACTTCTTCAGGCTTTCCACATAGTTTTCGGCCTGTTCGAGGTTGGAGAAGTCGCCCGTGCCGGCCACGGCCTGCACGTCGCGGTCAGCCCAGGTCGAAAGGCGGTACTGCACTTCGTTGAGGTAGGGCAGCTGATTGCCCTTCTCGTCGACCTTCCAATAATAGGGATTGCGGCGGAGCACGACGATGTTGTCGGGCTTGTGGTCCACCACCACCCAGGCCCCCATGGTCGGCATGGCCATGTAGCTGGGCGGGAAGGCGTTCTTGTACTGGTCGTAGCTGTTCTTCGAGTTCGAAGGATGCTGCGGGGCCAGAATGTGGGCCGGGCCCGGGCAGAAGGTGCCATAGGCCATGGCAGAGAGCACCTGGGTCGGGAAGGCCTTGGTGAAGGTCCACTTGATGGTGTTGGCATCCACCTTTTCCAGCTTGGTGCCTTCACCGAAGGTGCCGGGGTTGGTGCCGTTCAGCGGATGGACGTTGGTGTCCTGGACGTTCTTGTCCCAGAAATACATCACGTCATCAGCGGAGAAGGCCTCGCCGTCAGACCACTTGGCGCCTTCGATCAGGTGCATGGTGAGCGACATGCCGTCAGCCGACCATTCCCAGCTCTTGGCGAGATTGGGCAGCGGCTGCAATTCCTCGGCCTTCACCTGGAACAGCGGTCCGGTGCGCGTCAGGCATTCCTGCAGGCCGATGTCGATGCCGCCCCAGCCCTGGGACTGGCCAGCCCAGTAGTTCCAGCCTTCCGGACGGCCGCCGATCACATGGCGCATCACATCGCCATAGACGCCGATGCCATCCTTCATGTTGCCGGTCTTGTAGACCATGGGCTCCTTAGGGAGACGGTCCTTGAGCGGTCCGATCTTGCCGGCCTTTTCCAGCGCCTTCACATAGTCCGGCTCATTGTAGTCGGGCAGCGCCTTGTATTCGAGAATGTCGTTGACGCCGACCATGGTCACCTTGCCCATGGCCTTGAAATCCGGCGGGTCCGGCAGTTTGCCCGGCTTCGCACCATCGGCCATGACGGCCGTGGCCGACACGCCCAGCGCCAGCAGCCCGGCGACAAGGGTTGTCATCTTTGTCATTGTGGTCCTCCCATATCGGTACCAGTCAATTTATGTGCACAGACGGACTCAGATGCTCTTGCACCGGCACACGGCCCGCCATGCTGCAAGGATTCTCCGAAGTTTAACTTGCCGCAATCCGGTTTCCCCAATAAGGATTCCGGGATCTTCAGGTGTGCATTGCAGCAATGGCGAAAGCAAAAACTGTCGCGGAAAAATACCTGTCGAACCGGGCGGCACCGCAGGCCCCTGAACGCCGCTTTTATTCGCGCACCAAGGCCTTTGGCCGTTTCGGCATGCGCATCTTCAAGCCTGAATTGATGAACCAGCCCCATTGGCATGGCCATGTGGAAGGCAACTACATCCGCAATGCCCGCATGATCTATGTGGTGGATGGCCAGCGCATCGTGGTGGAGCCCGACCGTATGGTGGTGTTCTGGGCCGGCATTCCGCACCAGCTTGTGGGCGTGGAGCCTGTTGGCGATGGCGTGCCGGAACTGGCCAACATCTATCTGCCGCTCGATACCTTCCTCTATATGTCACATATTCCGGATCTGCAGGTGGCGCTCCTCACCGGCGGCATGATCATCCTGCCGGAAGAGCTGTGCACCGCGCAGCAGCTGCGGCGCTGGTATGCGGATTACCGCGCCAACGAACCGGAGCGGCTGGATGTGCTGAAGATGGATCTGCATGCGCTGTTGCGCCGGGTCAGCCTTGGGCCCCTGCCTTTCCTCAAGCGGCCATGGCACCAGGCAGGCGCCGCCCAGGGGGCCGACCACAGCCTTACCTCGCCGCACGTGCGCCATGTGGTGGCCATGGTGCGCCACGTGCTGGAAAACATCCATGAGCCCCTGCGCAATGCCGATGTGACGCAGGTGACCGGGCTCCACAGCAATTACGCGCTCTCGCTCTTCAGCCGCACCATGGCCATTCCGCTCAAGCAGTTCATCATCCGCATGCGGCTGCTCCGGGCCCGCGGCATGCTTCTGGAAAGCGACATGGCCATTTCCACCGTGGCGGTGGAAAGCGGTTTCGGCTCGGCCAGCCAGTTCTATGCCCATTTCAACAGCGCCTATGGCCAGTCACCGCAGCAACTGCGCGACAGCTATCTGGCGAGCGCCGGCGGGCGCATGGCTGCGACTTCGGCCTGAGGGACGCACCTCAACAAAAACCTTCAAAAAATGCGGGGAATGACGCACTGCGGCATTTGTTTTGCGGCGCAATATGTCTTATAGGCGACGGCGGAAAATCCACACCCAAAGAGGCCAGCCCATGTCGCTCGATTCCTTCAAGTCCCGCAAAACACTCAAGGTCGGACGCAAGACCTATGTGTATTACAGCCTCAAGGCGGCGGAGAAGAACGGGCTCAAGGGCATTTCCGCCCTTCCCTATTCCATGAAGGTGCTTCTGGAAAACCTGCTGCGCTTTGAAGATGGCCGCAGCGTCACCAAGGCGGATATTCAAGGCTTCGTCACCTGGCTCGCCAACAAGGGCAAGGGCGACACGGAAGTGGGCTTCCGCCCGGCCCGCGTGCTGATGCAGGATTTCACTGGTGTGCCCGCGGTTGTTGACCTCGCCGCCATGCGCGATGGCATGAAGGGCCTGGGCGGCACGGCCGAGAAGATCAATCCGCTGGTTCCCGTCGATCTCGTCATCGATCACTCGGTGGTGGTTGATTACTTCGGCAATGCCAAGGCGCTCGCCGCCAACGTGAAGCGCGAATACGAACAGAATGAGGAACGCTACAAGTTCCTGAAGTGGGGCCAGGGCGCCTTCAAGAATTTCCGCGTGGTGCCGCCGGGCACTGGCATCTGCCACCAGGTGAACCTCGAATATCTCGCCCAGACGGTATGGACGAAAACCGAAACCGTCATGAAGGGCAAGAAGGCCACGAAGGTTGAAGTGGCATATCCCGACACGCTCGTCGGCACCGACAGCCACACCACCATGGTGAACGGCCTTGGCGTTCTCGGCTGGGGCGTGGGCGGCATCGAGGCGGAAGCCGCCATGCTCGGCCAACCTCAGTCCATGCTGTTGCCGGAAGTGATCGGCTTCAAGCTCACAGGCAAGCTGCGCGAAGGCGTGACGGCGACCGACCTTGTGCTGCTGGTCACGCAGATGCTGCGCAAGAAGGGCGTGGTCAACAAGTTCGTGGAATTCTACGGCGCGGGCTTGCACTATCTGACACTCGCCGACCGCGCCACCATCGCCAACATGGCGCCCGAATATGGTGCCACCTGCGGCTTCTTCCCGGTGGACAGCGTGACAGTGGATTACCTGAAGTTCTCGGGCCGCCGCGCCGAGCGCATCGCGCTCGTTGAGAAGTATTGCAAGGCGCAGGGCCTGTTCAATGGCCGTGGTGCCGCGGAGCCCGTGTTCACGGATACGCTGGAACTCGATCTTTCGACCGTTGTGCCCGCCATGGCCGGCCCCAACCGCCCGGAGAAATTCGCGCCGCTTGACACCATCAAGTCGGGCTTCCTGTCGGCCCTTGAAACGCCCAAGGACAAGGGCGGCTTCTCGCGCCCCGGCGAGCAGGACAAGCGCGTGAAGGTGGACGGCAAGAGCTTCGACATCGGCCACGGTGACGTGATGATCGCCGCCATCACCTCCTGCACCAACACGTCAAACCCCTCGGTGCTGATCGGTGCCGGGCTTCTCGCCAAGAAGGCGGCGGCGCTCGGCCTCAAGGCCAAGCCCTGGGTGAAGACCTCGATTGCGCCGGGCTCGCAGGTCGTCAGCGAATATCTCGCCAAGAGCGGCCTGCAGAAGGAACTCGACAAGGTCGGCTTCTATCTCGTGGGCTATGGCTGCACCACCTGCATCGGCAATTCCGGTCCGCTGGATCCCGCCATCTCCAAGGCGATCAACGACAATGGCATGGTGGCCTCCGCCGTCATTTCCGGCAACCGCAACTTCGAAGGCCGCGTCTCGCCGGATGTGCAGGCCGCCTATCTCGCCTCGCCGCCGCTGGTTGTGGCCTATGCGCTGGCGGGCTCCACGCAGATTGACCTCACCAGCGAACCCATCGGCACGGACAAGAAGGGCAAGCCTGTCTATCTCAAGGACATCTGGCCGACCAACAAGGAGGTCGAGGCCTTCGTGCGCAAGAACATTACGCCAGCCATGTTCAAGAAGCGCTATGCCGATGTCTTCAAGGGCGACAAGAACTGGCGCGCCGTGCCTGTGGCCAAGGGCGAGACCTATGCCTGGGACAACAAGAGCACCTATGTGCAGAACCCGCCCTATTTCCAGGGCATGGGCATGCAGCCCAAGGCCGTGACCAACATTGCGGGTGCCCGCGTGCTGGCGCTCTTCGGCGACAAGATCACCACCGACCACATTTCGCCCGCCGGTTCCATCAAGGCGGCCTCACCCGCCGGCAAATATCTCACGGCCAATGGCGTGGCGCCCTTGGACTTCAACCAGTATGGCACGCGCCGCGGCAACCATGAGGTGATGATGCGCGGCACCTTCGCCAACATCCGCATCAAGAACCACATGGTGCGCGAAGGCTCGCAAGGCGCGGTGAAGGAAGGCGGCCTGACGCTGCACCAGCCCGACAAGACCGAAATGCCGATCTATGACGCCTCCATGCAATACCAGAAGGAAGGCACGCCGCTCGTGGTCTTCGCCGGTGTTGAATATGGCAATGGCTCGTCGCGTGACTGGGCCGCCAAGGGCACCAACCTTCTGGGCGTGCGCGCCGTGATTGCCCAGAGCTTCGAGCGCATTCACCGCTCCAACCTGGTGGGCATGGGCGTTGTGCCGCTGCAGTTCAAGGATGGCGACAGCTGGCAGAAGCTCGGCCTCACCGGTGACGAGAAGATCACCATCAACGGTCTTGCCGATGGCTTGAAGCCGCGGGCCACGCTGAAGGTGGATGTGGAACGCGCCGATGGCTCGAAGACGAGCTTCGATGTGCTCTGCCGCATCGATACGCTGGACGAGATCGACTACTTCAAGAACGGCGGCATTCTGCAATTCGTGCTGCGCAACATCGCCAAGGCGGCGTAACAAGCCCATGGCAGCGCCCATTGCCTATGCCGCCTTCATAAGGGCAATCGGGCCCGAAACACACCGGATCATGCCCCAGGCGGAGCTGTGCGCGCGCTGCGACGGCCTGGGGCTTTCCGGAACCCGCAGTTACATCGCGTCGGGCAACCTGCATTTCCGCAGCCCTTTTGATGCGGCAAGATCAGCGCGCATCGTGGAACAGGCGATCAAGGGCTTCGGCCTGGAACGCCCGGTATTCACCCGGGATGCCGGGGCGCTGGATGTTCTCATTGCGGACAATCCATTTTCTGAAGCCCCACACAAGGGCGCACAGGCTGTGTCCGTCAGCCTGTTTGACGAGGATCATGATCCGGCGCTCGTCGCTGCCTTGCTGGCATGGCCGGGGCCTGAACGTCTCGCGGTGCGGGGGCGCACTGTCTATGTGCATTATGTGGCGGGCCAGGGCACCTCGAAGATCAGTCCGCCCGTGATCGAGCGGCGCCTGAAGCGGGTGGGCACGGCCCGCAACATGAGCACGCTGATCGCGCTGCGGGGCCTGTTGTCTTCCCAGTGAGTCTGCCGCCGTGGCCTGAGCGGTCCCGCGCCGCGCTTGTGATTATCCGTGGACTGACATATGCTCACCTCTTTCCCAGAGGAGACACATCATGGCTTATGTCACCGTCATGGTTCTGGCCGTTCCCACAAAGAACCTGGCCGCCTACAAGAAGATGCTGAAGAAAAGCGCGGCCGCGTGGAAGCGCTGTGGTGCCGAAGGCTATCACGAAATGATCGCGGCGGATGTGAAGCCCGGCAAGGTGACGAGCTTTCCCCAAGCCGTGAAGCTGAAGAAGGGCGAGAGCGTCGCCGTGGCCTATCTCACCTTCAAGACGAAGGCCCAGTCCGACAAGGCCTGGAAGATGATGCGGAAGGACCCGTTCATGGTCAATTTCGATCCCAAAACCATGCCCTTTGACGGCAGCCGCATGTTCTGGGGCAGCTTCAAGACACTGGTGCAGTTCTGAGGCGTACCCCTTCCGCCTGACAATGACGCTGGCCCAATACAACGCTTTTTGCGCCGCCCTGCCCGCCACCAGCACTGTTGTGCAATGGGGCGGCGCCTCGGTGTGGAAGGTGGGTGGCAAGGTCTTTGCCATCGGCTGGTTCGACAACAGCGTCGACCACGGCATCACCTTCAAATGCTCGCCCATGAGCTTTGAAATGCTGCAGGAGGTGGAGGGCTGCCGCCCAGCTCCCTATCTCGCCTCGCGCGGCATGAAATGGATCCAGCGCACCCGGGCGGGCGGGCTCTCCAATGCGGATTTGAAGGCCTATCTGCGGGAAAGCCACCGGCTGGTGACGGCCGGCCTGTCCCGGAAAAAGCGCCGGGAGCTTGGCCTTGAAGGGCCGGACGCAGCCTGACTCACCCAACCGTGATTGGCATGTGTAGCGGCAAGGCGCGATATGGGGACCATGACCCATTCACTCACCCGCAGGACTGCGCTCGGCCTGATGGCTGGCGGCCTCGCCGTGCCAACCCTGAGGCACGCCTCCGCCGCCGGGCCGTCGCCTGTGTTGGTTGAGCTTTTCACCAGCCAGGGCTGCTCATCCTGCCCGCCCGCCGACAAGAACATGGCAACCCTCAGCCAGCGGCAGGATGTGATCGCCGTCACCTATAATGTGGATTACTGGGATTATCTCGGCTGGCATGACACGCTGGCCAAGCCCGAATATTCCAAGCGCCAGTTCGATTACGGCAAGTCGCGCGGCGACATGCAGGTCTATACGCCGCAGGCCGTGATGAACGGCCATGAGCATGTGACGGGCAGCGATGTGGCCTCCATGGACAAGCTCATCGCCCAGTGCCGCGAGGAGGGCCTGCTCATTGCCCCCACACTGACGATGGACAACAAGGAAGTGCGCGTCAGCCTGCCCGCCCATGACATTGGCGGCGAGGCCACCCTGTGGCTGCTCGCCATCGCGCCCTCCATCGGCCAGGTGATCGCCAAGGGGGAGAATGCCGGACAGACCGTCACCTACTATAATGTGGTGCGCAATTTGGTGCCGGCGGCCCTGTGGAAGGGCGAGGCCTATGATGGCCGCTGGATGCGCGAGGCCGTGATGCCCAAGGATTGCACACAGTGTGTTGCCGTGCTGCAGCGGGACAAGACGGGCCCGGTGCTGGGTGTGGCGCGCGCCTGAGACTGCACACGGCGGTTTCATCCCCTCTTTCACATGACCGTGATTTCATCATCCGCCGCCTGAGCCGCTGCGTTACAGGGTCATGGTGCCGCACTGGGCGGCACCCACAAACACTCTGGAGACTGACCTATGCGCAAGCCGTTTCTTGCCACGCTTTTTGCTGGCCTCATCGCAACGTCTGCCTTTGCCGCAAACCCCATGGTGGGCGGCAAGGAAATGTTCCCCAACAAGAACATCATCGAGAACGCCGTCAACTCCGCTGACCACACCACACTCGTTGCCGCGGTGAAGGCGGCGGGCCTTGTGGACACGCTGCAGGGCAAGGGCCCGTTCACGGTGTTTGCTCCCACGAATGAAGCCTTTGCGGCCCTGCCCGCCGGCACGGTGGATACGCTGCTGAAGCCTGAAAACAAGGACAAGCTCACCAAGATTCTGACCTGCCATGTGGTGGCGGCCGACGCCATGGCCAAGGATGTGCAGAAAATGGTGATGGATGATGGCGGCATGCACAAGATCAAGACCGTGGGCGGCTGCGAGCTCACCGCTTCGGTGAAGGACGGCAAAGTCATGATCACAGACGAAGCGGGCGGCACGGCCACTGTCAGCATCGCCGATGTGAAGCAGTCGAACGGCGTCATCCATGTGATCGACAAGGTGCTGCTGCCGAAGGGCTGACACCTTGAAGGGAAAGAAGGGGCAGTCCTGCGGCTGCCCCTTCCGCCGATGCCGGGACATCAGCACACGGATTAAGGCGGGTCGGCAACCAGCCGGAATCCGATATGTGTGGGCGGAAGGCCTGTTGCACAGCCACCAGAAGCAGCGTCACGCACAAACACGGAAATGGCAGTCCTGTGTGCCCCCATCACCGTCATGGCCGGGCAATTGTCCGCCGCACCCGGTGAGGCGCAGGTTGATGTCCATTCCCAGACATTGCCATCCATGTCGGCAATGCCATTGGGCGTCTCGCCCCAGGCACCCTGCAGCCGCACGGGCCCGCGCGGGGTTTCTTCCTGGCCATAATTGGCGGCCCACGCGAGGCGCGGATCATCAAAAAGAGGCTTCCTCGGCACAGGCTCGGGCTTGCGGCTCACGGCCCGCCATTCGTCCGCCGTGGGCAGGCGCACCTGCGTTGCATGGGTGCGATTGTGCCAGGCGAGATAATCCTGAACGTCAAACCAGTTGATTCCCGTCATGGGGGTGCGGATGGTGTCAGCAACACGTGGTGCAAGGCTGTCGCAGGCCCCTGCCACCACGCAGCTGTTCCAGTCCGCCACTGTCACCTCGTGGCGGGCCACATTCAGCACGCGGGCCCCAAGGGCAACCGGAACCATGGCGATGTCCTGATGGCCCTGCCCCGGCCCTGCAAGGCTTGTGGCGAGCAGTGCAAGACAAAGCCAGGCTCCGCTGCGCAGCATGGCTCCCCCCTCAACCCTGCTGCTGGATGGGGCCGGGCTTCGCCACCTGCTTCATCAGGTCATCATTCCATTCGCCCTCCACCACCACATGGGCAGTGGCCCCGAGCATCACGGCTTCGATGAGATTGTGGTTCACATAGGCATAGATGCCGGTGGCGGAATGTGTAGAGTGATGGCACCAGCTCGAGCTGCCGCGGATGAACCAGGTTTCCAGATTAGTGTCGGGAACATCGCCAGCAGAGCCACCTTCCCAGACATAGTCGCCGTGGCCACCGATGAGATGGGGCGGGAATCCCGGTTGGCCTGGGCATGGATGAAGAGCACCCTCTCCCCCACCTGGCTTTCATGGCGTTGTCGCCAGTGAGGGCCCCCCTTGGCACCATTGAACACGACATGGGTGGAAGAGCGTGCGTACGGCATCAATGGAGTCGGCATGTCTTCGCCTGCCGTTGAGTATTTCTTGAAGTTTCCGTCGCCGTCGCGGGGAATGTAGAAATCCTGCTCGCTGACGAAGTAGGCCCTGTCATATGTCAGGCATACCCTTGCCGTCCTTCAGGCCAGCATCGCGCGGCAGCACCATCATCATGCCGTTCATGCCGTGCACAACACATGGGGGATCATCACGTCCCCGGCGCGCAGTGGTAGACGAAAACTCCAGTTTCACCGCCTTCCAGCGCAGCACCACCTGCTCGCCAGCCACGATCTTGGTGAGGGCGCCGCCGCCCAAAGCGCCGGTTGCGGCATGGAAGTCAATGTTGTGCTCCATGACGTTGCTGGGCAGGTTCTGCAGCGTCACCTCCACGTAGTCGCCTTCATGGGCAACGATCATCGGCCCCGGCACCGTGCCGCCATAGGCCAGGGCCCAGATTTCGGTGCCCTCATCATCAATGACGATTTTCTTCTCCTCGATGGGCAGCGTCACCTCAATGACGCGGGCCGTTGGTGGTGGCCTGTTCGTGCTCGGCAGGAAGGGTGAGCCACCAGCTTCGCTTCACGCGGGGCAGCTTGGCGATGTCGGCGGCTTCCTCGGCGGATGCGTTGCGCACGGCGGCGAGCGAGGCTGCCGCAGCGGTGACCGTGGCCGCGCGCGGGGCGTCGCGCCGTGTGAGGGAGGGGGCGGTGTTCAGTTCGACATGGCAGGCTTCCTTGAAACGTGTTGCCTGGTCTTGCGTCACTGCACGTCGATCACGGTCCACATGCCGTACGCGTAGTGGCCGGCGATGTTGCAGTAGAGCAGGTATTTTCCGGGATCGAGATTGAGGGTGAGGGAGGGGGCGGAGGCATTGGGCGCGATTTCGTTGACCGAGCCCAGCGTCAGCAGCTGCTCGGCATCCACCTTGTTGCGGCTCTCGTCATAGGGAAGGATTCAGTCTCGTCGTTGATCTTGGCCACGATTACCTCATGGACGATCTGGGCGGCGAGATTGCGACATCGAGCCGCACCGCGCCGGCGCCGGGTTGATTTCGGATTGGCGTTGATCGCCATCTTGGCCTTGGACATGTCGGCATGCATGCCGAGGCCCGTGCGGGGGCTGCGCTGTCGGCGGAGCCTGTCTTGTCGATGAGCGCCTGTTCGATCAGCGAATGGCCTGTGCCGCGCCGCTTATCAGGCCTGTGGCGAGCAGAGCCCCTGCGAAGTGCTTCATGGTTCTCATGGTGGTCTCCTTTAAAGATGCATATCATATACATCTATTTGACAGCCCTGTCTTGATCTGCATCAAAGCGGCTATGGGGCCCGGCGGGGAAAAGCGGGCGAGGCGGAGCAACGGATGCGGCTGACCAATTTCAGTGACTGCTGCCCCGCGGCCGTTGATCCTGTGCGCGGGCAGCGAGGGGCTGGTGACCATTGCCTGTGCGGCGGAGCGCCACCGCATTTCGAAAAACCACCTGATGAAGATCGCCAACCAATTGGTGCGGGCCGGTTTTCTGGAGGCGGTGCGCGGGCGCAATGGTGGCCTCAAGCTGGCGCGGGCGGCAGCGGAGATCAATATCGGTGAGGTGGTGCGTCTTCTGGAGGGTGACACGGTGCTGGTTGAATGTTTCGCCCCCAGGACCAACAGCTGCGTCATTGTCCGCCATTGCGGGCTGAAGCCCCTGCTGGCGGAAGCCGTCGAAGATTTCTACCGCCGGCTTGATGGCGCATCGCTGGCGGACATCACGCCGCGGCGGCGGATGCCATCCGCCTGAACGCAAAAGGGCGGGAAGATTCCCGCCCTTCAACATTCCACTGGTGAAACCGGTTAGGCCGCCTTCTTCATCAGGCCGCGGTTGATGATCGATTCCGCGATCTGCACGGCGTTCAGCGCCGCGCCCTTGCGCAAGTTGTCGGAGACCACCCACATGTTGAGGCCGTTCTCGATCGTCGCGTCCTCGCGGATGCGGGAGATGAAGGTGGCGTAATCGCCCACGCATTCCACGGGCGTCACGTAGCCGCCGTTCTCGCGCTTGTCGACGACCATGCAGCCCGGTGCCTCGCGCAGCAGTTCGCGGGCCTCATCGGCGGAGATGGGCTTCTCGAATTCAATGTTGACGGCTTCCGAATGGCCCACGAACACCGGCACGCGCACGCAAGTTGCCGTCACCTTGATCTTGGGATCGAGGATCTTCTTGGTCTCAGCCGACATCTTCCATTCCTCCTTGGTGTCGCCCGAGTCGAGGAACACGTCGATGTGGGGAATGCAGTTGAAAGCAATCTGCTTGGTGAACTTCTTGGGTTCCGGCGCGTCGGTCACGAAGATGCCCTTGGTCTGGTTCCACAGCTCGTCCAGGCCTTCCTTGCCCGCACCGGAAACAGACTGATAGGTCGCCACCACCACGCGCTTGATGACGGCCGCATCATGCAGCGGCTTCAGCGCCACCACCATCTGTGCGGTGGAGCAGTTGGGGTTGGCGATGATGTTCTTGCGCTTGGGGTTGGCCATGTAATCGTTGAGCACATGGGCGTTCACTTCCGGCACGATCAGCGGGCAGTCGGGGTCGTAACGCCAGGCCGAGGAATTGTCGATGACGATGCAGCCCGTGGCGCCGATCTTGGGCGACCATTCCTTGGAGACGGAGCCGCCCGCACTCATCACGCAGAAGTCCATCTTGGAGAAGTCGAAGGTTTCCAGGTCCTTGCACTTCAGCGTCTTGTCGCCATAGCTCACTTCCACGCCGATGGACTTGCGCGAGGCCAGCGCCACCACCTCGTCGGCGGGGAATTCGCGTTCAGCCAGAATGTTGAGCATTTCGCGGCCCACGTTGCCTGTGGCGCCAACGACTGCAACCTTGTAACCCATTTGGAAGCTCCTGAAGTCTCTGTTCCGTGGCTCCCCGCGGGGCGTCGCTCGCCCGGCTTGCCAAAAGGCATCGCCGCCACCCCTCGCGGGGGATGGGGCCCGAGGGATGACGTCAAACCGTTTTGGTTTTCGTCGAGAAGAACAACATGGGCGGGGCTATAGGCAGGCGCACCGGGGAAGTCAACCGCGCCAAACCGCCAGCACTTCCCCCGCCCCGGGGGTGCTTGAAGACCGGATCCATAGCCTCACCCCTCCCCAAGCTTGCTGGGAGAGCGAACCCGTAACCTTCACCCCTCCCCAAGCTTGCTGGGAGAGCGAACCCGTAACCTTCACCCCTCCCCAAGCTTGCCGGAGAGCGGACCCGTAACCTTCACCCCTCCCCAAGCTTGCTTGGGGAGGGGACGGGGGTGGGGGGCCTCAGCCTAATAGGCAAACGCGCATGTCCCTCACGCGGTAAGCTGGAATGCTGCCAGGAGGGTCAGTCCCGCTTGGCCTTTTTCATGTCCTCGATGATTTTCATCGTCTCAACGGAGACAGTGGTCACGCGGGCCAGCAGGTCAATCACCTTTTCCTTGTAGTCAGCGAAGCGATAGGTGTTGAACTTTTCGCGGATCGTCGGGTCTTTTGGTTTCTTCTCTTTGTATTGATCGAGAATCCACTCAAGGCCTGAGCGGTTGCCAAGGCGGTAGTCCCAGGCGGAAGCGGGAACGCCGGAAAGCTGCGTGGCGCTGTCCAACTGAATGCTGCCATTGGTTTTGTCGGCTTTCAGCATTGGCTTGGGCGTGGCGCTGGTGGGCGTGTCCACCCGCTTTAATTTCCAGGGCTTCACGCTTTCATAACCAATGTGCAGCGCCATCAGTTTTTCGCCCCAATGGGCCCATTGCTGGAAATCAGGGTAGAAAGGGATGCGCGGAAACTCGCGCTTCAGGTTGATGGCATATTTCTCGCGGTAGATGGGGTCATGCAACACGCCATAGACGTAGTTGAAGATCGCATCCTTGGTGATCTTCTTGTTGCCATAGTGCGTTTGAAACTGCTTGAGGCCCCAGTCGGTGATATTGTCACGCGCATTCTCGGAATCAGTCCATTTCCAGCGTGGCACAATTTGGCTGGCATCCAATGACAATGTTGTTCTGTTTGGAATGTACCGAGTGGCAAATGTGCAGAACGAGAGCCTCCCACCTTGAGGGAAACCCAAGTAGACTTGGTTCGAATCCATGATGTCTTTAGTTGTCCAAGAGAAATGGTAAGCGTTGAAATGCTTGTCAAAATACAAATGCTTCTCGACAAAAGGCCTATAATTCGCCACGACGATGAGATCTTCGAACTTCTTTGCCGTGTGCCTTTTTAGATGGCGCATCAGCTCTCTATCCCACTTGAAGCTAGTATCGCTGTCGCTTGTGCCGTCTTTTCTTGCGCTTTCATAAGCGGCAACCAAATAGCGTACTTTTTGCTCCAAAGCGGGCTCAGATTGATCATACATCCATTCATCACGCTTTGTTTCGATTCCGCTTGAGAAGTGTCGAAATATCGCTTGGTCCTTCGACCCGACCTTCCTCGCTTTCACGGCCTTGCTGATAAGCGGCGTAAGGTCGTCCCAATCGTCTTCAATAGTATCCAACCAGTTCGCCTTCTTGTCTGGCACAACGTGTTCGAACTTGACCGATGACAACGTATTAGCAGCCAGCCATGCAAGCTTGTCATCCGCCGTATCGAACTCAGGACGACGTACATAAAAAATCTTAGCGGGGCCTTTTTTCTTGCCAGCCTTCTTGACGCAAATGGAAATTGTCACTCCGGTTTGGATGCCAAAGACGTTGTTTTTTGTGCCCGAGAGCTTAGGGTTGGCCCGAACATCACCACCCAAATCCGTGACGTAAATCTCAGAAAATTCTTCGGCCACATCGCGCCGGAAACCATCAAAGGCAGCTTTCTCAATGAAATTCCTATTGGTGATGAAAACCAAAATGCCGTCATCATGCAAGCGGTCAGAGGCCCAGCGGAAAAAGCGTGTGTACATGTCATAAACGCTGTTCTTGTTCTGCGCTGTGCCTTTCGAGACGTAAGTCTCCTTCACCCGCTCATCAATCCGCTTGTAGGCGCGGTTTGGGTTTCGCATGTTGAAGTCTTCTTGCCATGCGTTGTAGGGCGGGTTGCCGATGATAATGGAGATTTTGCGCTTGTTCTGGCGTTTTACGCGTTCAATGTTTTCTTCTGACATCGCGCCGAACATTTCGTGTTGGAAACCACGTTTAATTCCTAGGCCTGCCGTGTTGTCCAGCGTGTCCACAAAACACAGGTTGGGATATTCCGCAAACTGCCCGCTGATGGCGGCATAGGTGGCTTCAATGTTCAGGTTAGCCACATAGTAGGGCAAAATCGCCACTTCATTGGCGTGAAGCTCATGCTTGTATTTATGGGCCAGCTTTTGCGGCTGCCCGCGAAAATGCTCCAGCAGCTCACAAATGAAGGTGCCTGTGCCTGCGGCGGGGTCCAGAATTTCCACATGCGGATCGATCAGGCTTTTGCCGAAATGCTTCTGGCACAGCCAATCCGCGCCTTCGATCATGAATTTCACAATCTCGTTGGGCGTATAGACAACGCCCAAACGGTCTGCCGCCTTCGGGTTATAGACCTTGTAGAAATTTTCGTAGATCACCTTGAGGAAGGTTTGCTTTTCCGAGTGTGACGTGATCAGCGCCGCGTTGGAGCGGATGGTGGCATAATACGTCTCCATGCTTTTCAGCGTTTCGCGCTTCACTTGGCCGGTGAAGAACTTTGCCTCCAGCGCATAGAGTTCTTTGGCAATATTGTTCTCGCGGTGAAAATCGCCCTGGTCAAACACATGGGCGAAGATTTCTTCGGTGAGAATATGCTGGATCAGCATTTCCCGCACATCCGCCTCACTCACCACCGGGTTGATGGTGTTTTTGGCATGGGCCAGAAATTTGTCCGCAGCCTCCTTGAAGGGCTTGTTGCTGGCATAGGCTTGGTCAATCTTTTCGCGCAGGGCTTCCAGCACAGCGGGCAGGTCTGTCTTGAACTGTTCAACCGCTTTGCGGAAGTCGGCAATCTCTTGCCGTTCATATTTGAAGAACAGGGAGACGAGGCGGAGTAGCTTCTCCGTGTCATCCATCGGGCAACGCATCACCTCATTCTTGTTCTGGATCAGAACGGCGGTGTGTGAATCCTCATAGATGATGTTGTCCTGCGGATAGCCCTTGGCCTGCTTCTTGGCGATTTCCTCATCCAGGTCGTCATGGCTATCCTTCGCCTCCCAATAGCCAAGTGGCACACGCAAATCGTGAAGCACGGTGCCGTCAGGCCGGATGCGGTTGCCCTTTGGCGAAACGAACTCGAACTGGGAAATGAAAGTAAGATTGGTCTGGCGCGACCAATCCTTCAGCAGGTCCTTGAAGGCCTCGGAAATCACGCCTTCTGTGGAAGAACCGGAAATTTTCTTGTAGCGGTCAAGTTCGTTAAGATACTTGTTGATCAGCAACTGGCTCATTCTGCAATCACTACGCGATTCCGGCACAACGGCAAGGCTTGCCCTTGGGCCGTTCATTGGGGTGGTCTTCACACTGTCAATCAGCGGGGGCCGGTGGGGTGGCCCGGTCATCCGGGGTGCGGCGTCCCGCAATTAGGATGACAGGCACCATATAGGCTTATACTCCTCTTTTGTCAAGCAGAAAATCCTCGTTCGGTTTTCCGCGTTTCTCCCCTTGGCAGCCGCGCCCTGCCCCGCTAAGAGCGCGCCCACGACCACGGGGCAACCCGTCTGCGGAGAGGTGGCAGAGTGGTCGATCGCGTCGCACTCGAAATGCGAAGTACTCGCAAGGGTACCGGGGGTTCGAATCCCTCCCTCTCCGCCATTCATCCCTGTAGGATATTGTTTTACAAGAGATAATGGGAACGCGCTTCGTAGCGCCCCACATTCCGCCCAACATTTTATGTCGGCATACCCCAGAACGCTTCGGAGCTCTTAGGTAGGATGATCGGCGCTCATGCGTTCGCTGTCATCGCGTGATGGCGGACGCTTCCGCGCCTCCTTCATCCCTATCGGAGATAGATAGAGTGCTGGGATAGAGAGAGTTCGCTTTCCTCGGAGCCGCCTTCGCACCCAGCGAAGGAAGGCGGCGAGGAGGGAAGCGGACGAACGGGCTTTCCTTGGTGGGCAGGAGCAATCATTCTCATTGGTACTTTTCGCCCTGCTCTTGGCAATGCGCGCGCACCCGAGCAACCCAAGCGTCGTACCAGACCCATGTCCCCTTGTAGTCGCCAGCGCAGCCGAAATTTTTCGCCACGCTCTTGGCGTCCAGCGCCTGCCACAGTTCAGTGTGGTGGTTGATCTTGAAGTTAGGGAAGCCCTCACCGTTCATCATTTCCACGACTTGTGTAGGTGTATAACGCCTTTTCTCGACTTCCTTCAGCAGAACTCGGTTGATTTCTTTCGCCTCCTCTGAGTCGGCTTTCAAAAATTCTACAGCCAAATCCGCATTGGAAGCCCGGTTCCCCACTTTCGGAACAAATGCCACCCGGTAGGCGAATTGGGGGTCAGCCTGCTCGGCTGGGCTTAGGCTATTGTGAAAAGTCTCCATCATCGTGCTGATGTTTGGCGGCAGAGAACTCGCCTTCTTTAGTACGGCGCGTTGGTCCGAACTGAACGTTACGAATTGGAGTGCGATCGGCAATCGCCGTTCAAGCCCATACCGAGCGCCGAATAGCGACTTGATGGCCTCGTTGAAGTTGATGCAGCAGGCCTGCAATTTGGCGCTAACAGCATCGTCAAGGCGGCTCGTTGAGCGATGTTCGATCTCGTGTCTCAGCTCAGTTAAGAAGTCGAGGTTCTTTATCGCACCGGCTGGGATAGGGCACTGCGCGTGACGCAAGCATTTGCCAAGCTCCCAATAACAATCCTCGCCTTGCTTGGTCTTCTGCACCGTTCCGTCTGCCTTGAAGTAGCGGTAGTCGATGCCTTCGCGCCGAAACCACGCGTGTAGCAGATAGGTCCACGCGATGATGCTCGTCACAATGAAAAGCTCCGTGCGGAATGTTAGACCTGCGCCGTTGAAAATGTGAACGGCTGCGATCATCGCTTCTCGCGCCTTGATGAGCAATTCGTCTCCACGAATACTCAGGCCAGTCTGAGGGTCGATGTCCGGCCATGTCGCCAAAAAATCGGCAAGTGCTTCTGCTGAAGCAGCCTTAACAGCAGCGTGTTTCTGCCCTCTTCTGATTTCACCGATTGCCCTGTGATTGATCGAGCGCGTCGGGCGAGTAAAATATGCTAGAATATCCTGATCGTTTGGCCAGTCGCCCTTGGCAACCATCGCCTTTATCAAGGCGACTTCCCATTTCTCCAGACTGTTCCCGCGCTTGCGTACCGGCATTTATCCCTTTTTCCCACTTTTGAACCGAAAAGCTGTCGCCAGCAGTAGCAACCTATCCCTTCTGTTGCGAAGCAACCGCTGACAACGCCACGACCCACGACTTCAGGTTTTGCGATGCTAATTTA
This sequence comes from Hyphomicrobiales bacterium, assembly GCA_046349175.1. Lineage (GTDB taxonomy): Bacteria > Pseudomonadota > Alphaproteobacteria > Rhizobiales > Aestuariivirgaceae > Aestuariivirga. Next base: position 51,112 of record JAXMCS010000005.1, on the reverse strand, counting down.
CCGTCCCTGAGTTCCTTCTCGGCGTGGGCAATGTAGGTATTCCTGAACTCATTCACTGCGGCGATTTTGTCGAACAGTGCGCGTGAGCCTTCAAAACGGAATGCACTAGTGATCGCTTTGAACGACTCCATCAATTTTAGTGCTGTCGTTCAGCGCGAAATCCATGCAGGACCGCAGCAGCCCTATTACTGAGTGCGGATTTCCATAGACGAGGCCTCGCTTCAGGTTCTTGGCCATTGCATTCAGGTGATCCGCCTTCTTTTTGTCCATGCTTTGCATATACGGCTCGAACCAATCCCGCTGCTCAACTGCTGTTGCAGGCATTGCTGGTTGAAGTCGTGCGGTAATCATTGCCTTGCAGGCCTCGTCAAACGAGCCAAGCAACGCGCTGAACACGGGGGCAAAGTTGGGTGCTTCGGTCTTCTTCTCGAAGAACCTGAACAGTTCCAATGCGTCCGTCGCTGCTTTCTTGGCTCGAATGGGAAGGCTGTCGAAAACGTCCTTGCCGAAAAAATCTTCGGCATCGTTGTCTGGCCTTGGGCCAAACAATGGAAGCTCTGGCTGGGCCGTGCTCTCACTGAGAAGGTTTTGCAGCGCTGGCGCACAGGCGCGGGCAAGATCGGCAAATTTGTTGCCAGTCAGGCGCTCCATGACATTTTGAGGCGTGAAGACATACTGCCATTTCACCGCCCCTTTAGACGCCGCCTTGCACCATTCAATGGCTGCGGCGGCCTTGCGCGGTACATCGCTGTCTTGCCTCCCCTTGGTTTCGACAAGCGCATATTCCCCTGAGTTCATCCGGATAAAGAAGTCAGGTCGATAAAAGGCTAGGCGTTGATCTGCCGTGAGGTAGTCGATACGCAAGGCCTGTGGTCCGGCATTCTTGGCGAAGGCCGAGACATCAGAACAGTTGTCGAGAAATGAAGTCATGGCGACTTCAAGAGACTGGTCGCAGGGAACCAGATTGAATAGTGTGTGCTTGGCCTTTTCGACGGGCTTCCGCTCCGAAAGGGTCGCTTGGTAGGGCTTCCAATTTCTCAATTGAACGCCCATCCCATCGGGTCGGCGCTTTTCGGTCTTGACGGTCTTTGCGCGGATCAAGGGAATGAAGGTCGCGCGAATATGTTCGCGCACATCCTGATCGGCCAAACGCCCTGTCAGCCGCTTATCGAAAAGCGTCACCTTCTCCCCAAAAAGGATTTCCGAGAGGAATGTCTGAAGCAGCGGCGCAAGAACTGTGTGGGTGGATTGCACCTTGCAGGCGGCTTCTAGTTCGCGGACATAGAAGGAAATTGCGGTTAGTCCATTCTGCAGGAGGGGCAGATTGATGTTCATCACTTCGACAATCTCGTCGGTGATGAGGTGTCGCCCCTCATATTTAACGTCAACCGCTCCTTTGGTTCCCAAGGGCAACGGCGAGTAGCGATTGAATGCGGTACGCACCTCTTCGATGGTGATGCCTTCCAGCTTGGGTTGGATTTCATGAGCCGCCGTCAGCGCTGGCAACACGATGTCCAGCGCCGTCAAATCCTTGTTCTCATCGGGGAAGATTGTGACCGTGGTTGCTGGCACCTTCTCAGTGTCCAGCACCTCAATCGGCAAACCCTCCTGCTCAAGCTCTTGCTCGTACAGGCTCGAAAAGGCCGGGTGTTCGACAACCGTGACAAGCTCGTTGGCCTGTCCCGGTGCAGTCATGCGCCGCAACCCACGACCAAGCGTCTGCTCGGGGAGGATGTTTGCCTTTGAACTGTAGGGGCGAAGCGGAACGATGGTTGTGACGTTGCGAACGTCCCAACCTTCCCGCAGCATCAAAACCGAAACGATGCAGGAATAGGGACCGTCCGGCTTGTCGAGTTCGCGGCTGATACGGCGCAACGCCTTTAGGTTTTCATCGTTGATGTCCTTGTCACTCTCCTCGAAAACCTCGATGGTCTGGCCACCGATGTTTCGCTTCTTCACGGTGCCCTTGAGGTTGGTGTGAAGGTTGATCGTCTTTCCGTTCAACTCGGAGAACACGCCATCGGCGTTCAGCCTATTCGTGATCTGGTTCGCGGCCTCAGTGTCAGTACACATGACGAAAAGCAGCGGCTTCTTCCCGCTTTTTTCCCATTCCTTTTTGCTGCGCTTCCAACGCTCATAGCCAAGGCGTAAATGCGCCTCGTAGCGATAGGCGGCATCGTCATGTGCTTGCTCGATCAGTTCCTTGGTGCGCCCGATGATGGGGGTTTTCACAATCCCAGCGTCAACGGCTTCGCCCAACGGCGTGTCGCAAACGACATGCGGGAAAATGCGGCCCTTGTTGTCCTTCGGTGTTGCCGAGAAATCGAGTTGCGCTGCAAGTCCGTTGCCTGAACGCTTGCGAACGGTGTCATGAAGCCAGCGGATGGCCTCACTCCAAGCTGAACCGGGGTCCCAAACGTGGTGGGCCTCGTCATTCAATAGCATGATCCGGGGATGTGATGTGATGCGGTCCCGAAGCTCCGCACCTGTGTCCAGGGCTTTGGATTTTGATACGGCAGGGCCAGCCCAATCATAGGTTTCCGCCTCTGAACGGCTCCCGCTGCGAGGCTCAAACAGCCGATGGATGTTGGTGAGATAGAGCACTCCGCCCGTGCTGGCTCCACTCGCCTCGTCCTGAAGCACGACCGTGAAATTCCAGTCTCCGCGCCATTCCGGGGGAATGAGCGGGTCGTTCATGAAAATGTCTGGTCCGCCACCTTCCGGCCTGAAGTCCTCCTTCAGGCGCTCAAACACCGTGAGGTTGGGCGCGACAACGACAAAATGCTTGGCCATTTCGGAGCCGCTTTCACGCAAGGCGTGGAAGTAGCTCCATACGATGGCGAGGCTCATGCACTTGGTTTTGCCCGCGCCGGTTGCCAGCTTGAAGGCATATCGCGCCCATTCATCGTCTTCCGGCTTGATGCCCAACGCCTCTGTTTCTGCGTTTGGCCCGCCGAACTCGGAAATCAGGGACGAAAGCGAAGTCAGCCTGCGGACTTCGATCAGGTAGATGAATGTCTCGATGGCTTCGCGCTGGCAGAAGTAGTAGCGGAAATCGAATTCCTCGCCGCTGCTGTTGAGAAGCCTGTGCGGGCGTTCAAACCAGTATCCCAGAAGCTCGCGGGTGGTGTCGCTTGCGCCGAAATAGTTCAACTCGCGCCATTCCTTCACGGCGGCGCGAAGCGGGTTCACGAGATTGCGGATTGAGGACGGACGCCGGAAAGTCTTGACCTCTGGCGGTTGCCCTTTCTTGGCCCGAACGCGATGCTTGTTCGGCTCTTCCCAAGGGGCAAAGAGCGGTTCCAGCGCGGTGCCGTTGATGGAAATGCTGTCCGGCGTTTCTGTGTCGCTCATATTTCGATCTCCACCGTGATGCTGGTGTCACAGCCGAACACGTCCACCACCTTGATGCACGCCGTGTATTTGCCGGGATTGTCGTAGGCATATTCTGCGTCGCTCACCGTCTTGAGAGAGCGGTCTTTTCGAGTGCGATAGTCCTGCCAGTGATGATTGAACGGCTTGCCCGGCACCCAATCAAAATCGATGGCCCAGAAGTCGATGAAATCGAAGCCGCTGGTCATTGCCCGTTCTTGCAGGGCTTCAAGCTCCTTGGATGGCACTTCGGTCAAACTGGGAAGGAAATTCTTCAGCTTGATCTCGACCGTCTTGCCCTTCGGTCCCTTGCGGATCACGGGTTCTGCTTCAAGAAGCGCAACCTCGAAGAATGGGGGAACCTCGGTTCGGTTCTTCTCCATGATCTCGCGCGGGATGCGGTGCAGCCGGATTTTGACGTCAAGCTCAGTTTCAATTCCGGCAATGGCTTGCCGGATATCCATTTCGAAGTCCCAAGCGAGGCAATGAACCTGCTTTCCGCCTGCGGCTTTGACAGCTTGGGCAACCGCCTTCGCTTCCTCGCGTGAGAAGATGCTGTCGATGCCATCAACATGGATGAAGGCTGTTGCCTTTCGTCCGTGAATGAGAGGTGATGGGGCGTTTGGTAGATGTTCGGCTCGGAAGAAATTCAATACCACGTTGCGGTGTTCATCTTCGGCACCTTTTAGTGCTTCCTGTTGCCACCATTGACGCTCATAACGCCCCAAATTGTAAATGTCGAAAGCTCGGTACTTTCGCTGTTCACGCTGAGCTTCACGCTGAACTTCAATCAAGCGCTTGCGAGTCGTATGTACAGCAAAGCGCCCCAAGTCTACACCAATCCATTTTCGGCCCAATTTCTCTGCTACAGCCATAGTTGTCCCAGAGCCGCAGAAGAAATCTGCGATTATACTTTCTTCGGAAGATAGAGATTTAATGACTCTTTCTATTAGTTCCTCTGGCTTCTGCGTAGGGTATCCAAGTTTTTCTTTTGATATTGGATCAAGACCCTTCATGTCCCAGACGGTATCAACCAGTTGACCTCGGGCCTCAAAAATCACTTCATCGGGATTGGGATTGCGTCCGTTCTTCTTCACCCATTTGTTCAAGTAGCGCATGAAGCGACTGTCTTGCGTGGGCATCTTTGCGCCAACAATCTGGTTCTTTTCATTGAAAAATTTTGACCACCGCTTGGAGTCAATCGTTTCCTCAAATTCTGTATCGTACACCTCGTTGAAAATAAAGTTCTTGGTCTTTGCGTATAGAAACAGCGTGTCATGTTTTTTGGGAAAATATCTACGCGTCTGACCTTGAAATGTTTTGTATCGCCAAATTATTTCGTTGACGTGAGCGTCTGACCCGAACACGTCATCAAGGATGCCTCGTATGTATGAATTTACGCGCCAGTCGCAATGCACGACAATTGCCCCGCTTTCAGATAACAATTCCCGACAAAGAACAATTCTTTCGTACATGGTGGCGAGGTAAGAAGAGGTCTTTCGACCCCACATATCTCTGTAGGCAATCATCTCAAGAATTGACTGATCTTTTTCGATCTCTTCGCCATCATCTCCTATTTCGATGTTAAGCTTGAAATCAGCCCCGACATCAAAAGGGGGATCTATGTATATTAGATCGATCTTCCCTGAAAATTCTGCGAGAAGCGATGCTATGGCGATCTTGTTGTCACCCCAAATCAGCCTATTGCGAAATTCATCAATGTGGGCGCGCTGAACGTCGAACAAGCTCCCTTGTGCCTGCGCTCTTGACCTAGGTTCATCGATAGTTTCGATACGCTGCATAGGCATCGCAAGGTTCGCGACATTCATTTCTCTGCGATTGCCGAACTCGTCATATTTCCCTTCCCAAACAAGTTCTGTCCGCATCTGTGAAAGGGGATGCGGGTTGCTGGGACCGTAGGCAATTTTTGGTTTGTCGGACATTTATGAACTCACTCTGCTGGCGGCGCATCAGCGCGTTTCTGGGCTGACTTCACCGACTCGGCGTCCGCCATGACAATATGTTGTTGCTGTGGGTCTTTCTCGTATTCTTTGTAATCCAAGCCTAGATGTTGCTTGCGGAAATAGAACAGCATGGCAAGGCGCATGGGAATTTCGAACTCGCCGTCTTTCATTCCGTAATCGGCTGCGACGGCTTTCTTCTGCTCGTCTGAAAGTTTCGGGTGCGGCTTCAGCTTCAAACGGTAGGTTTCATGCCAAGCGTGGTCTTTGTCGGACAGCAAGCCCGGTTCAGCTTCGCTGCGAAGGCCTGAAATTCTCGGAAGCAGGAAGTCTCTGAACAATCTGCGCTCATGGCAGAAGGCCCTTGCATGCCACCGCATTCCATCGAAGCAGAAGGCGTGAGGGGTAACCCTTCTCCACTGCGCCTTCGGCTTGTCCGGGTTGAGGGACTGATAGCGGATTTCAACAGATTGCTTGGAACGGATGACTTTCAGCATTTGCCGCAACATGGCTGGATCGATGGCACGGCGCGGCTGAGGCACTGTTGCAAAGCCCACGGGCTGGGAAACCCATGATCGGGCCGCCGTCAAAGAATTCGGGTCGGTTGCGACGGTCTGCATCAGATAGTGATTGGCGTCTGGCTCCAGGTATTTCGGCTTGAACTCCTCGCTGGCGAAATACCGCTTCAAGCTCTTGTCGTAGAGCATGTTGCCCGGTGCCATCTCTTGATAATGCGTGAGGTCTTTCGAGGCCTGCGGAACCGACACGCCGAAATATCCCATGATGTCGGCGCGGTTGACGCCACCCTCCCAGAACAGCCGGAACTCGATGAATTCAAGCCGCTGTTCAATGCCCCATCGCAGGCTTGGTGCCTGTTCTTTCATTTCAGTGACGCTCCTCCCAATATGGGGATACAAACTATTCGGACCTTGACAGGGCCGACGTATCCAGAATAGTTTCTATCCTCATCAGCGACTCGGGGTCAATAGGGCATCTGAGTCGATCCACAAGGAGCGAAGCAGATGGTCAAGGTCGAGTTCAAGCTGAATGGGCGGACGGTGCGCCCCAACGACATCGCCAACCAATTGGAGAAGGCGATGCTGAAACAGGTTCAGGAGGGGATTGAGAAGAAGCTGCGAAGCGTCCGCGATCCCGAGACGGGCGCTGCGCCCACAATGACGGTGACAGGCCGTTCACTGGAAAACCTCGCGTTCGAGGTCTCCGGCTCTCCGGCCCTGATCGAAGAAGTTAAACGCCGCCTCGCGTAGGCAGCGGAAAATCCATGGAAAGGAGGTGATTTAGATGGCCAAGTCCAACAAGGAAGTGACGAGCGCGAAAGCTGCTTCGGCAGCCGCCAAGGTTCTCAGCAACCCCAATTCGAGCAAGGCGGCGAAAACGGCTGCTGCGTCTGCTCTGACCCAGCGTCCGAACAAGAAGAAGTAGGTCGCAAAACATGCGGAGCCGGGTTCGCCCGGCTTTTCCACTCAATTCCACTGGCTCAAGGAGGGCCGAAACATGATCTATGCGATCAATTACGACCTGAAACGTCCGGGTCAGAATTACGAGGCGCTGTACTCAGCCATCAAGTCCTGTGGCGTTTGGTGGCATCACTTGGGTTCTACGTGGCTCGTGTATACCGCGCTTACGGCTCAGGGTGTCTGGAACAAGCTGGAACCGCACGTGGACAAGAATGATTTCTTTCTCGTGATCGGCGTCACCCGCGAATATCAGGGCTGGTTGCCACAGGAAGCATGGGAATGGATCAACAGCCGCACTTCCAAGATGGCGGCGTAGGAGGTTGCGATGCGTGTGCAAGGTGCGGTGATCCGCGAACAGGGGCAGACTTTCGCCGTTGTCGTGGTCAAGCCTCATGTCATCCAAAGCCGGACGGAAGCTGCTGACGCAATCCGCAGCTTCACCCCGATTTTTGGGGGCGTCCCGATTGTCCTGATGGCGCAGGATAGCCGTGGTCGGCCTACCTATTTTGGCCGTCCCGACATTTCCCGTTTCATGGCCTCTGTTCCGCTGCGGGCCATTCCGTGGCGCGAATACACTGTGAACTGACTGCGGTGGTGTTCGCCGATGTCTTCTCACTGCGTTCAATCATACTTCGGACCAGTTCACCTGAAACGGCCCGGAGGAACCTGTATCTGCGACCGTCACCGTTAAGGCGGTTGGTGCGTTCGTCGTACATGTCTTTGCCGATCTGCTGGCAGGCGGCTTCGCCGTATCGAGCTTCGTAGGTGTCGGCTTCGGCGTTGATGTCTTCCGCAGTCGGCTCAGGTGGCCGGGTGAAGTGTTCCCAAGTGAGGATGATCGCCCCCGGCTACAATGGCGAGGACGTGCCAGCCGACAATGAACCATGCCAGCCCCTTTGTGATGGTGTTCAGTATCTCTCCCATGGCATTCCGCCCGATGTAGATTATCGTCTACAGTCATAGCGCATTCCGATTGTGACTCATAGTCCGTAGACTTATCGTCTACGCCGCCGCGATCTGGCGGTATGGAGGATGTTCGAAAAATCGTAGGACGGAACGTGCGGCGGCTTCGGGAAGAGGCTGGCTTGTCGCAGGAGAAACTTGCCTTGGAAGCTGAGCTTGACCGGACATACGTTTCCGGCGTCGAGCGTGGTGTGAGGAACCCCACTGTGACGGTCGTCGCCCGGATTGCGAAGGCCTTGAAGACTGAACCGGAGAAACTGCTACACAAATAGGAAGGCATCCCAAGTTGCCCTGAGATGCCCTGTTTTATCCTGTGAGGTTGTCCTGTTTTGAAGATCACTCTGAAGTCAGAGTAGATCAATCACTTTATCCCGCTAATCTTATCCATTATCCACTGTTTGACTGGTCCATTTTTCGCTGTGGGGAACTTTGATTTCTCATTGTTCGGTAGGCTGGTCTGCTTTCTGTGTTGTGTCCTCGTTCTCTTCAGTGTGGCGACAAACGGTGATCGACAAGGACAAGAGCCGCGCGTTTCCGCCCAACGATTACGCATTACACCCACCAACACCCGTTGCCGCGCTGGAAGGAAACTCGTCGTCACGAGTCAGCGAGCGATACCGCTCGCATCACCAGATAAAAAACGCCGACACAGAACCGGACTCGGCCTGCGGCTGTTTCGGCTAGCGTTTCGGGGAATTTGGGTCTGCTTCGGCTTCTCGCCACCTAAAATTTTCCAATTTAACCTGTGGGGATTTGGAGGGATAAAGGGACAATTCTCCTAGCCGAACCGGCTAGCGTTCAACGCGGGCGTTGGTTCAGCCCGTTTCGCCAGTTTCATGCGTCCACAGCAAAAATCACGCCGTATTGCGCGGCGTGTTTGCAGGATGGCGCTTGCCCCGTGTTTTGGCAGTAGTTGCAGGCGTGAGGCCCGAACGGCCCTGCCGGGTCGCTGCCCGCCTGTTCGTCGGTGAGTGATGCTTTATGTGTAACCTCCTCCTCCAGGGAATTTCAGGGAAGGGCCAGCGCTGGTCTTCAATCGCACTTGCCAGCTTGCGTCCCCATGCATTCAGGGCAGCTTGAACAGCCTTTTCGCGTTCTGCATGATCGGCCTCGGCATATTGGGCCTCGACTTTACGCCGCCCGGACAGGATCACAGCAGAGCGCCTGATTTCGCGTAAGCCCCAGTCGCCCTGAACGCCGGATGCCTGCTTGAGGTAAGCAATGAGACGGGGTTGCCATGTCAACGGACGCTCACGGGGAATAAGCGTTGCCTGACCATTCGGCCTCAAGCGTGAAGAAGCGAAGATGAAGCCCGTTTGCCCTTCGAAAGGGCGAAGCCATGCGAGTGCCAGCCCGTTCAGATGCACGGCATTGGCGTCTGGCTCGCCCCATTTGGCCGTGTCGTTCTTATGGCTCAGCCACAGACTGGTGTATTGCCAGTCAATATCCTCCGCAAGCGCAGGCAAAAGGTCAGTGACCGCCCCGGTCGTGGCCATGCTGAGGCCGATCAGCAATTGCCAAGGCCCTTTGATGCGACCTGCCACAGTGTAGATTTTGGCCAGGTCGATGATGGACAGGTCGGCCGATCTTCTGCGGGGGATGACGGGCTTGTAGGCTGTGAGAGGATTGGCCGAAAGCAGTCCCGCCTGAACACACCATCGAAGCCAAGTCTTCAGCACCTTTGTCAGGGTTCGGGCCTGTCCGGGTTCAAGGATCGATAGCGCCTCGATCAGTTCAATCAGCCTTTCCCGCGTGAGGTAGGAAATCGGGGCGTCTGCGTAGGGGCCGATGATGTGACGTTCGACAACACTTTGCCGGGCCTTATCCCAGTCTTGGCCGACGATTTTGGATTGTCCGAAATGAAACCACAAATCGCTGCTGGCAGCGTCTCGCGGGATGCGTGACTGCTTCTTCGGAATGCCGTCGATCAGTGCTTGATCGACAATCCGCTGCGCCTTGATCTTGTATTCCGTGAGACTCAGCTTCTTGGCGTTACCGAGATAAAGCGTCCTGACTTGCGTTCCTGTCGTGTGGCGAAACCTGAGATATAACGACTTCGGGCCATGTGACCGAACCCGGCAATAGAGTTCCGCAATCGTCGTCTCGCAGTCTTCGTAGGTTTCGATGCGGACATGATATTCTGTCGTCTCTCTTGGCAGCGCATCAATGTCTGCGTCTGTTTTGATGCTGCGATACTTCGGCAATGAGAAATAATGCCTTGGAGTGTAGGCGTGTTTGAATGTCGCCATATCCGGCGTGATGGAAACTTGTTCCATTTTGCGTTCCTTTGCGTTGAATGATTGAAGTGCGATCCTGCCGGGTTGTCCGGCAGGATCGTGTCATCGTCATTCGCGGCGAAGTTCGGCAGGCTCTGCGCCAAGCGCTTTGGCGATTTGCGTCATACTTGCCGCGACGTACAACGAGGGCCCGGAGCGAAGGTACAAAATCGTTCCTGCTTCGTTGGGCCGCCCGCCAGCCAGCTCTGATCGCTTAGCCAGCACAAGGCCGCCGTTATTGGCAGGAAAAGTGATGAATTGCCTGTCGAAGGTTTCTTCAGTGTCCATGATTGACTTCCTTTGGTTGATGTTTGCGGGAAGCCAGTCGCTTCCCTCTATCTACAAACACTACCCCCAGAGGGTGTCAAAAAATTTGGACGCTAGAAGAATACTACCGGACCTGTTGCAACTATTGTCAGTTTGGCTTTGTGCCGTGCATCACAACAGAGCGCGGGCGCGTGGCCAGCCAATGGGTGATTTCTGATTGAGGCCAGCCAACGGCACGTTTTCCAAGCCGGATTGCGGCGGGAAAATCTCCTCGTGCCATGCTCTCGTAGATGGTGGCGCGGCTGAGGCCCGTCACCTTCTGAACTTCTGGTCTGCGTAGGATTGTGTCTGTCATCTTCTCAAGCTCCTTGCCGAACCATTCGGCTCTCTTTGGCTATCCGAAGACGAGAATTCTGAGAGGTTACCAAAAATCGGGGAAATTCAGTTTTTGGCTTTTGCGGGCTTCTTTCCTTGTGCCTTGCGCTCGTCAAGCCATTCGATGATTTCACGCAGCTCCACCCTATACTGCTTCGCCTCGCCCTTTTTCGGCTCATGCTGACGAAAGCGTCGTTGGCTGATGGGAGCCAAAATCCAGAACACATGCATTGGGAAGTGGATGGGGGTATCCGGCGTTTCACGCCTTAAGCGACGTTTAATTTCAATCCTCGCCTTGGCAACCAGCTTTTTGAAAGCAACTTCCTTCTTGAGTTCTTTGAACTCCATCGTTCTTGCCCGTTCCATGCCGGGATATTCGCTGACAAGACTAGCGAGCGCTGATTGCAAGGACGCGAAACCTTTGTGTTTGAATAGCTGGTCAACGGCGCTGACAACCCATGCGTCTTTTCGCGGTCGTCCTCTGGGTCGCTTTTCATCGGGGCTTTTGATCGGGTGTTTTCGTGGCCTGCCTCGGCCCCGTGTGATGGTATCGCCGCCCGTCATTGGCTCGCGCTTTCGCTGATGCTGACACGAGCCTTTGCGATCCGGGCTGGCTCAGGTTCGGACAAATAATCTGCCCATGCCGCCATGAGCATCCGGCGCTTCTCAAATAGGTCGCTACGCGCATACGCGGCTTCGGCCTTGTCCTTAATAATATGAGCCAAAGCGAACTCGCACACCTCGCGGGGGAAGTTGGTCATTTCACCCGCCCAGTCTCGAAATGAAGAACGTAGGCCGTGCGGCACGGCGTCCAGCTTCAAATCTTTCAGCAGCTTTGACAGCGTGGCATCGGAAAGCGGGCGGTCTTTGATGGTGCCGGGAAAAACAAGGTCGCCGTCTTCCTGCCTGATCGTCTTGGCCAGCTTCAAAATCGCAATGCACCGTGGCGATAGCGGAACGCGGTGTGGGCGCTTTGCTTTCATGCGCTCGCCCGGAATAATCCACTCAGCCTTGTCCATGTCGATCTCGTGCCATTGTGCGCCTCGCGTTTCGCCGGAGCGCGTGGCCGTCAAAATCAGGAACTCCATCGCCAGCTTGGTTGCGAGTGCCGCATTGCTATCCTGCACCGTGCGGATTGCCGCGCCGACTTCGGTGTAGGGCAACGCCTTTTGATGCTTGATCTTGGAACGGTCGTGTTTTGGCAGCGCCTTGTTGATAGCATCTGCCGGGTTGTCGGTTCGCAAGCCTTGCGCGATGGCCCACTTGAGCACGGTCCCGATGCGCTGTTTGACGCGGCGGGCTGTTTCAGGAAGCTGGTTCCATATTGGCGTCAAAGCCGCCAACACATCGGCGCTGGTGATCGTGTCCACCCGCTTCTTGCCAAAATGTGGATAGACGTGCTCGCTCAATGAACTCAGCCACTGCGCCCCGTGTTTTGGGTTGCGCCATGTGGGCTTGTGCAACTCGTGAACCTTTTCGGCGGCGGCTTCGAAGGTCCAGACATTGACGGACTGCCGCTTCGCTGCGAGCGGGTCGCCACCTGAACGTGCCAGCTTGCGGTTAGTCAGCGCTTCCTCGCGGGCGTCTGCAAGGCCTTTGACGGAAGCCGAACCCAAGCCGATGTCCCGGCGTTTTCCTTGGATGACGAGGCGCTGTATCCAGCGCTTGGCCCCGCCATTGTCGATCTTGAGATAAAGTCCTTGTCCGTCCGGGTAGAAACCGGGCGCGGTGAGACTGCGGACGGTCGCCGCGGTCAATCTCTTGTCCCTGTGAGAGCCTTTCGGCATCGTTTCCGCCCAACATTCCGCCCAATATTTGCTTCAAGAACATAACCACTTGGGTCAGAATTCTCAAGAATTGAGATGGCTAGCAACATATTGAATTTGCAGACGTAATCGGACTATTCTGGAACTTATTGGAACCGTTACTTGCAGACTCCCTCTCCGCCATTCATTCCATGTATCGCATTGTCATTTCAGGATAATATCCTGATTGCTGTGACCCTCCCCCACATTATTCTCCCCAAAGCCGCAAGTGACAGTTTGTTTGTGTCGCAGGTGAGCGCATGGAAAATAGCAGCCTGATATCTGCGCCGGATTCTTGTCCTTGATTGCGCGGATAAACGGTTCCTGGCCATGCCGAAACCGACATGAAACTGTTGCAGCCCGCTTGTAGCTGCGCCCGCCATGCCCCAGCTTGGCCCATCAGCGACCGTTCACCCCACAGCCCAAGTTACCGACAGCAGGCTGGGACGCTACACCGAGATTGCCGAGGGCAGTCTCGTGCTTGAAAGCGTCATCGGCGACTACAGCTATACAGCACGCTATGCCGACATCGCCTACTCCACGCTCGGCAAATTCGTGAATGTTGCCGCCTTCTCCCGGATCAATCCGGGCGAACATCCCCATCACCGGGCATCGCTGCATCACTTCATGTATCGCTCGAGCTACTATTGGCCATCGGAAGGCGATGAAAGGCACGTTTTTGACTGGCGCCGCTCACGGCCCGTCACGATCGGCAATGACACGTGGATTGGCCATGGGGCCATCATCATGAAAGGCGTAACCGTTCATGATGGCGCAGTTGTTGCCTCCAATGCCGTGGTGACCAAGGACGTGCCGCCATATGCGATCGTCGGCGGGTTGCCTGCCAAGGTGATCAAATGGCGCCATACCCCAGAAGTGGCGGCGCGGCTGCGGGAATTGGCCTGGTGGGATTGGGACCACGAAACGCTGCGGCTGGCGCTTCCGGATTTCCGGTCGCTGAGTGCAGAAGCCTTTCTGGAAAAATACGAAAACACGCGCAGGCCTGTCGTCACGCAGCCGTTGCAATCGGTTGGTTAAGCGGGTCATGGACCGGTTTAGCACTCCCGCCGAGACAGAGCGCGCTGCGGCGATGCGGCTTTTTGCTCTCGCACCATGGGGCTTGCTCGAAGCTGAAACGCGCGCGCTCGCCAAAAAGGCCCACTCCGTGCTGCGCGGTCCGGAAACCGGGCTGGTGATGGTACGTGGACGGATGGGGGCGACTGGCAGTGCTTTCAATCTCGGCGAAGCAACGGTTACACGCTGCACGGTGCGGCTGGAATCGGGAACCGAGGGACACGCCTATGTGCAGGGACGCAATGCCGAACACGCCAGACGTGCGGCCCTTTGCGACGCCCTGTTTCAGGAAAGCAAAGACATCGTCACGCCGGTGCTGAAGGCAATCAACACGCGCCTGAAAGCCGGGCACCTGGATGCAGCAGCCAAGGCAGCCGCCACGAGAGTCGATTTCTTCACGTTGGTGCGTGGTGATGATTGAGATCAATGACACGCAGTCGCCCGGGCAGGCAGCATTTTCTTTCGAAGCATCCTGGAGAGTTTCGCGCCCCGGTTCTGTTTCAACCCTGCCAGAAATCTCGCAACTGCCTCCGGGAGTGACGGCAACTGCGGCGGCTGTTGCTTGCCCTGTGCAACGGCTTCCAGACGCCGTTTGGCTCTCTCCGGCCTTAGCGGAGAAATCACGCATTCCTCCGTTTCTACACAGGCGCTCCCGTCACCGCAGATGTGGCACAGGCAAGCTTCGCCATTCTTGGACCACGTGAGTTTTGCGCCACCTATCCCCGGCTTCACAAAGGAACGCATGAGTATCCAGATCGTTCTGCCACGGCCGTGGTACAGGTGAATGGCTATGAGGCGCCGCAGCGTGTACGCCTGGCAGGGCCGGGAATTCAGCGAGATGCCATTGTGGCCGTGGCAGGCTTTGGTCCGGCTGAGTGGGCCATGCTCGCTGAGGGCCGGGCCTCATTTCCGCTCGGTGCCGATGTGGCTTTCACGTCCGGCACATCGCTCATGGCTGTTCCACGTTCCGTCAGCATCACTACCCTGGAGGACCGCTGATGTATGTTGCGGTGAAGGGTGGCGAAAAGGCCATTGATGCTGCCCACAAGCTGTTGGCAGCGGAACGCCGCGGTGATCCGGACGTTCCCGCACTGACGCTCACGCAGGTCACAGAACAGCTGTCCCTGGCGGTTGACCGGGTGATGAACGAGGGTTCGCTCTATGACAGGGAGTGGGCAGCCCTTGCCATAAAGCAATCCCGCGGTGATTTGATCGAGGCAATCTTTCTCATCCGGGCCGCGCGAACCACGCTGGCGCGCTTCGGTTATTCCCAGCCCATCGAGACCGGGAACATGCGGGTGAAACGCCGTGTTTCTGCGGCCTTCAAAGACATCCCCGGCGGGCAACTGCTGGGTCCGACTTTTGACTATACCCACCGGCTGCTGGATTTCGGATTGGCCCATGACACCCCGGAAACAGCCGCAAGCACGGCACCTGTTGATATCCACCAGGCCATGCCGCGGGTGCTGGAACTGCTTGGCACCGAGGGCCTCATTGAACCTGCATCAGGCGATCGGTCCGAGCCTGGCGACCTGACACAAGATCCGCTTGATTTCCCGGCGGGGCGTGACCTGCGCCTGCAAAATCTGGCGCGGGGTGATGAGGGCTTCTTGTTGGCCCTCGCCTATTCAACGCAGCGCGGATATGGCCGCACCCACCCGTTTGCAGGTGAAATCCGGCTGGGCCATGTGGAAGTTTCGCTTATACCGGAGGAACTGGGCTTTCCCATCGTTATTGGTGAAATTCTGGTGACGGAATGCGAGATGATCAACCAGTTCAAGGGATCAACTGAGGTTCCACCGCAGTTCACCCGCGGCTATGGCCTCGGGTTCGGGCAGTGCGAGCGCAAGGTCATGTCCATGGCTCTGGTGGACCGCAGTTTGCGGGCCGGAGAATTGGGTGAGGAACGCACCGCCCCCGCGCAAGACGAAGAGTTCGTCATGTCTCATTCCGACAACGTGCAGGCAACCGGCTTCGTGGAGCATCTGAAACTGCCACACTATGTGGACTTTCAGTCGGAACTGCTGTTGTTGCGGCGCATGCGCGCCGATGCCAGGGACGCAAGCCGGGGCTGCGGAATGGCGTTGGCTACAACTTCGCCTATCTCAATGAACAGACGAAGCGGATGATCCGCCGCGCCATTCTCAAGGCGGTTGCCATACCGGGCTACCAGGTGCCCTTCGCCAGTCGCGAAATGCCAATGCCCTATGGCTGGGGAACGGGCGGCGTGCAAGTGACGGCCTCGGTTCTGACGCCAGATGATACGCTGAAGGTTATCGATCAGGGCGCAGATGATACGACAAACGCAGTATCCATCCGCAAATTTTTCGAAAAGACGGCAGGTATTGCCACGACGGAGAGGACGGAAGAGGCAAGCGTCATCCAGACCCGGCACCGGATCCCAGAACTACCGCTGCGCGAAGACCAGATCTTGGTGTTTCAAGTTCCCATTCCGGAGCCGCTTCGCTTTCTCGAACCACGTGAAATCGAAACACGCAAGATGCATGCGCTAGAAGAATATGGCGTCATGCATGTGAAACTCTATGAGGACATTGCCCGCTATGGCCATATCGCAACAACTTATGCCTATCCGGCAAAAGTGGCAGACCGGTATGTATTCGACCCATCTCCCATTCCCAAATTCGACAATCCCAAGCTGAGCGGTTGTCCGGCTCTGCTGCTCTTTGGGGCTGGCCGCGAAAAGCGCATCTATGCAGTGCCTCCCTACACCACGGTGAAGAGCCTCGACTTCGAGGATCATCCCTTTGAGGTGCAGACATGGGACGAGCCATGTGCCATCTGCGGGTCACGGGAGAGTTTCCTTGATGAGATCGTGACAGACGACAAGGGTGGGCGCATGTATGTCTGTTCCGACACTGACTACTGCAGCCGGCAACAGTTGCATGCCGGATCACAAACATGATCCCGCTGCTTGACGCCCGGGGGGTCGGCAAGACCTACGGCGAACGCGTCGGCTGTGCCGATGTCTCATTCGAATTGCATGCCGGCGAAGTGCTCGCAATAGTGGGAGAGTCTGGATCAGGCAAGACAACATTGCTCCGCTGCCTTTCGGGCCATGTGCCGCTCTCGGCAGGAGCTGTGTATTATTGCATGCGCGACGGGCGCAAGATCGACCTGGCCAGTCTATCTGAAGCAGAACGCAGGTTGCTGATGCGGACCGATTGGGGGTTTGTGCATCAGGATGCCCGGGACGGGTTGCGTATGGGCGTTTCAGCCGGTGCCAATGTGGGCGAGCGCATGATGGCTGTGGGGGCACGCCACTATGGCAACATCCGCCAGACGGCGGAGGACTGGTTGTCGCGAGTGGAGATTGCCAGGGACCGAATTGATGACAGCCCACATGATTTTTCCGGTGGCATGCGTCAGCGCCTGCAGATCGCCCGCAATCTGGTGACGGCACCACGCCTTGTGTTCATGGATGAACCCACGGGCGGCCTCGACGTGTCGGTGCAGGCCCGGCTTCTTGATCTCATTCGCGGCCTGGTGAGGAAACTCAATCTTGCAGCGATTGTCGTGACGCACGACCTTGCTGTTGCGCGCCTTCTCTCGTCCCGCATGGTGGTGATGC
Source organism: Hyphomicrobiales bacterium (assembly GCA_046349175.1). Taxonomy (GTDB): domain Bacteria; phylum Pseudomonadota; class Alphaproteobacteria; order Rhizobiales; family Aestuariivirgaceae; genus Aestuariivirga. The sequence continues at coordinate 33,952 of JAXMCS010000005.1, read as the reverse complement.
AGAACGGCCGGGTAATTGAGACGGGTCTCACGGATCAGGTGCTGGAAGATCCTCAGGCGCCCTACACCCAGCTTCTTGTCTCATCTGTGCTGCAGGTGTGACATGCAAACCATTCTGGAATTCTCCGGCATCCACAAGGACTTCACGCTGCATCAGCAGGGCGGCGTGCGCATTCCCGTTTTCAACGGTCTGGATGCCCGGCTGAAAAAGGGCGAGGCCGTGGCCATCACCGGGCTATCGGGACGGGGCAAGAGCTCGCTGCTCAAGCTCATCTATGGAACCTATCGCGCCACATCGGGCAGCGTGAGGGTGAGGCACTCTGGAGCCTGGCATGACATTGCGCATGCGCAACCCCATGAGATTCTCGAAATCCGCCGCACAACCATCGGATTCGTCACGCAATTCCTGCGCGTCATCCCGCGCGTGCCGGCGGAACGCATTGTGGCCGAACCTTTGCTCGACCGGGGCGCGACGGAAAGCGAAGCGCTGGAGCGCGCCCGAGACCTGTTGGAAACGCTCAATATACCCGAGCGGCTGTGGCACCTTTCACCCATGACATTTTCGGGTGGAGAGCAACAACGCGTCAACATCGCGCGCGGATTTGCTGCGCATTTCCCTGTGCTGCTGCTGGATGAGCCAACCGCGTCTCTCGACATCGAAAACCGCAAGCGTGTGCTTGCCCTGATTGCCGCTGCCTGCAACATGGGAAGCGCGGTCCTCGCGGTCTTCCACGATGAAACAGAACGCCACAAGGTTTGCAGCCGCGACATTGCCCTCACCTGAGCATGCCGACGCAGCATACCATCGACATGCAGGCGTCACATGCTGCGCCCAAAGACCGGGTCATGCGTCACGCGGTCTACTATACCCCTGATTCGGCAAGCGACCTTCATCGCCTCGGTTCGTGCTGGCTCGGGCGCGATGCGTGGAGAGGCACTGCTCTGCAACCGCCGGTCAGCCGGCTTGCAGAAATAACGGTATCTCCCCGGCGCTATGGCCTTCACGCTACGTTGAAGCCGCCGTTCCACCTGAAGCAGAATGTCGCGTTCGCGGCTTTTGAAGGCGCTGTCGCCAAACTCGCGTCGCAGCATGAAAGCTTTCAGACCCCGCCTCTGGCGCTTGAGATCATAGACGGCTTTCTGGCACTCGTGCCCGCAGGGCCCTGCATTGCCATGGAGAACCTGGCCACGGACTGCGTGAAGCAGCTCGATGATTTCCGTGCTCCACCGGGCCCGGAGGAATTGCAACGCCGCCGTGCCAAAGGGCTGTCGGACCTCCAGGAGCAGCTGCTTGTCAAGTGGGGCTATCCCTATGTTCTCGAGGAATTCCGCTTCCACATCACCCTGACGGACAAACTGGCGGATGGACAGGCCGAATGGGTCTGGGCCCTCGCCAAGGAACATTTTGCAACGCTTCTGGGCACTCCACTCGTTGTGGATGCCATCTCCCTGATGCGCGAGCCGGGAGAAAGCGATGACTTCGTCATTCATCAACGGTGTCCCCTTGTGTGGAAAAACCTGAAGGCCGCCTGATGACGGAATTTCTGCTCAAGAATGCCATGGTCGTTCTGGCGAATGAGGTGATTGAAGGTCACGTGTTGGTGCGCGACGGCAAGATCGCGGATGTGGCGTTTGGCCCAACCGCGGTGCCGGGTGAAGATGCGCAAGGCAATTACCTGATCCCCGGACTTGTTGAGTTACACACCGATCATCTCGAACAACATTATCACCCGCGTCCGGGAGTCACCTGGCCTGCCGTCTCGGCCGTCATGGCCCATGATGCACAGATTGCGGCCTCCGGGATCACCACTGTCTATGATGCGTTGAGGGCCGGCACCTTTGACCCAAATGATCTCTCGGCGAAATATGCATTGGATTTGCTGAAGGCGATTGCCACGGCACAAGAAGGCGGCCATTTGCGCGCCGAACACTTCGTGCACCTGCGTTGCGAAATTCCCTGCCCCGATACGATCGAGTCTGCAGCGATGGTCGCGGGAACGGGCATGGTTCATCTGCTATCAATCATGGACCACACACCTGGAGCACGTCAGTTTGTCTCACTCGACAAGTTCAAGGAGTATTACATCGGACGCAAACTCATCGCCCCTGACCGTATTGACGCCTATATCTCCGAGCGCCGGGAATTGCAGGCCAAATATGCGGCGGGCAACAAGGCCGCCATCCTCAGCCTGGCGCGGCAGCTTGGCATTCCGCTGGCCAGCCATGACGACGCCACTGCGGAGCATGTGCAAGAGGCCGTTGCAGATGGCGCGGCAATTGCTGAATTTCCAACCACCCAGGAAGCCGCGGCGGCGGCCCATGCGAACGGCCTTGCCGTGTTGATGGGTGCGCCCAACATTGTGCGTGGCGGTTCACATTCCGGCAACATCTCAGCCGCTGAAGTGGCGGCCCAGGGCACATTGGATGTCTTGTCCTCCGACTATGTACCCAGCAGCTTGCTGACCGCTGTCTTCACCCTTCCGGAAAAGGTTGAGGGCATCGCATTGCACGATGCGCTCCGCCTCGTCACGCTGAACCCCGCACGCGCCGCCGGTCTGACAGACCGTGGCGAAATTATTCCCGGCAATCGCGCCGATCTTGTGCAGGTGGCAGAGACCAGCCACCACCCCGTCGTGCGCCGCGTCTGGCGGGAAGGTCAACGCGTGATGTAATGCGAAAAAATTGGGGCACACTCGTCCTCGTCGTTGGTCCCAGCGGCGCCGGCAAGGACAGCATCATTCGCGGAGCCAAACTTGCATTGGCCAGCGATCCGGATTTTGTCTTTCCGCGGCGCGTGGTGACGCGCAAGCCAGACGCAGCGGTCGAGGAACACGACAGCGTTTCCGACATGGCATTCGCCCTTGCGGTCGCCCAGGGTGACTACGCCGTTTGGTGGAAGGCCCATGGCAATTGTTACGGCATTCCTATCAGCATGGAAGACAGCCTGCGCATGGGCAAAACAGTGATCTTCAACTGCTCCCGCACCGTGCTGGATGAGGTCAGCAAGGTCTATCCATCCGTCGCGGTGGTTGATGTCCAGGTAAAGGCAAGTCTGCTTGTCGATCGCATCGTAGGGCGCGGGCGGGAAACACATGAGGAAGCGTTGCGGCGCGTAAGCCGGGAGGTGCCGCCCTACCCCGCCAATCTCGCCGTCCACCCGGTGAGAAATGACGGCACGCCGGAAAGGGCCATTGCCGCCTTTTGTGCACTTCTCAAGTCATTTGCGAACGTCAGTGTGAAGAGGCCTGATGGCACGCCGCAGGCTGCCCTGCCAGACCGAAACAGGCAATTCCAGGTGAGCCGTGCCAGCTAAACCTGCGCCAACCGCAATAGTCCTGCGCGGTGGCAAGGTGCTTCTGGAAAGTGGCGAATTTTCCGTGTTGGATGTTCTTGCCGAAGACGGCTGCATCGCCAGACTGGGCACCGGACTTCGCTGTGCGGGCGCACTGGAACTTGATGCCAGTGGCTGCCTCGTGCTTCCCGGCATTGTTGACATTCACGGCGATGCCTTCGAACGCAATATCATGCCGCGGCCGCGCGTGATGTTTGCGCTCGAAACGGCCATGCTGGAAAGCGATCGGCAGCTCGCATCGAATGGCATCACGACGGGTTATCACGGTGTCACCGTATCCTGGGAGCCGGGGTTGCGTTGTCTTGCGGAAGCTCTGCGCATTGTTGACGCCATGGATGCGGTGCGGGAGCAGTGCCTGATCGACAACCGCTTGCACATCCGCTGGGAAAACCATGCCATCGATGTTGTGCCGGATGTAATCAAGCTGTTCTCGCGTGACGAGAAGCCATTGTTGGCTTTCAATGATCATACCACGTCCGGCATAGCCGGCTTGCGCACACCAGCGAAATTTGCCGCCTATGCCGAAAAGGCCATGGTCAGCGTCGAGGACTATATTGATCTCATGAGGACAGCCGCCACACGCGTGGCCGAAGTTCCCGCCGCAACCAACACCCTTGCCCAAGCGGCGCGCAGCATGGGCATTGCAATGCTTTCACATGACGACAAGTCTGCGGCCATGCGCGCATCATACCGTGCTTTGGGTGTCAGGGTCTGCGAGTTCCCGGTGACATGGGAAGCGGCCGAGTCGGCCGCTGCAAGTGGCGATCTCAACATCTTCGGAGCGCCCAATGTGGTGCGCGGTGGCAGCCACTATGGCGCGCTGTCAGCCAGTGAAGCGGTGCGCCGGGGCCTCTGCCACATGTTGGCCTCTGACTATTACTACAGTGCACCACTCTTGGCGGCTCTAACCCTGGCGGGCCAGGCATTTGCCCACGGGCCGGGCACAGGCCATGGTGTCGGCAAATCCGCCATGGCTGCCCGGAGCGCACCGCGAGACCGGGGCGTTCTCGCAAGGAGCAAGAGGAGGGCAGATGTGATTGTCCTTCCCGAAGGCCGGACATAGCCTGCGCTTATCATGCGCGCCGGACAGATTGTCCTCACCAACTGAATCACCCGGCGGCAAGCCGTACCAAGGCCAACAACGTCATCCCGCCGCTTTCAGTTTGCCTGTATATTGACTGCAGATCGCGCCGAAACAAAATCGATGATCGCCACGGTGGCGAGTCATCAGAGCGATGAAGAAAGCCACCATTTGCCACTCGGATCTCTTCATAGGGGCTGAAAGAGCCGATGCCACCGGCCCCGACCACGCCGATGATGGTGGCTGAGCGTGTGTTTGATTCAAAGAAATACAGCATCTGCCCGGGATGACCGGCGAAAACCCTGAGAGCGCCATGCCAAACACGAATTCCATCATGCGGCTGCCCCATACGGGAAGACCGGATGCCCTCAACCAGTTTCTGATCGGCTTCTTCAAATGTCTCTGTGAAGAGTTTTCCGAGCGCGCCAGTATCGCTGGTCAGGATGGCAAGAACGCCGGCGAAGGGCCGATCCCGCAGCACAATCCAGATTCAATGCCGGATCAGGATGTCGATACCCCGCGGATGATGTCGAAAAAGCGCTTCACGAGGAAACGCAGGGGCGCGGACGGCGTGATATTGCGTGCCGCCGAGACTCAGTGGCAATGCTGGGATTGCGGCACCAAGTGTTCCGAGGAAAGGCGATGGCCCAGTGTTTCGCCAGCGCATGCAGAAAAAGCCAGAAGAAGTGCCCCGGTGGCCAGGCGGGGAACATCAATGCACAAACACCTGGCACCGAAACGCGCCTCCGTTGCCGATCCTGGGCAGGCTGACGCCAAAGCACGCGAGAGAACAATCGGCGCGAGCAGGGCTGAGGCTGCAGCGCAAAGGCGACTTGCCGCCGCAGTTAGGGCGCATGATGGCAGGATAGCGCTCCGCCAGTTCCGCCAAATTCCAGAAGCAGTCGAGGATTTTTCAAAACAGACCCCTGTCACGAAATAGTGCCGCAATCGGGTGGTCAGCATGTCGATCAGGAAGACTGTCAGAATGACGGTACTGAATGGCGCTCACATCCAGATAGTGGGAACTGGCGGATGGAAATCATCAATTCATCGCCGATGCGCCTGCGCCCACGAAGCCCATGACGATCGCCCGCGGACATTGATTTCGAAACGCAACAGCGCATAGCTGAGCAAGCCCGGTGCCACCTGCGGCAGCACGCCAGAGCCGTGCGATTGCCAGCTTCCCGCGCCTGAGCCGGACAAGCCTTCAACGTACATGATCAATGTTCTCGATCAGCTCAGTGAACGATTTTCCAGCACTCCGTTGTATGAATGACAATGTAGCCGCCGATGCCGGGCAAGGCCCGATGCCGAGCCACCACAAGATCAGTGCAGACCAATTCGGGAATAACCGTACGGCAGAAATTCCAGAGTGCATTTTGCAGGATGCGGATCCATGCCGTGCCATTGAGGTTGGCCGCCGAAACCAAGCCGAACCAGTGCCGGAGCCGCCCCAATGAGCGTTCCCACGTGTATGCGATCGGGACCGTTTCAACCAGATAGCGGAGCCAACGCCTTATGCCCCAGAACCACTCCGCAGGATCCAGGTCACACCAGGGCGATTGTCGAGATGGGCCAAGCGCTGAAAGTAACTGGTGAAGCCACCAATTTTGGCGAAACGTCCGGATGGTTCCGCCATCACGCTCGCCGTCAACACCAGCACAAGCAGCAGCGCAGTGAAAGCAGCGTGACCCCGCGCCGTGCTGAGACGCTTTGCCATAGCTCAGCAATAGCGCTTTAGCTGGATGTCAGGAAGCAAGGTAACGGAGGAGCCAGCCACGAGTGCGGCCTTTCGAAAGAGGGACGCAGGCCGCGGCCTGCGCCCCTATCGCATTAGCCGGACTTCTTTTTCAGATTGTCCACGAACTTAGTGTTCAATGGTCTTGTCGTAGTCGGCGTTGCCGACTGCCACCAGGCGCAGTTTCTTGCCATCCGAAAGCTTGTCAAAGGCAGCCTTGTCCTTGCAACCGCTTCAAGGAACGCCTTCTTGATGGCGGCCTTTACGCGTCATCCGGCAGACTGTCGAGATAGGCTGTCGGACCGGTGATGATGAGATCGGACTTGAGGATGATCCGGAAGTCCTCGATCTTCATCGGCGAGCCGTCGGCATTCTTGAGCATACCCTTGGTGATCATGCGTGCGAGATAAGATGCATCGGCTGGTCCAGGCATTCACCCCGCCGACGGTGCCCTGCGCGAGGGCAAGAACGGCATTCTCGTGGCTGCCGGTCATCACCGACTTGGCAAAGATATCAGCATCAATGCCCATGCCATTGAGCGTAGACATGGGCATGTTGTAGCCGGAGGTGGAGTTGGGATCGACGAAGCCCATGACCTTGCCTTGAGGTCTTCAATTTTCACAAGTAGGGCGAGTCCCTTCTTCACGTAGAAGACGGGTAGTAGCCCTTCGATCCATCCTTGTTGATGTCGATGGCAAAAGCTATCATTAGCGACGCCAGTCAGGCGAACTGGGCGAGAAAGGCCGGGCCATATTAGCCGATGTGGATGTTGCCGGCGCGCTGACTTCGATGAGCAGCGTAGTCGGTACCAATGCGCAGCGTGACCTTGGTGCCAAGCTCCTTGGCGAGATATTCCCATGAAGGGCTGATAGCGGTCGTTCACGCCCGTGGCGTTTTCCGCCGAATGACGAATTACACGAGTTCAGGGAACTGGGCCCTCAGCCGTCGGCGGCGCGGGCACAGGTTGCGGGGCAGCGCCGCCGGCAAAGGCCGTGGCGGTGGAAAGGTGGCGTCAGTTCAGCATGTCGAACGTCTCCATAGCTTGCTGTTGAAGGATTTCATGCCGCCACCACGGTGTAGATGCCCTGCGCCTTCGTTCGCAGGTTCAATATCGACAACGCCACAGGCTGGTGCCATAGAGGCCGCGCGCGAGGTCGGTCAGCGCCTCGGGCGCACCGTCAAACACCCCGATTCGTCCGTCGGCCATGCCGATCAGGCGCGAGCAGTAACTGCGGGCCAGATCGAGCGAATGGAGATTGCAGATCACCGTGATGCCAAAGTGCCTGTTGATGCGCTGCAGCGCGTCCATCACGATCTTGGTATTGCGCGGATCAAGCGATGCGATGGGCTCATCCGCCAAGATGATGTCCGGCTGCTGGAGCAAAGTCCGGGCAATGGCAACGCGCTACTACTTTGGACAATGAACAAGCCCATTGCCCGGCAACCGCGCAAAGCGAACTGTTCAAGCGCGGAAAGTGCCGCCGCCTTTTCATCCGTGGACCATAAGCGCCGAGCTGCACGCCAGGCCGGAATGCTGGCGACGCGTCCCATCGCGACATTTGTAAAGAGAACGTCGAGCCTGTTGCTCAGATTGAATTGCTGGAAAATCATCCCGCAGGTTGCGCGCCATTGCCGCAAAGCCGTCCGCGCAACGCGTGACGTCCTTGTCGTGCCAGCGAATGGTTCCTGATGTTGGATCGCTCAATCTGTTGATGGTGCGCAGAAGTGTGGACTTTCCCGCTCCCGAGCAGTGAGCAACTCCAACCAAAAGATCCCGCCTCCAGTCCTGAGATTGATGTCTTGCAAGGCATTCTTCCGCTCAAGGCCTTGTTCACCGCCAAAAGCTCAAGCATTGCTGCACCTCTGGGGGCGCTTCAACACCGCTGTCATTACGGCAGAATGACAGAGTCGCCATCGGGCCTGCAGCCGATACCCGCGCTCGATAGAGCATCGCTGTGACCGGCACCTCCAGAAGCTCGCGTTCAACCGCTTCATCAACATCTGGTGGGATTTCGCGGGGTTGCTGCGGCGTGGCATGCCAGTGGATGATCTCGAAGCGGCCATCGAAATGCTCGACGAGCCGGTACAACTCTCCACCCAGTCACCGTCGTTGAGATAATGAATGCCATTGATGGTCCGGTCATCGGGTGTGTGAACGTGACCGCAGATCGCCCCAACGCAATTGCGCTGCCTGGCCTCGCGAACCACGGCTTCTTCAAAGCGCGAGAGGAACTCCACCGCCTTCTTGACCTTGAATTTCAGAGAAATACCGAAAGCGACCAGTAAGGCAATTTGAGGGGCGCTTTGACGCTGTTGACCATTCCATTCAGCGACATTGAAATTTCGCCAAGCCTGATCGCCAAGCCGCCAGCGCACGGCGCAAAACACGCGACACCATCAAATTTGTCGCCGTGCAGTACCAAGTATCGCTTGCCATCGGCTGTCACGTGGATTGGTCTTTCAGAACGCCTTGCCAAATTGTAGATTCACAAAGTCCCGGAAATTCTGCTCGTCATGGTTGCCGAGATGTAGGAAAAGAGTTTGTGCCTTGCGCGCCTTTCGGGAAGTTTCTGAATGACGTCTGGCTGACTCTGTTGCCAGTGCAAGTCTTCCATGGACCATAGGTCAATGATATCGCCGACGAGATAAAGATATTCGGACTCTGTCAGGCGCAGGAACTCGAGGAAGGCTTCTGCCTGGGCCCGCCGGGTTCCCAGGTGAATATCCGAAACAAAAATGGCGCGATAGCGCCTTGGTTGCTGGTTGGAATCGGGCATGGCCCGGTCTTGCCGATTCTCATGAAGACTGGATGACAGGCAACAACTGGACGCCGTGATGGGATTGTCACACGAATCCGCCAAGTGGCGCTCAGTTCTCACGGAACCGGATGCAAAGCGTGACCGCACTTCAAGCCGTTGAAAGACCTGCCGCGACTGCACGAAAATTGCTCGGCAAAGCCGTTCACAAGAACCGCCGCTTCTCGGTCGATGGTGCGCTGGAGCGCCTGTTCACCTACGCCTTCAACGGGCTGGTTTACCCGCAGATATGGGAAGATCCGGATGTCGACATGCGCGCCATGGCCCTCGAACCACATCATCATGTGGTTGCTATCTCATCAGGCGGCTGCAATGTGTTAAGCTATCTCACGGCCAATCCTGCAAAGATCACTGCTGTGGATTTGAGCCCTGCCCATGTGGCCCTGGTCAAACTCAAGATTGCCGGCTTGCAGCACTTTCCGGACTGGCAGACCTTCTACAAATTCTTTGGCGAAGCTCGCGCGCGTGACAACATTGCGGACTACGCAGAATACCTGCGTGAAAACATCGAACCGGAAGTGCGCCGTTACTGGGAAAAGCGCATGCCCAATGGCCGCCGCAGGTTGTCGCACTTTACCCGCAATATCTATCGCAAGGGCCTGCTGGGCCGCTTCATCGGCACCGGGCACGCTCTCGCAAAGCTTGGCGGCGCCAATCTGCGCAATATCACCTTCTGCGAAACCCTGGCGGATCAGCGTGCCTACTTCGAGCGCGAGATTGAACCACTGTTCCGCAAACGCAGCATCCGCTGGCTGACCGGCTATCGCGCATCTCTGTTTGGCCTTGGAATTCCACCCTCACAATACGAAGCCCTGTCGGAAGGCAAACCCATGGTGGAGGTGCTGCGCCAGAGGCTGGAGCGCCTGGCCTGTGACTTCCCGCTGTCAGAAAACTATTTTGCCTGGCAGGCGTTCAACCGGTCCTATGCGCCTGGTGCCTCCGGCCCCTTGCCGCCCTACCTTCAGAAGCAGCATTTTGAGACCTTGCGCAAGCGCGCTGACCGCGTGCGGATGTTGCATGCATCGCTGACCGACACCATTGCCGCCATGCCCGCAGGAAGCGCCCATCGTTTCGTATTGCTTGATGCCCAAGACTGGATGAATGATGAGCAGTTAAATGCCCTATGGTCTGCGATCACCCGCGCGTCGGCACCCTGTGCCCGCGTCATCTTCCGCACCGCAGGCGAACAGACCATTCTGCCCGGCCGGGTGAAAGACGCGGTCCTGGGCAAGTGGAGCTATCTTGAACAGCTGTCAGCTGAGCTTGGGAGGCAAGACCGTTCCTCGATCTATGGTGGCTTCCATGTCTATGAACTTCGCGGCTGACACCGGTGCCAGCGACGGCCACAGGCAGCGCATGGACAGCATGTATCGCGTCCAGCGCCATTTCTATGATGTCACCCGGGCCTACTATCTGCTTGGCCGGAACGAGCGTATATCCGCACTCAACCCGCCTGCCGCTGGATCAGTTCTCGAAATTGGCTGTGGCACAGGGCGAAATCTCATCGAGATCGCCCGCCGCCATGCCGACTGCATGGTTTATGGGTTGGACATCTCCGATGAAATGCTGGTGTCAGCCGCCAAGGCCACAGCTCGCGCGGGGCTCCGCCACCGGGTCTGTCTGGCGCAGGGAGATGCAGCCACCTTCGATGGCAAAGCGTTTGCAAAGCCGCACTACGACAGGGTTCTGTTCTCCTACACGCTGTCAATGATACCGGCGTGGCAAGATTCGTTGCAGACTGCCGCGGCGCGACTTGCACCCGGTGGCGAACTTCATGTGGTGGACTTCGGCCCTTGCACAGGCTTGCCGCTATTGGCAAAAAACTCCTTGTACGCTTGGCTCAGGCAATTTCACGTCACCCCCCGTGGCCAGTTGTTTGCCACGGTGGAGCGAATCGCCCGGGCCGGCCGGCTAACCATGGAAACCGCTTACACACACCGCGGCTATGCCCAGCATGCAGTTCTGCGCATGGCACTCTAACAATGCCGTAGTTGCCATCACGTCGCGAGCAGTTAGGCAACGTTGCAACAAACTTCGCGGCATGAAGCCGTTGCACGCTGGCAGTGTCTGCCAGCACGGCTGATGCGCTCCGGGATGTGCAAATGCAACACATTGCCGCGGCACCCGTCACACAGTTGTTGCGCAAGGTCTCCAGTGAGCAAACCGCTAACAGGAGAGCCCCATGCAAAAAGCCATTTCCGGCGTCGTCAAGACCGCACTTGCCGCTGCCCTCACCCTTTCCACGGCCATGACGTCACTGGCCCAGGCCGATGCGATGTCTGACCTTGTCGCGGCCGCCAAGGCCGAAGGCCAGCTCACAGTCATAGCACTGCCCCACGACTGGTGCGGTTACGGAGACGTGATCGCCGGCTTCAAGGCCAAGTACCCGGAAATCACCGTCAATGAACTGAACCCTGATGCTGGTTCAGGAGACGAAATCGAGGCCATCAAGGCCAATAAGGACAACAAGGGTCCGCAGGCTCCCGACGTCATCGACGTTGGCCTTGCTTTCGGCCCGCAAGCCAAGGCTGATGGCCTCGTGCAGCCCTACAAGGTTGCCACCTGGGCCGAAATCCCTGACAATGTGAAGGATGCTGATGGCTTCTGGTATGGCGACTACTATGGCGTCATGGCCTTTGGCGTGAACAAGGATCTCGTCAAGACCACGCCCGCCGACTGGGCTGATCTCCTCAAGGAGGAATACAAGGGCGAGGTTGCCCTGACTGGCGACCCCAAGGCGTCCAACCGAGGCCATCCTCGCGATCCTCGCCGCAGGCATGTCGCGCGGCGCGGAACCGGGCAAAGAGATTCCGGTACCAAGGGCCTGGAGTTCATGGCCGAGTTGAACAAGGCTGGCAATTTCGTTCCGGTCGCCGCCAAGTCCGGCACCATTGCCCAGGGCCAGACGCCGATCGTCGCTGCCTGGGATTACAACCTCTGGCTTGGCGCGATTCCCTCAAGGGCAACCCGCCGATGGATGTTGTGGTTCCCAAGTCCGGTGTGCTTGCCGGCGTTTATGTGCAGGCCATCTCCGCCTATGCCCCCCACCCCTCGGTAAGCGCCAAGCTGTGGATGGAATACATCTACTCCGACGAAAGGCCAACTCGGCTGGCTGAAAGGCTACTGCCACCCCGCCCGCTTCAACGCCATGGCGAAGGCCGGCAAGGTGCCGCAGGACCTGCTCGACAAGTTGCCTCCGGCTGCTGCCTATGAAGCTGCCGTCTTCCCGACTGTGGAGCAGCAAGCTGCCAACAAGGAAGTGGTGACGACGGGCTGGGACTCTGTGGTCGGCGCGACCGTCAAGTAAACAAACGGAAACAGCTGCGGCCTTGTCCTCCGGGCGAGGCCGCCTCCCCACCATGGCAATCCTGAAACCCACACCGTTCCGCACAACACTGGGCAACTGGCTTGGCCTGTTGCCGTTCATGCTGTTTGCGCTTCTATTTCTGGCCTTGCCGACTGCCTATATTGTAATTGGCGCATTCCGCGACCCCGCAGGCGTTCCCACGTTCGAGAACATCGCCAACCTCTACGACCCCAACATCATCGGGCCTTTCTGGGTGTCAATGGAGTTGAGCGCCTTGACGGCTTTCTTCGGCTGTCTCATCGGATTTCTCATCGCCGCCGCCGTCACGAAGGGCGGCCTGCCTGCGGCGTTGCGCAACATGCTCATGACATTCTCCGGCGTCGCCTCCAATTTTGCCGGCGTGCCGTTGTCCTTTGCATTCATCGCCACGCTGGGCCGCCTCGGTCTGGTAACCGTCATCCTGCGGGACTGGTTCGACATCAACCTCTATGCCAGCGGCTTTAACCTGATAAGTTTCGTCGGCCTGTGCGTTGTCTATCTCTACTTCCAGATACCGCTCATGATCCTGATCATCACACCGGCACTTGATGGGCTGCGCCGCGAGTGGCAGGAGGCGGCGGAGAGCCTCGGCGCGACGGGTCTGCAGTACTGGCGCATGGTGGCCATTCCTGTCTTGTGGCCAGCGCTCCTCGGCACCTTTGCCCTGCTCTTTGCTAATGCTTTTGGCGCGGTGGCCACCGCAATGGCGCTGACCGGTTCATCACTGACCATTGTGCCGATCAAGCTCTTTGCCCAAATCCGCGGTGACACTCTGCAGAACCCCAATCTCGGCTATGCCATTGCCTTTGCCATGATCCTGGTCACAGCAGGGGCAAACATCATCTACATCACCTTGAGAAACCGTTCGGAGCGCTGGATCAAATGAAGGCGGTTCGCTTCTGGTCATGGGCAGTATTCGCTGCGGGAGCCGCATATTTCTTCCTGCCCCTCATCGGCATGTTCGAATTCTCGCTGCGCGCCAGGCGCGGCGTCTATTCGTTCGACGCCTATGTGAATGTTTTTTCTGATCCGCAATTCGCCCAGACATTTACCTATTCCCTGGCAATGGCGCTGGTCACCATCGTGGTCGGCGTGCTCCTGATCACACCCACCGCCTTCTGGGTGCGCTTGCGCCTCCCTGCCGCCCGCCCATTTGTCGAATTCATAACGCTGATGCCGCTGGTCATTCCACCTATCGTCATCGTGTTCGGATATATCCGCCTGTACAACACCTCGAGCTGGCTTCCACTCACCGGGTCCGCCGCAGGAACAAACCTGTTGCTGATGTTTGGCTATGTCACTCTGTCACTGCCTTATCTCTATCGCGCCGTCGACACAGGTCTCCGGACACTTGACGTGCAGACGCTGACGGAAGCGGCCCAATCGCTCGGGGCGGGCTGGATCACCATCCTGTCGCGCGTCATTCTTCCCAATGTGATGATGGCCATCCTGTCTGGCGCCTTTCTCACCTTTGCCATCGTCATCGGAGAGTATGTGATGGCCGCCTTGCTCAACCGCCCGGCCTTCGGTCCCTACATGGTATGGATGGGCGGCAATAAGGCCTATGAGCCGGCAGCTTTGGCGGTGGTGTCCTTTGCCATGACTTGGGCCTGCATGGGCCTCATCCAGCTTCTCACCCACTTTTCAAAACCCGCAAAGGCCAGACACTGATGGCATACCTGTCGCTTGAACATCTGCAGAAAAGCTTCGGGCAAACCCAAGTCGTCAAGGACTTCAGTCTCGACATCGAGAAGGGCGAATTCATCTCCCTACTGGGACCTTCCGGCTGCGGCAAGACGACTGTTCTGCGCATGGTCGCCGGCTTCGAGACGCCAAGTGCTGGCGCAATCCATCTCGACGGAAAAGATATTGTTCCCGCCAGACCCAACGAACGCAACATCGGCATGATGTTTCAGTCCTATGCCCTGTTTCCAAATCTGACAGTGGCGGGCAACATCGGCTTTGGCTTGAAGGTGGCTGGCATGAGCCGGGAAGAGGTTGAGGCGCGCGTCAAAAGCATGTTGCAGATGATTGGGCTGCCCAATCTGGCCGAAAGCTATCCTTTTGAACTTTCCGGTGGCCAACAGCAGCGCGTGGCGCTTGCACGCGCGCTTGCCGTGCAGCCGCGTGTGCTGCTGCTTGATGAGCCGCTTTCGGCCCTCGATGCGAAAATCCGTGTCTCCCTGCGCAAGGAAATCCGCGACATTCAGCGCGACCTTGGCATCACAACGATCTTTGTCACCCACGACCAGGAAGAAGCCCTTTCCATTTCAGACCGCATTGTTGTCATGAACAAGGGACAGGCCGAGCAGGTTGGCGCACCGCATGAAATCTACAACAAGCCAGCCACGGCTTTCGTGGCACACTTTGTGGGTACGCTCAACACGTTGCAGGCCGAGGTAAAGAACACCAGGACGTCTGAAGTCGCCATCGGTGAAGACGTCATCAAGGTTCCGCAAATCCAAAATGTGCCGGCAGAGAACCGCGTGGTTTTTGGCCTGCGCCCGGAGTCTTTGCACCTTGGAAAGCAAAAGGCACCCTTCGTGAACCTTCCGGCCAAGGTTGAGGATGTGCAGTTCCTGGGTTCGGTCATCCGCATGCGCATGCGTGTGGGGGACAATCTTGTCTCGGTGGATAGCTTCAACCGTACCGCCCAAACGCCTCTGGTCATTGGCAGCAAAACACATGTCAGCCTGAACCCCGCTGACCTTATCGTCTTTAAGGACGAGATCTGAACCATTTCAGGCGAATTGCGCCGAAGCCGCGAAGCTGTTTCCTGGAGCTTCGGGTTTTGGCACATGGAATTTGGTACATGGAAAACGTCATGAGGCGGGTTCCCTCTCCGCCATTCCTCCTGTTCACCAGTTCATGATCACATTGAGCGCCCCAGGCTTTCGCCATGCCGCACGGCGTTGACGCGCCGCTGGAACCTTTTGCCACCCCGGCGCGTTCACATGGAACATGCGCTCAGAAAAGTCCCGCTGCATGCCGATTGGTGTTCCGCAAACATGGTGGTGAACATGGCCTCTTCCCGCTCTTCTTCGCAGTCTTCCCGCAATTCCGGCGGCTCTCACATGATCGATGAAGTGGTGTCTCTGGCGAAACTCTTCACGCTCCGCCGCAAGGCATTTTCGTCGCGGGAGTTTCAGGCGATCGGTGCCGCCGTATCGGATTTTGCCGCCAGCATGGCGGAGTATCCATGGGTGAAAAGCCAGGTCGACATGATCTCCGACAGCATGGAGGCGCTCACCGACTATGCCGAAAATGCCGACATCGAAACGGTGCTGCATGATGCGGAGGTCTTCGCGCGCCGCCATCCCGTGGCGCTGTTCACCGGCGCGCTGGCTGGCGGCATGGTGGCGGGCCGCATCCTGTGGCCTGAGCATGAGTCACCCCGCGCTGGCGGGCGTAACGGCAAGTCCGGCAAACGCAGCGGCGGCCGCAAGTCCGTGAAGCGTGGCACAGCGGCCCCGGAAGCGCGCGGCCATGCCTAGAATGGCACACGAGGCGGATCAGGAGCGGGACGCGCCTTTCACGGCGCAACTTCACCTCTTGAGCGAAGAAGCCCGCAGCTGGCTGTCCGCCGAAGCCGCCCTGGCGCGGGCGGAAGCGGCTATCATGGCGCGGCGTGCGGTGCGGGCGCTTCTCTGTGCCGCCGCAGCGCTGGCGCTGGTTCTGGTGATGCTGGTGATTGCGGCCGAAACCGTGGCGGTGGCGCTTGCCGGCATCGTTTCACCCGGTCTGGCGGGGACGATCGTCGCCGCCGCCTTGCTGGTTCTGGCCGGGTTTGCGGCGTGGCGGGCGCGCGTGCTGCTCCGGCCCCAGCCGAAACCGCAAAGCCTGTTTCTGCGCTGGTTGAATGGCAGGCCAGACGGGATCTGATGCCGTGTCCGCACTTTCCCTTTTGCAGGACGTGGCGCGCATGCGGCGCGAAGATCTGTGGCGGCACGTTTCCGCCTTCAGAGCCCGCGTGTCGCCAGAGGTTTTTGCTGGAGAAAGCGAAAGAGCATCTCGATGGCGCGCCGGGCAAAGACATCCTTCTCGCCGTGAGGGCGAAATCCCGCGGCCTTCGCGGCGCTGCTCTCGGCGGCACTTCTTGTGGTCGCCACAGAAAAGGAAGGCCACCCCGCCGTCCGGTACTTCACCCCGCACCCGCCACGTGTTCCAAACCGGCTGGCGCATCTTTAAACCCCACAAGACAGGAGCCCCCAATACCAACCCCACAGCCGCTGAAACCGAAAAAACCAAATCATCACCCGCCCATCGCAAGGGCAATGGCAAGTTCATCGCGCGTGGCACACGCCGTGCCTCAGCCAAGCGTGGCGGACGCAAGTCAGTGCGCGGCGCCATGCAAGCCGGAAATTCCAGCCGGGGCACCGCAGCGCGGCTGATGTCGCAGGGACGCGACGCCGTGGGAGGTGCCTATTCCTGGGCCGGCCAGGCGGCGGGCAATCTGAAGATGCCGGACATGCAGAGCATGCGCCAGATGGCCAATGAGCGGCCGCTGGTGCTGGGCGCTGTCGGCCTCGGCATCGGGCTGCTGCTTGGTGTTCTGCTGCCCTCGACGCGCAGCATGATGCATATGATGCCGGGCCAGACGGCGCGGCGCCGCCGCAGGTAAAGCCAACCGCAGGAGAGGCGCTTGAACGCCAGCGATCCTTCGCCGGGGCAGGTGCAGGCCACAAACCTCCGGCAGGCGAAGATTGCCCTTGTGGGCATCTTCCTCCTGCTGCTTGTGGGCGGCGTTGTGCTTGCGAAGGATTTTCTGGTGCCGGTGAGCTTTGGCTATTTCATCGCGCTCACCTTCCGGCCCACCATCCACCGGCTTGGCAAGCGGGGCATTCCCGCCTGGCTCAGCACGCTCGCCCTGGCCTTGGCCGTGGCGGGCGTGGTGGTGGTGTTGCTCCTGGTCTTTGGCAATGCCGCGGCGGGCTGGATTGCCGATTGGCCCAATTTCCAGCGGACATTTCTGCGCAACAATGCAACGCTGCTGGACGGCCTCAACCAGGTCCTCGACTTCACACAAACCCTGACCGACGGTGCAGGGACGCAAACTGCGCCCTCGCAAGAGGTGGTAGTGCGCGAGCCCCTGCTCGTCAGGCTTGGGGGCTATATTGCAGCCTACCCTGTCGGCGTGCTCATCACCCTGTCCAGCGCCGTGGTGATCGGCTTCTTCATGATGGCCTCAGGCGATCTCTTCTACGAAAAACTTATCCGCATCCTGCCCAGTCTTGGCGACAGGAAAAATGCGCTGCGCATTGTTTTCGATATTGAGAGCGAGGTTTCCAACTACCTGCTCACGATCACGGCGGTAAATGCCGGATTGGCAACAGCGGTGGGCTTTGCGTTCTGGCTGGCCGGCATGCCAGTTCCGTATTTCTGGGCCCTGCTCGCTTTTCTCCTGAACTTCATCCCTTATCTTGGACCCATCGCCGGAGTCACCATTTCGGCTTTCGTGTCCTTCGTGCTCTTTCCGTCGGCGGGCGAAGCCCTGCTGCCGCCGCTCGTCTACATCTGCCTCATCGGGCTTGAAACGCAGTTCATCACGCCCGCCGTGCTCAGCCGCCGCATGTCGGTCAACACCGTGTCGATCCTGCTGATGCTGGCGTTCTGGGGCTGGGCCTGGGGCATTCCCGGCATCATCATGGCTGTGCCCTTCCTTGTCACGCTGCGGGTCTTCTGCAGCCATATTGAAGCGCTGAAACCGCTCGGCGAATTTCTCGCCGGTTCCGGGGAAGGGCCCATCTCCCAGCCTGTTGAAAAGCCTGTTCCGGCAAATGGCGATGGTGGCACGGGCAAGGGTTGACGCACCCTCTTGTCAAACCATTCATTATAGTTCATTGGGAATAACGACTCATCGCCGTGACCCAAGGGGAAATCTCTCATGTTCAGCCGCCGCCGTTTTGCCACAAGCCTTGCCGCCCTCGCCACGGTGCTCAGTCTCGGGGCTGGGTCCGCCCATGCCGATGGCGGCCTCACGGTTTTTGCCGCCGCCAGCCTCAAGACGGCGCTGGATGCTGTCGCCACATCCTGGAAGGCCGACACGCAAAAGGATGCGGCGATCTCCTATGCCGCCACATCGGCGCTGGCCAAGCAGGTGCAAGAAGGCGCACCCGCAGACGTGTTCATCTCCGCCGACATGGACTGGATGAACAAGCTCTCCGAAGCCAAGCTCATCGCTGACGGGTCGGTCGTCAAGCTGCTCGGCAATGACATTGTGCTGGTCGCGCCGGCTGACTCCAAGTCCGAGGTGAAAATCGAAAAAGGCCTCGATCTGGCCGCGGCCCTTGGCGATGGCAAACTGGCCATGGCCGATGTGAAGGCCGTTCCCGCGGGCAAATATGGCAAGGCGGCGCTGGAATGGCTGGGGACCTGGGCCGCTGTTGAAAGCAAGGTGGCGCAGGCGGAAAACGTGCGCGCGGCCCTCAAGCTTGTGGCCACGGGCGAGGCGAGCATGGGTGTTGTTTATACGACTGACGCCAAGGCCGAACCTGCCGTCAAGGTGCTGGGCCTCTTCCCCAAGGAGAGCCACCCCGAGATCATTTATCCGGTGGGCATCGTCGCAGCCTCGCAGAACCCGGATGCCGCCGCCTTCGTGGCCTATCTGCAGGGAGCCAAGGCCCAGGCGATTTTCAAGGATCAGGGCTTCACGGTGCTCGTGCCAGCCGCTAACTGAGGCGGCATGGATTGGCAGCCGCTCTCCCCCGATGAATGGAACGCCGTCAGGCTCAGCCTGAAGGTGGCCAGCTGGGCCATGCTGGCCAGCTTGCCGCCGGGCCTTTTCGTGGCCCATGTCCTGGCGCGGCGCTCCTTCTGGGGAAAGTCGCTGCTCAATGGGCTGGTGCATCTGCCCCTCGTGCTGCCGCCGGTGGTGACGGGCTATCTGCTGCTCCTCACCTTTGGCAAGCGTGGGGTGGTGGGGGCCTTTCTTGCGGAGCATTTGGGCCTCGTCTTTTCCTTCCGCTGGACGGGGGCGGCCCTGGCCTGCGCGGTGATGGGCTTTCCGTTGATGGTGCGGGCGATCCGCCTCTCCATCGAGCAGGTTGACCGCCGGCTGGAACAGGCGGCGGGCACGCTGGGGGCCAATGGCATCTGGGTCTTTCTCACAGTCACGCTGCCGCTCAGCCTGCCCGGCATCATTGCCGGCATGATCCTTTCCTTTGCCAAGGCCATGGGTGAGTTCGGGGCCACCATCACCTTCGTGTCGAACATTCCGGGCGAGACGCAAACCCTGCCCAGCGCCATCTACAGTTACACGCAGGTGCCGGGCGGCGATGGCCAGGCGCTGCGGCTTTCGCTCATCTCCATCGCCATTTCGCTGGCGGCCCTCATGGTGTCGGAGGTGCTGGCGCGGCGGGTGGGACAGAAGGTGGCGGGATGAGCATCAGCGTTGCGCTGCGCCACAGTTTTCCGGGCATCTCCATTGATGCCGCTTTCCAAAGCCAGGGCGGACTCACGGCCCTGTTTGGTCCCTCGGGCTGTGGCAAGACCACCATCATCAATGCCATTGCGGGCCTTCTTGTGCCGCAAGAGGCGCGCATTGTTGCGGAGGGCGTTCCAATTACGGACACGGCGCGCGGCATTACGCTTCCTGTGCATGCCCGGCGCATTGGCTATGTGTTTCAAGATACGCGGCTCTTCCCGCACCTCACCGTGCAGCAGAACTTGCGCTATGGCCGCTGGTTCACCCCGCCCGGCCAGCGCTTCATCGAAGAAGACGCGCTTGTGCCGTTGCTGGGCCTCGAGGCCTTGCTGCCGCGGCGGCCCGGGCAATTGTCAGGTGGAGAGCGGCAGAGGGTGGCCATAGGGCGCGCCCTGCTGCAATCACCGCGCCTGCTCTTGATGGACGAGCCGCTGGCCGCGCTCGATGAGGCGCGCAAGCTTGAAGTGCTGCCTTACATCGAACGCCTGCGCGATGAACTGAAGGTGCCCATCATTTACGTCAGCCATTCGGCGGCGGAGGTGGCCAGGCTCGCCACGGGGCTGGTGCTGATCGACAAGGGCCGCGTGGTGAAGGCGGGGCCTGCGGCCGAGGTGCTGCCCCATCTCGGGCTGCTGGGGCAGGCCTTCGCGCGGGAGGCGGGCACGCTGGTGGACATGCAAGTCACGGGCCATGATGCGGCGAGCGATCTCACCCATCTTTCTTCGCCGCTGGGGCCTGTGCGTCTCGCCGGGCCCGTGGCCCCGCCCCACACGCAGCTGCGGGTGGTCATCAAATCAACAGATGTGATGCTGGCCACGGAAGAGCCAAGGGGCATCAGCGCCCTCAACAGTTTCACAGGCGTGGTGTCCGCCATCGTGGTGTGCGCTGGCGCATCCGCCGATGTCACGGTGCAATGTGGCGCAGGCCAGCTCGTGGCGCGTATCACCCGGCACTCGGTGGAGCGGCTTGGCCTGGCACCGGGTCAGACCGTGCATGCCGTGGTCAAGGCCATGTCGGTGCAGGTGGCGGGTTAGGTCTTGCCTTTTGCGGGCTGCAATTCGGCATTGAGGGCTTCCATCTGGGCCGCAGCGGCAGCCGAGGCGGCGCGTTCAATGGCGCGGTAGCGGGAGATCAGCGCCAGGCCCAGCGGTGTGAGAGCTGCGCCGCCGCCCTGCTTGCCGCCGGATTTGGGCGTCACCACGGGGCGGCCAAAGATGGCGTTGGTCTCATCAATGAGTTCCCAGGCCCGGCGGTAGGACATGCCGAGTGCGCGCCCGCCTGCCGCGATGGAGCCAAGCGCTGCAATCTGCTCCAGCAATTGGATCTTGCCAGGGCCAATGCGGCTGTCGGGGCCGAAGTCGATGCGGATGCTGAGCTGTGCCATAGTGTTCCTCATGGTCAGTTTGCCCCAAGCCGCGGCGGCAATCCATGGGGTGGCGCAGCTGCGCGCTCTCGTCTCATGCAATCCGGTCTTCTGCACATGGACAGACTCTACTTGTTGTGTTTAGTCTCGCACAAAAGAAAATAACGGAGGAACGGGATGAAGTCGCGCGCCGCAGTGGCCTTTGAGGCCGGCAAGCCCCTGGAAATTGTCGAAGTCGATCTGGAAGGCCCCAAGGCGGGCGAGGTGCTGATCGAGGTCAAGGCCACGGGTATCTGCCACACGGATGAATTCACCCTCTCGGGCTCGGACCCGGAAGGGCTTTTCCCCGCCATTCTGGGCCATGAAGGGGCTGGCATTGTCGTTGACGTGGGCCCCGGTGTCACCTCGGTGAAGAAGGGCGATCACGTCATCCCCCTCTACACACCGGAATGCCGGGAGTGCCCCTCCTGCCTGTCGCGAAAGACCAACCTGTGCACGGCCATCCGCGCCACGCAGGGCCAGGGCCTAATGCCCGATGGCACGTCGCGCTTCTCTTACAAGGGCAAGAAGATCCATCATTACATGGGCTGCTCCACCTTCTCCAACTATACGGTGATGCCGGAGATCGCGGTGGCCAAGGTCAATCCCGCCGCTCCCTTCGACAAGATCTGCTACATCGGCTGCGGCGTCACCACAGGCGTGGGCGCTGTCATCAACACGGCCAAGGTGGAACAGGGTGCCACCGCCGTGGTGTTCGGCCTGGGCGGCATCGGCCTCAATGTCATTCAGGGCCTGAAGCTGGCGGGTGCCGACATGATCATCGGCGTGGACCTCAACAATTCCAAGAAGGAGTGGGGTGAGCGTTTCGGCATGACGCATTTCGTCAACCCCAGCGAAATCGGGGCGATGTGGTGCCGCATATCGTCAGCATGACCAAGCGCGGGGCCGACCAGATCGGCGGCGCGGACTACGCTTTCGACTGCACCGGCAATGTGAAGGTGATGCGCCAGGCGCTGGAATGTTCGCACCGTGGCTGGGGCCAGTCGATCATCATCGGTGTGGCGGGCGCGGGCGAGGAAATTTCCACCCGTCCCTTCCAACTGGTCACGGGCCGCACCGGAAAGCACGGCCTTCGGCGGGGCGCGCGAACGCACCGACGTTCCCAAGATCGTGGACTGGTACATGGATGGCAAGATCCAGATCGATCCCATGATCACCCACACCATGCCGCTTGAGGACATCAACAAGGCGTTCGACCTGATGCATGCGGGCAAGTCGATCCGCAGCGTCGTGATTTTCTAATTCTGTAGGCCAGTTCAACCAGCAAGGGAGACAGAGAACATGGCGAAGAAAGCAGCGAAGAAATCCAAGAAGGCCGTGAAGAAGAAAGCGTTGAAGCGGGCCAGCGCCCCCTCCATTGCCCTTCACCCCTCCATCGACAAGGGCTTTGCCAAGTCGGCCAAGAAGGGCTTTGCCGGCGGCATGCTCACCTGCAACTGCGCCACCGATCCCGTGGTTGTGAAGGTGGCCGCGCAATCGGCCCACAATCATGCTTGCGGCTGCACCAAGTGCTGGAAGCCGGAAGGCGCCATCTTCTCGGTCGTTGCGGTTGCGCCGTCCGACAAAGTGGAAGTGGTGCAGAACGGCCACAAGCTGAAGATCGTGGACGAGAACGCCGTGATCCTGCGTCATGCCTGCACCGGCTGCGGGGCCCACATGCATGGGCCGGTGAAGCGCGAAGGCCATCCTTTCCAGGGCCTCAGCTTCATCCATACGGAACTGTCCAAGGACAAGGGCTGGTCGCCGCCGGGCTTTGCCGCCTTCGTGTCGTCGGTCATCGAAAGCGGTGTTCCGCCCTCCAAGATGCCGCTCATCCGCAAGCGCCTGAAGCAGCTGGGGCTTGAGCCCTATGATGCGCTGAACCCCGGCCTCATGGATTATCTCGCCACCTGTGCCGCCAAGAAATCCGGCGCCTACCGCGAGAGCTGATATTCAATTGTGATGGCGGCCGGAGGCGGAAGCGCGTCCGGCCGCTTTTTTATGCGAGGCCGAGATGACACTTGAAACCAAATCCACCGCGAAAAGTTTTGGCGGCGTGCAGGGCGTTTACACGCACCAGAGCAGCGCCTGTGCCTGCCCCATGACCTTTGCCGTCTATGTGCCGCCCCATGCGGCGGGCGCTAGGCTGCCGGTGCTGTGGTATCTCTCGGGCCTCACCTGCACCCACGCCAATGTGATGGAAAAGGGCGAGTATCGCAAAGCTGCCGCCGAACACGACGTCATCATCGTCTGCCCCGACACCAGCCCGCGCGGCGAAGGTGTGGCCGACGTGCCTGACAATTGGAAGATGGGCTGTGGTGCGGGTTTCTATGTTGATGCGACAGAAGCGCCCTGGGCCGCGCATTACAAGATGTATTCCTATGTGACACAGGAACTGCCTGCGCTCATCGCCGCGCATTTTCCGGCCGACATGGCAAGGCAATCCATCTTCGGGCATTCCATGGGCGGGCATGGGGCGCTGATTGCAGCCCTGAAAAATCCGGGGCGCTACCGGTCCGTCTCCGCCTTTGCGCCCATCACCCATCCCATGATGGCCGATTGGTCGGCCCCTGCCCTTGCGGCCTATCTGGGACCGGATGCCACGGCGCAGCGCGCCTGGGATTCCGTGGCGCTGATCGAGGATGGCGCGCGCGTGACCGACGTGCTGGTGGATCAGGGAACAGCCGATGGCTTTCTCAAGGATGGGCTGAAGCCCGAACTGTTGCAGAAGGCCTGCGCTGATGCCGGCATTGCCCTCACGCTCCGGATGCAGGAGGGCTATGACCATTCCTACTTCTTCATTTCCACATTCATGGCCGATCACATCGCCTGGCATGCGGCAAGGTTGAAGGGCTGAGGGCTAATTGAGCATCCAGACGCTGGCATTGAGTACCGCGGCAAAACTCACCCAGGCGAGATAAGGGGCGAGCAGCGCCGCAGCCCAACCGTCATGGGTGTAGAAGGCCCGCAGCGTGGCCGCGATGGCCAGCCACAACAGAATGATTTCGATCAGTGCCAATCCGGGGCTGTGCAGGCTGAAAAAGAGGAAGGACCAGAGAAAGTTCAGCGCCAGTTGCAGCCCGAAGATCCACAGGGCGGGGCGCGCCAAAAGTCCCGTGCGCCAGACACGCCAGGCCGCAACGGCCATCATGATGTAAAGCACGGTCCACACGGGCGCAAAAATCCAGGGCGGTGGGTTGAAGAACGGCTTCACCAGTGTGGGATACCAGTCTTGCACCGGCCCTGAAGTAGCGGCACCCGCTGCTGCCCCAACACCGAGACAGAGCAGCAGAAAAAGGAAAAGCGCCCAGAAGTCCGCCGGCTTCAAGCGTGCACCGATGGGGGAGGTGGTTCCGGTCTCAGTTGCCTTGTCGATTGCCTTGTCGATTGCCTTGGCTGCCACGGGATATGCTCCTTCGGGAAATGGCTTGAGTTTCGTGTTCTTACGCGGTGGGCGGGAATTGGATGCCACGGCGGTCCCGTGATTTTCAGGGATTTTTGTCGCACTTGACCACACGCCGCTGCTGGCCTAACTGTAAATAATGACTGACCAGTCAGTAATTAAAAAACGGCAACGGCGCCCCGAAGACCGCCCCGCGGAAATCCTCGCGGCGGCCTTGGCGTTGTTTTCGGAAAAGGGTTTTGCCGCCACCCGCATGGATGACGTGGCGCGCCGCGCCGGGCTCTCCAAGGGCGCGCTCTATCTCTATTTCCCCGACAAGGCGTCCCTGCTCGCGGCCCTGGTTCAGGAGACCGCCGGCAGCACCGTTGCGGCGGCGGCATTGATGGTGGAGGTCTATCAGGGCCCCGTGGCGCCGCTCATTCCGCAGCTGCTGCACTTCCTCGCGGACAGGCTTGATCACAGCAACATCGCGCTTGTCATCAAGCTGGTGCTGGCGGAAAGCCGGGCCCATCCGCCATTGGCGGGCGGCTCGACGGCGTCATCGGTAGGGCCTTCCCGCTCATCGAGTCGCTGGTGGCGCGGGGTGTTGCTTCGGGCGAGTTTCGCGCCGTTGATCCCGCCATGACAGTGCGCAGCCTCATTGCCCCCATGCTGCTGGCCGCCCTGTGGAAGTCCATTTTCGAACCTCTGGGTGCCACCCCCTTCTCCGCCACGGACCTGGCCCGCCACCACGCCGATCTCATTCTGCGGGCGCTTCACAAAGACCAAACATCATGAAACGTATCATTCCCCTCCTGCTCATCGCCGCTGCCCTTGCCGCTTTCTTCTGGAAGGACCGGTTACTGCCCCAGTCACCGGGGCAGAATGCCTGGCTTGGAGCCGTCGATGCGCGGCTCACTTTGGTGGGGCCGCTGGCGGCGGGCCGCCTGACACAGGTTGCCGTTCACAAGGGGGATGCGGTGACGGCGGGCGACACGCTGTTCACAACAGATGACAGTGCAGCCAGCGCCTCGGTAACCCAGGCAGAGGCCGCAGTGGCCACGGCAGAGGCCACCTTGCGTGATTTGCAATCGGGCAAGCGGGCGGAAGAGCTTGCCGTCTTCGACAAGCAGATGGTGGAAGCCCAGGCCAACCTGCTGCTGGCGCGGCAGAATTATCTGCGGGCAAACGACCTCAACAACCGGGGCATCACGGCGCAGGCGGCGTTTGATGCCGCCAAGGCGGCGGTTGATGCGGCAGCGGCCCGCATTGAGGAAATTACCGCCAACCGCAAGGCGGCGGAGCTTCCGGCGCGCCGTGATGCCATTGCCGCGGCGCAATCGCGGGTAAGCGAAGCTCAAGCCGCGCTGGCGCAGGCACGCGCCCGGCTCTCCGATTATTCCGTCGCATCACCAGCCACGGCCACGGTCAATGATGTGTTCTTCGCAGCAGGCGAAGTGGCAGCGGCGGGCCAGCCTGTGGTGGCCCTCCACACGCCCGATGCCCTGGTGCTGCGCTTCTATGTGCCGGAAGCCAGCCGGGCCAGGTTGCAGCCGGGCATGGCCATCCGCTTCACCTGCGATTCCTGTGCCGGGCCCTTCACGGCGCGGGTGTCGCATGTCTTTGCGCAGCCGGAATTCACGCCCCCTGTCATTTATTCCGAAAGCGCGCGCGGCAAGCTCGTCTATCAGGTGGAAGCGCGCATTGACGGCAACCACGCAGACCTGCAGCCGGGCCTGCCGGTGCAGGTGGAGCCTCTGCCATGAGCGCCATCATCGACGTGCATGGACTGATAAAACGCTATGGCACGCGCACCGTGGTGGACCAGGTGGATCTCAGCATTGCTCAGGGCCGCATCTGCGGCTTTCTCGGACCCAATGGTTCGGGCAAGACGACAACGCTGCGCATGATCTGCGGGCTGCTCACGCCCGATGGCGGCAACGGCACGGTGCTGGGTGAAGACCTGATCGCCGGCCGCGACAGGATCAAGCGCCAGACTGGCTACATGACGCAACGCTTCGGCCTTTATGACGATCTCACCATCGCCGAGAATCTGGAATTCGTGGCGCGGCTTTATGAGTTGCCGCAGGCTGCCCGCGTGGTGGGTGATGCCATCGAACGGCTGGGGCTGGGCGACCGGCGCAATCAATTGGCGGGCTCACTCTCCGGCGGCTGGAAGCAGCGCATGGCGCTGGCGGCCTGCGTGCTGCATCAGCCGAAGCTCCTCTTGCTCGACGAGCCCACCGCCGGCGTTGACCCCAAGGCGCGGCGCACCTTCTGGGATGAGATCCATGCGCTCGCGGCAGAGGGCATCACGGTTCTGGTGTCCACCCACTACATGGACGAGGCCGAGCGCTGCCACGAGATTGCTTACATCGCCTATGGCAAACTGATGGCGCGGGGCACGGCCCAGGAGATCATCACCGCCTCCGGCCTGCATGCGCTGGTGGCGACAGGCGACGGCGCGGACCGGCTGGCCCTGCGCATGAGCACACAGCCGGGCATCACCGCCGCGGCGGCCTTCGGTTCCGCCCTGCATGTCTGCGGCCCCGACCTTGCCGCCCTGAAGCGCGCCGCAGACACGGTCAGCGATCGCAACATCCGCTGGCGCGAGGCCCCGCCCACGTTGGAGGATGTCTTCATCCACCTGATGGGCCAGGCCCAGGACAACATGGCCGCCGCATGAGTGCCCTCATCCGCCTTGCCGCCATGATCATCAAGGAGGCCCGCCAGCTGCGGCGCGATCCCCTGACCATGGGCATGATGTTCGTCATCCCCATCGTGCAGCTTGTGCTTTTCGGCTACGCCATCAACTCCGACCCGAAGAACCTGCCGGCGGCCATTCTCTCCTACGACAACTCACCGCTCTCCCGCGCGCTGGTGCGCGCCATCGGCAACACGGGCTATTTCGCGGCGGCGCGCGAAGTGCATTCCGAAACGGAAGCCGACACGCTGATGCAGGCGGGCGAGGTGCAATTCGTCATCACCATTCCGGCCGGCTTCTTCGCCCACGTGGTGCGGCACGAAACAGCGCAGATCGCCGTTGAAGCCGATGCCACGGACCCTTCAACCGTGGCCCCGGCGATCACGGCGGTGAACGGCGCCCTGACCCAGACACTGGCCATGGAATTGACCGGTCCTCTTGCCAGCGCCCGCGCCAGCACACAGAGCGTCGGCGTCATCCTGCACCGGCGCTACAATCCCGAAGGCTTGACGCGCTTCAACATCGTGCCGGGGCTTCTGGGCATCATCCTCACCATCACCATGGTGATGATGACGGCGCTGGCCGTGACGCGGGAATATGAGCGCGGCACCATGGAAAACCTGCTGGCCATGCCGGTGAAGCCGCTGGAGGTGATGGTGGGCAAGATCGCGCCCTATGTGATCATCGGCGGCGTGCAGGTTGCAGTGGTGCTGGTGGCCTCGGCCCTGCTCTTCCAGGTGCCGTTCCTCGGCAACCCCGCCTTCTTCGGGCTGGCCACGCTGCTCTATATCACCGTCAATCTGGCGGTGGGCTATACCTTCTCAACAGTGGCGCGCAACCAGCTGCAGGCCATGCAACTGTCGTTCTTCTTCATGCTGCCTTCCATCCTGCTGTCGGGCTTTGCCTTCCCCTTCCGCGGCATGCCGCTGTGGGCCCGGCTGATCGGCGAGGCCCTGCCCGCCACGCATTTCATCCGCATCACGCGCGGCGTGATGCTGAAGGGCGCAAGCTTCGCGCAAATGGCACCGGAGGTTCTGGCCCTGGCGCTGATGCTGGTGATCGTGGGCTCCGTGGCAGTGAGCCGCTTCCGGGTGACGCTGGATTGAGGTGATTGCGGGCGGGGCCCGCAATGCCTATCATATCCATATGATATCCCAACGTGCGCGCTATGCCTTCAAGGCCATGGTGGCCCTGGCCCGGGCCGAACCCGGGCGTGGCCTCAACATCCGGGAATTGTGCGAGCAGGAAAAGCTGCCGCGCAAATTCATCGAGCAGATTCTCTCGACCCTGCGCACAGCCGGCTACATCACCAGCCGCCGGGGCCGGGATGGCGGCTATGAGCTGCTGAAGCCTGCCGACCTCATCCATGTCGGCTCACTTCTGCGGCTGGTGGACGGGCCGATTGCGCCACTCTCCTGCCTGTCACGCACCGCCTACAAGAAATGTGCTGATTGCCGGAGCGAAGCGGCCTGCGAGCTGCGCATGGCCTTCGACAAGCCCTATGCGGATTATCTCGCCACGCTGGAGGGCACCACTTTGGCCCAGGTGATGGCGCAAACCGACGGGCGCTCCGGGCGCTGAGACCCGATTTAATATGGCTCAATCCTTGATTTAGAACGATTTGTGCAATTTCGTTCTTTATTCCGAACATTGCACTTGAATCTATACTAGTTCCGTGTAGATTATGGTTATTCACCGAAGGAGACACCCATGAGCCTGACATTCAACCGCCGCCACCTGCTGGGCACCAGCCTGATTGCCGCCACGCTGGCCTTTTCCGCCGTACCGGCCGCCGCCGATACGGCACTTCTCAATGTGTCCTATGATCCGACACGCGAGCTCTACAAGGCGATCAACGATGCCTTCGCCGCGGAGTGGAAGGCCAAGACCGGCGAAGTGGTGACCGTCAACCAGTCGCACGGCGGCTCTGGCAAGCAGGCCCGTGCCGTGATCGATGGCCTCAAGGCCGATGTGGTGACGCTGGCATTGGCCGGCGACATCGACGCCATTGCCAGCAAGGGCAAGCTGCTGCCGCAAGACTGGGCCAAGCGCCTGCCGCACAATTCCACGCCCTACAGCTCCACCATTGTCTTCGTGGTGAAGAAGGGCAATCCCAAGGGCATCAAGGACTGGGGTGATCTGGTGAAGGATGGCGTGCAGGTGGTGACGCCCAATCCCAAGACCTCCGGCGGGGCGCGCTGGAATTTCCTCGCGGCCTGGGCCTGGGCCAACAAGGCTCTTGGTGGCGATGAGGCCAAAACCACGACCTTCATTGCCGATCTCTACAAGCATGTGCCGGTGCTCGACACGGGCGCGCGCGGCTCCACCACAACTTTCGCCGAACGCGGCGTAGGCGATGTGCTGATTTCATGGGAAAGCGACGCCTTCCTGGTGCAGGATGAATTTGGTGCCGACAAGTTTGACATTGTCGTGCCGTCGCTCTCCATCAACGCCGAAACGCCGGTGGCCCTGGTGGATGAGAATGCCAAGGCCAATGGCACGGAGAAGGTGGCCCAGGCCTATCTGGAATTCCTGTTCTCGCCGCCGGCCCAGAAGATTGCCGCGCACCTGCACTACCGCCCATCCGACCCTTCCGCGGCGGACCCTGCTGATCTCGCCAAGTTCCCCAAGCTTGATCTGGTCAACATCAATGATGCCTTCGGCGGATGGGACGCCGCGCAGAAGAAGTACTTCGCGGATGGCGGTGTCTTTGACACCATCTACAAGCCCTCCAACTGATCAAGGCTGGTGTGGTTTTGTCCTCCCTTTTCCACGCCAGACCCGCACGTGAAGCCAGTGTCATCCCGGGGTTCGGGCTGACACTTGGCTTCACAGCCGTTTCGCTGAGCCTCATCGTGCTCTTGCCGCTCGCGGCGCTGGTGCTGAAGGCCCTTGGCATTGGCCCCGCGGGCTTCTGGCATGTGGCAAGTGACCCGCGCGTGCTGGCGGCTCTCAAACTGTCGTTTGGCGGTGCCTTCATCGCCGCCTGCATCAATGCCGTGCTGGGCCTGCTGGTGGCCTGGGTGCTGGTGCGTTACGATTTTCCCGGCAAGCGGCTGATCGATGCGGCGGTTGACCTGCCCTTTGCCCTGCCCACGGCGGTCGCCGGCATTGCGCTGGCCGCCATCTATGCGCCCAATGGCCTGATCGGGCAGTTTGCCGCCATGCTTGGGCTGAAGATTGCCTTCACGCCGCTCGGTGTTGTGCTGGCACTCATCTTCATCGGCCTGCCCTTTGTGGTGCGCACCGTGCAGCCGGTGCTGGAAGAGGTGGAGCGCGACATTGAAGAAGCGGCCGCACTTCTCGGCGCCTCGCGGTTGCGCAGCGTGTTCCAGGTGGTGCTGCCCCAGGTCTATCCGGCGCTGCTTACCGGCTTTGCCTTGGCCTTTGCGCGGGCCGTGGGCGAATATGGCTCGGTCATCTTCATTGCTGGCAACATCCCGATGGTGTCGGAGATCGCGCCGCTGCTCATCGTGATCAAGCTGGAAGAGTTTGACTATGAGGGCGCCACGGTGATTGCCACGCTCATGCTGGCGGCGTCCTTCCTCATGCTCTTCATCATCAATGGCCTGCAGGCCTGGCACCGCAAGAGGTTTGGCAATGGCTGACGCCGCCCTTTCCCTGGCCCATCAGCAGAACATTGGCGAGGGCCGCGCCGTGCGGGCTGCGCTCATAGCAGTGGTTGTGCTGGCGTTGACGGGCCTCCTTTTTCTGCCGCTGGCGGTTGTCTTCACACAGGCGCTGGGCAAGGGCCTTGCAACTTTCCTCGATGTATTCCGCGATGGCGAAACCTGGGCTGCGGTGAAACTGACGCTGCGCGTGGCGGCCATCTCCGTGCCCTTCAATCTTCTGGTGGGGGTGGCGGCCAGTTGGCTGATTGCCAAGTTCCGCTTCAGCGGCCGCAACCTGCTGCTGACGCTCATCGACCTGCCCCTCTCCGTGTCGCCTGTCATCTCAGGGCTTGTTTTTGTGCTGCTCTTCGGTGCTTCGGGCTGGCTGGGGCCCTTCCTCAAACAGCACCACGTGGAGGTCATTTTTGCGGTGCCGGGCATCGTTCTGGCCACCGTCTTCATCACCTTTCCCTTTGTGGCGCGCGAGTTGATCCCCCTCATGCAGGCGCAAGGCACGGCGGAAGAGGAAGCGGCGCTCACGCTTGGCGCATCGGGCTGGTACACGTTCTTCCATGTCACGCTGCCCAATATCAAATGGGCGCTGCTCTATGGCGTGCTCTTGTGCAATGCCCGCGCCATGGGCGAGTTCGGGGCGGTCTCGGTGGTCTCCGGCCATATCCGCGGCAAGACCACCACCATGCCGCTGCAGATCGAGAACCTCTACAACGACTACAATTTCACCGGCGCATTTGCCGTCGCCTCTCTGCTGGCGGCACTGGCGCTTGTCACTCTCGTTCTCAAATCCATTCTTGAATGGCGCTTCGCCGGCGAGCTTGCCGCCCGCAAGCGCCACTGAAGCAAATCCCCGGAGGTTTCATGTCTGTCTCGGTTTCCATCCGTTCCGTCAGCAAGGATTTCGCCCGCTATCCGGCCCTCAAGGGTGTGTCGCTGGAGGTGGCCCCCGGCGAGCTTGTGGCGCTGCTGGGCCCTTCCGGCTCCGGCAAGACAACGCTGCTGCGCACCGTGGCGGGGCTGGAGTTCGAGGATGCGGGCGAGGTGTTCTTTGGCGATGTCAACGCCGCCAGCCTGTCGCGCGCGAGCGGCGCATCGGTTTTGTGTTCCAGCACTACGCGCTGTTCCGCCACATGACCGTGATGGACAATATTGCCTTTGGCCTGCGCGCCAGGCCGCGCGGCACGCGGCCCACGGAAGCTCAGATCCGGGCGCGGGTGTTTGAACTCCTGTCCCTGGTGCAATTGGCCGGGCTTGAATCGCGCTATCCGGCGCAGCTGTCCGGCGGTCAGCGCCAGCGGGTGGCCTTGGCGCGGGCCCTGGCCATTGAGCCGCGCGTGCTTCTGCTGGACGAACCCTTTGGCGCGCTTGATGCCAAGGTGCGCAAGGACCTGCGGCGCTGGCTGCGCCAGTTGCATGACAAGACCGGCCACACCACGCTCTTTGTCACCCATGACCAGGACGAAGCCTTTGAATTGGCCGACCGCATCGCCATCCTCAATCACGGCAAGATCGAGCAGGTGGGAACCCCTGCCGAAATCCTTGGCAAGCCCGCCACAGCCTTCGTGGCCGATTTCATTGCCGATGTGTCGCTCACGGTGCTCAAGGCCCCCAACCTCACCTGGCTCAGGGACAAGCCCGCCCGCGTGGCGTGAGAGGCAGCCGCCAGCTTCGAACAAATGGACCCGGTGGTTTTGTCCCTGGCGCTGATGCTGGTGATCGTGGGCTCCGTGGCGGTGAGCCGGTGCCGGGAGATGCGGGGTTGAGGGGGGTTGACCAGATCACTCTGTGTAGCTACATTATTGTAGTTCCAGAAACGACATGACATGGCTTGGACTTGGGACGAACGCAAGAGTGCCGCCAATCGCCGCAAGCACGGCTTGGGATTTGAAACGGCCGTTCTTGTGTTTGAAGACGCTCATGCTTTTTCAAACCCCGATCCTTTTGCCGGTGAAGACCGATGGAACACAATTGGCAGGATTGGTGGCGTAACAATCTTTGTCGTTCATACTGATCCAGTTGAAGAGGGCGGAACAGGCCGGATCATCAGCGCACGAAAGGCCACATCACACGAAAGGAGAGCATATGAAGAAGGCGAATTCTAAGGCACCGCAGAAAGCTGACCTCGCGCGGCTCTCGAAGCTGGCCGACGAGGACATTGACGTCTCGGACAGTCCCGAGGTGCGGGATTGGAAAGGTGCCGTGCGCGGGAAATTCTACAAGCCCATCAAGCAGCAGCTGACACTGCGGCTGGACGCGGATGTCGTTGACTGGTTCAAGCGACAAGGCGACGGCTACCAGACCCGCATCAACGCCGTGTTGCGGAAACACGTGGAACGGAAGGCGGGGTGAGACCTGGCTCCGGCACGCCGCAAGTCTACTTGTGAATTTGATAGAGATGTTGTCTTACGCTGTTTGGTCTGGGAATTCGCCGCAGTTTTTTCAGATACACGAGGTCTTGGAGGATTGCCCAGGTGAGATAGTCTTTCTGCCGACCATCCAATCCAGTATGCAATCCAAGCATCTCTGCAATTTCTGAATTCCCCAAACCTTGCGCATTTTCTGTCAGCAAATCGAGAATTTCGTCTCTGATGATTGCATAACCAGATTGCGCCCGCTCTCGTCGGCCAGCAGCTGGTGATTGGGTTGGGCTTTGCATAAGCTTGCTCTACCTAACGACTTCTGGGTGAAGTGTAACGCATACTGGTGAAAGTGGAAACAAAAACCCCGGGCTCATCACCCGGGGTTCTGCATTTTCGAGACCGATGAACGGCTGGATCAGAAGTCCATGCCGCCCATGCCACCGCCCATTCCGCCGCCGGGCATGGCCGGGGCCTTGTCCTTGGGCTTTTCGGCGATCATGGCTTCTGTCGTGATCAGCAGGCTTGACACGGAGGCCGCGTCCTGCAGGGCCACGCGCACGACCTTGGCCGGGTCAATGATGCCCTTCTCGATCATGTCGCCATATTCTTCGTTCTGGGCGTCGAAGCCGAAGTTGCCGGACTTCTCCAGCACCTTGCCCACAACGATCGAGCCTTCAACGCCGGCGTTTTCAGCGATCTGGCGGATCGGGGCTTCAAGGGCGC
>JAXMCS010000004.1:0-161825 GCA_046349175.1 Hyphomicrobiales bacterium | reverse complement strand
TGCAACGCCTCAAGCCAACACCCCAGGTCAACTCAAATGGCTGACGAGAATTTTCTGCTGGTGAATGCAAAGGCCGCGACCATGGCAGGCCCGGGAGTTGGGCTGTTGCCCGAGGCGGCCATTGCCGTTTCAGGCGGGCGCATTGCCTGGGTGGGGCCGCAGCGCGACTGCCCTGATACTTTCCGCAAACTGCGGCAGCACGATGTTGCAGGACGGCTGGTGACGCCTGCGCTGATTGATTGCCACACCCACATCGTTCATGGCGGCAACCGCGCCCACGAATTCGAGATGCGGCTGAATGGGGCCAGTTATGAAGAGGTGGCGCGGGCGGGAGGCGGCATTGTCTCCACCGTGACGGCAACGCGCGCCGCCAGTGTTTCTGACCTGGTGCGTCAGGCCCTGCCGCGCGTCGATGCAGCCCTGGCTGAAGGCGTGGCCGTTCTGGAAGTGAAATCCGGCTATGGCCTCGACGTCGACACAGAACTGAACATGCTGCGGGCGGCGCGGCAGATTGAAGAGCTTCGCCCCGTGAAAGTGGTCACCAGCTTTCTCGGGGCCCATGCCGTGCCCGCCAGCCACAAGGGCCGGGCCGATGCTTACATTGATGACATTTGCATTCCCGCCCTCCGGGCTGCTCACGCGCAGGGACTTGTGGATGCGGTGGATGGTTTCTGCGAGGGGATTGCCTTTTCGCCAGCACAGATGGCCCGCGTATTTGATGTGGCGCGGCAGTTGGGCCTGCCGGTGAAGCTGCATGCGGAGCAACTTTCCAATCTTGGCGGGGCGAAGCTGGCGGCACAGTATGGCGCACTGTCTGCCGACCATCTCGAATACATTGATGAGGATGGCGTGGCTGCCATGGCGCAGGCCGGCATGGTGGCGGTGATCCTGCCGGGGGCGTTCTATGCGCTGCGTGAAACGCAGGCGCCGCCCATTGCGCTTTTCCGCAAGCATGGCGTGGCCACGGCTGTTTCCACCGACATGAACCCCGGCACGTCACCACTTTCTTCGCTGCTGCTGGCCATGAATATGGCCTGCACACTGTTCCGCATGACGCCGGAAGAAACGCTTGTGGGCGTCACCCGCCACGCGGCGCGGGCCCTGGGCCTTGCGGACCACGGGGTGATCGCCGCCGGGGCCGTCGGCAACTTCGCCATTTGGAACGTAGCCCAGCCGGCGGAGCTTTCCTACCGCATGGGGTTCAATCCGTTGCACGAGAGAATAACCGGGAGTTTGGCGTGAGCACACTGACATTGAAGCCAGGCGAAGTGACGCTTGCCGATCTGCGCCGCATCTATCGCGAGGGGCTGGCGGTGCGGCTGCATCAGTCGGCGCACGGCCCCGTGGAGGCCGCGGCGGCGATCATTGACACGGCGGCGCGGGGCGATGTGCCCGTTTA
Source organism: Hyphomicrobiales bacterium (assembly GCA_046349175.1). Taxonomy (GTDB): domain Bacteria; phylum Pseudomonadota; class Alphaproteobacteria; order Rhizobiales; family Aestuariivirgaceae; genus Aestuariivirga. Next base: position 160,426 of record JAXMCS010000004.1, on the reverse strand, counting down.
TGGGGTGAACACGGGCTTCGGCAAACTTGCCTCCATCCGTATTCCCGCCGGTGACACCGCCACACTGCAACGCAATCTCATTCTCAGCCACTGTGCCGGCGTGGGCGAAGCAATGCCGCGCGACATCACGCGGCTGATGATGGCGCTCAAACTCCTGTCGCTGGGGCGCGGCGCTTCGGGTGTGCGGTGGCAGATCATCGCGCTCATCGAAGCCATGTTGGACAAGGATGTGACGCCGCTGGTGCCCTGCGAGGGCTCTGTGGGGGCAGCGGTGATCTGGCCCGCTCGCCCACATGACGGCGGTGATGATCGGGCGGGGTGAAGCGCTGTTCAAGGGCGCGCGTCTTTCCGGGGCCGAGGCCTTGCGGCAGGCCGGGCTTTCGCCGGTGGAGCTTGGCCCCAAGGAAGGCCACGGCACTGATCAACGGCACGCAGTTCTCCACGGCCTATGCGCTGGCGGGGGTGTTTGATGCCTGGACCACGGCGCAGGCCGCGCTCGTGACATCAGCCCTTCCGCACTGATGCCATCATGGGCTCCACCCCGCGCCCTTGCAGCCCGAAATCCACAGCCTGCGCGGCCATGCCGGGCAGATCGAAGCGGCGCGGACCATGCGCGCCCTGCTCGATGGCTCCGTCATTCGCGAGAGCCACAGGGAAGGCGACACCCGCGTGCAGGACCCCTATTGCATCCGCTGCCAGCCGCAGGTGACCGGTGCTGCCATGGATGTGTTGCGGCAGGCCGCCCACACGCTGGAAATCGAGTCCAATGCCGCCACCGACAATCCTCTCGTGCTGACGGCGGCGGGCGAGATTGTGTCCGGCGGCAATTTCCATGCGGAGCCCGTTGGCTTTGCCGCCGACATGACGGCGCTTGCCATTTCGGAAATCGGGGCCATTGCCCAGCGCCGCGTGGCGCTGATGGTTGATCCGGTTTTGTCCTTCGATCTGCCGGCCTTCCTCACGCCGAAGCCCGGCCTCAATTCCGGCTTCATGATCGCGGAAGTGACGAGTGCCGCGCTGATGAGCGAGAACAAGCATCTGGCAACGCCCTGCGTGACCGACTCCACCTACCTCCGCCAATCAGGAAGACCATGTTTCCATGGCGGCCCATGGCGCGCGGCGGCTGATGCAGATGAATGGCAATCTCGCCCGCATTCTTGGCATTGAATTGCTGTGCGCGGCGCAGGGTGTGGAATTCCGTGCGCCCTTGCGCCGATCCACCCCCTTGCAGAAGGCCATTGCGCGGCTGCGGCGGGATTGCCGGCCCTGGCCGACGACCGCTACATCGCCCCTGATCTGGAAACTGCCGCCACACTGGTGAAGAGTGGTGCCATTGCCGTTGCAACAGGGCTTGCTCTGCCGGACTTTGCGGCATGACGCCGGTTGCCGTCAGCCGTGGCAGAGGCCCCAGTATTCTGGGCCAGCCCCATGGCGGCACATTTGTGCCTGCGGAAATCGCGGCGCGCTTCAACGACAATGGCCGCGCGCTGGCCGACACGGACTGGCACATCACGCAGCTCTACGATGGCCTGCTGCCGGATGCGACCGTAGTGGAGGCGCGTTTCCACCGCTATGTGATCGACGCCAACCGCGACCCGGCGGGCCATTCGCTTTATCCCGGACAGAACACCACCGGCCTGTGCCCGGTAACGGACTTTGACGGCGCGGCAATCTGGCAGGAGAATGCTCAGCCCACGGATGAAGATATTGCCGCGCGGCTGGCGGATTTTCACGCGCCCTATCATGCGGCGCTGACAGCGGAGGTGGCGCGGGTGAAGGCGCTGCATGGCGTGGCGCTGGTGTTTGATTGCCATTCCATCCGCTCGCGCATTCCCTTTCTCTTTGAAGGCACGCTGCCCGCCCTCAATGTGGGCACGGACAATGGGCGGACCTGCGCGCCCGCCCTGCAGGAAATCATGCAGGAGCACGTCGAACGCTCCGGCCTGACCCAGGTGGTGAATGGGCGCTTCCGCGGCGGCTGGACCACGCGGCACTATGGCCAGCCGCAGGACCATGTGCATGCCATCCAATTGGAAATTGCCCAATCAGCCTATCTGACCCACGAACATGCGCCGTGGACCTATGACGCGATGACGGCGGGACAGTTGCGGGGCATTTTGCAGCCGCTGCTCGCGGTCCTCGCGGCGGGTGTTTTGAAGGTGGCGCGGCATGGCTGACGGCCCCCTCAGCGGCTTCCGCATTTTCGATCTCACGCGTGTGCTGGCGGGACCCTATTGCACGGCACTGCTCGCTGATCTCGGTGCCGAAGTCATCAAGGTGGAGCCGCCCGGCGGTGATGAATACCGGCACATCGGACCATTTGTGGAAGGCGAGAGCGCGCTCTTCCAACTGACCAACCGGGGCAAACAATCGATCGTGATCGACCTGAAGGACGAGGCGGGCCTTGCGCTGGCGCAGAATGTGGCGCTGACCTGCGATTGCGTTGTCGAAAACTTCCGGCCCGGCGTGGCTGCCAAGCTGGGGCTGGATGCCGAAACGTTGCGCGCCCGCAAGCCATCGCTTGTTTATGCCTCGATTTCGGGTTTTGGCCAGACGGGGCCGTGGAAGGACCGCCCGGCCTATGATCTGGTGGTGCAGGCGCTCTCAGGCATGATGGCCGTGAATGGCGAGGCCGGCGGCCCTGCGCTGAAGGTGGGCGAAAGCATCGCCGATCTGGCGGGCGGGCTTTTTGCAAGCTGGGCCATTCTCGCCGCTCTCCTGAAGCGGGAGCGCAGCGGCGAAGGCGCAACGCTCGACGTTGCCATGCATGACGCGCTGTTTGCGCTTTTGCCCACCGCCCATGCGCAATGGTTTTATGGCGGGCGGGAACCCGCACGTGTGGGCAACCGGCATCCGCTCTCCACACCCTTTGGCTGTTTCGCTGCTGAAGACGGGTCGTTTGCGATGGCGGTGTTGAACGAGAAACACTTTGCCATTCTCGCGGGCCTTATGGGACAACCAGAACTTGCGACTGATCCGCGCTTTGCATCGGACCCGGCCCGCACCGCAAACGAGCCTGCCCTGCGCGCGCTGATCGAGGCGTGGAGCGGCAGACAGAAGGTGAGCGATGTGGTTGGACTGCTCACGGGTGCGGGCCTGACGGCGGCGGTCATTCACAGCTTTCCGGAAGCGGCCGCCAGTGCGCAGGTGGACGCGCGCGGCCTTGTGGCGCGGTTGCCGCACGAGAAACTCGGCACTGTGCCTGTGGTGGGCCAGCCCGTGCGCTTTGATGGTTCAAAGCCCATGGCCTGGCGGGCAGCCCCTGCCCTTGGCGCGGACGGTGACGCCGTGATGCAGCAGGCGGCGCGACTTTCCGGAGAATCACAATGACCGACAAGTTTGCCCATCTCTCCGGTGATGAGCGGGCGCTGATGGATGCCTTGGCGACGTTCTGCGGCCGGGAGATTGCGCCGCGCGCCGCGCCGACTGATGAAGAATCGCGCTTTGTGCGGGTGCAACTTTCGGGCCTGGCGGGCATGGGAGTGCTGGGGGCCAATCTGCCGGAGGCTTTTGGCGGGTTGGGGCTGGCGGCCCCTGCCCTGTTTGCAGCGGTTGAGACCGTGGCTGGGGCCTGCGGCTCCACCGCTTCGGCCCTCACAGCGCATTATCTCGCAACGGACTCGATCCTGCTGGGGGGAAGCGCGGCACAAAAAGACACCTGGCTGCCCCACGCGGCAACGGGACAAGCCCTTGGCGCCTTTGCGCTGACGGAACCCACGGCGGGCTCTGATCCCGCCGACATGAAATGCAAGGCCGTGCGGACTGCCGATGGCTGGCATCTGACGGGCAGCAAGTGTTTCATTTCCAATGGCGGGGAAGCTGATTTCATCATCGTCTTTGCGGTGACGGATGCGGCGGCCGGGCATCGTGGTATTTCCGCCTTCATCGTGCCGCGCAATACGCCGGGATTTTCCGCAGGGCCGCCGGAACGCACCATGGGGCTCAAGGGCGGGCATGTTTTCACGCTGGCGTTTGATTGCCAGCTTCCAGCTGAAGCGTTGTTGGGCCGCGAGGGCCAGGGCTTCAAGACGGCCATGGCGGTTCTCGACAATGGGCGCATTGAAGTGGCGGCCATGTGCGTGGGCATTGCGCAGGCCGCCTTCGATGCCGCAGTTGATTATGCGAAGGCGCGGGTGATCGGCGGCGAGGCACTGAGCAACCGGCAAGGCATTCGCTGGCAGTTTGCCGACATGGCACTTGATCTGGCGCAGGCGCGGGCCGTGGCGCTGGAGGCGGCGCGGCAGCGGCAGGCGGCACATACATCGGGACAGCGCTTTTCGCTGGCTGCGGCACAGGCGAAGCTCTCCGCCTCGGAAATGGCGGGACGCGTCACCGACGCTGCCCTGCAAATCCATGGCGGTTATGGCTACACGCGCGGCCTGCCGCTGGAGCGCATGGCCCGCGATGTGCGCATCATGCGCATTTATGAAGGTTCATCGGAAGTGCAGCGGAACATCATCGCTGCCCATGTTTTCAAGTGAATGGAGTCTGACATGCTCGACCGCAAGAACAACCGCGACATCTATCCGCCCACAGGCCCCGCGCTCAATGCCAAGAGCTGGAGCACGGAAGCGCCGCTGCGCATGATCATGAACAACCTGCATCCGGATGTGGCAGAAAATCCGCATGAGCTGGTTGTCTATGGCGGCATTGGCCGGGCGGCGCGCAGCTGGCGGGATTTCGACCTCATCGTCTCCACGCTGAAAACCCTGAACGAAGACGAGACGCTGATCGTGCAGTCGGGGCGGCCCGTGGCGGTGATCCGCACCCACAAGGACGCGCCGCGCGTGCTGATTGCCAACTCCAACCTTGTGCCGCGTTGGGCCACATGGGACCATTTCAACGAGCTCGATAAGAAGGGCCTGATGATGTACGGCCAGATGACGGCGGGCTCGTGGATCTACATCGGCACGCAAGGCATCGTGCAGGGCACTTACGAGACCTTCGCCGAGGCCGGGCGGCAGCACTACAATGGCAATCTCACGGGCAAGTGGATTCTGACGGCGGGGCTTGGCGGCATGGGCGGCGCGCAGCCGCTCGCCGCCGTGTTTGCCGGGGCCTCCTGCCTGGCGGTGGAATGCGATGAGACGCGCATCGATTTTCGCATCAGAACCAAATACTTGGATGAAAAAGCGAAGACGTTGGATGAGGCGTTGGCCTTGATTGCCAAGTGGACAAAAGCTGGCGAAGCCAAATCCGTTGGCCTGCTTGGCAATGCGGCTGAGGTCTTCCCCGAACTGGTGCGGCGCATGAAGGCGGGCGGCCCGCGCCCCGACATTGTGACCGACCAGACATCGGCCCACGACCCACTGCATGGCTATCTGCCGGTGGGCTGGAGCGTGGCGGAATGGCGGGCAAAACAGGAGAGCGACCCCAAGGCGGTGGAGCATGCGGCGCGGGCTTCCATGAAGGCCCATGTGGCGGCGATGGTGGATTTCTGGACTGCGGGTGTGCCGACGCTCGACTATGGCAATAACATCCGCCAGGTGGCGAAAGACGAAGGCTTGGACAATGCCTTCGCCTTCCCCGGCTTTGTGCCAGCCTATATCCGCCCGCTGTTCTGTCGCGGCATTGGCCCCTTCCGCTGGTGCGCGCTTTCGGGCGACCCTGAAGACATTTTCAAGACCGACGCCAAGATGAAGGAGCTGTTTCCGGAGAACACGCACCTTCACCGCTGGCTTGACATGGCGCGGGAACGCATTGCCTTTCAGGGCCTGCCAGCGCGCATCTGCTGGATCGGGCTGGGCGACCGCCACAGGGCGGGCCTTGCCTTCAATGAAATGGTGCGCAAGGGCGAGTTGAAGGCCCCGGTGGTCATTGGCCGCGACCATCTCGACTCCGGTTCAGTAGCCTCGCCCAACCGCGAAACGGAAGCGATGAAGGACGGCTCTGACGCAGTGTCGGACTGGCCGTTGCTCAATGCGCTGATCAACACGGCGAGCGGTGCCACCTGGGTGAGCCTGCATCACGGTGGCGGCGTGGGCATGGGCTTTTCGCAGCATGCGGGCATGGTGATTGTGGCCGATGGCACAGATGATGCAGCCCGGCGGCTGGAGCGGGTTCTGTGGAATGATCCGGCTTCCGGCGTGTGGCGCCATGCGGATGCGGGCTACGACATCGCCGTTCAGTGCGCCCGCGAGAACGGGCTGCGCCTGCCTGCGATATTGGGGAACTAACCAATCCTGCCGCTGCGGCTGCTGACATCCTGCAGCAACTCCGGCAGCATAAACTCGTAACTGGTGCCAGAAAGCCGGTCTGCGGCAAGCAGAGGACGATGGTTGTCGTTGCTGCGATCAAAGTCTGATCTCGGTTCATGATCTGTCGCGTGCCGGAAAAAGGCCGAAAGAACGTTTTGCGCAAGTTTCTTCATGCAACTGCCCTCACGAGGTCACTGCCCGCCGCCTGCTTGCGCAGCCAATTGCAGAAGTGCGACACCTTGGGCAGGTTCAATTTCGCCTTGGGGGCAACGATGTAATAGGCGAAATCAATGGGATGGGTGGCCGCGAATGGTGCCACCAGCCGCCGCGCTGCGAGATCATCCGCCGCCAGGTTCGCTTTCGCCAAGGCAATGCCACGGCCCAGGATGGCCGCTTCAAGGACCAGACTTGCCTGATTGAAACGAGGCCCCCGGGCGGCATCTATTTGCGTTGCACCGGAAGCGCGAAGCCACATGTCCCAATTCGGACATGAGGGGTCATTGTCCGGGCTGTCATCATGCAGCAAAGTACGCCCCATCAGGTCACCAGCGCTTAGCAATGGCCCGTGCTCCACCATGTATGAAGGGCTGCACACCGGGAAGACGGCCTCCGACAGGAGCTTTTCCCGGGCGAGATCACCGTAGTTTCCAGCCCCGTAACGGATGGCGAGATCGACTCCATCGCGCGTGAAGTCCACCAGTTGCATGGAAGCCGCGACATGAACATCTATTTCGGGATGGCGTTCCTGAAACAGGTGCAGGCGCGGCAAGAGCCATTTCGCGGCGAATGACGGCGCGACACTGATGGTGAGAAGTCCCGTTTCGCCCAGGGAATCGATGGCATCCATGGCAGCGGCCAGTCGTTCGAATCCACTTTGCAAATCCCTAAGACCCGCCGCACCCGCATCGGTCAGCGCCAGGCCGCGGCCGTTGCGCACAAACACGGCAAGGCCAATGTGATCTTCCAGCAAGCGGATCTGATGGCTGATGGCTGCGGGTGTCACGTGGAGTTCTTCCGCAGCAAGAGTGATGCTGAGGTGGCGGGCTGCGCTTTCAAAGGCGCGCAAAGCATTGAGGGGTGGCAACTGACGGCGCATTGACATTGAATACACTACTAAATCGGTAGAGTAAATACCTAAAGCCGGCGCTGGGAACTGCTCAGCCAGCGCAAAAAAAGGGGGCCGCCACAGGGCGGCCCAAGTCTAGGGAGGAATATGTGAGAGGCCGAACAAGGTGCCTCACACAGCCCCCGCTTTTATCGGATCTCAGCAACAGGACATGTGAGAAATCCAACGCCTGATGCAAAGTTCCTTTGAATTGTGGGACACGGCGAAGCGGTGCAGGACGGGCAGCATGCACTTGCACGAGGAGACCGGCACATGCCCTTACCGATCAACACTCAGGCCGCCAGCCTTGATCCTCTCGCGGCGCACATCATTCGCAGCCTGTCGAGCCGACTGCCTCCTGCGTCGGCCACACCCGCCGCAATCCGCCAACACTATGCGGAGTCACGGCGGCCCTTGCTGGGGCCATTGCTGGCGGTTGCCGGCACCGAAACTCTTTCCCAGAAGGAAACCGGTGGACCCGCACTTACGATTTACCGCCCTCTGCCGGCGGAGGGAAAGCCGCGCCCACAGACATTCCTGTTCCTTCACGGCGGAGGCTGGACAGTCGGTGACCTTGAAACCTACGATGCGCTTTGCCGCAGGCTCTGTTCGCGGCTCAACGCCAATATCGTTTTCGCGGAATACAGGCTGGCGCCTGAGCACCCCTTCCCCGCTCCGTTGCTGGACGCCGAGAAAGCCTGCCGTTTCGTCTTTGCCAATGCCTTCCGGCTTGGGATCAACCCAGAGCGCGTTGGCGTGTTGGGCGATTCCGCCGGTGCAAATCTTGCGGCTGTCTTGGCACTGCGCAACAAAAAAGGCATTTTTGGTGGCACCTTCCATGCCCAGGTGCTGATCTATCCTTGCCTCGACCTGACTTGCGCCGAACCTTCGCACACGCAACTGGCGGAAGGCTATCTGCTGACGCGGGAGCTTTACCGCTGGTATGTGGACAACTACCTCAGAGGGCATGATGCGCGGGACTGGCATGTCTCACCCTTGTTTGCCCGCAATCTCGCGGGGCTTGCCCCCAGTGTCGTGCTGCATGCCGGCTTCGACCCATTGCGCGACGAAGCAAAGGCCTATGTCCAGCGCCTGCGCGAAGCGAAAGTTCCGGTGAAGGAGATTTCATTTCCCGACATGATGCACGGCTTCATCAATATGGCAGGCGCACTCGAACAAGCCGATCTCGCAGTGCTGTGCATCCGCGCGTCGCTCCATACGCTGCTTTCCAACCGTCTTTCCGTAAAGGGATGACGCAACGTAGCCGCCCCGGTCCATTGTTCGATTTTTCTTGTCACAAAAAAAGAACCCCGCCGCGGCGGGGTTCGTGCTTATTCTGCTGACGGGCTGATCAGGCCGCCTTGAAACGATCCGCATACTGCGTGCGCAGTTCGGCAAACCACGAAGGTTCCGGCGGGCGGTGCCAGAGATTCTTCAATGAATCGCCGGGATAGGCCTCCTTGAAATTCTTCTTGGCCACGTCCGAAAGCTTGTCATCAGCCCCCTTGACCACCGGATTGTAGCCTGAACCTTCCGCCAATGCGGCGGAAACTTCCGGCTGGAACAGGTAGTCAATGAAGGCATAGGCCTGTTCCACGTTCTTGGCAGCCTTGGTGAGGGCCAGGCCATCCAGCCAGGTGATCGCCCCTTCCACGGGGGCCTGATAGTTGACGGGCTTGCCATCTTTCTTGAGGCTGAGTGCCGGACCATCCCAAGTCTCGCCGATGATGACATCATTTTCCAGAAGGCCTGACTTGGTGTTGTCAGCCGAATCCCAGAACTGCTTGATCCACGGCTTTTTCTCGATCGCAAACTTCAGCAGCTCGTCATAGATCTTCTTGAACGAAGCCTCATCCTTGTAGGCATCGAGCAGACGGTTTGATGGCAGCTTGCCGGTGTGGTCTAACCACAGGCCGATGCCCGCCAGCAGCGAATGCGGACGGCCCTGCACATGGCCCTTCACGTCATCGGCCCAAAGATCGCCATAGGAGAGCTTGGCAGGATCGCCCTTCCAGAGGTCGGTGCGCCAGGAAATGGCTTCCGTGCCCCACAGGTGCGGCAGGTGATAGAGACCGCCATCCCAGGTCCAGATGCTCGAGGAGCTTTCCAGGAATGATGGCTGGAGGTTGCCGAGGTTCTTCAGCTTGCCCGTGTCGAAGGATGCGAGCACATTCAAATCCTTGAACTGCGGAGCGCGGTCCCGCGTGGGCTGGACAAGGTCAAAGCCGTCGCCACCCGTGGCCTGCAGCTTGTTGATCTGCTCCTCGTTCTGGGAGAAGGGCGTGGAATTGACCTTGATGCCCGTGGCTTTCTCGAAATTCGGGATGACGTCGCCTGGAAATTCATCTGACCAGTTGAGCAGATTCAATTCGCCTGACGAAGAGCGCGCCGAGGACACAAGTGCTGGCGCGGAAAGCGCCACTGCGGCTGCCGCCGCACTTGCCTTGATGACGGTGCGGCGGCTGATGCGCTGATTGAATGGTTCTGTTGCCGACATGCTGAAAACTCCTTGATTGGTTTGCAGAGAACTTGTCGCTCACGCGCAAGAGTTCCTACAATTGAGAATGCATGCAGGCCGGATTTAGTTTTTCTTAGCAACGTCCGGGAAGTGCGCCTCTCAGTGCAATATCTGCTCCAGGAACAGCTTGGTGCGCGGGCTCTTGGGGCTTGTGAAAAAGGCGTTCGGCTCGTTCTCTTCCACGATCTGGCCCTGGTCCATGAAGATGACGCGGTTGGCCACCTGGCGGGCGAAGGCCATCTCGTGCGTCACGCAGAGCATGGTCATGCCGCCTTCGGCCAGATCGACCATGACATCCAGCACTTCCTTGATCATTTCAGGATCAAGTGCCGAGGTGGGCTCGTCAAACAGCATGATCTTGGGGTTCATGCAAAGGGCGCGGGCGATGGCCACGCGCTGCTGCTGGCCGCCTGACAGTTGGCCTGGATATTTCTGGGCCTGCTCCGGGATTTTCACGCGTGTCAGATATTTCATGGCGGTGGCCTCGGCTTCCGCCTTTGGTGTCTTGCGCACCCAGATGGGGGCGAGGGTGAGATTTTCCAGAACCGTCAGGTGCGGGAACAGGTTGAAGTGCTGGAAGACCATGCCCACCTCGCGGCGCACCTCGTCAATGTTCTTGAGATTGCCGGTCAGGGGAATGCCATCGACCAGGATGTCGCCCTGCTGGTGTTCCTCCAGGCGGTTGATGCAGCGGATCATGGTGGACTTGCCGGAGCCCGACGGCCCGCAGATGACGATGCGTTCGCCCTTGGCAACGTTCAGGTTGATGTCGCGCAGCACGTGGAACTGGCCATACCACTTGTTGACGCCCTTGAGCAAAACGGCGGGCTGGGTGGGAGAAGCCATGGACTACCTCTTGTAACCGGTGGCGAGCTTGCGCTCGATGAATTGCGAGTAGCGCGACATGCCGAAGCAGAAGAGCCAGTAAATTGCGGCGAGCAGGAAATAGCCGGTGTTGCCGGTCTGGGCGCTGGCCCATTTGGCGTCGTTGAAGCCCGTCTGCACCATGCCCAGCAAATCGAGAATGCCCACCACCGTCACCAGGCTCGTGTCTTTGAAGAGGCTGATGAAGTGGTTGACGATCGACGGAATGACGATGCGGATGACCTGCGGCATGATGATGAGGCCCATCATCTTCCAATAGGTCAGGCCCACGGCCTGTGCCCCCTCATACTGGCCTTTGGGAATGGCCTGCAGGCCGCCGCGGATGATCTCCGCCATATAGGCCGAGGCAAACAGCGCCATGCCGATGACGGCGATGAGCAGCTTGTCCGGATTGATGCCGGGCGGCATGAAGAGCGGGAACATGTTGGCCGCCATGAAGAGCACCAGCACCAATGGCACGCCGCGCACCACCTCGATGAAGATGGTGGAGAGCAGGCCGACAATGGGCATGGTGGAACGGCGGCCCAGCGCCAGCAGAATGCCCAGCGGCACCGACACCACCATTGAGGTGATGGAGAGCACGAGTGTCACCATCAGCCCGCCCCATTGCGTTGTCTCCACAAAGGGCAGCCCCAACATGCCGCCCACAAAGAGCACGAAGGTGATGACGGGATAGGCAACGAAGAAGAAGAGCGCCGACCAGCGCTTGCCCGGCACGGCGGGCACCAGCAAGGCGGCAAGGGACAGAAGGCCGAGAATGAAAACAGTGTTGACCCGCCAGCGCTCCTCGAAGGGATAGAAACCATACATCCACTGATGGAACTTGGCGAAAGCGAAGGGCCAGCAAGCACCGGCACCCGGGGCATTGCAGAGTTCGCGGTCGGGGGCCGACCAGACGGCGCGGATCAGGGCCCAATCGACGAGATTGGCGGCGACCCAAATCACCACAGCCGCGATGGCAAGGCCCGCAACGGCGCTGAGCGGTGTCGGAAAGATGCGGCTGCGGAGATCTGCCCACAGGCCCGCCACCGCGGCAGGCGGTGGCAGGGTGGGCGCGTCTTGGGTGCGGACAAATCCCGTCATCTCAACGCTCCACCAACTTAACGCGCGCGTTGAACCAGTTCATGAAGCCGGCCGTGAACAGGCTGGTGCCGAGATAGACCACGAGCACAATGGAAAAGACTTCGATGGCCGCACCCGACTGATTGTTGACGGTGCCGCCCGCATACATGAGGTCCGGATAGCCGATGGCCACGGCGAGCGAGGAGTTCTTCGTGAGATTCAGATATTGGCTGGCCATGGGCGGGATGATAACGCGCATGGCCTGGGGGATAACAACGAGGCGGAGCGTCTTGTTGCTATCGAGACCGAGAGCCTGGGCGGCTTCAGTCTGCCCGTGGCTGACCGCCAGAATGCCGGAGCGCACGATCTCCGAAATGAATGTGGCGGTGTAGATGACGAGCGCAATGAAGAGCGCGAAAAACTCCGGCACCAGAGTCATGCCGCCCCGGAAGTTGAAGCCTGCGAGTTCCGGAAAATCCCAGCTGAGCGGCCAGCCCGCCAGCGCCAGCCCCATGGGCGGCAGCACCAGAAGTGCCACGATGGATGGGATCAACACAGGCGTGATCTTGCCTGTCGTCGCCTGCCTGACACTGGCCCAGCGGCGCAAGGCGATGATGCCGACGATCGCCACTGCGAGGCCCGCAAGGCCGGCCCATGCGCCCGGGCCAAAAGTGGGATGGGGCACGAGCAGGCCACGGTTACTCAGGAACAGGCTGCTATTGAAAAAAGTGAAGGCCTGTTTGGGACCGGGCAGCGGCTTGAGCACCAGCGCATACCAGGCCAGAATTTGCACCAGCAGGGGAATGTTGCGGAAGAGCTCGACATAGACCAGTGCAAAGCGCGAGACGATCCAGTTCTTCGACAGGCGCATGACGCCGATGACGAATCCCAGAAGCGTGGCGAAGATAATGCCGAGAACAGCGACGAGGGCCGTGTTGTAAAAGCCCACCAGAAGGGCGCGGCCATAATTGGATGAGGAGGAATACCAGATCAGCGAGGTCGACAGGTCGAAGCCCGAGGCCTGCGAGAGGAAGTCAAAACCGAAATGCTTGTTGAGCCGGGCCAGATTTGCCTGGGTGTTCTGGACAATCTCATAAAGCCCCCAGAGCAGCAGCAGGAGAACAATGACCTGGCTGGCCCAGCCGCGCACTCTGGCGCTGTAGAGCACATCCTTCCAGCTGCCGGCGGCGGGGGCGGAGGCGTAACGTTTGTCATTTTCAGTTGTCAATGGACACGCCCCCAAATGGCCTTCTCCCGCCCTTTGCGCGGGAGAAGGTGGCCGAAGGCCGGATGATGAACAACAGGCAGGAGTATTGCCGCACGCCCCTCACCCGCCCTGACGGGCACCCTCTCCCGTCAGCGGACGGGAGAGGGCAAGGTTCTTAGCGGATCGGCGGGGCGTATTGCAGGCCGCCCTTGTTCCACAGGGCGTTCTTGCCACGGGCGATCTTCAGCTGCGCGAGGTTGCGATCGAAGATTTCGCCGTAGTTGCCAACACCCTTGATGATGTTGACTGCCCAATCCGCGCCAAGGCCGATGCCCTTGCCGAAGTCGTTGTCAGCATCGCTGCCGTCCGGGTTCTTCACGTTGATGCCGAGGAGGCGCTGGATTTCCGGGTTGGGGGACGCCTTCATCTCCTCGACATTGGCCTGGGTGACGCCCAGTTCCTCAGCCGACAGGAGCGCGTAATAGGTCCACTTCACAATGTTGAACCACTGGGCATCACCCTGGCGGACAACGGGGCCGAGCGGCTCCTTGGAGATGATTTCCGGCAGAACCATGTGTTCATCCGGATTGGTGAACTTCAGGCGTTCGGCATAGAGGCCGGACTGGTCCGTGGTGAACACGTCGCAACGGCCTTCCTGATAGGCCTTCAGCACTTCCTCGTTCTTTTCGAAGGCGACGATCTTGTATTCCATCTTGTTGGCCTTGAAGAAGTCGGCAAGGTTCAACTCGGTGGTAGTGCCGGTCTGGGTGCAGACGGAGGCGCCGTTCAACTCCATGGCAGACTTCACGCCCAACTTTGTGGGCACCATGAAGCCCTGGCCGTCATAATAGGTGACGCCGGCAAACGACAGGCCAAGCGACGTGTCGCGGCTCATGGTCCAGGTGGAGTTGCGCGAGAGAATGTCAATCGACCCGGATTGCAGGGCGGTGAAGCGCTCCTTGGCGTTGAGCGGCGAATATTTCACCTTTGTGGCGTCGCCAAACACGGCGGCGGCCACAGCCTTGCAGAAATCCACGTCAAGGCCGGTCCAGTTGTTCTGGTCGTCAGGATTGGAAAAGCCGATAAGACCCTGGCTGACGCCACACTGGATGAAGCCCTTTGCTTTCACGTCATCCAGCGTTGCGGCTTGGGCCGTTGCGCCGAAAAGCGCAAGTGCCGCGATGGGCAGAAGTTTCTTGAGAATTTTCATTTCGGTTCTCCTGTCATTGAACTCATGCGCCGGTTACGGATCACCTTGCCCCCGGCGATTGCAGGCAAGGGAAGCGCTAATCAGCGGATGAGTCAAGAATGGACAGGCCAGCCTCAGGCGCGGTTACAGTTCCATGGCCAGCTTGCGGCCTTCGTAAATGGCCATGACAGCGGTGCGGGCGGCCACGGCATCGCCAATCGCCGGGGCATCCAGCGCGTCGGCAATGTCGCGGTTGGAGACATTGGTGGAGGCCACAACAAGTGTATCCGCTGCAATGCGTTCGGGCTTGCCGCCGGCCACTTCAACCGTGGCCCCATCGCCATGCCATTCACGAATCACGGCTTCGGTGACAAGCCGCACACCAAGCGCGCGCAGGCGGGCGCGCACCTGAATGTCGGCGACGGTGCGGGCCATTTCCATCATCACGCTGGGCGCGGGTGTGACCAATGTCACCTCATGGCCTGCCTCGGCCAGGGTCAGGGCTGTGCCTGCGCCCTTCCAGTTGGCGGTTTCATCCAGCAGCAGCACGCGCTTTCCGGGCCGGGCGATGCGGGCCATTATATCCTCGGCGGAGACAACATTGCCCCGCTCCAGGCCAGGAAGTTGATCCCGCTCCGGCATGGCGCGCTGAAAGGCCTTGCCATCTGGCGCGGAACCTGTGGCGGCGATCACCACATCGGCGGCAAAGGCCTTGGCTTCCTCTGCATCCAGCGGCGTGTTGAGCAGAACCTTCACCTGTAGCCGCGCCAGCTGACGTTCCAGCCAATCGAGATAATCAATGATCTGGTGACGGCGCGGCGTGAGGCCCGCCAGGCGGAACTGCCCGCCCAGCTTGTCTGAGGCTTCGGCGAGCGTCACCTTGTGACCACGCTCGGCAGCCACGCGGGCGGCCTCCATGCCGGCCACGCCACCGCCCACCACCAGAACGGATTTCGGCTGGGCTGCGGGCGTAAAGCGGTCGCCGCCCCATTCAAATTCCCGGCCGGCACTGGGGTTGATCAGGCAGGAAATCCAGTAGTCGCGATAGCGGCGACCCCAGCACATCTGATTGCAGGAGAGACATGGCCGCACATCTTCCGGCCTCCCCTCACGGGCCTTGTTGGCGAGATGCGGATCGGCGATTTGCCCCCGCACGATGGACACCATATCCGCCTGTCCGGACCCCACAACATAGTTGGCATTTTCCGGTGTGCGCACATGGCTCTCACACTGCACCTTGGCGTGTTTCACCACCTGCTTCAGGGCCTCCGCATAGGGCGCGCCATACTTGTCGGGATAAAAGACGTGGGGAATGATGCCCGTGGTGCTGAAATAACTGCCGGTGCCGCAGGTGACGTAATCCATGAGCTGACGCTCATCATGCCAGGCGATCACTTCCTGCAGTTGTTCGATGGTCTGCGAGGCCTTGCTGGTTTCATCCATGTTGACGGCGAGGCCGATGATGAAATCATCGCCCGCCATCTTGCGGATGCGTTCCATGATGGTGCGCGAGAAGCGCATGCGGTTTTCAAGACTGCCGCCCCATTTGTCATCGCGGCGGTTGTTGAAGGGCAGCCAGAACTGATCGATGATGGCGTTGTAGGCGGCGAACAGTTCGATGCCATCAAAGCCAGACTCCTTGGCGCGCCGCGCGGCCTGCACGAAGCCCTCGATCACCTCTTCGATCTCGCGCTCCGTCATGGCATGGCTGCCATCGGAATCATGGAAGGACGGCAGGCCCGACGGCGACCAGCTGGGCTCAAAGGAATTATCAAAGTCACCATGCTGGCCCACGTGATAAAGCTGGTGGCAGATGACAGCACCATGGGCATGCACCGCATCCGTGACCTTGCGAAAATGCGGAATGATCTCATCCGTCGCGTGCAGGAAATTGCCGCGTGTGAGCACGGCGGTGCGGTGCACCGGAACAGGCTCCACCACGATCATGGCTGCCCCTCCCCGGGCGCGCTCCTCATAGTAACCGCGATGGCGTTCGCCCGGCAGGCCACCTTCCGCCATATTGGCGGTGTGGGCCCCAAAGACGATGCGGTTGCGCAGGGTCTTGTGACGCAGCTGCAAGGGCTGGAACAGGGCGGGGAAGGTCTGTGTCATGATTTCACGTAGCTTTGCAGAAGATCATGGAGGTCGCGCGGGATGGGAATGCCATCTTTCGACAGCCGCTTGATGTTGGCTTCGCGCCGCGCATTGGGCAGCCGCGCGCCTTTCTGATCGGTCACGGATTTGGCCAGCGCCCTCACCTGCCGTGCAAAGGCGCCGCCCGAAAATTTTGCGGGGTCAATGGCAATGAAGAATTGTCCGCAACCCACCGTGCGGCCATCCTGTTCGGTGAAGGAGCCCTGCTCCGGTCCGCGCAGGGCCCCGGCCAGGGCAGCACACATGACTTCCACCATGAGCGCCATGTTGAAGCCCTTTGCCCCGCCCGATGGCGCAAGCGAGCCTGCAAGACCTGCGGCCGCATCGGTTGTGGGTTGGCCTTCCTTGTCGAGGGCCCAGCCCAGCGGAATGGGGCGGCCCTCCTCGGCTGCGCGCTTCACCGCCGTCCAGGTGACGGCGGATGATGATTGGTCAATGAGGAAGGCGATCTTGCCCTTGCGGCCCGGCACCGCGAAGGACATGGGGTTTGTGCCGACGATGGGCGTGTTGCCGCCCACGGGCGCCATGATGGGCATGGCATTGGTGAAACCAAAGGCGACGAGGCCCTGCTTGGCCAGAACGCCGGTGTGATAGCCCAGCGTTGCGGCATTATAGGAATTGTGCACGGCCATTCCCGCGATGCCGAATTTTTTTGCGGCGGGGATCAACTTGCCAAAACCCGCCTCAATGGCGGGATGGGTGAAGCCGCCATTGGCATCCACACGGAAACTGACAGGTGAGAGCTTGCGCACACGGGGCCGGGCCCGGCCATCAATCTTGCCGCTTTGCACATGGGCGCAATAGTATTGCAGCCAGTAGAAGCCGTGGCCCTCCAACCCGGAAAGTTCGGTATCGAGGATAGCTTCGGTGAAATAGCGCGCATTGGCGGTGGACGTGCCAGCCCCTGTGAGCGCCCCGTGGATGAGGCGACGGGCGGCAGCAGGTTTCAAGTGAAGCAGATTGGTGGTCATTCAGGTCTTTGCGCTGTGGCGCAACTCCTTGAGCCAGCCCAGGCCCGCTAACGTCGATGAGCGCGGCTTGTATTCCGCACCGATGGGCCGGGTGTAGCCCAACTCATGCAACAGGCCGCAGATGTGGCGATAGTCCACCTCGCCCTGCCCCGGCTCGCCGCGGTCTGGCACAGCGGCAATCTGGATGTGGCCGATAATTGGCATGAGCCGCGACAGGCTGCGGCTGAGATCACCTTCCATGATCTGCACGTGATAGCAATCGAACATCAGCTTCAGATTGGGGGCCGCGACTTCGGCAATCACGGCTTCTGCGTGGCTGGTGTGGGAGAGAAAGTAGCCGGGCGCATCGAAGTGGTTGAGTGGCTCAATGACGAGCGTGAGACCCAAGGGCGCAGCCTTGGCGGCGGCCTCGCTGAGATTGCGCACGAAGGTGCCCTGTGCGGCCGGCCCCGAAGCCTTGCCTGCCATGACATGCACATGGGAGGCGCCAATGCGGCTGGCATAGTCAAGCGCCTGGTCAATGGCGGCCTGGGCCTCGCGCTCGCGGCCGGGCAAAGCGGCAAGACCATTGTCGCCCGCCGCCACATCACCGCGCGCCGTGTTGAGCCCCAGCATGGACAGCCCGCTGGCCGCAAGCGCGGCCTGCACAGCGGCGGCATCGACTACGTAAGGCCAATGGCACTCCACGGCGTCGAAGCCTGCAGCACCTGCTGCCCTGATCGCATCGGGAAGCGAAAGCTCCTGGAACAGGAAACCGAGATTGGCCGAGAACCGCGTCATGGCCAGAAGGAGTAGCGCCCTGCCGGGGCGCACTCAAGGGTGTGGGGCCTAGAAGCCGTGGGCCTTTGCCATGCCCTTGAGGAAGGGCACACCGCGTGTGAGCACCTCATGGCGGTCCTTGGCCACGGGCCGCCAGACGCATAGCGCGCCCGCGATTTCCGGCGGCAGAGCCACGAAGCTTTCCACCACCAGATGGCCGTTGAAGTTTGCCTCGGACAGGCCACGGAAGACATCGTTCCAGTCAATCGTGCCGGTGCCGGGCACGCCACGGTCGCTCTCCGACATGTGAACATAGCTGGAATGGCCCGCGGTGGCCCGCAACGCCGCACCGATGCCCTTCTCCTCGATGTTCATGTGATAGGTGTCGAAGTGGATGGTGACGTTGGGCTCGCCGATCATCTCCTTCAGCATCATGGCTTGAGTGGAGGTGTTGAGGAGATGGGTTTCATAACGGTTGCAGGGTTCGATTCCGAGCGTGATGCCCAGCTTGCGGGCATGCTGCGCCACCGGCTTCAACGCCTTGACGATGTTTTCATATTCCTTCTTCTGCGGCGGTTTGCCGGAGCGGTAACCCAAGGCACCAAAGGTGACGCCGCCCAGAAATTTCGATCCCGCCTCTGCCGCCTTGTCGAGGGCCTTCTTGACAAAGGCCTCGGCGGCTTCCGGTTTTTCCGCAGCCATCTTGTCTTCCGGCAGGCAGAGGGAACAGGTGGGCTCGATGCCATGCTTCTCGAAGAGCTTGCGGGAATGCGGCGCATCCACGCCTTCCGGCACCAACAGGGGAAACTCGATGGCCTCAAGGCCATGTGCGGCCGCTTCGGGGATGGCGAGTTCGGCGGCTTCGCGGGTCCATTCCGCGGCCCAGAGCGAGGCGTGCATGCCGATCTTGGCGGATTTGGTCTTGGACATGTCTGAACTCCTAATGGGCACCTACGATGTGGCTGACGACGTCGCGCATTTGCGTCTTGGCGGTTTGCAGGTTGGCTTCAATGCGGCCCTGGCGCAGCACCACGATGCGGTCTGTCACTTCGAACACGTCATTGAGGCGGTGGCTGATGAGGATCACGGCAATGCCTTCGCTCTTCAATTGGCGGATAAGATTGAGCACGCTCTCCACCTCGCGCACGGCCAGTGCCGCCGTGGGCTCATCCATGATCACCAGTTTCGGGTTGAAGGTGAGGGCCCGCGCAATGGCCACAGTCTGCTGCTGGCCGCCGGAGAACAAGCCCACGGGGCGATGCACCGAGGGAATGCGGGCACCCAGGCGGTCGATCATCTTGCGGGCTTCGGCATCCATCTTCGCCTTGTCCACGATCCAGGGCATGAAGCCCAAGGGGCGGCGCCTTGGTTCGCGGCCCAGGAAGATGTTGGAGGCCACGTCCTGCTGCTTGGCGAGTGCCAGATCCTGATAGATCATTTCGATGCCGCGTTCACGGCGCTGGCCGGGGGCGAAGCCCGCCACATCCTGCCCATTGAAAGAAATGCGGCCGTCATCAATGGAGTAGATGCCGGTGATGGTTTTCATCAGGGTGGATTTGCCCGCGCCGTTGTCGCCGACGAGGCCCGTCACCGTGCCGGCCTCGATCTCGAGGTTGACGCCGTTCAGCACCTGGATGGCGCCGAAGCGCTTGGTGACATTGGAGATGGAGAGAAGCGTCATGACTTCTTCTCCTTGGCGGACTGAAGCTGATCGATATAGACGGCGAGGATCAACACAACGCCAATCGCCACCTGCTGCCAGAAGGACGGAACGGAGAGGAGATTGAGCCCGTTTTGAAGCACACCCATGATGAGCGCCCCCACCAGCGTACCGAGGATGGAACCCTTGCCGCCAAACAGGCTGGTGCCGCCGATGATGGCCGCCGTGATGGCGGTCAATTCGTAATTGATGCCCGCTGTGGGATCGCCCGCATTCACGCGTGCCATGAAGAGGAGACCGGCGAGGCCCGCCATGAAGCCCGAGAGAATGTAAAGTTTCCAGCGCAGGCGCTCCACCGGAATGCCGGTGGCGCGGGCCGCCGCCTCACTGTCGCCCATGGCCAGCGTGTGGCGGCCAAAGGGCGAATAGGCGAGCATGTAGTGCACCACGAGAGCGGTGAGGGCCAGGATGATGACCGGCG
Organism: Hyphomicrobiales bacterium; assembly: GCA_046349175.1. Taxonomy (GTDB): domain Bacteria; phylum Pseudomonadota; class Alphaproteobacteria; order Rhizobiales; family Aestuariivirgaceae; genus Aestuariivirga. The sequence continues at coordinate 140,238 of JAXMCS010000004.1, read as the reverse complement.
AGGGAATGCCCAACGGCCTCCCCTGCCCCAGAAAGACAACGGGTGCGGGCAAGCCATAGATCGCGCCGCCATTGGGCGCGAGGATGAGGGCAAAGCCACGGGCGATGCCGAGCATGCCAAGTGTGACGATAAAGGCGGGCATGCGTGTGCGGGTGATGAGGAAGCCGTTGATAGCCCCGGCACAAGAGCCCGCCGCCAGCGCTCCAATGATGGCAAAGGGCCAGGGCAGGCCCGCGATGACCACGAGGTAGGCGCCGACAATGCCCGAGAAGCCCATGACAGAGCCCAGCGACAGATCCAGTCCGTTCGAACTCAGGATCACGGTTGCGCCGATTGCCAGAACGCCGATTGTCGAGGTGGCGAGAAAGATGTTGAGGAAATTGCTGATGGAAAAGAAGTAGGGCGAGAGCACGGCCATGGCCGCACAGAGCACAATCAACACCACCAGGGATTCAAGGCGGATGTGCAACTTGCTGTCAAAGATGAATTGCAGGCGGCGCCAAAGCTCGCCTTGTTTTTCTGGCACGGATGTCACGTCTTGCCCCATCAGATCCGGAAGGCGGGGCCCAGGGAGGAAACCCCGCCTTCCAGTCACTGTCCCTTACTTGACGAATGCAAGCATGGGCTCCTTGTTGGCTTCGATCACGTCCTTGGTGAGGACGAGGGTGGGCACGTAGATCACTTCATCCACCTTGCCGCCGTCCACGATCTTCTTGACGTTTTCCACGGCCTGCTTGCCCACAAGATAGGGCAGCTGGGCCACAGAGGCCGTGAGGCGGCCTTCCTTGATGGACTTCACGGCATCCGAGTTGCCGTCAACGCCGATGATCGTGACCTGTTCGCCCTTGTTGGCGGCGAAGACAGTTTCCACCGCGCCCAGCGCCATGCCGTCATTGGCGGCGAAAATCGCCACAAGGTCCGGATGCTTGGTCAGGATGTCGTTGGTGATGTTGGCGGCCTTGCCGCGATCCCAGTCACCGGGCAGTGAAGCCACGATTTCAAGGCCGGGTGCCAGTTCCTTGAGCTTGTTGGCAAAGCCATCGGCGCGCTTCTTGCCGGTGATGTTGCCGGACAGGCCTTCAATCACAAGCACCGGACCCTTGGCATCCTTGCCGACCTTGCCGACGAGATATTCAGCGCCCTGGGCTCCTGCGGCCATGTTGTCGGAGCCGATGTGGAAGGCGATGTTGACGCCCGCATCCTTGGTGACGGCGGGATCAAGGTTGTTGTCGAGGTCAACCACCGGAATGTTGGCGGCGTTGGCCTGCTTCAGGCAGGGCAGCAGGTTGTTGGAGTTGATGGCGGCGGTGATCAGCGCCACCGGCTTCTTTTCCAACATGGTGTTGCAGGCGTTGAGCTGCGGCTCGGCAGCCTGGTCGCTGTCCACGGCCTGCAGGTCGTAAGCCACGCCCGCGGCCTTGGCACCTTCTTCCACGCCCTGGCCCATGGCGCCCCAGAAGGGGTTGGCCAGCGTCTTCATCAGCACGCCATAGGTGCCATCGGCATGCGCCGTTGTGCTGAAGGCCATCACAGTGGCGGCCAGCAGAATGGATTTCATATATTTCATGGTCTTCCTCCCATTGAATTCTTGCTGAGTGCGGGTCACCCGGAGGCGGCAGCACCTGCGGGCAAGACTAAGCGCAATCAGATTTTTTTGTAAACCGTTTAACTTGATGCACTGCAGCATGCGACAGAGCCTATTCTGGCCAAAGCGCTGTGAATCCGGATCAAATGATCTGCAAAAGGCTTATATATGGCAGGTTTATTGACGTTTGCTGCGTCTGCTCACTCGGCGTTCAGGGAAGGGAAAATGCAAAAGCCCATCAACTTGGGTTTCATTGTGGCCATCTGATTAAACGATTTATATTGTTGCACGGAAATTCCTCCCGCCTCTATTGTCGGTGCGAAAAGGCCCAAGGACGTTGTCATGACCCGCCCCCTCATTCTCATTGATCCCCTGCCCCGCACGCTTGACGTGATCTGCGATTCCGAAACACGCCGCAAACTTGAGGGGCTGGGAGAACTGATTGTTCATGAGCAGTCGCCCATGCCGGACGCGATGATCGAACAAAATCTGCCGGAGGCCGTGATCATCATGGGGCAAACCAAATTGCCGCGCGAACGGCTGATGCGGGCAAAGAAGCTGCGCGCCATCATCAATGTGGAAACCAACTTCACCGATGCCATCGACTATGACTACTGCTTCGCCAATGGCATTCATGTGCTGACACCGGGTGCCGCCTTTGCCGATGTTGTGGCGGAATCTGCTCTCGGTATGGCCATCGATTTGGCCCGTGGCATCACCAAAGCCGACCGGGATTTCCGCGCCGGGCGGGAAGCCTACGGCCTTGATGGCAATGTGGGGGCCTTCAGCCTGTTCGGAGAGACGATGGGCCTGATCGGCTTCGGTGATCTGGCGCGCGCCTTCCTCAAACTGGTGGCGCCCTTCCAATGTGACATCAGCGTCTATGATCCCTGGGTGCCTGATTATGTGTTGCACAGGCATGGGGTGAAACCCGCAACGCTGGAGGACATTCTGAAGGAAAGCCGCATCATTCTGGTTTTTGCGGGTGTGACCTCGGAGAACCAGGGCTTTCTCGGGCGGCGCGAATTGTCGCTGATCCGCAGCGATGCCCTTTTCCTGCTGATGAGCCGCGCGGCCGTGGTGGATTTTCCGGCCTTTGTTGAGCTTGTAAACCAGGGCCGCTTCCGTGCCGCCACCGATGTGTTCCCCGTGGAGCCGGTGACCAAGAATGATGCGGTGCGCAAGGTGGAAGGAATGCTGCTTTCGGCCCACCGCACCGGTGGCATGCCGAGTGCGCTTTTCGAGATCGGCCGCCAGGCGGTGGCCGATGCAGAACTGATCTTGAAAGGCCTGCCGCCCGTGGTATGCCGCAAGGCGCTTCCCGAAACTGCAAAGCGCTTCCGCAGCAAGCCCGTCGATATCACCTGATCCCCCGCATGCGATCTCCTCCGCCAAAGCCAAAGACACGCGCCCCCACCATCAAGGATGTGGCGGCGCGGGCGGGTGTTTCCACGGCCACGGTGTCCCATGTTCTGAATGGCAAGGGCCGAGCCGGTGCCAAGACCCGCGACAAGGTGATGGACGCGGTGCGGCTGCTGAATTTCCGGCCCAATGGCAATGCCGCCAGCCTGCGCAGCCGCAAGAGCAAGCTGGTGGGGCTTGTGGTGCCATCACTCAGCAATGCCTTCTTTGCGCGCATGGCCAGCGAGTTTGAGCGGCTGGCCTTTGCCCATGGCTATGAGATTGCCGTCATCATCAGCGACGAGGACGTGGCCATTGAGCGGGACCGCATTCTCACGCTCCTGTCGCGGCAGTTGGAGGGGCTGATTGTCTACCCGGCATCGGATGAGTCCGTGGGCGGCGGGCTTGACCCGCAGGCCCTGCCCCCGACCGTGGTGATGGACCGCGGGCTTGGCATTGCGGGTGTGGATTCCGTGGGGCTGAAAAACGAAGAAGCGGGGCGGCTTGTGGCACGCGAGCTTTTGTCGCTGGGGCACCGCCGCATTGGCGTGCTGTTGCCCACCATTGATCTCGCTGCCAGCCGTGACCGCGTGACCGGCATTTCAACCGAGTTGGAACAGGCAGGTGGTGACGCGGAGTGCCGCGTGGTGCTGGGCGGCCACACCATCGACGGGGCGCGCAGCGCCATCGAGCAGGAATTGCACCGGCAGGACCGCATTACAGCGCTTGTGGCGGCCACAAATGTGGCAACACTTGGGGCCATCAAGGCCATTCAATCCCTGCAATTGCGCATGCCGGAAGATATTTCGCTGATCGGTTTCGACGACTTTGAATGGATGACAGCACTCCGGCCCTATGTGAGCGCCGTGGCGCAGCCCTTTGAGGCCTTTGCCAGCAAGGGCTGGGCCATGTTGCTGGCCCGCATGGCGCGGCGCGGCGAGGTGCTGCCCTTTGAGCATGTGCTGTTTCCGGGAGAGTTGCGCATCCGCGAGTCCTCAGGCCGGGCCCCGGCATGAAATCCTTATCCGCATTTTCAACTGGAGCAGAACGGCCATGGCCAACAGGTATTCCACCAGCTACCGCATGAACAGGGTTCTGCGGGCAGACCGCGCTGCGCTGGTGATTCCCATTGATCATGGCCTGGTGTGGGGCCGCGTGCCTTCACTTGAAGCGCCCGTGACGGTGATGCGCCGCTTCATTCCGCAGGATATCACCGGCTTCATGGTCTCCACCGGCATTGTGAAGCAAAGTGAAACTGATCTGGCCAAGGCTTCGCATCTCGCGCGCATTCTTGCCATTGATGCCTTCTGGCCTACCAGCGACTCTGAAACGGGAACGGGTGCCATGGTGACGGCGGTGGAAGACGCGGTGCGCATGGGCGTGGACTGCATCAAGATGCTGCTGCCGTGGAACGTGAATGACGTGGAGAAGGTGCAGTATTGCAAGCGCATCGGCCGGGTGATTGGCGAGGCGGCCAAGTGGGACATGCCGGTGATGGTGGAGCCCGTATTCCTCAATATGCCGCGCAGCAAGGAGATCATCGAGGCGGAACTGGAAGTGGCGCGGGTTGGCTATGACCTCGGGGCCGACATCATCAAGATCACCTTCCCCGGGCCTGATGCCACGGCGAAACTCTGCGCCGAACTCGACATTCCCATCGTGGTGGCGGGCGGCCCCATGAGCGGCGATGCCAAGTCCACACTGCGTGACATTTCCGATTCAATCGCCGCAGGCGCGCAAGGCGTGGTGGTGGGCCGCAAGATCTGGCAGCGCCCGCCAGAGGAAGCCGCCGACATGATCAAGGAAATTGCCGGCTTCACACGCAAGTCCTTCACGCGGCGCTGGTGAGGCCGGCAGTTCAGCGGCGTTCCAGCGCTTCCATCCAGCAGACCACGGCGGCAGCACCCGCATCTTCAACGCCTATGGCGCGGTTGCCGAGATAGCTGGCCCGGCCGAGGCGCGGCTTCATCTTGGTCGTCGCTTCCGCCCCGGCGCGCGCGGCCTGCACCGCCTTTGACCAGGCCTCGGGAAGTGCCACGCCGCTGGTCACAGCTTTTTCAAAAGCCGCCGCCGCAGGGGCCAGCGCATCCACCATGGTGCGGTCTCCGGGCTTTGCGCCACCCAATTCTGAAATGACCGCCACAGCGGCGCTGAAAGCCCTGCTCCAATCCAGCGCCTTGGGTTTCTCTGGCAGGCTGCGCGCGGCCCGCATCAGGGCTGTTGCATAAAAGGGCCCGGAGCTGCCGCCAATGGCGCGGCGCAAGGTCTGGCCAAGCTCCTGCAAGGTTTCCCCCGGTTTGCCCCAGGCCGCTTCCGGCAATTTGCGGATGGCAAGCGCGGCCCGGGCCATGCTCGCCCCCAGATCGCCATCGCCTGCCTTGGCATCAAGATCGGTGAGGCGGGATTCCGCAGCGCTCAAGGCCCGCGCGGCGGCCAGCGCCAGGGCGCGGATGGGCTTGCCAGCTGCATGGGGAACTTTCCGTTTGGTTGCGGCGCTGGCCTTGCGCTGCGGCGGGCGCTGCACCGGCGCTGCATTGAGTTTGCCGGAGCCGGGCCAGGCGGGCGCTTCTGTTGGCGCATCGAGCAGGCTGAGCATGGTCTTCTCCAGCGGCAGCAGCGACAGGGAGAAGCCCGGCATGTCGAGGGCCGATAGCAACGTGCCACACCAGGCGCGCTCCACCACAATGCCCGCCTTGGAGAGCATGGCGAGGGCGTCCCGCAAGACCACCGACAATTCCATCGGCGGCGTTGAGCCAAGGCCATTGGCCACAAGGGCCACGCGCGCCCCGCGCTTGATCTTCAGGTCCGCGATGATCGCGGTGAGCACCAGCTGCACCAGCGAAGCAGCAGCTGCCATCTTGGCCTTCTCCACGCCCGGCTCACCGTGAATGCCGAGGCCCAATTCAATTTCGTCAGCGGCCAATTCAAAATTGGGCTTCGCTGCCTGGGGCAGTGTGCAAGGCCCCAGCGATACGCCCATGGAGCCCAGTTGCGCCGCCACCGCGCGGGCCAGCTTTGCAACGGCTGTCAGTTTCAGACCCTTGGCGGCGGCGGCCCCCGCGATCTTGTGAACCAAAACCGTGCCGGCAATGCCACGCCGCCGCGATTTCTCCACGGTCTTGGACAGGGCCACGTCATCGGCGACAACAACCACCTCAACAGGAATGCCCTCGGCGCGGGCCATCTCGGCAGCGAGGCCAAAGTTGAGGCGGTCGCCCGTGTAATTCTTGACGATGAGCAGCGCGCCCGCCGGGCCGGAGGAGGCACGGATGGCGGCCAGCACCGCATCTGCACTTGGCGAGGTGAAGACATCGCCCGCCACGGCGGCCGTGAGCATGCCTGTGCCGACATAGCCCGCGTGGGCAGGTTCATGGCCGCTGCCGCCGCCGGAGATCACAGAAACCTTGCGCAGCGCCGGTTTTGGCAGGCGGCTTTGCACCACAACATTTTCGTCTGCGAGGAGCGTCTGGCCCGGTGCGGCCAGCACGGACCCTTCCAGCATTTCCCGCACGACATCGGCAGGCTTGTTGATCAGCTTCTTCATGGTCAGCACCTCGTGGCCGCACGCCATGCCACACTACTAACCGCAGCGGCATTTACAAGCCATGGGGTCACGTCAGAGAACCCCTCTGCCCTACAGCTAGTCTTGCGCCAAACCCAATATGGCGCGGGCCTGTTGCCATGTCGCGACCGGGCGGCCATGGCGGGCGCAGAGATCGGCGGCGCGCTTGATGAGTGCGGCATTGGAGGGCGCCAGCGTGGCCTTGTCGAGGCGCACATTGTCTTCCATGCCGGCTCGCGTGTGGCCGCCCTTGGCAATGGCCCAGTCGTTGACGATGACTTGCGCCGGGCCGATGCCCGCCGCGCACCATTGCGCATCAGGCGCAAAACGCTTCAGCGTCTCGATGTAGAAATCGAGCACGCGCTCGTCGGCCGGCATGGCGTTCTTCACGCCCATGACAAACTGCACATAGAGCGGGCCCTTCAGCCGGCCATCCTTCTGCATGGTGGCGGCCTGAATGATATGCGAAAGATCAAAGGCCTCGATCTCCGGCTTCACATTGTAGGTCAGCATTTCACTGGCCAACCAATCCACCAGGTCCGGTGGATTTTCATAAACGCGGGTGGGGAAGTTGTTGGACCCCACGGAGAGCGAGGCCATGTCTGGCTTCAACGGCAGCATGCCGCCCCGCGCCTTGCCCGCCCCCGAGCGGCCACCTGTGGAAAGCTGCACGATCATGCCGGGGCAATGTTTCTCGATCCCCTCCTTCAGCCGCGCGAAGCGTTCGGGATCGGAGGTGGGTTTGCCCTCGTCATCACGCACATGACAATGCACGATGGAGGCACCCGCTTCAAAACTCTCCTGTGTGCTCTCGATCTGCTCCGCAATGGTGATGGGCACAGCCGGGTTGTTTTCCTTGGTGGGAAGCGACCCGGTGATGGCGACGCACAGAATACACGGATTGCTCATCAGTCCTTCGCCATCACAACATTCCACTCCACCTGCTTGAAGGGATTGGGCAGGCCCAGCTTTGCGGCCAGCGCCGGATCATCCACCATCTTGAAATCGGCGATGAGGCTTTCCTTCACGCCAAACACCGCATCATCGGTGAGCCAGGGGCAATCCGGCGTGAAGATGTGGGTGATCAGTTTTTCATAACCGGGGGCCGACACCATGAAGTGCAGATGGGCCGGGCGGTTGTGGTTGCGGTCGAGCGCCACAAGCAGATCGCCGACCGGACCATCGAAGGGAATGGGGTAATAGCGCGGATAGGCCGAACGGAAGCCCCAGCGGCCATCCTTGTCTGACGTGAAGGTGCCGCGCAGGTTCATGTCGGGCTGGATGCCCTTCTGCTGCACATCGTAGAAGCCATCTTCATTGGCCTGCCACACTTCCAGCGTGGCACCGGCAATGGGCTTGCCCTTCTTGTCGAGCACGCGGCCGAACACCCACACAGGCTCGCCCTTGCCATCGAGACAGATGTTGTCGCCGTAATTGTAGTGCGGCGAGTTGGGGATGTAGAAGGGCCCGAGCACGGTCGATTCCGTTTCGCCGGACAGCTTCTCGTGGTTCTGCGATTCCACCAGCATCGAGACACCGAGCACGTCCGACAGCAGGATGTATTCCTGCCGCCATTCGTTGCAGATCTGCCCGGTGCGGGTGAGGAAGTTGATGCCGTAGTTCCACTCATCCATGGTGGGGCGTGCCTCCTTGAGGAAGGCATGCAGATGCTTGACCAGGGAATCCATCAGGAACTTGGCGCGCTTGTTGGCCTTGGGGCCGGTGCGGCCCTGCACCACTTTCACGGAGTCTTTCACCGTGAAGTAGTAGCTCATCTTGCGGGCGGGTTTTTTCGCAGGCTTTTTGGAGGCCTTTTTGGTGGCTTTTCTTGCGGTCGTTTTTTTTGCTGCTTTGGCCATGATCAACGCCCCAGGATTTTCTTGAGAGTTGCGGAGAGATCCTTTTCAGCCGACTTGCTGGCAGACTTGACCCGCCACGCCACATGATGGTCGGGCCGCACCAGCAGGCAGCCGGAATCAGAAATCTCGCTCGCCCGCGCCCAGTCACCCACATGATCTTCATAGTCACGGCGCGGGCCGATGACATGGGCCACGATGTCGATGCCCAATTCCTTGCCCACGGCCTTGGCCGCTTTCACCCAGGCCTCGCCGCCGATGCCCGTGAGAATGGTGAATTTGGAATGGCCGCACAGATCCAGTGTGGAGTGCTTCTTGCCCGCCTTGTCGAACACCCAGACATGTGGCAGGCGCGCGCCCGGCCAGGTGGTGGGCGCGTAGTGCAATTCCTTGTCCTTCTTGAAGGCCGGTTCGCGTTGTCCATCGGTGACGATGGCAGCGGACTTGTAGCGCTGGTTCATCTCAACGCCGTGGCAGTCGAACTCGTATTTCTTGAAGGCGATGGCCTTGCGGAGCGCCTCGCGCTGCTTTTCGGCGGCGGCTGTGTCATCGCAGCGCGCATCCATGTTGCGCTGGATCTTGTCGTGGTCAACGCCGCCATCCATGCCGAGGGCCTCGAAGATCGGCCCGAACTCGCCGATCGACTTGTTGGCGCGGGTGACAATCTGGCGGGCCACAGGCGCGCGCTCTGCCGTGTAGCTGTCCAGCAGCTTGGGCGAGGCCTGCCCCTTTACCACCATGGCCAGTTTCCAGGCGAGGTTGAACGAGTCCTGCATGGAGGTGTTGGTGCCCAGGCCATTGGAGGGCGGATGGCGGTGCGCGGCATCACCCATGATGAAGACGCGGCCCTTCTGCATCTTCGTTGCGAACTTGTTGTTGACCGTCCAAGTGTTGGCCGACAGCAGTTCGATCTCCAGCTTCGGATCCCCCACAAGCTGGCGGGCCACACCTGTGGCGAAAGCCTTGTCCACCTTCGGCGGCGGCTTGGTGATGTCGTAACCCCAGACAATGAGCCATTCATTCCAGGGGCGCACCAGGCGCACCAGGCCCATGCCAATGCCGCCGACATCAGCCCCCGGCTGCATCACCCAGTAGAGCACCGAGGGGCGATGGGCGACATATTTGGACAAGTCGGCGCGGAAGACGATGTTCATGGAGCCGCCCACGCCCATCTTGCCTTCAAAGGGCAGCTTCTCGTTTTCGGCCACGGCGGAGTTGCCGCCGTCTGCGCCCACCAGATATTTGGCGCGGATGGTGAGGGTCTGGCCCGTCATCAGATCCTTGCAGGTGGCGGTCACGCCATCCTTGTCCTGCACGTGGCTCACATATTCCGTGGACATGCGGGCCTGCGTGCCGCGGGCGCAGGCTGTCTTGAAGAGCAGCGGCTCCATGTAGGTCTGCGGCAGGTCGTTCATTTCACACGGCGACGACAGTTGGTGTTCGGCGCGCGATTCCGGATGGGTGCCCCAGCTTTTCATGCGGCCCAGTTCTTCGCCCGCCAACGACACGCAGAACACGTTCTCGCCCATCAGGTCCTGATGGGTGGCATACATCATGCACTCGGCTTCAAGATCCTTGCCGATGTCGCGGATCACTTCCATGCAGCGCTGGTTGGTGATGTGGGCGCGCGGCGTGTTGGCCAGCCAGCGGTAGCGGTTGACGACAACATTGCTCACACCGGCAGATGAAAGCAGTGCCGCCGTGGTGGAGCCCGCAGGCCCGCTGCCAATGATCAGCACATCGGTTGTGATATCAGCCATGGTGTTTCTCCCTCTTTCCTTTCATGCGGGTCTCCGCCCGTCATATGCATTTTGCAGAAGCTGGCGCAGGGCGCCCTGCTCCAGCGGTCTTGGATTTGGATAGGGACTGGCCACCGCCAGGGTGGCGGCACGGTCCAGCGCCTCTTCCGTCAATCCCAATTGTTTCAACGAAGTTGGTGCGCCCAGTCTTTGCGCCAAATCAAACAATCCACCCGCTGCCGTCGCGGTCCCAAGGGCGCGCGCGATGCGGGCCATGGCAGCATCGGCCCCCACGGCATTATAGGCGGTGGCGTGGGGCAGAATGACGGTATGGGTTTCCGCATGGGGCAAATTGAATGTGCCGCCCAGCACATGGCAAAGCTTGTGGTGCAGCGCCATGGAGACGGAGCCCAGCACCGTGCCACAGAGCCAGGCGCCATAAAGCGCCTCATCATGACCAGACTTGCCTTGAGGCAAAGCGGCGGCGAGGGCACGGATGCCCTCCTCCGCCATCAACGAGACAATGGGATTGCCATCGACGGCATAAAGCCCCTCCACCGCATGGGCGATGGCATTCATGCCCGACGTGGCTGCGAAAGATGACGGCAGGCTGTCCAGCAGTGCCGGGTCATAGATCACGGTTTCGGGCTGGATTTTCGCATCGCGCTTTGTGGTCTTGGCACCATCGGCAGTTTCGCCGAGTATGTTGGTCATCTCGGAGCCGGCATAGCTCGTGGGGATCACGATCTGCGGCAGGTCGGTGCGGAAGGCGATGGCCTTGCCGAGGCCTGTTGATGATCCGCCGCCCAGGGCGATGGTGCCGTCGCAGCCTTCCTCTTTGAGGACCGCAAGGGCGGCTTCGGTAACGGCGACGGGCGTGTGCATGGCAGCGCCCGCGTAGGCGTGGCCGTTCACGCTCGTGGCGAGGGTGCGGCCGATGTCCGCCTGGTTCTTTCCGGTGATGACAAAGGGCCGTGCCATGCCCAGGCCTTTTGCTTCTGCGGCAGTCTCTGCCAGCTTGCCGCGCCCGAAGATCACCCGGGTGGGCAGCGCCGTAAATGCGAAGGCGGACAGTGGCTTCATCCCTCGTCCCTCACGCGATAACCTGTGGGGAAAAGCGAGATGTTCCAGCGCTGCGCCACAAAACCCCAGAGTCCTTTGGGGGCTACGAGCATGATGACAATGGCGAGCGAGCCGAGGATGAGCAGATAGATGGTGCCGAGATCGGCGAGGTATTCCCGCAGCAGGAAGTAGACGATGGTGCCGAGGATGGGGCCCTCGATGGTGCCGATGCCGCCGATGACCACGATGAAGATGACAAAGGCGGTCCAATCATTGACGCTGAAAGCGGCGTCCGGCGAGACCCGGATCTTTTGCAGCGTGATGAGCGAACCCACCATGGAGGTCATACCAGCGACAGCGACATAGACGGCATACTTGATGCGCGAGATGCTGATGCCCAGGCTGGAGGAGGCCATTTCACTGTCACGGATCGCCGTCAGCGCCAGGCCGATGCGCGAACGCAGCAGCGCGTAGACAAGCGTGAGCGCGCCGAGGCCCAGCACCAGCGCCAGCCAGTAGATCATCGCCTCACGCCAGAACTTCGTTGTCGCTAGCGCCTGCATCACGGGTGCGGGAATGGAAATGCCGGAGCCGCCACCCAAACCAATCACGCCCAATTGCGCCACCAGCAGGCGGAACACTTCAGCCACCACCCATGTGCCGATGGCGAAGTAAGCTCCCTGCAGGCGGAAGACCAGTTTGCCCACCGGCAGTGCCAGCAGGAGGCCCACAAGTGCCGCCAGCGGAATGGCCACGAAGGGATGAAGCCCCAGCAGAACCGTGCAGGCGACCACGACATAAATGCCGAGCCCCACATAGGCTTGCTGCCCCACGGAGACGAGGCCGGTGTAACCCGCCATTAAATTCCACAGGCTGGCCCGCGCCACATAGGCCATCATTTCGCCAATGAGGCGCAGCGTGGCCGTGGAGCCCCACCAGGGGGCCACCAGCAACACGGCCATGAGCAGCGCCGCGCCAACGGCGGCGATGCGGCTGGCATTGGTGGAGCGGGAAATCTGCGCGCTCATCCCGTCATCCTAGGGAAGAGGCCGCGCGGCCTGAGGGCCAGCACCAGCAGAAACACCAGATGGCCGGCCAGCACCTGCCAGCCGGGATTGATCTGTGCGCCAATCCCTTGCGCCACGCCGAGAATAACACCACCAATCAGCGTGCCCCAGAGATTGCCAAGCCCGCCAATGATCACGGATTCAAAGCCGAAGATCAGGCGGCCCGGGCCGATGGCCGGGTCGAAATTGGCGCGCACACCCAGGAACACGCCGGCGATGGCCACAACACCCAGGCACAGGGCCATGGCCCAGGCATAGACCTTGCGCTTGTCGAGGCCCATGAGAAGGGCCGCTTCGGAATCATCCGATGTGGCGCGGAAGGCCCGGCCCAGCGCCGTGTTGTAGAAGAGGTATTGCAGGCCCGCGATCACCGCCACGGCGACGGCGAATTGCAGGAGCGGCAGATAGCCGATGTCCACACCCGGCAGCAGCGGGAAGGAACTGGTTTCCAGCGCGCCAGCGTTGAGTTTGCGCGTATCCGCCGTGAACCAGGACAGAAGCCCGTTCTGGATGATGACGCTGAGGCCGAAGCTGACCAGCAGCGGCGGCAGAATGTCGGGGCCCAGGGTGCGGTTGAGAATGCCGCGCTGCAGGGCATAGCCGAAGAGCATGGAGAGCGGCACCACCAGCACGAGGCTCGCAAGCGGATGAAGGCCCGTGGCCTGCACGATCACCCAGGCGAGATAGGCCACGGCCACGATCAAATCGCCATGGGCGATGTTCACAAGCCGCATGACGCCGAAGATGAGCGAGAGGCCCGCGGCGAAAAGCGCATAAAGCCCGCCCACAAGCACGCCCTGGATGATGATGTTGACCCATGTCATGGCGCTACATCCCGAAATAGGCGGCTGAAATCTGGTCTTTGGTGAAGGCCTGCGGCGCGCCTTCAAGCGAGATGTGGCCTTCCTGCAGGCAGAGGAAATGATTGGCGGAGGCAAGGGCCCGCGTCACATCCTGCTCCACCAGAATGGCAGACAGGCCATTGCCCAGAATTTTCGGCAAGAGGGCGTAGATGTCCTTGATCACGATGGGGGCAAGACCGAGACTCAGTTCATCAAGCAGAATGAGATCGGGGTTTGACATGAGCGCACGGCCGATGGCCACCATCTGCTGCTGCCCGCCCGACAGCGATGTGGAAGGCGCGTTGCGCTTTTCTTTCAGGATCGGGAAGACATCATAGACCGCCGCGAGGTTCCAGGGGCCGGGCCGCTTCACCTGTCCGCCCAGGATCAGGTTTTCCTCCACCGAGAGCGAGGGAAAAAGCCTGCGGCCTTCCGGCACCATGGCAATGCCCTTGACGACGATGGCATTGGCGGACAACTCGTGCAGCGCCTCGCCCTTGAAGCTGACTGTTCCCGTCTTCTTCGGCAACAGGCCGCAGATGCATTTGAGCAAGGTGCTTTTGCCCGCGCCATTGGCACCGATGAGCGCCAGCATCTCGCCCGGCTTCAATGAGAATGACAGCCCATGCAACACCTTGGCATCGCCATACCAGGCTTCCAGATCCTTCACGGCGAGAAGAGCCTCAGACATGGGCGTCCTCGCCCAGATAGACGCTCTTCACATCCTTGCTGTTCATCACCTCATCAGGCGCGCCGTCGGCGATGAGTTTGCCGAAGTTGAGCACCACAAGACGCTGCGCGACAGACAAAAGCGCGTGCACCACATGCTCGATCCACACGATGGTGACGCCCGTGCCATGCACATCGCGGATGGCGGAGAGGAGTGACTGGCATTCGCGCTCCGTCAAGCCGCCGGCGATTTCATCGAGCAACAGAAGTTCAGGTTCGGTAGCCAGCGCCCGCGCCATTTCCAGCCGCTTGCGTTCGAGCAGTGAAATGGAGCCGGCCAGCTGGTTGGCCTTGGCCTTCATGCCCGTGAGTTCCAGCACCTTCAAGGCATGGGCCTCCGGGTCTTCGCCGGCGCGGCCAAAGGCGGCACCCACCAGAATGTTCTCAAACACCGTCATGCCATTGAAGGGATGCGGCACCTGGAAGGAGCGTGAGATGCCCCGGCGGCAGCGCTCTGCGGCGCCAAGGCCCGAGACGTTCTCACCCTTGAACATCACAACGCCGGAGTCCGGCTTCACGGTTCCGGCGACAAGGTTGAACAGCGTGGTCTTGCCTGCACCATTGGGCCCGAGAATGCCGACGATTTCGCCCTTCTCAACCGAAAGGCTCACGCCATCCGTCACGACGAGGGCGCCGTATTTCTTCTTGAGCGATTCAAGCGACAGGAGGGGCATATCTCGTTATTCCCCCTCCCCCTTGTGGGGAGGGCCGGGGTGGCGGTCTGGCAGAGACACACTTGTTATGCTGCGAGACCCGAATTCGGTGCGACCCCCACCCTTGATCCCTCCCCACAAGGGGGAGGGAAAAGTGTGGTCATTTTACATTCAACCGAGCAGGCGCACCTTGCCCGCCGTCGGAATTTCCGGATGCTGCGGGTTGTTGGTGATCACCAGTTCAAAGCCCTTGTCCGTCTTGGTCCACTGGCCACCGACGAGCGGCGTCTTGCAGACGTTCTTGACCGGGTTGTTCGGGCCACCCTTCCACGAGATGTGGCCGATGATGGTGTCGAGTTCGGTGTCGGTGATGGCGGCCAGCACGGCTTCCGGATCGTTCACGTCCTTGCAGCGTTTCACCACGTCGAAGGCCAGTTCGAAGAGGGCATGGGCGAAGCCCAGGGGCTGCGTCCACTGCTTGCCGGTGCCGGCGGTGTAGGCATCGCACAGGTCCTTCGCAGACTGGCCGGTGAGGCTCGACTTGAAGGGATGGTTCGGCGACCACCAGATTTCCGAGGTGAGGCCATCGCCACGGTCACCCAGCGCTTCGATGGAGGACGGGAAGAGCAGCGCCTTGCCCACGGTCACCACCTTCGGCTTGAAGCCCTGCTGCGCGGCCTGGCTCCAGAATGTTGCGAAGTCCGGCGGTATCATCACGCCCGTGACAATTTCAACGCCTGCTTCCTTGAAGGCCGCGATCTGCGAGGAGAAGTCGTTGTTGAGGTTCTGGTAGCGGCCGGGATCAACCAGCTTGTAGCCCGCCTTGGCCAGCGGTTCCGGGAAGCCGAGCTTGGGATCACCCCAGGCATTGCCGTCGGAGTCGTTGGGGAAGAGGCCGCCCACCACCTTTGCCGCGCCCGAGGAATCCCAGATCGACAGGAAGTTGGCGATCACGTCTTCCAGGCCCCAGAAGCAGTGATAGGTCCACTTGAAGCCCTTGGCGGGGTCGCCGCGGCCAAGAAGTAGGGCTGCGAGGCGCATCATCGGTGATGCAGGGCACGCCATTGAGTTCAGCCTGGTCGGCCACCGGGTTTGTCGTATCCGGCGTGCCCTTGGCGAGCAGCAGCTTCACGCCATCTTTCTCGATGAGTTCGGTGGCCACTTCGGCGGCGCGGTTCGGGTTCGACTGGGAATCCTTCTGAATGATCTCCACCGGCACTGGAAGCTTGGCCATCTGGTCCTTGAGGCCATCCACCACCCAGGCGGTGGCTTCACCAAAGCCTGCGATCGGGCCGGTGACCGGACCGATCTTGCCGATCTTGAAGGTATCGGCGGCATAGGCGCGGCGCAGCACGGCCGGCGCGGTCACGAGCCCGGCTGTTGCCTTCAAAACGGAACGGCGATTGAGTGTAACCAGTCTCGACATCAGTTTCCTCCCGGGGAATGTGTTGATCTTCTGCAGGCCCGCTTTCTCGAGGCCTTGGTCGTTGTGTTTATCTGCCTGTGCGGGACATGTCTGGGAGATGCGCCCGTCAGGCGATACATTTGTATCAATTCCAGATCTGGCTTGGCGTTGTACTCACACCTCGGTTTTCTTGTTTTTGTTTTGCGCAGTCTTCCCGCGCCCGGGCGCGCCGTCAAGATGTGTTGTTCAATAGTTGACATTTGTTCAATATATGAACACTCTGACGGCGCCATGGAACGTAAACCCACCGACTATCTTGGAAGCTTCGCCAAGGGCCTCTCCGTCATCGAAGTCTTTTCGGCGGAGCGCCCGCGCCTCTCCATCGCGGAGGTGGCGGAGTTGACGGCGCTTGACCGCGCCACAGCGCGGCGCTGCCTGCTCACGCTCGCCGACCTTGGCTATGCCGATTATGATGGCAAGTTCTTCCGCCTCACGCCACGCGTGTTGCGGCTAGGCACCGCCTGCCTCGCCGCCATGCCCCTGCCCCGCATCGTGCAGCCCTGGCTCGACTCCCTGTCGCAGGACACAGGGCAAAGCACCTCCGTCTCCATCCTTAATGACTGGGAAATCGTCTATGTGGCGCGGGCTGCCCGGCAGCGTCTCATGTCCATCAGCCTCATGCCCGGCAGCCGTCTGCCCGCCTGGTGCACCTCCATGGGCCGCACCCTGCTGGCTACGCTGCCCGAGCCAGAAGTGCTGGCGCTCCTGAAAAGGCATCCGCCAGAGCCGCTGACACCCAAAAGCCAGACAGATGTGAAGCGCCTGCTCAACATCATCCGCCAGGCGGGCAAGGATGGCTACACCATCAACGATCAGGAAATCGAACTGGGGCTGCGCTCCATCGCGGTGCCGCTCTATGATTCACGCAACCGTGTTGTGGCAGCCATGAACGTGGGCGTGGCCGCCGTGCAAAGCGATGCTGCGGACCTGCGGGGGCTTTATCTCGACAGACTTCTGGCCGTGCAGCGGGCGCTCAAGCCGCTGCTGGTTTAGAGTTTGAGCTAAGCCACCCCCAACGCCAGTTCTATGCGGCGTTGGGCCAGACGCAATGCCTCACGCAGCACCGGCAGGCGGTCGGAAAAGCGCTTGGATGGCATTGAAAGCGCAATGGCGTAATTGTCGGAGCCGTGGGTCTGAATGGGCAGTGCGATGGCGCAGACGCCTTCATCAAACTCCTCGCGGTCATAGCCGAAGGCGCCCTCCGGCAATGTGCCAGCCAGTTTCAGGATCTGCTGGGCCGAGGTGACGGTGTGCGAGGTGAAGGCGCGCAGGGGTTCGGCCATCAGACGCTCCGCCTCCTCACGCGCCATGTTCATGAGATGCGCTTTGCCGGAAGCCGTGGCATGCAGGGGCAGCGGCCGCCCAACGAATGACACCACGCGCAAGGAGGCGGTGGAGGTGATCTGGTCCACCACGATGGGCACGCCATCCATGATCAGCGACAGATCCACCGTATCCTTGGTGCGGGCGTGCAGTTCCTGCAAATGGGGGCGGATGATGCTGCGCAGATTGGCGTGAACGGCAGAGCCCAGCCGCACCAGTTCGCGCCCCAGGCGCACGCCTGTTTGCCCGGCTTGGGTTGCCACAAAGCCTTCCGCTTCCAGCGCCCCCACCAGCCGTTGCACGGTGGAGCGCGGCAGCTTCGTGGCTTTGGCGATTTGCCCCAGACTCATGTTGCCACTGCCTTGCGCCAGGGCCCGCATCACGTCTGCGGCGCGGGCGATCATGCGCATCTCGTTGCGCTGGCCCTTTTTCGGTTCTGCCGTGGCGGCACTTGACAAGATTGGCGCTCCGTCCCTACTGTCCCATAAAACGATAATGCTGTACCATATATCGATACAGTTGACAAGAGACGCCTGAGGCCCATGGGAGGACCGATACATGCTTCTGACCGCCAAAATCCTGCTGACGCTGGCCACACTGGGCTACAGCGCCGTGCCGACCTTCTTCGACTCCAACAACACCCACGCCACCAACCCCGGCTGGGACAGCCACGCGCGCTTCCATGTGGTGTGGCAGGTGGTTCTATGTCTATTTCGCCGTGCTGGCCCTCTGGCTGATCTGGACGGCGGGTGCCGTTCCCCTGGCCCCTCTGGCTGGCCGCCATGTTCGCCGCCTTCGCCTATGCCGGTTTCTGGACCGCCGTTCTCTTTCGCCCCAGCTATGGCGGCACGCTGGTGAGCCTGACCAACCCTGTGCCCACCTTCAAGTGGAACATCTTCGGCACGAAATTTGAGACAGACGCGAATGTGTCGCTCTTCACGCCCGCGGTGATCATCCTGCTCGCTGGCATGTGGACCATCGCGCAGATCGGCTGAGGGGCGCAACATGCTGACCGATGCGCAGCGCCAGGCCGCCGCCGAAAGCCTGCATACCGCAGACAAGACACGGAAGGTCATTCCGCAGCTCTCCAAAACCTATCCGGAGATGACGCTGGAAGACTCCTATGACGTGCAGCGCCGTTGGGCGGAACTGCGCGTCAAGGACGGTGCACGCGTCATCGGCCGCAAGATCGGCCTCACATCCCGCGCCATGCAGATTGCCTCGAAAATCACCGAGCCGGACTACGGCGTGATGTTCGATGATGCACAATACAAGGATGGGGCGCGCATTCCCGCCAGCCGCTTCATCAAGCCACGGCTGGAAACGGAACTGGCCTTCGTCATGGGCGAAGACCTGAAGGGCACCGGCTGCCAGATGCATGACGTGCTGCGCGCCACGGAGTTTGTGACGCCGGCGCTGGAGATCATCGACTACCGCACCGAAGTGCCGCGCATGATCGTTGACACCATCGCCGACAACGCAGCCTACGGCGCGCTTGTTCTGGGGGGGCGCATCGTGCGGCCCTTCGACATCGACCTGCGCTGGGTGGGGGCCACGCTTTCAAAGAATGGCACCATCGAGGAGAGCGGTGTTTCCGCTGCCATTATGGGGCACCCTGCGGCGGGCATGGCCTGGCTGGTCAACACGCTTGCGGTGCTGGGCGACGGCCTCAAGAAGGGTGACATTGTTCTGGCCGGGTCTTTCACGCGGCCCATCGACATCGCCACAGGAGATGTGGTGACGGCAGACTATGGTCCGCTGGGCACCATCGGGATTTCGTTTGTTTGAGGAATTCGCGAGCCACCCTCTCCCGTGAACGGGAGAGGTGAGGAGCCATACCCTACGTTCAACTCTTCAGGTGATTAAGCACCGCCGCCCGCAAGGCGGCTTTCGTGTTGTCATCCCAGGCCTTGAAGCCTTCATTGCTCTTGAAACCCAGCTTGCCATTTTTTACCAGGGCCTCGAGATAGGGGCTGGGCGCGTGGCTGTCTTCAAGATCGGCCAGCACCTGCTTGTGGATGTCGAGTGTCAGATCCGTGCCCACAAGATCAGCATTCTCGATGGGGCCAAGCACCGCCAGGCGCTTGCCGAAACTGTTCTTCACCACGAGGTCCACCGTCCCGGCATCGCAGACACCCTTCTCGATCAAAGAAATGGCCTCGCGCCACAGTGCGTGTTGCAGGCGGTTGCCCACGAAGCCCGGCACATCCTTCTTCACGTGCACCGGCACTTTGCCAAGTGATGTGAGCAGCGCCATCATGCGCGTGATGTGGACGGGGTCTGTCTCCGCCGTCTGGATCACCTCTACCAGCGGCACAAGATAGGGCGGGTTCCACCAGTGCGTGCCCAAGGCGCGCGCCTTGTTCCTGACGCGGGCCATGACCTTGCCGATGGGGATCACCGAGGTGTTGGAGGCGAGGATCGCATCACTTCGCGCCGCACTTTCAATGCGTTCGAAAAGCTCTTGTTTCAGTTCGAGTTTTTCGGGTGCGGCTTCCACGACAATATCGGCGTTCGACACTGCTGCTTCCAGCGACGTCACGGCATGAACATGGGCCACGCAAGAGGTGTCGCGGTAGGGAAACAAGTGTCTCCGTGATGCGGGCTTGCAGGCTTGCGAGCGCCCCGGCCTGCGGATCGGTCACGTGAACCTCGTGTCCGCCTTGCGCAAAGACCAGTGCGAGGCCATGGCCCATGAGGCCAGCGCCGATGATGGCGATGGGCTCCTTCATCCCGCCGTGTATCCGCCATCGGCATAAAGCACGTGGCCGGTGTAGAAGTCCGAGGCACGGCTTGCGAGGAAGAGCAGCGGGCCCGCAAGATCCGCCGGTTCACCAAGGCGGCCCTTGGGCACGCGGGCGAGGAAGCCGGCACGCGTGGTCTTGGCCTTCTCGTCATCGGCGAACATCCAGGCGGTGAGCGGCGAGCGGAAGACCGTCGGGGCAATGGCATTGACGGTGATGCCTGTGGGGCCCAACTCGCAGCCCAGCGCCTTGGTGATGCCATCGACCGCAGCCTTGGAGGCGCAATAGGCGGTGTAGCCCGCCGGATGGCCGAGCAGCCCGCGCGCCGACGACATGAGCACGATCTTGCCTCCCTGCCCCTGTGCCAGCATTTGCTTGGTCACGGCCTGGGCCATGAGCCAGCTTTGCGTGACATTGGCGTCCATCACATCGAGAAAGCGGGCGGGCGCCATCTCGTGAATCTTGGAGACATCATTTTTGCCCGAGGCCACCACGAGAATGTCCACACGGCCAAAAGTCTCAACGGCCTTGGCCACAATGCTCTTGCAGTTTTCCTCCGTTGACGGACGAATGTTGACGCCAACGGCATTGCCACCGCATTCCGCGACGATGGCATACAGCTCCGCCTTCTTGCCCGCTGCCAGCACCAGCTTGCAGCCGGCACCGGCCAGCACCCGGGCGGCGAGTGCCCCAAAGGCACCGGAAGCGCCCGTAATGATGGCGACCTTGCCCTTCACATCAAAGAGCGAGAGCGGGTTCTTCAGCCAATCCTCGCTCATGGCTTCACACCCGGCGGATAGGGAATTACCACCAGCATCCTGCACACATGGTTGGAGCGGTTGATGATCTCGCGCACCTCGTTGGGGGCGATGGTGCAGGAATCCATGGCGCGCAGAACGGTTTCGGCACCATTGATGATGACGGTCATCTCGCCCTCGAGCACGACATAGACTTTCTCAAAGGGCGTGGAGTCCGGCCCTGCCCCGCCGCCCGGCAGGAATTGCGAATAACCCAGCCACTGGTTCTTGGGTCCGTTCTCCTCAAAGCCCTGCAGGCGCAGGCCCACCACGCCGCGGTGGTTGGGGGCCTCATAGGGCTTGGCATCGGCAAAGCGTTTGACGTGCATCAGAACTTCTCCCCCTTCTCGATGCGGTATTGCTGCCTGGGATCAGTGATTGCCACGAGGCGGATGATGCAGCCATCGCCGCGGTCCCAGTTCCAGGGGAAGAAAGCGAATGTGCAGCGCCTGCCGGTGACGGCATCAAGATCGCCGCCGACATTTTCAATGCCGAGAATGCCGTTGCTGAAGAGAATGCGGTGAACGGGTTCCCATTCCGGGAAGTCGTCCTTCCAGTCGCGGCCGCCGGACCATTGCTTGTATTCCTCGGCGAGGTGCGGCAGCAGCGGGCCGTTGCGCTGCGGGCCGATGGCGGTGGCAAGCGGATGGTCATTGGCCTGCGTATCGTGGCCCACCACCTTCACCTGCTTGTCCACCATCCACTGGCCGGCGGAGGGCACGAAGCCCGGGCAATAGGCGAAGTAGTCTCCATCCTCATAGACCTTGTGCCAGCCCGTGTTGATGATCAGCACATCATGCGGGCGGATGGCATGCCCACAGGCCTTTTCCAGATCATCGGCGGTGATCGACTCCCACTTCTTCTTGGGAATGGAAACGACAATGCCCGAGCCAAAGAAATGCGGCAGCGGAACTTCGTCAATGAAGGGCGTGCCCTGCACCACATGGGCTGGCGCATCGATGTGGGTGGTCGAGTGCATCGACGTTGTGATGCGCTGCGACAGCACGCCCGATTTGGCCATGTAGTGAATGCGCTCGATCTTCACGTCCTGGAAGTAGGGCCAGTTGGGGCACTGATAGCCCCAGCGGTGCGACAGGTTCACAAATTCAAGGCCCATCGCATTGTTCAGATTCTCCTGAAATTCGATGCCGCGAATCTTGATGGTCATTGCATTCCCTCCCAAATCTGTTTTGTATGGTGATACAAGAAAGCACATCAAGCCATGCCGAGAGCAGTTTCGTACCGCAATGTGGTGCAAAAACCCGAGCCGGGCGCCGTTCAGGTGATCGCCCGGGCCATTGCCGTGCTGAAGGCCTGCAACCGGCTGGGGCCGGGGCTGAGCCTGGGTGAGATTGCCCGCGAAGTGGACCTGCCGCGCTCCACCGTGCAACGCATCGTGCAAGCGCTGTCGGAGGGCGGTTTTCTAGTTTCGGGCAGCCGCTGGCGTTCCGTCACCCTGGGGCCGGACCTTCTGGTGATGGGGGCGGAGGCGGCGGGACGTGTCGTGGAACTCGCCTACCCCAGCCTGAAGGCGCTGGCCGGGCAGACGGGGGAAACGGTTGACCTGGCGCGGCTCAACCGCGACCACATGGTGTTCGTCAATCAGGTGGCGGGGGCGCACCGGCTGCAGGCTGTCTCCGCCGTGGGCGATACGTTTCCCCTGCATTGCACCGCCAATGGCAAGGCGGCGCTGGCCCTGCTCGATGACGAGTCACTGCGCCGGGCGCTGGCCGAAAGGCTGTTGCGCTTCACCGCCAACACGCTCACCGACCATCGCCAGCTTCTGCGTCAGGTGAAGGAGGTGCGGGCCGGGGCCGTGGCCGCAGACCTTGAAGAACACACGCTCGGCATCTGCGCGCTCGGCCTTGGCTTCATGGATCACACGCGGCAGATTTACGCCGTCTCCATTCCGATACCGGCAGTGCGCTTTGCCGCCATGCGCAAGCGCTGCGCGCCGCTGTTGCACGAGGCGGTGGCGCAAATCCGCCAGCGGCTCAACCATGAGGCTGATCTGCGCCGTTTCGGGGCGGAGTGACCCGCAATCTTCGTGCGTCAGGCGTCGACGAAGTAGTCAGGGTGGAGCGGCTGCAGCCTCGCAATGGCGTGATCAACCGACTGCATGTGTTCGCGCATGGCTGCTGACGTTGCAGTCACATCGCGGGCATCGAGGGCCGCGACAATCGATTGATGTTCGGCAATGATTTCCAGCGTGTGGGCGGGCACACGGTTGGCGATGTGGCCGATGCGGTCCCAGATTGTCTTCACGCTTTGCACGGTCGACCACACGCCCCGCAGCCGCGCGGCGCGGGCGATGATCTGATGAAAGGCCTCATTGTCCAGAAAGAAGCTCCAACTGTCGCCTGCTTTCGCATGAATGGCCTGGATGGCGAGGTTCTGCTGGATCTCCACCGTGTCCCTGGCTGTCCAATGGCGCGCCGCTTCTTCCGCCAGCGCAACCTCAAGCGCGGTGCGGGCGAACTGCGCCTCGCGGACCTGCTGCAGCTTGATGGGCGCGACATAGGTTCCCCGCTGCGGGAAAATCTCAATCAGGCCATCTTCGGCCAAGCGCGTGACTGCGATGCGCACGGGCGAACGCGACACGCCGAACATGCCGCAAATGCGGTTTTCGCTGATGGCTTCATAGGGCGCGAGGCGGCAGGTGATGATCTCGCTGCGCAGGTGCTGGTAGACCTGATCGGCCGCCGGCATGCGGCGGTCAATGGCATAGGCCTGGGCCTCAGCGGCACGGCTTGCAGCGCCCTGCCCGGTTGCCTTGCTTTTCTCTGCCAGCTCCACGCGAATCTCTGCCTTTCGTTGCTTGCGCGTTTCGCCATGGGGCGATGCTTGCCAAATGTAAACTTGTATACTAGCATCCCACCTGAGGTGCAACCTTGGTCGGGTTGGGCCGAACACATGGGAGGATGCAATGAAGAAGACCCTTTCAGCATTTATGCTGGCAACGGCTGCACTGGCCGTGACTGCGGCAAGCGCTTTTGCCGGTTCCGACACCAAGGTGGCGCTGGTGCCCGGCGGTCCACACCCCTACTTCGCCGCCTGGGAACAGGCAGGCGCAGACGCCGTGAAGGATTTCGGACTTGGCGCTGGTGACTATCGCGTGCCGCAGAAATGGGAGCTGTCGCAGCAGACGCAGTTGCTCGAAAGCCTGCTGTCGCAAGGCTATAATTCATTCCTGATTTTCCCGGGTGATGCCGTTGGCACCAACACGGTGGTGCAGGAGATCACCGAAAATGGCGGCCAGGCCCTGGCGCTGGCTGGCTGCCTGAAAGATCCGACGCCGGCCCTCTTCTGCATGGGCACGGACACCGGAAACTCCGCCTATCTCGGCACCAAGGAACTGATCAAGGCCATGGGTGGCAAGGGGCGGATCGCGCACTTCACCGGCTTCCTTGTGGACCCCAACACGCAGTTGCGCATCGACGCCGTGAAGAAGGCGGCGGATGAAACCAATGGCGCGGTGCAGGTGGTGCAGGTGATCGCCGACATCGACGCGCCGCAGCCGGCCGAAGAAAAGATCAATGCCTATCTCGCCGCCCATGCCAATGATGTGGACGGCATCATCACCACGGCATGGGTCCCTGCCGTGACAGCGGCCAATTCGCTGCGCAAGATCGGCGACAAGCGCATCAAGATGGTTGGCATTGACCACGACGAAGTGGTGCTGAAGGCCATCAAGGATGGTTTCGTCAACGGCACCATGCTGCAGAACCCCTATGGCCAGGGCTACATCGGCTCATACGTCCTCGACAAGCTGCGCTCCGGCTGCAAGATCAAGGACAATGCGCCATGGAAGTCCAACGCGCTCACCGCCAAGTTCGTGGACTCGGGCACGGTGTTTGTAGATGCCTCGCAGGTTGACACCTATGTTGACGCCATGCGCGGCATCTCCAAGACGCTGATGGCCAGCATGGACAAAGACTTCCTGAGCTGCAACTGATCGGCCTGACCTCACGTGCATATCCCGTCCGGCCACCTCATGTTGGGTGGCCGGATCGGGGGTTTGTCCCTTTCCTTTGAAATCCGGCATGACTGATCTCAAACTCATAGGCGGTGAAGATACGGCCTTCCTGCCGGATGCCCGGCCTTCGCTGGCGCAACGCCTGTTGTTCAGCAACGAGTTTGGACTGCTGCTGCTGATCGGGCTGGCCGTGGCCATTTTCTCCATGGCACTGCCCAGCTTCACATCAACCTTCAGCCTTTTCACCATGGGCCGCCAGATCGGCATCGACACCATGATCGGCCTGGCCATGATGACCGTCATCGTCACCGGCGGCCTTGACCTGTCGGTGGGGGCCATCGGTGTCTGCTCCGCCATGTTCTTTGGCTGGATGTTGCAAAGCGCCGGCCTGCCGGTTGCCCTGGCCATTCCGTTGGCTATCGCTTTTGGCGCAGGCCTTGGCTTCATCAACGGCGTGACGATTGTCAGAACAGGTGTGCATAGTTTCATCATCACGCTCGCCAGCATGAGCATCTTCTTTGGCGTCATGATCTTCCTGAGCAAGGCGGAAGCCTTCAACAGCCTGCCCCCTGCGGTTCTGGGCTTTGGCAAGTTGCGGATCGGCACGCTTGTGTCGTCGCTGCTGGCGCTGTCGCTTGTCACCTGCATTGCGCTTTCCCTTCTCTACCGCTTCACCAGTGGCGGGCGGCGCATGCTGGCAGCAGGCGCAAACCCGCGCGCCGCCGAAATCTCCGGCGTGCGGACGGGCCGCGTGTTCATCGCCTGCCACATGCTGGCGGGTGGCCTTGCGGCCCTGGCCGGATTGATGGTGACGGCGCGCACTGGCGCTGCCGTTCCCGCCATGGCGGGCCACCTGGGGCAGGACTGGCTGCTGCCCGCCTTTCTGGCGCCGGTGCTGGGTGGCACTTTGCTTTCTGGCGGGCGCGTGGCGGTTTTTGGCACACTGCTGGGGGCGGCACTTGTCAACATCATCACCAGTGGCCTCTTGCAGATGCGGGTTGGTGAATTCTGGATCCAGGCTTTTCTTGGCCTGCTCCTGCTCGCCGCGGTTCTGGCAGACCGGGCCCGCCACACACTGCTGCGGCGGAAAGGCATGATCTGATGGGCGGGCACTCTCTCACACGCATCTTCGACAACGACTGGATCGGCCCGGCGCTGGTCAGCGCTGTTGCCATTGCGGTGATCTCGTTTTTCCAACCGAGCTTCCTTACGCCTTTCAACATCTTCGTGCTGCTGTCAGCCATCTCCGTGAACATGCTGGTCGCCCTGGGGCAGCTCGTCATCATTGCCGTCGGGCAAATGAACCTGGCGCTTGGTTCCATTGGCGGGCTGGTTGCCATCTGCTTTGCCGCGATGATGGAACTGTGGGGCTTTCCACCGGTACTCGCCCTGGCAGGCGGGTTCCTGATTGGCATCATCGCGGGCATGGCTGGCGGCTTTGTAATTGCGCGCACTGGTATCACGGCCTTCATCATCACGCTGGCGGGCTTGCAGATTTTCAAGGGCATCAACCTCGGCATCACCAAGGCGCAGCCCTTTTATGGCGTGCCGCAGAGCGTGAAGGACTTCGGCAACACTTCCATGTTCGGCCCCATTCCCTGGCTGGTGTTGCCCATGATTATCGTCTCGGTAGCGGTGTGGTATCTCTTCGCCAAGCTGCGCATCGGGCGGCACATTCTCGCGATCGGCGGCAACCGAAGTGCTGCGGAACTGTCCGGCATCGATGTCAATAGCACCGTGATTTGGGCCCATGGGCTGTCTGGCCTTCTCGCGGCGTCCGCCGGCATGATGCTGGTGGCCCGGCTGCAACTGGGCCACCCCACCATTGGCGATGACTGGCTGATTTCATCCTTCGCCGCACCGGTGATCGGCGGGGCCGTTCTCTCCGGCGGGCACGTGAGCGTGCCCGGCACGTTCTTCGGCGTGGTGATCATCGCCATCATCACACAGGCCCTTGTGCTCTTCGCCATTGATCCCTTCGTGGTGCAGATCGTGCTGGGAGGCTTGATCCTCTGGGCCGTGGGCATCAACCGCCTGCGCGAGGCGCGGGTGGCCAAGGCCTTGGGGCATTCGGCATGAGTGGCGCGCCCCTGCTTCAGGTTTCCCACGTGTCCAAGTCCTTTCCCGGCGTGCGGGCCCTAACGGACGTCTCAATGACACTGCAAGCGGGCTCCATCCATGCCCTGCTGGGCGAGAATGGCGCGGGCAAATCCACGCTCATCAAGATCATCACGGGCCTGCACCATCCGGACACGGGCGATGTCATGGTCAATGGCGAAGTCAGACGCTTCGCCAATCCACGGCAGTCGGCAGCCGCAGGCATTGGCGTGGTGCATCAGGAGCGCAACCTCGTCACGCGGTTTTCGGTGGGCGAGAACATCATGCTGGAGCGCCTCGGCAGGCACGCCCTCTCGTCCATCGACTATGGGGCCATCCATGACGAGGCGTCCAGGTGGCTGAAGCTCCTCGACCTTGATGTGGACCCGCGCCTGCCCGTGTCACGCCTGAGCGTGGCGCAGATGCAGTTGGTTGAAATCGGCAAGGCGCTCTCTCTGCAATCCCGCGTGCTGCTGCTGGACGAACCAACAGCCTCCCTCACACAAAATGAAACGCGGGTGCTGTTCACGGTTCTGCGCAAGCTCGCGCAGGATGGTGTGGCCATCTGCTTCGTCAGCCACAAGCTGGAAGAAGTCTTCGAGATTTGCGATACGGTGACGGTGCTGCGCGACGGCCGCAATGCCTGCGACAGCCAGCCCTTGAAGGGGTTGGTGCGCGGCGATGTCGTGAAGATGATGATTGGGCGTGAAGAGCAAATTGCGCGGCGCGCACCCAGACCACGAACAGATGTTGCGCCCTACCTGGAACTCAGCGGTTTTACCTCCGGTGCCGGCCACGCGGATATCAACCTCACGGTGCGCCCCGGCGAGATTGTCGGGCTCTATGGTCTTGTTGGCGCGGGGCGCAGTGAACTGGCCAAGGCCATTCTCGGCATGAGCCGCAAGTCTGGTGGCGAACTCCGGGTCGCTGGCCGGGCCGTGAACATTTCCTCCCCGGCGGATGCGCTGCACCAGCATGGCATCGGTTATGTGAGCGAAGACCGCAAGCAGGAAGGCCTGATCCTGCTGCATTCAGTGCTGGGCAATGCCGGTATCACCGTTTGGCGCAAGCTGGCCAATGTGATTGGCTTGCTGCGTGACCGCAGCGTGATTGACCACACGGGCCCGGTGCTAAAAAAGCTGGAAGTGAAGACGCCCAGCATCCATCAGGTGATCGGCATTCTTTCGGGAGGCAACCAGCAGAAGGTTTCTGTCGCCAAGTGGATTGCCGCCGGTGTGAAGTTGCTCATCATCGATGAACCTTCCGTTGGCATCGACATCAAGACCAAGGCCTATCTGCATGATCTTATCCACGAGCTTGCCGAGCAAGGCACGGCCATTTTGCTCATCACCTCCGACATGCCGGAGATGGTGGATGTGGCGGACCGCATCGTTGTGATGTCGGGTTTCCGCATCCGGGGCGAGGTGGAGAATGACCGGAATTATGACCGCATCTCGCGCGCCATCATGAGCCACATCCATGACAGTGCCGCCGCCTGAACAGGAGATTTGACGATGGCAAAGATCACGCGCGTTGAAGCGCTCATGGTTGACCTCGTTCCCAAGGTGAAACGCACCGACGCCATTCAATCCTTCGTCAGCCAGGAAACGCCCTTCGTGCGCATTCACGATGCCGATGGCGGCATCGGGACCGGTTACACCTATACCATCGGCACAGGCGGCCCCTCCGTGATGAAGCTCATCGAGCACACACTGGGCCCGGCACTGATTGGTCGCGAGGCCTCCGAGATCGAGCGCATCTGGCGCGACCTCCTGTTTCTCACCCATGCGACATCGGTGGGCGCCATCACATCGCTGGCATTGGCAGCCATCGATACAGCCCTGTGGGACCTGAAATGCCGGCGCCATGGCGAACCCCTGCACCGCATGGCAGGCGGCGCGCAGACCCGCATTCCCCTCTACACCACGGAAGGCGGCTGGCTTCACATCGAAACAGAGGCTTTGGTGGATGATGCGCTGGAAGCCAAGGCACGCGGCTTTGGCGGCTCGAAGATCAAGATCGGCCGGCCACATGTGTCGGAAGATGTGGCGCGGCTTGAAGCCGTGCGCAAGGCCGTGGGCCCCGCCTTTGAAATCATGACGGACGCCAACCAGCGCTTCACCGTGGATGAAGCCATCCGCCGGGCACGCTGCCTGACGCCGCTCGACATTGCCTGGCTGGAGGAGCCGCTGACCGCTGACGACCTGATGGGGCATGTGAGGCTTTCACAAAGCACCACCCTGCCTGTGGCCGTGGGCGAAAGCCTCTACAGCCACCTGCATTTCCGCGAATATCTGCAGCAGGGTGCCTGCTCCATCGTGCAGGTGGATGTGGCGCGGGTGGGCGGCATCACACCCTGGCTCAAAGTGGCGCACATGGCGGAATGCTTCAATGTGCCGGTGTGCCCGCACTTCCTGATGGAACTCCATGTCTCGCTGTGTGCTGCGGTGCCAAACGCCCGTTGGGTGGAATATATCCCGCAGCTCGATACGCTGACCACGCAACCCATGCGCATCGAACTAGGCCACGCCATTCCATCCGATGAGCCGGGCCTTGGCATTGCCTGGGACTTCAATGCCATCGAGGCCCAGACCGTTTCCGGCAGTTTCTTCACACTCACATAGGCTCACACATGCAGCGTATCGGCAGCGTCATTGGCATCCATCCCGACAAGATCGCGGGTATAAACGCCTGCATGCCGCCGGTGGCCCGAGGTGCTGGCGAAGATCGCGGACTGCAACATCCGCAACTATTCCATCTTCTTGCGCGAACCGGAGAACCTGATGTTCGCCTACTTTGAGTATCATGGAACGGATTTTGCCGGGGACATGGCCAAGATGGCGGCTGACCCGAAGACGCAAGCCTGGTGGAAACTGTGCGGGCCGTGCCAGGTGCCGCTCGCCACACGCGCGGCAGGGGAGTGGTGGGCAGGCATGAGCGAAGTGTTTCACACCCCATGATCGGCACCCGTCATCTCAGCAAATCGGGGGTCGCCGTCAGTGACCTTGGCCTGGGTTGCGCATCTCTTGCCGGCATTTTCTCGCCGGTGACGGAGGCTGATGCCCGCGCCACCATCGACGGGGCTTTCCGCGCTGGTCTCCGCTACTTCGACACGGCGCCTTCCTATGGATACGGCCTCTCCGAGCGGCGGGTGGGGGACAGCCTGCGCGGGCTTTCCGGCTTCACGCTTTCCTCCAAGGCCGGGCGGCTTCTCGCGCCTGGCGCCATGTCTGATCCGGGCGGCTGGCCCGCTGGCCTGCCTTTCACGCCGCGGTTTGACTACACTTATGACGGCATCATGCGCAGCTTCGAAGATTCTTTGCAGCGTCTTGGCCTTTCGCGCATCGACATCATCTATCTGCACGACATCGGCGCCTACACGCACGGGACGGAGAATGGACCGCAGACATTCAAGACTGCCATGAGTGAAGGCTATCGCGCGCTGGAAACACTGCGCCGCAGCAAGCGGATCGGGGCCATCGGCATCGGCGTGAATGAAACCGCGGTGCTGCTTGATGCACTGGACCATGGCGACTGGGATGTGTTCCTGCTGGCGGGGCGCTACACGCTTCTGGAACAGGCGCCACTCCGCGACTTGTTTCCCGCCTGCGCCAAACGGGGCATCGACATGGTGATCGGCGGCCCCTTCAACTCCGGCATTCTGGCGGGTGGAACAACCTTTGATTATGGCGACATCCCCCTTGCCGTGAGGACCAAAGTGAAGGCCATCGCCAGCATTTGCTTGCACCACAATGTGGAATTGCCAGCGGCAGCCCTGCAGTTTTGCCGCGCCCACCCCCAGGTGAAGAGCACGATCCTCTGGGTCCGCGCTCACCCCACGAGTTGAGCGATGTCTTGAGGTGGTGGACAGCCGCCATTCCACAGGCCTTCTGGTCTGATCTGAAGTCAGCCGGGCTTGTCGAGGTTGAAAGCCTGTTCCTGCGGGGTGATGGCGGCTTGTCTCGCGCTTGAGATCTTTCGCCAGCCGCCCGTCATCTTATTGTCATGTTATTGTAATTCCACGGTCATAAAATCTCTGCTCGGCAAAAGTAGCGGAGTGCGTGTAACAATCTCCAGCCTGAGCGCATAGCCGCGCGGAAGAAAAGTAAGAACCTCAGTCAGCAGATACCGCAACCGCAGCACCGGGCACCGGAAAAGCCGGATGCCAAGGCCGCGCCCAAAAGCCGAAAAAGAAGGACAAGAAGCCAAGTGCTGCTCCGGAGGCCGCGCCTCACGTTAATGGGCGGGTAGCATGTAGAGGTGGCAGGCGGTGCCGTTTCATTTTCCGTGAAAGGCAAGAATAAGGCAAACCTGAAGAATTCACACTCAAGGGCATTGATGCCCCGTCCCTTCCAATTGCCACGGCTCTGGTGACAGGCCTTCTCGGCAGCAAGAGCAAACTGCGTGTTGAGTTCAGCGCGGCCAGTGATGGCACCCGCAGCGTGAAGAAACTGCGCGCGCACGACTGACTGCCCGCGTGGCCAGGTTGAGCACAATTGCGCAAGTCAAGTGAAATTGACTTAACTACTTGAGCGCATCCAGCACATTGTGATGCAACGCCTGCCTGACCGCAAAAAACTCCGCCAGCCATCCCGCAGGCCTTTGGAGTGGATTGTATAGGCACTGGCCGATGAGGCCTTCTTCAGGCCGTTCCATGAGACAGGCACGGCAATGGAGGCGGACGCCCTTGCGCGCAGCGACCAGGGCACGATGGCTGTTGCAGTCATCTTATTGCGCAGCCAGTCAATGTAGATCTTGCCGCGCCGCCGCTCTTTGGATGCGGTTGCCGTGAAGTTTGCAGGAGCAGCTTTCGCGAGGCCGCGGGCGATGCCTTTGGTGAAGGTTTCAATGTCATCCCAGCTCTGGGTGCGATCAAGCGGAACAACAACATGGATGCCCTTGCCGCCGCTCAACAGGGGAAAGCATTGGAGGTCGAGGGATTCTATCAGCTTGCGCAGATGAAACGCCGCCGCTTTCACCTGTTCGAATTTCACGGAGGAGTCAGGGTCAAGGTCAAAAACCGCGCGATCCGGGTTTTCAAGTTTCGGCATGCGGCTGCCCCAGCCGTGAAGTTCGATGACGCTGAACTGCGCGCAAGTGCGCAGACCTTCCGCGTCATTGATGGCGATGTAGTCGTCTTGCTCATGTTCGGGATCAGGCACACGCTGTATGCCGCGCGACATGCCAGCAAGCGGGTGCCGCTGAAAGAAGGTCTCCTTGTCCATGTTGTCGGGCGCGCGCAGGAAGCTGATCGGTCGGTCCTTCAGATGGGGCAAAATCAGGCCCGCCACACGGGCATAATAATCCGCAAAATCACGCTTGGTGACTTTTGCCTCAGGAAAGACGATGCGGTCAGGGTGGGTGATCTCCATCATCTCGCTGTTCGACTCCTCACGAATGGGCGGCGACTTCCGGGGGGCAATTTGCTCACGAAGGGCCAGAAACCGCGGATGCCTGAGTTGCCTGTTCTCTGTGAGACCGGTTATGGCGATTTCTGCTCTCAGTTTGGGCTCCACCCAGACAGTGTTGCGTGGCGCGAGTTCGGCAGCTTCAAGCATTGGCGGTGGCGAAGTCCTGCGCAATGCCTGCAATTGATTGAAGATGTTGCCCATCTCAGCCGCACCAAATCCAGTGCCCACGCGGCCAGCCACACGCAAAGTTTTGCCTTCTCCAAATGCTGTCACAAGGGAAGCGAATTTCCGGCCGCGCGCAGAAGGCGTGTAGCCTACAATCGCCACGTCCTCGCGCGTGTTGAGCTTGATCTTCAGCCAGCTGGGGCTGCGCTCGGAACGATAGGTGGAGGTGGCCTTCTTTGATATGATACCTTCTGCGCCTGCGCTTGTGGCCCGTTCGAAGACGGATGCGCCATGTCCGGCGACGTGCTGGACGTAACGAAGTGCACCCTGACGGCTGCCGAGCAGCTTTTGCAATACCGCTTTGCGCTTGTTGGGTGGCAACATCCGCAGATCTTTTCCATTCAATGAAAGGAGATCGAAAGCCATGAAAACAAAATTTCCGCGGTTGGCCTTCAAGGCCTGTTGCAACAAGGCAAAGTCACTCACGCCTTCGTCATTGAACACAACGGCCTCGCCGTCGATGATGAAGGAGTCACCTTTCAGGCCGCTGGCGGCCTTGATGATCCCGGCGAACTTCGCTGTCCAGTCAAGTCCCTGACGCGTGCGGAGGACGATCGCCGGATTCTTCTTCGTCAACTGCAACCGGTATCCATCATACTTGATTTCGTGCAGCCAACCCTCTCCTTCTGGCGGCTTTGCGGCCACTTCGCAGAGCATGGGCTTGATGAAATCCGGCAGAAAGGCCGGTGCCATGTCCCGCGCTGCAACGCCATTCTCGATTTCCTTGCGGGTCCGCCCTGTTGCAATGCTTTTTTGGTTGGGTTTGACGAGATCATTTTCTGGCTTGGCATATTCGTCCCGCTCTTTGATGAGCAACCAGTTCTCTCTCTTTTCTCCGTTCCCGCGCATGCGGACAAGGGCATAGTCACCGCGCAGCCTCTCACCGTGAAATGCAATCTTCAGTTTGCCTTGGCGCAGGCCCGCTTCTGCATTACCTTCGAGCAAGGTCCAGGTGCCCCTGTCCCAAATCATTACTGTTCCCCCGCCATATTGCGGCCGGGGAATGGTTCCTTCAAAGGCATTGTAATCAAGCGGGTGATCTTCGACGCGCACCGCCAGGCGCTTGTCCTTGGGGTTGTTGCTGGGCCCCTTGGTCACGGCCCAGCTTTTCATGGCGCCATCGACTTCCAGCCTTAAATCGAAATGCTCGCGCCGCGCCCAATGGCGTTGCACTACAAAGGCATCACCACTGCCTTTGGTTGCCCGGGCGCGGGGTTCCGGCGTCAGCGCAAAATTGCGTTTGCGGATGTAAGGCCCCAGGCTTGCGGATGAGCCCGCCATGGATCAGGCAGACTTGCGCCGCGGTTTACCGGGCCGCTTTTTTGGGCCCTTTGGTTCGGGCCGCGCTTTGCCAACGGAGCGTTTCAGGGCCTCCATGAAGTCGATGACATTGGCCTGCTTTTTCTGGTCATCAGACTCCACGGCCACTTTGCCGTGCTTGAGTTTCGTCTGCACCAGGTCCCGCAAAGCTCGGGTATAGTGATTCTTGAATTTGCCGGGATCGAAACTCGTTGTCCTCTTTTCGATCAGTTCACGAGCCATATCAACGAGATCGCTGCGCAATTTGCCCTTGCCGATGCCGGAAAAGACGTCTTCAGCTTGCTTGATTTCGTCCTCATAACGCATGGTTTCCAGCAAGATGCCCGCGCCACTTGGCTTGAGGGCAACCAGATTTTCACGCCCCCGCATGGTGAGCTGGCCGATGGCGGCCTTGCCTGATTTTTCCAGGGCATCTCGAATGACGCGATAGCCCTCTTCCGCTGCTTCGCCATCAGGCAGCAGGTAATAGGGCTTGTCGAAATAGAGGGGATCAATATCGCTGACATCCACGAAGTCAGCGAGCTCAATTGTGTGCCGGCTCTCCAGTTTCAGCGCGTTCAATTCTTCATCTTCCAGCAGCACGTAGTTCCCGGGCTCGACTTCAAAGCCCTGGACGATCTCGTCCTTGTCCACCTCACCGACGCCCGGTGCTGTTTTCGTGTAGTTGATGCGTTGCTTGGAGGCGCGATGGATCTGGTGGAAATGGATCTCGCGCTCCCTCTTGGTGGCGGTCACCATGCGCACAGGAATGGATACAAGCGACAGCCGCAGATGGCCTTTCCAGAAGGAACGTATCT
This sequence comes from Hyphomicrobiales bacterium, assembly GCA_046349175.1. Lineage (GTDB taxonomy): Bacteria > Pseudomonadota > Alphaproteobacteria > Rhizobiales > Aestuariivirgaceae > Aestuariivirga. Next base: position 105,587 of record JAXMCS010000004.1, on the reverse strand, counting down.
CTGCCATGGGAAAACTCCTCATGGCAAACGCAGGCGGGGCAAGTTCGTTCCGGTCGGCCATGCGAGGATTCGCCCACTGGGAGGACCCTCCCCCTAGCCGCATCTGATATATTAGTGTATCAACCCTGTGCCCGCTTCGGGAGGTTGGGCTGGAACGGGCAGCGCGGTGGACCACACTGCGGGGAGGACACATGAAATTCGGCTTCAACATGCTTTTGTGGACAGCCCATGTGACGGAGGATCATGCCCCCGTCATGCGCGCGCTGAAGAAGGCTGGCTATGACAGCGTGGAAATCCCGATCTTCGAGGGCAGCCCGGAACATTACGCGCGGCTCGGCGAATTACTCGACAAGATCGGGCTGGAGCGCAGCACGGTCAGCGTGATGGTGCAGGGCAAGCATCCGCTTGCGGCGGATGCTGCCACGCGCAACGCAGCGCGCGACTGGGCCAAGTGGGTGGTGGATTGCAATGCCGCGCTCGGCGCTCCCATTCTGGGTGGACCCATGCATTCAGAGCTTGGCTTCTTCACCGGTTCAGGCCCCACGCCGGCCGAGCGCAAGCGCGGCCTTTCCTTTCACCGGGCGGTTGGCGACCACGCGGCTAAAAAGAACGTGCGGCTTTCCCTTGAGGCGCTCAACCGCTTCGAGACCTATTTCCTCAACACCATGCAACAGCTGGCGGACTACCTCGACGAGGTGGATCATCCGGCGATCAAGGCGATGTACGACACGTTCCATGCCAATATCGAGGAAAAGGACCCTGTCGGTGCCATCAAGACCATCCGCCGCCATCTGATCCATGTGCACATCTCGGAGAATGACCGCGGCACGCCCGGCAAGGGCCACACGCCGCTTGCCGCCACCTACAAGGCTCTGAAGGCTGCGAAGTATGATGGCACCATGACCATCGAGGCCTTTGGCCGCGCCATGCCTGCCCTGGCGGCGGCCACCCGCGTGTGGCGCGACTTCTTCCCCAACCGCGACGAGGTGTGGAAGAAAGGCATCCTGAACATGAAACAGGGGTGGGCCCGCGCGCGGTGAAGGTTTACGTCGTCGGCACATGTGACACCAAGGGCCCGGAGCTCGCCTATGCCTGCGCCTGCGTCAAAGAGGCCGGTGCCGAGGCTGTGTTGATTGATGTCTCAACGGTCGGCACGGGGCCCGCGGATGTGCCGGCAGCGCAGGTGGCTGAACATCACCCCAAAGGTGCCGCGGCTGTTCTCGGCCTGAAGGACCGGGGTCAGGCGATCAGCGCCATGGCCGAGGCGCTTGGTGTTTTCCTCGCCACGCGCAAGGATATCGGCGCGGTTCTGGGCCTGGGTGGTGGCGGCAACACGGCGCTTGTCACCGAAGCGATGCGCAGCCTGCCGGTGGGCCTGCCTAAGTTGATGCTCTCTACCATGGCCTCTGGCCAGGTGGCCCCTTACGTCGGCCCCACAGATATTGCGCTCATGCATTCGGTGGCGGACATTGCGGGGCTCAATGCCATCACCCGCAAGGTGATTGCCAATGCCGCCCATGCCGCCGCTGGCATGGCCTTGAACCTGAAAGCCACACAAGGGGCCACCCTGCCCGCCCTTGGCTTCACAATGTTCGGCGTCACCACGCCTCTCGTCACCCAATTGCGGCAGGCCCTGGAGGCTGACCACGAATGCTTTGTCTTTCACGCCACGGGCACGGGCGGACAGTGCTTTGAAAAACTGGCGGATAGCGGGCTGTTTTCCGGCGTGTTTGACGTGACCACAACGGAAGTGGCGGATTATCTGTTTGGCGGAGTGCTGCCCTGCACGGCGGACCGTTTTGGCTGCTTTCAGCGCCACGCCATTCCCTATGTGGGTTCCGTGGGGGCCTGCGACATGGTGAACTTTGGTCCGCGCGAAACGGTTCCCGCCCGATTTTCCCAACGGCATTTCCATGTGCACAATGCGCAAGTCACCCTGATGCGCACCACGCCCGAAGAGAACACGGCCATCGGCCAGTTCATTGTGGAGCGCCTGAACCGGATGGCCGGGCCCGTTCGTTTTCTGCTGCCGCTGAAAGGCGTTTCCGCCCTGGATGCGGAAGGCCAGGCCTTCCATGATCCTGCTGCGGATGCCGCCCTGTTTGCAGCGATCCGCAAGGGCTGGAATGCCGATCCCCGCCGCAAGCTTCTGGAAATTGACGCCCACATCAACGAAGCAGCCTTTGCACAGGCCGCCCTGCAGGCCTTCCGCGAGATGAGAGAGAGTGCCCATGCCCCGCTTTGAACGCCAACAGCTGCTCGAAAAATTCCGGGCCATGATCGCCCGCAAGGAGCCGATCATTGGCGGCGGGGCGGGCACCGGCCTTTCCGCCAAATGCGAGGAAGCGGGTGGCATTGACTTGATCGTCATTTACAACTCGGGCCGCTACCGCATGGCGGGGCGCGGTTCGCTGGCGGGCATTCTGGCCTATGGAAACGCCAATGAGATCGTGAAGGACATGGCCCGCGAGGTGCTGCCCGTGGTGCAAAAAACCCCTGTGCTGGCCGGGGTGAATGGCACGGACCCTTTCCTGCTGGTGGATCACTTTCTCGACGACCTCAAGGCCATGGGCTTTTCTGGCATCCAGAACTTTCCCACGGTTGGCCTGATCGATGGCGTGTTGCGGCAGAACCTGGAGGAAACCGGCATGAGCTATGGGCTGGAGGTTGATCTCATCGCCAAGGCCCATGCCAAGGACATGCTCACCACGCCCTATGTCTTCAACGCCGATGAAGCCTCAGCCATGACGGCCGCGGGGGCCGACATCATTGTGGCCCATATGGGGCTGACCACGGGCGGCAGCATCGGGGCCGAAACCGCCGTCAAGCTGAAGGACTGCCCGGCGCTGATCGCGGGCTGGGCCGAGGCCGCCCGCAAGGTGCGCAAGGATGTGATTGTGCTGTGCCATGGCGGGCCCATTTCATCGCCCGCCGATGCGCAATATGTGCTGGCCCACACGCCGGGCATCAATGGCTTCTATGGCGCCAGCTCCATGGAGCGCCTGCCCGTTGAAACAGCGCTCACGGAACAGACCCGCGCCTTCAAGCGAATCACGTTTTGAGGAAACACCATGGCCCGTGCCTATGCATCCATCATCCTGAAAGCCCCCGTCGAAACCGTCTGGGACCATGTGCGGGATTTCAACGGCCTGCCCTCCTGGGCACCTTCCATCGCGCGGTCAAAGATCGAGGGCGGGCTGGCAGCCGATGTGGTGGGCTGTGTGCGCTCGTTCCACACCCGTGATGGCGAGCATATCCGCGAGCGGCTGCTGACGCTCGATGATGCCAACTGGACCTTCACCTACAATTTCGAAAAGCCCGCCTTCCCGGTGCGCAATTATCTGGCGACACTACGGCTTTATCCTGTCACCCACAGCAATGAAACCTTCGCGGAATGGACAGCCACATTCGATGAGGGCCCGGGCGATGAGGGCAAATATGAGCGCATCATCTCCAAGGACGTGTTTGCCGCCAACTTCGCCAATCTGGCGCGCATCGTTGCCAAGGCAAAGCCCAACGAGGCGGATCCATCAACCCGCTGGACGGGTGGCCAGCCCAACAAGGTGTGGACCTCCCGTCACATCAAGGCGCCGCTCGAGTCCATTTGGGGCATCATGCGCGATTTTGCAGGCATGGGCGCTTGGCACAGCGACATCACCAAAATGCACATGCTGAAGCGCGAACGCTCCGACAAGGTTTCCGCAACGCGTGACTTCTATTTCGGCGAAGGGCATCTGAACGAGCAGCTCCTGCATCTTTCCGATCTTGACCACTCGCTCTCCTACCGCATCACGCAGTGTGAGATACCGTGGATCAACTATGTCTCGGGCTTCAGGCTGTGGCCGGTGACGGCCAGCCGCAGCACTTTCGGTGTGTGGACCGGCGACTGGGATGCCAGCGCGCAGGACGACCTCATTCTCATTCCGCGTACGGAACAGAATGTCTATCAGCGTGGCTTTGCAGGAGCAGAAGCCCTGGCGCGGAAACGCAAGGCCTGATCAATAGGTGGCGCGGCCACCCGAAATGTCGAAGACGGCTCCGGTGGAGAAAGAGCATTCCTCTGATGCGAGGAAGCAGATGAGGGCGGCATTTTCCTCCACGGTTCCGAAGCGGCCTTTCGGGATCTTGGAGAGCATGAAATCAATATGGCTTTGCGGCATCTGGTCAAAGATCGCCGTGCGCACCGCGGCGGGTGTGACGGAGTTTGCGGTGATGTTGTATTTCGCCACTTCCTTGGACAGTGACTTGGTGAAACCGATGACCGCCGCCTTCGAAGCCGAATAGGCCGAGGCATTGGGGTTGCCTTCCTTGCCGGCAATGGAGGCAATATTGACGATGCGGCCATAGTTCTGCGCGATCATCAGCGGCAGCACGGCGCGGTTTGTGAAGAACGTGCCGTTCACATTGACGGCCATGGTCTTGAGCCAGCCATCAATGGGAAAGCCATCCACCGGCACGGTGGGGCCGGTGATGCCCGCGCTGTTGACGAGAATGTCGATGCCGCCCAGCTGCTTCACGGTTTCGGCCACGGCCTTTTCCACCGAAGCAAGATCGGAAATGTCGGTCTTGATGCCGCCATTCACATCCCAAGCCACGGCCTTGCCGCCTTCCGCGATGATGCGCTTGAGCACGGCTTCGCCAATCCCGGAGAGGCCGCCTGTCACCACGGCCCTGCGGCCCGCAAACCTCATCGTCACTGTCCTTCTGCGTTGATGCGCCGTCCGCTTGCGGCGTCGAAGCAATGGATTTTGCCGGGCTTCATGTCAAATGTCACCGGGCCGCCCAGCGGCGTTGCCGTGGCCGCCGGAACTGCGGCGCGAATGAAGTGATCACCGCTGCGCAGCGTGACGATCTTCTCCACACCGAAATTCTCAACCTCGTGGATGACCCCGCTGTGTGGCAGCTTGGGCCCGATCAGCACATCCTCGGCGCGCAGGCCGACATGGGCCTTGCCATTGGCCACACCTTTGGCCAGCGGCACGGAAAGCTTGCGGCCCAGAGCTGTCACGACGCCGCCCGCGACTTCGGCGGGGATGAAGCTCATGGATGGCGTTCCCACAAAACTCGCCACGAACATGCTGTTGGGCCGGCCATAGATTTCATGGGGCATGCCCACCTGCATGATGCTGCCGTTCTGCATGACGCCGATGCGGTCACCCATGGAGAGCGCCTCGATCTGGTCATGGGTGACGAAGAGGAAAGTGGATTTGAGGCGCTTCTGCAGGTTCTTCAATTCACCACGCAGGGCCTCGCGCAGCTTTGCATCCAGATTGGAGAGCGGCTCATCCATCAGGAAGGCGCGCGGCTCGCGCACAATGGCGCGGCCGATTGAGACGCGCTGCATTTCGCCGCCGGACAGCCTGTCGGTCTTGCGGTCCAGAAGGTGCTCGATGCGCAAGGTCTTGGCGGCCCAACTGATGCGCGCGGCAATTTCGCTTTCAGGCATTTGCCGCACCTTGGAGCGCAGAGGAAAGGCGAGATTGTCCCGCACCGTGTAGCGCGGATAGAGCGAGTAATACTGGAACACCAGGGCCACATCGCGCTCGGCGGCGGTCTGGTTCATCACATCCTCACCGCCAATCCAGACGCTGCCGGAGGTGGGCTGCTCCAGCCCCGCGATGGTGCGGAGAACCGTGGTCTTGCCGGCGCCCGTGGGCCCCAACAGCACGAAGAACTCGCCATCGGCCACCTGCAACGACAGGCCATCCAGCGCGGCATGCGCACCAAAACGCTTGGTGACATCCTTCAGTTCAATTTGCGCCATGGCCGTACTTCACCTGAAAAGAGTTGCCGGTTCGCGGTTCAAAGAAGCGGACGTGGCCTGGATCCAGCGCAACTGTAACCTTCTCTCCGAGCTTGCCGAGACGGCCACTGGCGGTGCGGGCCCGCAACACTGTGCCGCCGAAATCAAGATCAACGATGTCATGGGAGCCCAAAGGCTCGATCAATTGCACGGTGGCGGCAAGGCCGCCTTTGTCCTTGCTGCCTGATTGACTGACGATCAGACCCTCTGGCCGGATACCCAGAATGACATTGGCCGGATCTCCGCCCGCCTGCTCAATCTGACGCAGGAAATCAGCCGGTACATCAAAGCCCGCCTTGTCGGCACCAACCGCCAACGTGGCCTTGCCCTTGCCCGCCAACAGGCGCGCCGGCGTGATGTTCATCACCGGGCTGCCCACGAATTGTGCCACAAAGAGATTGGCCGGATTGTTGTAAACCTCGTCCGGTGTGCCCACCTGTTGCAGCACGCCTTCGTTCATGATCGCCACGCGGTCGGCAAGCGCCATGGCCTCAACCTGGTCATGGGTGACATAGACGGTGGTGGAATTGTTCTCCACATGCAGGCGCTTCAGTTCCACGCGCATCTCCTCGCGCAGCTTGGCATCCAGCGCGCCGATCGGCTCGTCCATCAGCATGGCCTTTGGGCGGCGCACCAGGGCCCGGCCAATGGCCACGCGCTGCATGTCACCACCGGAGAGTGCCGAGGGCCGCTTGGAGAGGAGATGCTCGATCTGCAGGGACTTGGCGACCGCCGCCACCTTGGCCGCCACGTCTTCCGGGCGCTCGCGCGTGGCCCGCAGCGGGAACGCGATGTTGTCATGGGCGGTGAGGTGCGGATAGAGCGCAAAGAGCTGGAAGACGAAAGCGATGTCGCGGTGGCCGGGCTCCAGATCCTGCACGGGCTTGCCATCAATCAGGATGTCACCCGAGGTGATATCCTCAAGCCCCGCAATGGCGCGCAGCGTCGTGGTCTTGCCGCAGCCCGAGGGCCCGAGCAGCACCACAAACTCACCCTGCTTGATGGTGAGGTTCAGTTTCCGGATAACATAGACATCGCCGAAATACTTCTCGATGTCGCGCAGAACAATCTCAGCCATGAAACTTACCTGTCGCCCTGCACGGGCGGCTTGATCTTCGAGAAGATGTTGAAGCCGATCAATCCAATGAGCACGATGGTGACGCCGTATTGATGCAGCGCCATGCTGAAAGGCTGGCACAGCGCGATGATGCCCAGCACCATGATCCAGATGGAGGCGGGTTCGAGATATTTGACGCTGATCCCGCCAAAGCTCTGAGAGGAATTGCTCATTTGCGGATGGCTCCAAAGGTCACGCCGCGCAGCAGATGGTTGCGGAGCAGGAAGGTGAAGAGTGCCACTGGCAGCAGGAACAGCACGGAGCCTGCGGCAATCGTCGTCCAGTCGATGAGGCCGGATCCCACCTGGGCCGGAATGAAGGGAGGCGCTGTTTGCGCGTTGCGGCTGGTGAGGATGAGGGCGAAGGCATATTCGTTCCAGGCCGTGATGAAGCAGAACACGGCCGTGGCGGCGATGCCTGTTGCGGCCTCCGGCAGCACGATCTTGAAGAAGGCTTGCAGCCGCGTGTAGCCGTCCACCAGGGCCGCTTCTTCATATTCCTTGGGGATTTCATCCATGAAGCCCTTCATCAGCCACACCGAGAAGGACAGGTTGAAAGCCACATACATGATGATGAGGCCAATGTGCGTGTCGGTGAGACCCGCGGCCCGGTACATGAGGAACATGGGGATTGCCACCACGACAGGTGGCAACATGCGGGTGGAGAGAATGAAGAACAGGAGATCATCCTCGCCCTTCATCTTGAACCGCGAGAAACCATAGGCCGTGAAGGTGCCAAGGCCCACCGCCAGCAACGTGCTGGTGATGGCCACGATGAGGCTGTTTTGAAAGCGGCTGGGATAGGGCGAAAGCTGCGGCGTTGTGCCGGTGCGCAGCACACGCTCGCCACCATCATAGACAAGTTTTTCCCACCAGGGAGCGGCCTCGTATTTTGCCGGGTCCACGTCCGCCGTCAGTTGCACGCGCTTGGTGAAAAGCTTCACATAGGGCGTGATCTGCGGCGTGAAAAACACCGTGGGTGGCACCGAGGTGGCCACTGAGCGCGCCTTGAAGGAGGTGGAGGCAATCCAGTAGATCGGCGACAGGAAGACAATCGTCAGCACCAGCACCGCCGCGATGGCGATGCGGTTGAAGGCGGCGTGGCTGGCAGGACGGACCATGCCCATGGCTCAGCGCTCCTTCACTTTGTTGAGGTATTTGACGTAGATGTTGGTGATGGCGAGCACCATGATCAGCACGATGTAGGCGAGCGCGCAGGAGCGCCCCGTGTCCCACTGCTGGAAGGCCAGCCTGTAAAGCTTGATGGAGATGAGTTCCGTTGTAGGCTGCACGCTCAGCACATAGGCCAGATCGAAGGTCTTGAAGGCTTCCATGGTGCGGAAAATGAGCGCGATCAGAAGCAGCGGCGAAACGAGCGGCAGGGTGATGCGTGTGAAGGTGTACCAGCTGCTGGCGCGGTCGATGGCGGCGGCCTCGTAGAGATGTTTGGGCACCGCTGAAAGCCCGGCGAGGGACAGCAGCATCACGAAGGGCGACCACATCCAGATGTCGGTGATGGCCACGGCATAAAGCGCGGTGTCAGCATTGGCGAGCAGGCCAAAGTCGCCAAGGCCGACGATGTAGTTGATGGGGCCCCAGCTGGGTGAATAGAGCAGCTGCCAGAACAGGCCGACAACAGCTGCCGACATCATCATGGGCAAGAGCAGAAGCGTGGTGACGAAGCCCTTGTAGGCGAAGGTGCGGTTGAGCAGCATGGCCATGCCGAAGCCCACGAGCATCTGCCCCGTGACAGAAATGATCACATATTTCGCGGTGATGATGAAGTTGGACCAGACCTGCTCATCGGCCAAAAGGTCACGGTAGTTCTGAAGCCCCACGAAGGACCAGGGCCGGTTCTGGTTCGCGGCAAAATCCGTGAAGGAATAGCCGAGGGAATAGATCAGCGGGAAAATGTTGAAGATGATCAGGAAGGCCACAGTCGGAATGATGAAGAGATTCCGCAAAGCCAGATCACTGATGCCCCGGTTTACTGAGCGCTTGGCATCGGGTGACATGGGGGATGTCGCAGTGCTCAATCGTATTCTCCGTTCATGCGCGCCTGAGATGCGGGCCGGGGCAATTGGCGTGCCCCGGCCCGCAGGCAGATGTTACTTGTAGCGGTTGTACTTGTTGAAGGTCGCCGTCCAATCCTTCACGACGCCATCCAGCGCTTCCTGGGCGGTGCCCTGGTCACTGATGACGAAGGGATAGATGCGCTTGTTCAACTGGTCGAGCAGTTCGGCATATTCGGGCGTGGCCCAGAAGTCGCGGACGATGCTCATCGAGTCATAGAAGGCCTGGTTGTAAGGCGTGGCCTTCAGGAACTCGGGCGAAGTCAGCACCGCCTTCGAGCAGGTATAGCCACCCAGTTCGGCCCAGCGCTTCTGGGTTTCGTCCTTCACGAACCACTCCAGGAACTTCATCGCCAGGTCCTGCTTCTTGGAATAGGACACGACGGAGACGCCCTGCCCGCCCAAGGCGGCAAACTTGGCACCATTCACGCCCGGCGGGTTGGCGAAGAAGCCAGTGGCCGCCGCATGCGGGTTGGTCTTGGGGTTGGCCAAGGCAGGGAAGAAGGCGAAGTAGTTCATCGACATGGCCGCCAGGCCTTCGGTGATGGCCTGGTTGTTTTCGGCGAAGAAGGCCTTGTTCCAGCCCGGAGGCGTGAACTTGAACAGGTCATGGTAGGCCTGCAGGCCAGCCACTGATTCCTTGGAGTTCACAAGGCCGTCCACCTTGTAGGTGGCATAGTCACCCAGGCTGCCACCCGAGGTGAAGATGGTCTGTTCCACGCCCATGGCCATGGCGTCGTAGGAGTTGTCGGTGTAGAGCGCCACGCCGTAGCGCTTTTCATCCGGACGGTTGAAGAACTCGGCGATGTCGCGCAGCTGGCTCTGGTCCTTCGGCACGCCAAGGTCATAGCCATACTTGGCCTTGAAGGCCGCCATTTCCTTGGGATCCTCGAACCAATCCTTGCGGTAGGCCCAGCCGTTCACGTCGCCTTCCAGCGGAATGGCCCAATACTTGCCGCTGGCCGCAGGATATTCGGCATAGCCCTTGACGGTGGCTTCCAGGAACTTGTTCTTCAGGTCGTGCTTGGTGAAGAAGTCGGTGAGGTCGACCCAATGGCCCTGCTCGGAGCCCACGCCCAGCCACTGGGAGTCACCGATGATCATGTCATAGGAGTCGCCCTTGGCATTGAGTTCAGTGAAGGCCTTGGTCTGGAAGTCGGACCAGGGTGTGGTGGACACCGTCACCTTGATTCCGGTTTCGGCTGTGAAATCGTTGACCAGTTCCTGCAGATAGTTTGCGGGATCCCATTCCGCCCAGAAAATATTGAGTTCCTGGTCGTCGGCCATGACCGGCAAGGTCATTGTGCTGGTCAGGGCCAGCGCGGCACTGGCCGTGGTAAGCAAGAAATGACGCCTTAACATTGATGTTCCTCCCTTTGTGAACCTTTGTCGCTAGACGTTCGTCTTACATCCGTCGCCGGGGTGTTCCGGCGGAGGGTGTCTTGTGTGCATCCCCTAGGTCACGGTCTCCCAGCTGCGGCTGGCCGCTGACTTGAGAACGGCATCGGTCACCAGATCGGTGGCCAAAGCATCCTTGAAGGTGGGGGCGGCGGGTGTCTTGCTGTCGAGGCCCTGAATGAAATCAGCGGCCTGATGGATGAAGGAGTGCTCGTATCCGATCTGCAGACCGGGCACCCACCACTTGCCCATGTAGGGGTGGTCGCCATCCGTCACATGGATGGAGCGCCAGCCGCGGGTGCGGCCTTCGTCGCGGTGATCGAAATATTGCAGGCGGTGCAGGTCGTGCAGGTCCCAGAAAATGGAAGCCTTCTCGCCATTGATCTCCAGTGTGTAAAGTGCCTTGTGGCCGCGCGCATAGCGCGTGGCTTCGAAATTGCCGAGTGAGCCGTTTGCGTAGCGCGCCAGGAAGAGGCTCGCGTCATCGATGCCCACCTTCTCGGTCTTGCCGGTGAGATTGTGGTGGCGTTCCTTGATGAAGGTTTCGGTGAGGCCAACAACGCTGGTGATGGCACCATTGAGCCAGAGTGAGGTGTCGATGCAGTGGGCCAGCAAATCGCCGGTCACACCGGATCCGGCCACGCCCACATCCAGCCGCCACAGGCCCTGCCCGCCTTGCGGCAGGTCCGCCGAAATGGTCCAGTCCTGCAGGAACTTGGCGCGGTAATGGAAGATCTTGCCAAGGCGGCCTTCGTCAATGAGCTGCTTGGCCAGCGTCACGGCGGGAATGCGGCGGTAGTTGTACCACACCATGTTGGGCACCTTGGCCTTGGCCACAGCCTCCACCATCGTGCGGCTCTCGGCAGCGTTGCGGCCCAGCGGCTTTTCGCACATCACCATTTTGCCTGCGGCAGCGGCCGCCAAGGCAATTTCCATGTGCATGTCGTTGGGCGCGGCTATGTCGATGAGATCAATGTCCTTGCGGTCAATCAGCTTGCGCCAATCTGTCTCGGTGGATTGATAGCCCCATTGATCGGCAAAGGCCTTGAGCTTGCCGGCATCGCGGGCTGCGGCTGCTTTCAGAACGGGCTGGTAGGGCAAGTCAAAGAAATGGCCGGCCTGGGCGAAGGCGTTGGAGTGGGCGCGGCCCATGAAGCCATAGCCCACCATGCCGATGTTGAGCGGTTTCTTCGCCATCACGCCACCCAGCCATGCTTGTCGCGCACCTTGATCATGGCGGCGAGGACATCGTTCCAGGTTTTCTGCTGCAGCATGGTGTCGTTGGGGAACATGCAGCCATCCCAGCAGATGTGGCGGAAGGCCTTGGTCAGTTCGCCATTGCCGTCCCGCAACCAGTAACCGGCGTGCTTGGGAATATCGAGCTTGCCCTTGGGATCGGTGACCATGCAGTGCTTGCCGGTCTTGTCGTGATAGCCAAGGCCTTTCACGGTGCCGTCATTCTGGGCCACATGGAAATCAATGGTCCAGGGGCGAAGCGCATCGGTCATTTTCTTCAGTGCTTCGTCCAGCTTGGATTTGCTCTTCCAATCAAACTTGGCTGGCAGCAGGCGCGATTTCGGCGCGTTGTAACCCATGGTATAAAGCAGGGTATGGGCCATGTCCGCCTGGAAGCCGATGGTCTGCGGCCGGTCGGTTTCCTCCAGCGTGTTGATCATGTCCTTCCAGGAATGCATGCCCCCCAGCAGATTTCACCTTCAGCGGCGAGGCGCTCGCCATAGTCGGCGGCGACGCTGCAGGCTTCGCGGAAAGTCTTGGCAATCTTCTTGGTGTTGCCCGCAGGGTCCTTGGCCCATTCGCCGGGACCCACGGCCGAATCAATGCGCACCACGCCGTAGTGGCGCACGCCCAGGTCACGCAGGCGCTTGCCCAGCTTGCAGGACTTCTCGACATTGGCCACGAACTTCTTGCGGTCAACGGTTGACCCCATGGCGGACCGCCCCCACCAACGGCCAGACCGGTGCCACGATCGAACCGATGTTGAGGTTGCGGCGGCGCACCTTGTCCGCCAGTTGCTTTACTTCATCATCAGTGAAATCAATGTTGGTGTGGGGGGCAACGTGAAAAATGTCGATACCGTCAAACTTCACGCCGTCAACTTCGGCTTTTGCCGTGAGGTCGATGAGGGTATCAAGCGCGATGCCCGGCTCAGAATCAGGCCTTTGCCAACCAATCCGGGCCACATCGCATTATGCAATTTCGAAAATTATTCTTCTCTGCCACGACGCTCTCCCGCCTGCTTGTTTTTTGGCATTAACGCACAAAGCCGATTGCTTGTCCAGACTGATATATTAGTGTGACAGAAGCGACTTCACATTATGACAAGCAGATTTCCTAAAGCCCGGCTGGACCGGCGGCGCTCCATGCGGGATCAAATCTATGATCTTCTGCGCGCGGAGATCGTCACGGGAACGATTCCGCCGGGTGGCGTTATTGACGAGAAGAACATCGCCTCCGCGCTCAAGGTGTCGCGCACGCCGGTGCGTGAAGCGGTCAAGAAGCTGAGCGACGAACACCTGGTTGAAGTGGTGGCGCAGTCCGGCACGCGGGCGGCCCCCTTGGACCGCGAGGAGTGCGCCAGGCCTATGTGGTGCGCCGCGCCCTTGAAATGGAAAGCGCGGCCCAGGCGGTTGCCCATATGACGCAGCTTCACGCCGACAACCTGTCAGACCTGCTGCTGCGGCACGGCCGCTTTATCGACGCCAAGGACTATGTCCGGGCCATCGCCACGGACGATGAGTTTCACCGCTATATCGCCGAGATCAACCTACACCGGCTGTGGCGGGCCATTGAAATTTCCAAGGCCCAGTTGGACCGCTGCCGCCACCTGGCCTTGCCGCACCCCGGCGAAGCCGAGGCCACGCTGGACCAGCACCGCAAGATCATCCGTTCACTCAACAGCGGCGACCCGGAGCAGGCGCGCCTCACCATGGCCGAGAGCATCTCGACAAGGCCTATTCAAATGCCGTGCGGCTTTTGGACCGGCAAGGGGATGAGCCTCCGGCCAAGGCGCGGAAATGAGCCGGGCACGCCCGCCCCTTACATGACGGCGCCGATGTACCAGGGGGACGTATTCATTCTCGCCATAGCCCAGGGCTTCGGATTTGGTCTTCTGGCCGGAGGCCGTCTTGAGGATGAGGTCGAAGATCTGTTTGCCCGCTCCGGCCAGCGGCACCCCTCCACCACATCGCCGCAGTTGATGTCCATGTCCTCGATCATCTGGGTGTAGATGGGCGTGTTGGTGGCGAGCTTGATGGAGGGGCAGGGCTTGTTGCCATAGGCAGAGCCCGGCCCGTGGTGAAGCACATGACATTGGCGCCCCTGCCACCTGGCCTGTGGCCCCAACCGGATCATAGCCCGGTGTATCCATGAAGACGAAGCCCTTGGCCGTCACCGGTTCGGCATAGTTGTAAACCGCCTGCAGGGTGGTGGTGCCGCCCTTGGCCGCCGCCCCCAGCGACTTCTCCAGGATGGTGGTGAGGCCCCCAGCTTGTTGCCGGGAGAGGGTTGTTGTTCATCTCCATGTTGTTGCGGCGGGTATAGTCCTCCACCACTTGATGATGCCCACCAGCTTCTCGCCCACCTCCTTGGTGGCGGCGCGGCAGGTGAGGAGATGTTCCGCCCCATAGATCTCCGGCGTCTCCGACAGGATGGCCGTGCCGCCATGCTGCACCAGAAGGTCAACCGCCGCCCCCAAGGCCGGATTGGCGGTGATGCCGGAATAGCCATCGGAGCCGCCGCATTGCAGGGCCACCACAAGGTCAGACGCCCGGCAGGTCTCGCGCTTCACGTCGTTCACGGCGGCCAGCATCTCCTTCACATAGGCGACGCCCTTCTCCACCGTCTTGCGCGTGCCGCCCGTCTCCTGGATGGTCATGGTGCGGAACAGCTCGTTCTCCTCCACCTTGTAGGCCTCCTTGAAGCGCGGGATCTGGAAGCCCTCGCAGCCCAGCCCACCATCATCACGCCGCCCATGTTGGGGTTGGTGGCATAGCCCCAGGCGGTGCGCTTGAAGGTGTCGAAGATGACGCCGCGATAGTCGATGACGCAGCCATTGTCCTGGGTGAGCGCAATCACCCCATCAATATTGGGATAGGGGTCGAGCAGGCCCTGGCGCTCCACCTCGCGGGCGATGTGGGCAGCGACCGTGGCCGAGCAGTTCACCGAGGTCATGATGCCGATATAGTTGCGGGTGCCGACCTTGCCGTTCTTGCGGCGGTAGCCCTCAAAGGTGGCGCGCTCCTGTTCCGGCAGCAGGGCTCCTGCTTCGCCTCGCGGCCAAAGCCATAGTCGTGCGAGAGTTCGCCCATGACGACATTGTGCTCGTGCACCCAGTCGCCCGGCTGAATGGCCCCCTTGGCGAAGCCGATGATCTGGCCGAACTTGCGCACCGCCTCCCCCGGCGCAATCGCCACCGCCGCCATCTTGTGGCCGCGCGGAATGCGGGACCCCGCCACAACACCCTCAACCCCCTCCCCCTTCTCCACAATCCGCGTCGCAACAACAACATTGTCTGACGCGTGAAGCCGCAGCATCGGCGAACGGGCGGGGGAGGTGTGATGGGAGGTGGTCACGTGGGGCACTCCTGTTATATTAGTATTATAGGACCCCTCCCCCAAGTGCAATGATCTTCGGGCGTCATGGCTGGATTTCTGAATCCCCTGCCCGGCACGCCACAACGAACCGCCTGCGAAGAAGCGTCATGCGAAATGCAGGGCGCCGTCAAACCGCGGGGCTGACAGAGATTTCCAAATCGAAGAACGCGCTTTGGCCGGCCTTGAAGGCCATGGCAGTTGGTGTTCCCGATTGCGCGATGGGATTGGCCCCGCAGGAGATGGCCGGGCCCAGATCGAAGGCCGAGCAGACCGGCTCCACGCCCAAAGCGAGATGCCTGCCATTCCATGGATAGTGTTTGCGGCCGCGATTGCTGAACCACAGCAGCACACTCGGGAAGGCCTTGGCATTCCACCTCACATGGGCGCGGAAGCCTTCCTTGCGGTAGTGCAAGGCCAAGCTTCCCGCACTGCCAGTGATCTGCAGCAGGTCTTCAATGTCGTCCGCAAAGGGAAGCTGATCCGCATAGGCCAGTTGGCCATTGCGTTTCGTGACGGACTCCAGGTTTTCAAACACGGCAGCGGCGGGAAACAGGCTGGCGCCCGGTTCCACATCGCCCGGAAAGCTGAAGACCTTACCATGCTGCCCGGGTTCGACCGTCACCGCGCCCACCTCTTCCGGCAACCGGAAGGTGGGATGCAGGCCGAGGGGCAGGCGGCAATCCCGGCGCGGGCCCACCTCCAGCGTGATGGCGACGGCGGGTTTTCCGGCGACTGGCCTGATGCGACGGCGCAGTTCCGCGATGGGGTGATCATCCGGATAGGTGCAGGCGAGCGCGATCTCATCAGACGCGCTGTCCAGCCAGTGCCAGTCATTGTTGGATGACCAGCCATGGGGCACATCGGCCCCGGCACAGCTCTCCCCCTGCGGCTGCCAGTCCGGCGGCAGCTGCCGCTCTGCATCCGCACCAAAGGGAACACAGGGCCATTCCCCGCGCAGGCCTTGCAGAATGACTGGCAAGGCCAGGCGCTGCGGGTCGTTATGCCAGGGGGCCACTTGCAAAGGACTGACTTCGCGGCCATCGGCAAGAACAAAGTGAACCGGGCCCAACATGCCGGCCTGCAATTGCACCTCCAGCCGGCCATGGGACCAGGCGAGGTGCCTGCGGACGGGGGAACCGCCGCTCATGGCTTGCCAGCGAAATGGTTTTCCGGCTGGCCTGGCACATCAACTGCGATGGCAAAGAGACTGCCGGCAAGACGGTCGCTTTCCGGTGACACGATGGATGCCGTGGTGATGAACAGGGTCTTGAGATCAGGCCCGCCGAAACAGCAGGTTGTTGCATTGCTGACCGGCAGCGCGATGACCTTCAGCACCTTTCCCTCAGGTGAAACGCAGATGACGCCGCGCCCGCCGAAACGGCAGTTCCAGAGATTGCCGGCACTGTCCATGGATGAGCCATCCGGCGCACCGCGCGGATCACCCGTGAAGAAGGCAGTCTCTTCGCTGATCGCCGCCGTGGCACGGGCATAGCGATAGCGGTAGATGGTGTTTTCCAGCGTGTCGCCAAAATAGAAGTGCTTTGCATCGGGGCTCCAGCACAGGGTGTTGGAGATGCCGAGGCCCTCGCGCCAGACGGACACGTCGCCCGTGGGCGTGATGCGAAACAATTTGCCGAGCCCCTTGCCCGCCTCCATCAGCGAGCCATCGGGCGCGATGTTGTTCTTCATCGATCCCACCCAGAAATTTCCGGCGGGATCGCTGCGGCCATCATTGAGGCGGACGGCCGGTGACCCTTCGAGCACAAAGCCATGGGGCATGCGGGCATCGGTGCGCGGGTTCCAATAGATGAGGCGCGAGGCCAGCGCCACAAGGAACCAGTCCGGATCGCGGGTGAGCGACAGGGCGACAGGCGGTTCGTCAAAATGCCATGAGCGGGTGGATTGAGTGGCAAGGTCGTAACGGTGGATGAGGAAGCGCTGCAAGTCCACCCAGTAGAGGGCCTGCTCCGGTGCATGCCAGGTGGCGGCCTCACCGCACTTGTCTCCCACGGGGGCCACACAGCGGAGGCCGGCTTGCACGGGCGCGCTCATTCTGCGGCCTGCATCTGATGACCATGACGCGCCGGGCCCAGCGCATCGGCATTCTGCACAAGGGCGCGCATGTATCCGAGCGCAAAGGCCTTGCCCGCGTGCCAGGAAGCCGCGCAATTCATGGCGGGCGTGTGGTCCGGGATCAGCACGCCTTGATAATTCTCATCGCGCAGAATGCGCACAATCTCCGCCATGTCGATGTCCCCCTCATCCACGAAGGTTTCGACATAGCGGGGAACCTTGCCCTTTACATTGCGGAAGTGAATGTAACCGATGCGCCCGGCCCGCGCGAAGCGGCGGACATGGCTGTAGATGTCACCACCGGGCATTTCCTGCAAAGAACCCAAGCATAGCTCAAGACCATTGGCCGGTGACGGCACAATGTCCATCAGCCGGTCATATTTCTCGGGCCGGTTCACGAGGCGGGCTGTTCCGCGCAGCATGTCGGCAGGCGGATCATCCGGGTGGGCCGCGAGCATCACACCAGCCTTTTCAGCGACGGGCACAAGCTCCTTCAGGAAACGGCTCAGCCGGTCCCAAATCTGCTCTGATGAGGCGGTGACGGGTGGTGCCCCGGCAATGGGTTTGCGATAGCGCATGTTCCACACCATGCCATCGGGGATCGGCACGTCGAGGGCGCGCGGCTCGATGCCAAAGCCTACGGAATGGGCATTGCCGCGGGCATAGGGGCCGCGTGTCCAGCCGAAGACACCTGCCAGCGAGAAGTTATAGCCGATGCAGGGCACGCCGGCCCGGCCCGCGTCGCGCACCAGCTGCTTCATGCCCTCCATCTGGTTGGCGCGCTCGGGCCCATCGAGCAGAATGTCGGACCAGAATTTCGGCGAGAAGTTTTCAATGGCCGCCAGTTGCAGGCCAGCGGCGCGGATGTCCTTCACGAGGACAGAGAGTTCCTCATAGCTCCACAGGCGGTCTTCCGAGCAATCGCCCCAGCCGCCATCTTCGCCGCTCGTTATCTTGGGATCCTTGCCGGCGAAGTAATTGGTGAGATGGGCCACGATATGCGTCGCGCCCGCCTGCACGGCGAACTGGTAATTGTCGGCGTTCAGCTGTTCACGGTAAAGGCCCAGACCGATTTTCATCATCTTGCTCCTTCTGTCACTTCACGCCGATGCCTGCCGTGAGGCCGCCATCAATCTTGTAGTCGCTGCCCGTGATGAAGCCCGCCCGGCTGGAGGCCAGAAAGCAGGCGAGATCAGCCACCTCTTCCGGTTCGCCGATGCGGCCGATGGGATGGGCTGCACCGAAACGCTGGAAGGCCTGTTCTTCGCTAACGCCGGGGCCGCCATAGGTGCGGGCGGCAAGCGACAGAAGCGGCGTGCGCACCGAGCCGGGACTCACCGAATTCACCCGGATTTTCTGGTCCGCGTGATCCAGCGCCATGGCCCGCGTGAGCGCATGAATGGCCCCCTTGGTGGCCACATAGGCTGCCACATTCTGCTGGCAGGCATGGCCCTGCACCGAGGCGATGTTAACGATCGCCCCGCCGCCGGACTTGGCCATGAGCGGAATGCCATAATGGGCCGTGAGGTAGATGGAGCCCACATTGACGGCAAGGCAGCTGGCCCAGACATCGGGCGTGGTGCTCGTCACCGTGCCGAAGGGATGAATGGCCGCGGAATTGATGATGACATCCAGCCGGCCATGGCGGGCCGCCAGTTCGGCGAGAGCGGCCTCAACCTGCCCGGCCTCGGACACATCCGTGAGGCGGGACTGCATGGTGAGCTTGCGCGCGGCGGCCAGCGCATCAAAAGCGGCATTCGCCTTTGGATCAATGCCGAGGGCCAACACTGCCGCGCCTTCCTCCGCCAGTTTCGTTGCACAGGCCAGGCCGATGCCCGACGTGCCCGTGACCACTGCAACCTTGCCCGAAAATTCCGCCATGTTTTGTCCCCGCTCACTGCATCCGTTCAAGAACCTGGTTCAACAGCACGGCCCCCAGAATGATCGCGCCGCGCACCACATATTGCCAGTATTCACTCACATCCATCAGCGTCATGCCATTGGAAATGCACCCCAGGAAGAGCACGCCGATGAGCGTGCCCCAGATGCGGCCCTTGCCGCCGAAAAGCGAGGTGCCGCCAATAATCACAGCCGCAATCACATCAAGTTCCATGCCGGTGGCCGTGGTGCCGGTGCCGGAGCCGATCTGCGAGGCAATGAGGGTGCCGGAAATCGCGGTGAGAATGCCGGTGAGGCCGAGCGTCAGGCTTTTCACCTTCCACACATCAATGCCCGAGAGGCGGGCCGCTTCCATGTTGCCGCCCACCGCATAGACCGAGCGGCCAAAGCTTGTGTAGTTCATGAGGAAGTGGGTGAAGGCAAAGGTGAGGAGGAAGATATAGACGGGAAAGGGAATGCCGAAGAGATAGCCGCCGCCGAAGAAATCAAATCCAGGCGGGAAGTTTGAAATGGGAAAGCCGCCCGTGATCAGGTTGGCTGCCCCGCGCAGCGCGGTGAACAGGGCCAGCGTGGTGATAAAGGTCGGCACATTGAACCACTGGCGGAAGCGGCCGGTCATGTATCCCAGAAAGAAGCCGATGGTCACCGCCACCACCAAGCCAACAGCGACGGCAGGATAGCCGCCCCAGCTGTCTCGGAACGTGGCTGCAAACCAGGCGACGATGCAGCCCGCAAGCGCCACGCCCGCCCCCACCGAAAGATCAATCTCGCCGGAGATGATCACCGCGGTCATGCCGAACGCGATGATGCCCAGCATGGCGCCGGTGCGCAGCACGTTGAGCACATTGGCCATGGAGGCAAAGCCCGGCGCGCTGAAGATGAGGAAGATCACCAGCACCAGGAGGATGGCCTCCATGGGGCGCTTCTTGAGGAAGCCGAGATAGGCCGCGGTGGGGCGCTGCGCTTGGCTTGCGGCAGTCATTGGCGGGTTCCTTCCATGCAGAGATGATAGAGTTCGGTGAGGCTTGTACTGGCCGGGTCAACTTCGCCGACCACCCTGCCCTGCTGCATGACCAGCACACGGTCTGCCACTTCGAGGACCTCTTCCAACTCGGTTGAGACAAACAGGGCGGACAGGCCTGCCTCGGCCTTTTGCCAGATAATATCGAAGATCTGCCGCTTGGCCTGCACATCCACGCCGCGGCTGGGCTCGTCGAAGAACATCACGCGGGGCGCGGTGTTCAGCCATTTGCCGATCACTACCTTCTGCTGGTTGCCGCCTGATAGCGACGATACAGGGTTTTCCGTGTCGCCTGCCTTGATCTGCAGGTCTTCCACCTGGCGGCGCACAAAAGGCACTTCATGCTCGCGGGTGATCAGGCCCGAGGGCGCAATGGCGGAATAGCTGGACATGCACAGGTTATCGGCGGTGGGCAGAAGCTGCACCAGCCCCACCTCCTTGCGGTTTTCGGGCGTGTAGCCAAGGCCCGCCCTGCGCATCACGGTGGGGCTTGGCGCGGCGATCTTCCTGCCTTCCAACATGATCTCGCCTACGGTCAAAGGGTCCGCGCCGAAGATGGCGCGCAAGAGTTCCGAGCGGCCCGAGCCCAAGAGGCCCGCAATGCCGAGGATCTCGCCCTTGTGCAGGCTGAAGGAGATATCGTGGAAATGCCCCTCGCGCGTGAGGTTGCGCACGTCCATCACGGGTGTTCCCGTGCGGTCGATGACGCGGCGCTTGGGACGCTTCTGCTGGGCAGCCTCGCCAAACATCATGCCCACCACTTCAGCCGGCGTGGTGCGGTTCATTTCCACGGCACCAATGCGCTTGCCATCGCGCAGCACAGTGCAGGTGTCGGCCACCTCAAACAATTCATTCATGCGGTGCGTGATGTAGATCATGGTCACGCCCTTCTCCCGCAAGCGGTGGATGAGGGCGAAAAGCTGCGACACTTCCCGCGTGGCCAGGGCCGAGGTGGGCTCGTCCAGCAGCAGGATCGATGGGTTGTAGGACATGGCCTTGGCGATCTCGACCACCTGCTGCTGGCCTACGCTGAGGCGCGACACCGGCATGTGCGTATCGAGATCAAGCCCCATGTCGTGCAACAGCGCGCCGGCCTGGCGGTGCAACCTGTCCCAGTCCACCGCGGAGATCCCAAGACGGCGCTTCTGCGGCAGCCGGCCCAAAAAGATGTTCTCGCCGATGGATAATTCCGGAATGAGCGAAAGTTCCTGGTGCACTGTCACGATGCCCGCCGTGAAAGCATCATGCGGCCGTGTAAAATTGGCAGGCTGGCCATTGACCCGGATGGTGCCCAAAGTGGGTTGCGTGGCGCCTGCCAGCATCTTCACGAGGGTGGATTTGCCGGAGCCGTTCTTGCCCATCAGGGCATGCACGCGGCCCGGCTCAAACACGTGGGTGAAATTGCTCAGCGCAACGGTTGGCCCATAGACCTTGCTCACGCCTTCAAATTCGAGCCTGCCGGAAGCTGACTGCTGTGCCGCCATGTCCAATGCCTTTGCTCCGGGCCGGCGGCACAGCCACCAGCCCGGAACCTTGTGGGGAGTATCAGTTGAGCGCTTTCAGGCCTTCGAGGAAAGTCTTGACGCCGTCGGGATTGCCGCGGGTCAGCGGCAGCACCGGCACGGACTGCTTGGCTTCAACGGTCTTGCCATCCAGAACGGCATTCGCCGCTTCCAGTGCCAGGCGGCCCACTTCAAAGGGCTGCTGGGCTGTCACGGCCTGCAGCACATTGTCGGGGTCCAGCAGCATGTTGGCCAGCTGCTCGGTGCCGTCGATGCCGAATACGAAGACCTTGCCCGCAAGGCCCGCCTTCTTCACGGCCTGGGCCGCACCGATGGTGCCACCTTCATTTGCCGCGTAGATCACTTCGATATCGGGATGGGCGGTGAGGATGTCGCTTGCCACGGCAACGGCCTTTTCCGCCAGCTAGGCATCCTGCGCGGCCACCACTTCAACCTGGTCCTTCACCTTGTCGAGGAAGCCGTTGACGCGGTCATTGCTCTGTTCGGGCAGCAGCGACTTGAAGGCAACGGTTGCAATCTTCACCTTGCGGTCGGGCGCGAGCGTCTTGAGGAAGGCGCTGGCTGCGTCGCCCGTGGCATTGCCAAGGTCGATGTTCGACGAGGTGATGGAGGCCTTGGGCAGATCGCTGTTGACGGTGGTGCCGAAGGTTATGACGGTGATGCCCGCATCAACCGCCTTCTTGATGGCGGGGATGGAGCCGTCAGCCGACAGCGGTGTCAGCGCGATCGCTTGAACGCCGCGGGCGATATAGGTGTCGATCAGTTGGGATTCCTTCTCCAGCTTGTTGTCGCTGTTGGCTTGGAGAAGTTCGACGCCGGACGTCTTGGCCGCCGCCGCCATGCCCAGAAGCACGGTCTTCATGTATTGGTCCTGCTGGAACACGATGCCGGCAATCGTGCGGGTGGCAGCCTGCGCGGCCGTCGAAAACATGTTGAGGGTTGCCGCTGCGGCGGCGCCAGCGGACGACAGCAGAACGCTGCGTCTCGTGATCTTCGTATTCATTTGGATGTCCTCCCAGGAAAGCATCTTCGTTGCGCTCTCTCCAATGGAGATGCCGGCGCGCGAGAGCTTCGTTCCGGCATCAGTTGCGCGACCTTCACTGAGGCGCGCCGCATGGGTGTTCAGCTTCGCTTCTCCTCCGCCGCCGTGACAAAGCGCAGGCCGAAATCCAGATGCCGGCTCAGGAGATAGGTATAGGCCACACGGTCCCGCGCCCGCAGGGCGGCAACGATTTCAGCGTGGGCGGCATGGGTGTCGGCCTGCACAGGCCGCGCGGACTTGCCGATCTGCATCACCTCGACGATGACGGGGCTCAGCAAGCGATATGCGGCCAGGGTGGTGCGGTTGCCGCCCAGCGCAATAATGGCCTCATGGAAGTCATAGTCCGCCTGCGCCGCCTCCGGCACATCCCGGGCGGTAACCAACCGGTCGTTCACCTGGTCCAGTGCGTCGAAATCGGCATCGGTCGCGGTGAGGATCACCTGCTCACATACGCCAAGCTCAACAATGCGGCGAAAGCCCTGCAGGTCGCGGAAGGTGTCGGGCGTGATGCCGTGATGGAAGGCGAAAAGTCGTTTGATGGCCTCGCCATGGCCCGCCGCCACCACCGCGCCCACCTTGGGCTTGGTCTCGACAAGCCCATAGGCCCGGAGGATCACCAGCGCCTCACGCACGGTGTTGCGCGAAGCCTGCAGCATCTCGCCCAGTTCGCGCTCGGTGGGCAGCGGGTCGCCGATCTGGAGGCCGCGGTTGGTCATCAACTCACGGATCTGTTCAACCAGACGGTCCACGGCGGAGATGCGGGGCACCTGGGCCATAGCCGTCTCATTCTCGCTGCCGACCGTTCGCACCATGCTGGACCTTCTTTGAGCGCCTATTTGTTGGACCACGACTCACCTGCTGTCAATCAGTTTTGCGTTACATCGTCGAAACCGTGGGAAATGATGCGAAATCCAATTGATTTTCCACAGGTGGCGGGTAAACGACGTTGAGTTGGTCCAACAAACAATGGTGCAAGAATGCAGCTAATGGAGGAGTGTTTCCGCTGGTACGGGCCAGATGACCCCGTTCCCCTGGCCCATATCCGTCAGGCCGGCGCCACCGGCATCGTCACGGCCCTGCACGACATCTACGACGGCAGGCCCTGGCCGGAAGAGGCCATTCTGAAACGCAAGGCCATTATCGAAGAGGCCGGCCTCTCTTGGCGCATCGTTGAGAGCATTCCCGTTCACAACTCGATCAAGCTCGCGACCAAGGAGCGGGCGGCCTATGTGGCGGGCTACAAGGACACGATCCGCCGCCTGGCCAAGGCGGGTGTGAAGACCATCTGCTACAACTTCATGCCAGTTGTGGATTGGACGCGCACTGACCTGATGTATCCCCTGGCAAACGGCGGCTATGCCCTGCGCTTCGATGCCATTGAGTTCGCCGCCTATGACATTTTTGAGTTGAAGCGGCCGCACGCCGCCAGCAATTATTCCGATGCGACTGTGGCTGCGGCGGAGCGGCGCTTCAAGTCCATGCCAAGGGAAGACCTGCAACGCATTGAGCGCAATCTCATCGCAGGGCTTCCGGCGCAGGAGCGGCGCTATGACCGGGCCTCCTTCCTCCTCGCGCTGAAGGAATATGCCGGCGTGACGCCCGACGACCTGCACGGCCATCTCGCCAGTTTCCTGCGCGAGATTGTGCCCGTGGCAGAGGACGTGGGCGCGCAACTCTGCATCCATCCGGATGATCCGGCCTTCTCGCTCTTCGGCCTGCCGCGCATCGTGTCGTGCCGGGAAGATGCGCGGCGCATCGTTGCCGCTGCACCAAGCCCTGCCAACGGCCTTACTTTCTGCACCGGCTCCTATGGCACCCGGGCGGAGAATGACCTGCCCGCCATGGTGAGGGAACTGGGACCGCACATCCACTTCGCCCATCTGCGCAATGTGACACGCGAGGCGGATGGCTCCTTCCATGAGGCTGATCACCTGGGCGGTTCCACCGACATGCCGCGGGTGATCATGGCCCTGATGCAGGAACAGGCGCGGCGGCAGCGCGAGGGGCGCAAGGACTGGCGCATTCCCCTGCGGCCGGACCATGGCCATTTGCTGGCCGATGACATTGGCAAGACCAAGATCAATCCCGGCTATTCCCTGATCGGCCGGTTGAAGGGTCTGGCAGAAATCCGCGGCGTGATGCATGGCATTGCGCTGACGCAGCACTGAAAACGGGGAATGGACATGGCAAAATTTGCAGACGACACGGAGAAATTCGCGGCCATGCGGCGCGAGCTGTTCACGGCCGTGGTGGGCGACGTGCTTGATGCGATGGGCTTTCTCAACCAGTTCCTGCCGCCCGCCATCAAGGCACTGCGCGAGGACATGGTGGTGATCGGCCGGGCCATGCCGGTTCTTGAAACCGATTTCGTGCGCACCGCCGAGCCTGCGGGGCACAACCCACTCTCGGCCAAGCCCTTCGGCCTGATGTTCGAGGCCCTCGACAGTTTGAAACCGCATGAGGTCTATGTGGCCAGCGGCTCATCACCGCGCTACGCCCTGTGGGGTGAACTCATGTCCACCCGCGCCCTTCACCTGAAGGCGGCAGGGGCGGTGTGTAATGGTTACTGCCGCGACTCAGCCGGCATTCTCGCGCTCAACTTTCCGACCTTCAGTTTCGGCAGCTATGCGCAGGACCAGGCACCGCGCGGCAAGGTGGTGGATTATGGCCTGCCCATCGAAATCTCGGGCGTATCCGTGCGGCCCGGCGACATCATGTTCGGCGACCGCGATGGCGTGCTGGTGATCCCCAGGGAAGCGGAAGAAGAGGCCATTGCGCGGGCCCTGGAGAAAGTTTCCACGGAGAACAAGGTGCGTGTGGCGATCGAAGGCGGCATGAGCACGGTGGAAGCCTTCGCGCGCTTTGGCGTGATGTAGGCGGCTATTTGCTGAAGGCCAGTGCGGCAGCGCCGGCAAAGCGTGTGGCACGCCCCTGCTCTTCCTCGATGCGCAGGCATTCGTTCCACTTCACCATGCGTTCGGAGCGGGAGAAGGAACCGACCTTGAACTGTCCGGCATCCCAGCCCACGGCGAGATGGGCAATGGTGACATCCTCCGTTTCGCCGGACCGGGCCGAGACGATGGTGCCGAGGCCTGCCTCGCGGGCGGCCTCAAAGGCGGCCCGGGTTTCGCTGACAGTGCCTGCCTGATTGAGCTTGATCAGCACCGCCGTTGCCGAGCCCGCCGCGATGCCCGCCCGCACGCGCGCTGCATTGGTGACAAAGAAATCATCGCCGATCACTTGGCATGTTCTGCCATGGGCCTTGGTGAAGGCGGCAAAGCCTTCGGCATCGTCCTCCGCCAACGGGTCCTCGATTGAGACAATGGGATAGGTCTTGAGCCACTGGCCGAGCATGTCGATCATGCCGGCGGTTGACAGTTTGCGGCCTTCGAGCGCCAGCGAGTAGGTGCCGTTTCTGCCGAATTCCGATGCGGCAATGTCGAGTGAAATGGCAATGTCCGCTCCCGGCCTGAAGCCCGCCTTGCGGATTGCGTCCATCAGCGTGTCCAAGGCCTCTTCATTGGATTTGAAGGTGGGCCAATAGCCGCCTTCATCGGCGACACCCTGCAGGCGGCCCGCCTCCTTCATCAGGGCCCCTGCGGCGCGATAGACCTCGGCGGTCCAGTCGAGAGCCTGGGCAAAGGATGTTGCGGCGGGAGCCATGATCATGAAGTCCTGCACATCCACCCGCCGCGCCGCATGGGCGCCGCCTCCGAAGATCTGGATTTCCGGCAAGGGCATGCGCACGGCGCGGCCTGCCGACACATACCGCCACAACGGCAGGCCCGCCGCGGCGGCGCTGGCCTGCAGTGCCGCCATGGAGGTTGCCACCAGCGCATTGCCACCGAGCCGGCTTTTGTTGGGGGTGCCATCCAGCGCGATCAGCGCCTCATCCACCTGCTGCTGGTCTGCCGCATCCAGGCCCTTGAGTGCCGCGGCAATCTCGCCATTCACGTGGGCCACAGCGCGGGTGACATCCAATCCGCCAAAGTCCGTGCCGCCGTCGCGCAGGTCCACAGCTTCGCCGCTGCCTGTTGAGGCACCGGCTGGCGCAATGGCCCGGCCCTGCGCGCCGCAGGCCAATGTCACGTCCACCTCCACCGTGGGCCGCCCGCGCGAGTCCCATACACGCCGCCCGTGAACAGCCGTGATTGCCGTATCAGCCATGGTTCCCCACACCCTTCATCCAAATCCCGCTCACTTCCGATATTCTTTGCCGCGGCTCAGCGATCATGGCGCATGCGGTGGTGCGCACATAATCCCGCTGCCGCTCTGCCGTGAGATATTCCACAGGAGACTTGCCATCCACCCGCGCCAGCAGCAAGGCGGGCAGCAGCGTGGCGACGCGGGCCTCACAGGCCGCAGGTTCTTCCCAGGTCACGCCGTTGAAATAGGTTTGCGACAGTGCCGCACAGCAAGCGGCATAGGCATCCGTGAACTGCGGCTTCCACAGGGCCTTGAGCAGGAGGTGATTGAGACAGAAGGCCAGATCAAAGGCCGGGTCGCCATACCAGGCGCATTCCGCATCAAGAAAAACCGGTCCTGCCGGACCCGCCAGAATGTTCTTGGGGCTGACATCGCCATGAACCAATGCCAATTTGGTTGAGAGAGTCCGCTGCACCAGGGTGAGCAGCGGTTCCGCCAGATCAACATGGCGCCGGGCCACGGCCTCGATATAGGGTTCAAGCCGGATGGCATGGAAATTTCCGTCATTGGCAAAGCGCTGCGCCGCCGCATCATCCCCTGCCGTTGCAGCATGAATGCTGGCGAGCGTGGCCCCGAGCGTGGCAGCAAACTGCGGATCAGCGCGGCCCGCCGCCAGTTCTGATTTCCACACGGGATGCTCTTGCGGTGCTAGATAGTCCATGGCGAAAACGCCGCGCCCGGCATCATGGGCCAGAATGCGGGGCACGGCTTGCGGGGCCACCTTTGCCGCTTCCTGAAGCCAGGCCACTTCACTGGCATTGCGGTTGACCGGCACTTCCCACACTTGCGCCACGCGCAGGCGGGCGAGTGCCTTCTTCACCACGAAGACCCTGCCCCGCGTTTCAATCTTCCAGATGTCGGAAGCCACGCCACCCGTCAGCGGCACCGCTGTAAAATCATCGCCGTGCACAAGGCCAGCCTCCCGCAGAAAGGCGGGGATCGCGGCATCAAGGTCCGGGTGGAATTGCGTCATGGCCTGTTCCATGGGCGGTGGCGGGAAAGGTAATTGTCGACGGACTGCTTGCCAAGTGGAGTGCCGTCAGCCGGCGAAGCGTGCGGTCAACCCGCCATCCACACGCCAGTTTGCGCCCGTGACGAAGGACGCTTCATCCGATAGAAGGAAGCAAATGCAATTGGCAATCTCGGCGGGCTTGGCCATGCGCCCCATGGGGTGCACATCCAACACTTTCTGCCGGATGCTGGGATCATTCCGCGCGAAGAACTCCGTGACCAATGCTGTTTCGGTGTAGCCGGGCGACAGGGCGTTGACGCGCACCTGATGTGGCCCCACCTCCAGGGCCAGCGAGCGGGTGAGGCCCACAAGGCCCGACTTGGCCGCCGCATAGGGAAAGAAGCCGGGATAAGTCATGTCGGCATGGACAGAAGCAATGTTGACAATGCTGCCGCGCCGGGCCGCGATCATGTCCGGCAGGATTTGACGCGCCAGCAGCCAGGCGGCCTTGAGGTCCACGGCAAAGACATCGTCCCACTCCGCTTCGGTCATCTTCACGGGATCGGCATAGGAGTTGCGCCCGGCATTGTTGACGAGGCCGGTGACAGGCCCGAATTTTTCCCGGGCCATGGCATGGGCGCGCGCCACGTCCTCGGCATTGCAGACATTGCCCTGGACTGAGAAGGCAGCGCCCGGCGCTGCCGCCTTCAGATCCATGGTGCTGACCCGCGCACCTTCTGCGAGGCATTTCTCCACCGTGGCCGCGCCAATGCCCTGCGCGCCACCGGTGACGAAGATGTGCTGTCCCGCAAGCTTGCCCATCACCAATCCGCCACGCTGCCGTCGTGGTGATACCATTGGATGGGGCTCACCTCTTCAAAGGGATGTTGTCGAGCCTTTTCGAAATCAATCTCCACGCCAATGCCGGGGGCCAGGCTTGGCTCCACATAGCCTTTCACAATGGGGGTGACACCCTTCACGATGTCATCGCGCCATGGAACGTCAGACCGCATCACTTCCTGGATCAAAAAATTGGGCGTGGCAAAGCCAAGATGGATGTTGACCATGGTGGCAATGGGCCCCAGCGGATTGTGCGGGGCCATGGAGACGCCAAACGTATCGCACAGGGCGGCGATGCGGCGCACTTCGGTGAGGCCTCCGGCATGGCAGACATCGGGCTGGGCCACGGCAATCGCACCGGATTGCAGGAAGGGCAGGAACTCCCGGCGGTGCACGAGGCGCTCACCGGCGGCAATTGGAACGTGAGTGGACTTGGCGGTGCGGGCCGTGCCCTCCCAATCCTCCGGCTGGCAGGGCTCCTCAATGAAGAAGGGGCGGTAGGGTTCCAGCACCTTGGCATACTGTATGGCCATGGCCGCGGTGGTGCGGCCATGCAGGTCCACCATGATGTCCATGTCATCGCCGGCCCCTTCGCGGGCCGCGGCCATCAGACTTTCAGCTTCTTTGAGGGCCGCCAGGCCGTCCAGCGGCGCGGTCTTGCCCACGGCCAGAATCTTGACCGCACTGAAGCCATCAGCCTTTGAGCGCGCCGCCTTCTCCGCGAAGCTTGCCGCTGCGGCGCTGTTGTAAACGGCGGTGCTGTCGCCGCCGCCCAGATGGTCATACATGCGCAGGCGGCTACGCGCCTTGCCGCCCAGCAATTGCCACAGCGGAATGTTCAGCGCCTTGGCCTTGATGTCATGCAAGGCCTGGTCGATGCCGGAGAGTGCCGACATGGTGACAATCCCGCCCTTGAAGAAGGGATGGCGGAACATGACCTGCCAGGCATGCTCGATGTCGCGCGGGTCGAGGCCCTTGATGAGCAGCGCCAGATCATCCACCGCGCCCACCACGGCCCGGGTCTGGAACTCCAGCGTGGCCTCGCCCGTGCCATAGAGGCCGGGCTGGTCGGTTTCCACGCGCACGAAGATCCAGTTGCGCAGGCGGGCGTTCACCACCAGGGTTTTGACAGCGGTGATCTTCATGGCTCAGCGCCCGGTCACCGACTGCCGCCTGATCTTGCGCTCGATGATGGTTTGCAGCACCACGGAGATGACAATCACCAGGCCAAAGCACAACTGGGTATAGAAGGCATTGATGCCCGCCGAGACAATGCCGGCATTGATGGCCCCGATAATGTAGGAGGCCACAAACGAGCCGATCAGCGAGCCCGTGCCACCAAACACCGAGGTGCCGCCGAGGAACACCGAGGCAATGGTGTTGAGCAGGAAGCCATCACCGGTGGTGGGCCAGAAGTAATAACCGTAGATCGATGTCATGATGCCGGCGACCACAGCCACCACGCCCACCAGCATGAAGGCGCGGGTTTTGGTGCGCACCACATTGACACCCATCAGCCGGGCGCTGGTGGGATTGTCACCCACGAGGAAGATGTGCGCGCCAAAGCGTGTGCGGTTGAGGAGGATCCACAGCACCGCACCGATCAGGATCATCCACAGGGTCTGGATCGGAATGCCAAGCAGCGGCTCGCGGAACAGCGCGTGAAGTGCGGGATATTGATCGGCCGTCAGAGGCACGCCCGTTCCGTTCATCAGCACCAGCTCAAGCCCGCGGAACAGGAAGGATGTGCCGATGGTGATGACCAGCGAGGGAATGTTGAGGCGCGCCACCAGCGTGCCATTGATCCAGCCGCAGACCGCACCCGTGGCCAGCGCCCCCACCAGGGCAATCGGCTAGGGCACGCCCTGTTTGGCCAGAAGGCAGAAGATGGCCGTGCCGAGTGCCATGATGGAGGGGAACGACAGGTCGATTTCCGCGGCGATCACCACAAAGGTGAGGGCGAGCGCGATGATGCCGAATTGCGGCGTGGTCTGCGCAAAGGCCAGATAGATGTCGATGTTGGTGAAGACGCTGGGTGCTGCGGCCACAAAGCCCAGCCACATGGCCAGGCCCACGCCGATGATGCCCAGCTGCGAGCCATAGCGGCGCAACAGGGAGGGCGGAGCCACCCGGTTGTTGGCGGGCTTGGCGGTCGAAGGTTTTGTTTCAGTGCTCATGTTGCCCTCACTCCAGCGAGCCCGTTCTGGCGACGCGGTAGAGCCGGTCGATCAGTTCATTCATGGTGATCTGCGTCTTGTCATAGACGCCCGCCACCTTGCCGCGGTCGAGCACATAGAGGCGGTCAACCACCGGATAGACGTGGAAGATGTTGTGGTCGATGAAGATGGCCGACTTGCCGGCCTTCTTGATGCCCTCGACAAATTCGAGCGTCTTCTTGGTCTCGGTCAGCGACAGGCCCATGGTGGGCTCGTCGAGGATCACCAGTTCCGCATCGAAGTAGAGCGCCCGGGTGATGGCCACGCCCTGCTTTTCGCCACCCGACATGGTGGTGACCACATTGTCCGGATGAACGGCAGCCGAGGTGAAGCCCATGTGCTCGTTCATCAGCCGGGCAGATTCCTCGCGCATACGCTTGACATCCAGCAGGCCCCATTTGGTCACAGGCTCACGGCCCATGAACATGTTGCGCCAGATCGGCTGCTTCTCCGACAGGGCGCGCTCCTGATAGACTGTTTCAATGCCAAGCGACCGGGCCCGGGCCACGGACCAGTCATCAATGCGTTCGCCTTTGAAAAAGATTTCGCCGCCGCTATCCGGGCGGTGGAAACCCATGACGGTTTTCACCAGCGTTGACTTGCCGGCGCCATTGTCGCCCAGAAGGCCCACGATCTCGCCGGGATAGACCTTGAAGTTCACGCCCGACAGCGAGCGCACTTCGCCGAATGTCTTGGAGACATTGCGCAACTCGATCACGGGCTTGGCGTTCTGATCCACTGCGGCCCGTGGCGGTGCGGCGCTGGCGGCGGTGTGGTCCGCAGGCTTTCGCGCCGCGGCGGATTTGGATGTTTTGGCCATGGGACCTGTTTCACCAGAAAATGCGGGCGGCAGGGTTGCGCCGCCCAATCTCGCGGGCAGAAAAAATGCGGGGAGCCCTGTGAGGCACCCCGCATGCTGTTCCGGTTCGCTTAACGGATTTCCACTGCGGCCAGAGGCGCAACGGCGTCAACGTTCGTGCTGTCCACAAAGGCACCCGCGGTGTTCACATCGAGGCCGGCGAAGCCGTACTTCTTGGTCAGGCAGATGTTGAGGATCGGCAGATAGCCCTGCAGGAAGGGCTGCTGGTCGATGACGAGGTTCTGGAAGCCATCCTTCACTGCCTTGGCCGTGTTGGGCGACATGTCAAAACCCGCGAAATAGACCTGGCCCGGCTTCAGCGAGGCGGCCTGGGCATAGACACCGACGTTGGAGGTGAGGCCGCCGTGATCCGTCACCACGATCTTGATGCCGGGGTTGGCCTTCATCACGCCCACAAAGGTCGCCGTACCGGCATTCGGGTCGGCGTTAGTGGCGGCGTCGATCTCCTGATAGATCACGTTGGCGCCGGCCTTGGTGAAGGCGTCAATCACGCCCACCGTGCGCTGGCCACGGTCACCGCCCTGGCCCTTCAGGCCCCAGACGAAAACCGAGTCGCCGCTGGCGAGATTGGCGCGTTTGGCGGCTTCCGCGCCAAGGGCAAAGCCAGCCGCATAGTTCGGCGCGCCGACATAGCCAAAACCGCTGGCCGAGTATTTCTTCTGCGAGTCAGGAAGTGAGGTGTTCAGTGTGGTGAAGATGGTTCCCTGCTTGAAGGCCTGTTCAACCATGGGCCCCGTGGCGGCTTCACCGGCAAAGCCGTAGGTGGCGATGCCGTCCACCTTGGTGGCCACAGCCTGCTGGATCTGCTGCAGCATCTTGTTCGGATCCCAGTCCGAGAAATAGTAGGTGACCTCCGGGCCCAGATCCAACTCGGCCTGCTTGAAGCCATTGTAGACGTTGTTGGCGAAAACACCGCCCTGCGGGCCGCCGGGGAAGGCCGCGATCTTCACGCCCGAGCACCATTTGGCGACGGGGTCCGTGGCCATGGCAACGCCGGTAAAAGCGTTGAAAGCCAGCGCTGCCGTGGCTGCAACAAGCGAAATTTTCAAGACTGATTTCATGTGAAGTCCTCCCAAACGCTGCGCCTCTTTTTCATGACTGTGCGTGCGTTCCGAAAACATTAAAGAAAGCATATAACTTCGTAAAGCGGCTGGACTCCCGCCATTTCGCAATCGCGGAAAACATCTTCGCAGTTGCAATAACTCATATTATTTCAATGGGATAACGCAGCGATTGTCAAACGCATGGTGAACCCCATAGAGTTGGCGTCATGACCAAATTGAAAACATATATGATATGTTGAAGCATCAGGCCCCATGAGCAAAGTCGGCAAACAGGTGGCCACCAGCCAGGTTGCCGAAGCCATTGCCCAGCGCATCATCCAGGGCATGCAGCCCGGCGAGCAGCTGGAAAGTGAAGCGGCACTGGCGGCGGCCCATGAGGTGAGCCGCGTCACCATCCGCGAAGCCCTGAAAATTCTGGCGGGCCGGGGGCTTGTCCAGGTGCAACGTGGTCGCCGGGCCGAGGTGCGCCATCCCGATGGCTCGACCTATGGCGAGTTTCTTACCTCGCTCATCAAGTCTGATCCCCGCTGCCTGTTTGATCTGGTGGAGGTGCGGCGCAGCCTCGAAATCCAGTCGGTGATCCTAGCCGCGAAGAGCGCCAGCCGCTCCGGCCTTGTGGCGGTTGGGGTTGCCCTATCGCAAATGAAAGAGATTGCCGAAGGCTATGAAGCGGCTGACGATCCGCTCAAAGAAGAGATGCGCTTCCACCGCGCCGATGTGGGCTTTCACGAGGCGCTTGCCCTGGCCGGTGGCAACCGCGTGCTGATCTATTTGTTTGAAGGCATGATGGCACCATTGGTGGAGGCTTTCTCAGCCAGCCGCCGCGGCCAGAAGCTTCGCGGCCACAGCCTGATCGATTCCTATGAATCGCATCTGCGCATTTTCAACCTCGTGTCCAAGGGTGATGCCAAGGCGGCGGCTTCCGCCATGCAGACGCTGCTCAATGCCGCTGAAGCGGATTTGAAGGCGGCCTTCGGGCCAACGGCGGCGGCGAGCTGAGAATTGGTTTTACCCGCCGGACCTGAAAATCAAAGACCGTCATCGTCCGCTTCACGCGGACGATCCACTGTTGGCAACATCACCATGGCGTCATGGGTGGCCCGCTTGAAGCGGGCCATGACCAACTAGAATGATGTTCAATCCGAGAGACCAGGGCCTACCCGATCGCCTTGAGAAACGTGTCGCGTTCACGCGGGTCCATGCGCACGACCTGGCTGTCTTGCGGGAAGGCCCCTGAGTCCACATCGGCGCGGAATTCGGCGAAGGCCTTGACGCGTTCCGCCTGAAGCCTGTCATACTCGGCGGCGAAGTTGCGATAGACCTTGGCGTGGCGCGGCATGTGCCCGCGGTTTTCGCCAAGAATGTCTTCAGCGAAAAGATACTGCGCATCGCAGCCCGGCCCGGAACCCATGGACCAGAGCAGAAGCCCGGTCTTCTGGCTGATGGCGGCGGCCACTTCCTGCGGCACCACTTCAATCTCGACGGCGAAGGCGCCTGCCGCTTCATAGGCCCGCACCTCTTCAAGGAGCGCGAGTGCTCCTTCCGCCGTCTTGGCCACGGCCTTCATGCCGCCGGTCCAGGTGGCGCGGCTCGGTACCAGGCCGACATGGCCCACCACCGGAATATGTTCGCGCGCCACATGTTCCACCGTGCCAAGACCGCCTGAGCAATAGACGGCATCGGCCCCTGCCAGCACTACCTTGCAGGCCCAGCGCAGATAGTCATCACGGCTACCCGCTTCGAGATGGGTGACGCCCGTCATCGAAAAGAGCGTGGGGGCCACTTCCCGGTAGCGCGGGTGGGTGACCAGTTCAGCCGGAACCGACACGATGTCGATGCCGGCCGCCTCGGCAGCGGCTGCCTGCTCCAGCGTCATCACGCGCAGCATGGTGCGCTGGCCCTTGCCTTTCAGGGCGCGCAAATCGGCGATGGTTGGCTTCTTTCTGGACATGGACATGCTCTCACGTGCCCGGGCGGGCGATGTGCAGGTTATGGAACTCCTCGCGGTAAGGCCGTGCTGTTGGCGGCAGTTGCTTGCGGAAGGCATATTCCGGCTCGGTCTTCTGGCGGCGCAAGGAGGCCCAGACTTCGCGATAGCCATCCAGGATGGAAGTGTTGGGCGGCGGCATGTCGTTCTTCACCAGCTCATGCAGCCGGGGCAGCGCGTGATAGGGAATCATGGGGAACATGTGGTGTTCCACATGGTAGTTCATGTTCCAATAGAGATAGCGGCTGATGGGATTCATATAGACAGTGCGGGAGTTCAGCCGGTGATCCAGCACATTGTCGTCAAGGCCGGCATGCTGCAAATGGCCGGTCATCACCATGTGCCAACTGCCGAAGATGCGCGGCAGGCCGATGAGGAAAAGTGGCAGCCATGAGCCCATCCACAGGGCAGCGGCGATGGTGGCGATGTAAATGGCCACATGCACGCGGGCCGCAAAGGCCACCTGCCCCACTCGCTTTCGGGGATGAAATCCTTCTCGTCAGGCGACAGATTGCCCAGCGCCTGGCGGATGAGGCCCTGCAAGGACTTGACCGTGCCGATCACGTCAAACAGCGCCAGGAAATTCGCCAGTGTCTTGGGCGGGCGCATCCAGATGATCTCGATGTCGCGGCCCACAATGTAGGTGTCGGTGTGGTGGCGGGCGTGGCTCCAGCGCCAGATCACCGGATTGCGCATCACCATGAAGCTGGCGATGTTGTAGATCACGT
The DNA here is from genome assembly GCA_046349175.1 of Hyphomicrobiales bacterium. GTDB lineage: Bacteria > Pseudomonadota > Alphaproteobacteria > Rhizobiales > Aestuariivirgaceae > Aestuariivirga. Next base: position 70,154 of record JAXMCS010000004.1, on the reverse strand, counting down.
CATTCATCCAGGGGGTGGCGAAGGCGGTGCCATGGCCACATTCGTGCCAGCGGCTGTCGGTGGAAGAGCCATAGAGCACGCCATAGACAAAGAAGAAGGGCACACAGGCCCAGGTGCCCCAGTAATGGATGCCACCCCAGGCGCTGACGAAGAACAGCGCGAACCACAGGATGGTGTCGCGGATGGCCGGGCCATCGCTGCGCTTCATCAGTTCCTTCATCACGGCGCGCGGCACCTCCGAGTGATACCATTCGGCCGAGGCCAGGCCCACTTCCACAGCCCTGCGGCTGTCAGGGCCCACAAGACTATAGTCTCTCTTGCCGACGGGAATGCCAGTTGCGGCTGCTGTCATGATTGCACCTCCACATTCTTCAACTCATGCCGTGGTTGCTGTTGAATTCTTGCCATGGTCCTCACCATCCCCCATCGATGCCGATGTTCTGGCCGGAAATCATGCGGGCCTTGTCGGAGGCCAGAAACACCGCGAGGTCGGCCACGTCCTCCGGCCTGATACGGGACTTCACGCTTTGGTTCTTCAGAACGAAAGCATTGTATTCCTCGAGGCGGTCCGCAAACACCCGGTTCTCGGCTTCGGACAGGACGGCCCCCGGCGCAATGGCATTGACGGTGATGCCGTGCTTTCCCAATTCGCGCGCCAGGCCCTTGGTCAGGCCCAGCATGGCACCCTTGGAGGCGACATAGGGCACATAGCCATCCCACTGGCCGTTCAATGTGAGCGAGGTGAGGTTGATCACCCGTCCGGCCCCCTTGGCCTTCATGCCCGGCGCGCAGGCGCGCACCAGTGCGAAGGCGGCGGAGGAATTGACGCGAACCTGCTCTTCGTAGTCCTCCAGGCTGAAGTCCTCGAAAGGCCTGTTGAGAATGATGGCGGCATTGTTCACGAGAATGTCGAAGGGACCAGCCGCGGCCACGGCAGCCTCCGCCGCCTTGAGGTTGGCAAGGTCAATGCCCAGCCAGCCGCAGCCGGGGAGAGGTTTTTCGCCCGGCCGGTCCAGCACTGTCACCCTTGCGCCTGCCGTGGCAAAGGCGGCGGCAAAGGCCCTGCCCAGGCTGCCCGCGCCGCCGGTGATCAATGCGTGCTTGCCGGACAGGTCGGTCATGGCGCTACAGGAGTTCCGAAACTTCCTCGATGGACGTGTCCTTCACCGGCTTGTCGAGCACGACTTGCCCCAAGGCCATGGCCACCACGCGGTCACAGCAGGCAAAAACATGGTGCATGTTGTGGCTGATGAAAATGGAGGTGACGCCCTGTGCCTTGAGGCCCTTCACAAAGCCGATCACCTTGGCGGTTTCCTTGACCGACAGATGATTGGTTGGTTCGTCGAGGATCATGACCTTGGACTTGAAGTGCATGGCGCGGGCAATGGCCACGCCCTGACGCTGGCCACCGGAAAGTTCGCCCACCAGCGCATCGGGCGAGCGCAGGTGCAGGTCAACGTCGGCAATGGCCTTGACCGATTCTTCCCGCATCTTCTTCTCATCGAGAATGCCGATGCCACCGATTGACCATTTGAGCGGTTCGCGCCCGATGAAGACGTTGCGCGAGATGGTCATGAGCGGGACCATGGAATTGTATTGGTAGATGGTCTCGATGCCGAGGCGCATGGAGTCCTTGGGGGTGCGGATATCCACCGGACTGCCCTCGAGCAGGATCTCGCCCTCATCCTGGCGGTGCAGGCCCGAGAGGATGTTGATGAGGGTGGACTTGCCGGCACCGTTGTCGCCGACGAGGCCCAGCGCCTCACCCTTCTCCACCTTCAGGCTCACCCCCTTCAGGGCGTGGACGCCGGAATACCACTTGTGCAGATTGCGGGTTTCAATGATGGGCGTGCTCATTTGCCGGTCTCCACTTTCATCGCGCGGCCACGGCGGCGCAGCCAGGCATTGCCCACCACGGCGAAGATGGTGAGCGCACCCACCGCGAACTTGAACCAGTTGGCATCGATCTGGCTCATCACCATGCCATTGTCGATCACCCGGATGAGGGTTGCACCGATCAGGCCACCGACGATGGAGCCCACGCCGCCCGACAGTGATGTGCCGCCGATCACGGCGGAGGCCACGGCTTGAAGCTCCATGCCTTCGCCGATTGACGGCAGGAAGGAGTTAAGGCGCAGGGATTGAATGAGGCCCGCGAGGCCTGCCAGAACGGAGCAGATCATGAAGCAAGCGATTTTCACACGGCCCGTGGGTATGCCCATGGCCGCCGCAGCGGGCAGATAGCCGCCGGTGGCGCGCACCCAGTTGCCGAAATTGGTGCGCGACAGAAGCAGGCTGATGAGGATCGCGATTCCTGCAAACCACAGCACCGAGGCGCGGATCAGGCCATCGCCGTCGATGAAGCCGACGAAGACCCAGCTTGGCACCTCGCCGGGCTTGATGCGCGGCGGAAAGCCGCCGGAGACCACCACCGTCATGGAGCGGGCCATGAACAACATGCCCAGCGTGGTGATGAAGGAGGGGATGTCGAAGCGTATGGTGATCCAGCCGTTGATGAAGCCGATGCCCGCGCACATGACCACGCCTGCAAGCACCGCCAGCCAGAAGGGCCAGCCGCTGACGGTGAGCACCGCAACCGTCATGGGCATGAGGGCGAAGACAGAGCCCACGGACAAGTCAAACTCGCCACAGATCATCAGCAGGGTCACGCCCACGGCAGCAAGCGCTGTTTCCGGCAGCAGGCCCAATATGCCGCGCAGATTGTTAACCGACAGGAAAATGCCGTCGGAGCGGATCTGGAAAAGCGCGATGAGCAGCACCAGCAGAATGGCGCTGGCCAGTTCCGGCTTCTGCAGGGCGAGTTTGATGATACGGCGCATGCGGAGACATTCCCTGAAAGAAAAGCGAACCGGCGCGGCTTCACACCGCGCCGGCTCCATTCATGACTTAGCGCAGACCCTTTTCAGAGAGCGCCCGCACGGACGGCACATCCTTGGGGTAAACGAGGGCATTGCCGGTGTTGATGTCGGCCGGAGACAGGCCCACGGCCTTGGCCAGATAGGCTTCCATCACCGGCATGAAGCCCTGCTCATAGGGCTGCTGGTCAACTTCGACCTGGATGTAGCCGGAGTCCATGGCATCCAGCACCACCGGCACAAGGTCAAAGCCCGCCAGCAGCACCTTGCCCGGCGCCACGCCGCGGTCCTTCAGCACGCCTGCCACGCCGGCATGCCAGAAGCCCGTGTCAAAGTAGGCGTTGGTTTCGGGATGGGCGGCGAGATAGGCACCCACACGGTCCGAGGTGACGGCAAGGTCAGTGCCGGAGTCGATTTTCTCATAGGTGATCTTGCGGTTCGGATTTGCCTTGATCTGCTCATCAAGGAAATCGGTGACGCCTTTGGCGCGCTGCTCCGACCAGTTCTGGCCGGGGCCCGAGACGCCCACGAGAACGTGCAGATCGCCATCCTTCGGCATGTTGGCCCATTGCGCCTTGGCCAGATTGTAGCCGGCGGGAATGAAGCCTTGGCCGATGAAGGCCTGGCGGGCGTTGCCATTGGCTCCTTCCAGATCGTCCACGTTGGAGGCAATCACGGTGATGCCGGCATCGCGGGCGCGCTTGATCACGTCATCGAAGGCGGTGTTGTCCACGATCGAGGTGATCAGGGCATCGGGCTTGCGGGCGATGGCGGCCTCCATGTTGGCCACCTGCTCGGGAATCGAGCCGTCGGTCTGCACATAGACCATCTGGCAATTGGCGCCGATCTTGCCGCAGGCATCCTCATAGCCCTTCTGCACGGCTTGCCAGAAGGTGTTGGACGCGCCGGAGTGGACGGTGAAGGCGATTTCCATCTTGTCATCCGCCCAGGCACTTGCCGAAACGCCAGCCAGCATCAGCGCTGTGATGGCCAGTCCCTTGAGTTTATTCATTGTCAGTTCCTCCCATTGCTCTGTTGTGGTCTTGTCAGACCGTTGAAACGTCGGACACGCGGCGCGACGTATGGAATGCCCGGTCGATGTCCGGGTGAAGTTCAAGCCCAAGGCCCGGGCCCGGCGGCACGGTGATCATGCCCTTCTCGACAGCCGGCAGGGCCGTGACGAGATCACCGTACCAGGTGCGATAGAAGGCCCGCACACTCTCCTGGATGAGGGCGTTGGGGGCATTGAGCGACAGATGCGTCGAGGCGGTGAGCACCACGGGGCCGGTGCAGTCGTGCGGTGCCACCGGCAGATGCCAGGCCTCGGCCATGGCGGCGATCTTGCGGGCCTCCGAGAGGCCGCCACACCAGCTCAGATCGAGCATCACCACGCCGGCCACCCCTGTCTCCAAGAGGTCGCGGAAGCCCCAGCGGGTGGCAAGAGTTTCTGAAGCGGAGATGGGGGCGGGCGAGACATCGGCATAGCGCTTCAGGCTGGCCAGGCTGTCCATCTTGATCGGGTCTTCGTGCCAGAAGGTCTGATAGGGTGCCAAGGCCTTCGCAATCTGCATGGCGGGCAGGAGCTGCCACATGGAGTGGAACTCCACCATGATGTCCATCCTGTCGCCCACGGCGCGGCGGATTTTCTCGAAGGGCTGAAGTGCCAGCTTCATGTCGGGCACGGAGATATACTGCCCGCGCGTCGCTTCGGCGGCCCGGTCAAAGGGCCAGATCTTCATGGCGCTGATGCCCTCGTCGAGGAGCGACAGCGCCAGTTCATCGGCCCGGTTGAGAAAACCGTTCAGATCGTCATAGCTGTTGGTTTCATCGAGGCCGTAGTTGGCTGTCACCTGGCCTGTTGTCTTTCGCACATAGTCCGTGCCGGCGCAGGTGTTGTAGGTGCGGATGGCGGGGCGGGTGAAGCCGCCCAGCATTTGCGCGATGGGCTGGTTTGTGGCCTTGCCGCAAAGATCCCAGAGCGCGATATCAAAGGCGGAGTTGCCACGCATTTCCGCGCCCGATGAGCGGAAGCCGAGATAACCCACCAGGTCGGCGCTCAGGAGATCAATCTGTGTGGGATCGCGCCCGATCACGCGGGGCGCGATATAGTCATGCACGTGGGCCTCGACGGCAGAGGCCCCGAAGAAGCTTTCGCCCAGCCCCGAAATCCCCGCATCACTGTGCACCAGAACCCAGATGAGGTTGGGGCGCTCTGCGATGCGAACCGTTTCGAGGGCGGTGATTTTCATGGCCGACTCATGACATGCCTGCCGCCAGCAGGGCGCGGACGCTTTCGTCAAAATGACGGGTCATGCAATCGAGCGCCGCCTGCGGATTGCCCGCCGCCACAGCCTGGGAGAGTTCCACATGGGTGGCGATCATCAGATCGCGGGAGGCCTGGGTGGTGCGGCTTTTCCAGCCAATGGGCCAGGTCTGGCGGGTGATGCCCTGAAAGGCCCCGATGAGCAGCACATAGACGGGATTGCCGGAAGCCTTGGCCAGCGCCATGTGAAAAGCGAGATCACTCTCCATCAGGCGCGCAGGCGTGTTGCGGCTCGCTTCCATCTCGGCGGCCAGGGCCAGAATGTCCTTGGCTTCGGCATCGCTGCGCCGGATGGAGGCCAAGGTGGCAATGCGCGTTTCGATGGTGCGGCGCACGTCGTAGATCTGCTGGATGTTGATCTGGTCGGTGTGAACGCCGTGCTCGATCATCAGCGAGAGCGCGCCATGGTCAATCTGCGCCACGGTGGCACGCTTGCCTGTGGCGAGTTCAATGATGCGCATGGTGGCGAGAGACTGGAAGGCCTCCCGCACCGTGGCGCGCGAGACATTCAGCTCCTTGGCCAGTACGGATTCCGAAGGCAACCTGTCGCCGGGCATGAGATCATGCTTGCGCATGTGGCTGGTGATGCCACTGATTACGTCTCCGACACGGCTCACACGGCTGCCCTGTATCACACCTTCCCCCAAACCTGTCTGACAGGTATTTTTGAAACAGTTGATAGGATGCAGGCGAGCTGCCTGTCAATATGGTTTCAGTGCGGCGCGTGAGGGATCGCGACAGGCACCAATGCGCCGTAGCCCTGGATCACCTGGCCCGCGAGGTCATGGGCGGCGGCGGCAGCCTGCTCTGGTGTGCCGCCCTGCACACGGCGGGCGATGTATCCGGCATTGAAACTGTCACCGGCACCGGTGGTATCGCGGGGGGTGATCGCAGCCGGTGCGGGCACAAAACTTGCCCCGGCAGCGCTGACGACCTGAGATGGCTCACCGCCATCCTTCACCACGATCTCGCCCACGCCAAGCGCCGCAAGGCGTGTGGCGGTGGCCTCGGGCTTGGCATCACCGAAGATCGCGGCCTCATCCGCGAAGCTCGGTAAGGCCAGGCTGGCCACGGCATAGGCGCGGTTGAGCCAGTCCCGTATTTCATCCGGGCCGGACCACAGGCGCGGCCTGATGTTGGGATCAAAGGCCACCATGGCCCCTGCTTCTTTGCGGGCCTTTGCCACAGCCAGAAGCGCCTCACGGCCCACAGGCGGAAGGATCGCCAGCGTGATACCAGAGAAGACAAGGCAATCCGATGCGCCAAGGGCCTCTTGCAACAGTGCCGGGTCATCTGCCAGATGCCGGGCGGCGGAGGCGCTGCGCCAATAGCAGAAGCTGCGTTCGCCCGCCTCCAGCGCGATTGTGTATAGGCCGCAACTCTTGCCCGCCATCACCTTCACATGACGGGTGCCGACACAGCTCTCCCGCATGAAGGCCAGCATGTCCTGGGATTGCCGATCGTCACCAATGCGGGTGACATAGTCAACCGCCACATCCTGCGGCAGCAGCCGCCGCAAATACCAGGCGGTGTTGAAGGTGTCGCCGGCAAAGCTGCGCCGGTAGAGCCCGCTCTCGGTGGAGGAGAACTCCACCATGCATTCTCCAGCACATGTGATGATTTGCGCCATGCCTGCCATCTCCCGCTATCTTTCAACGCAACTGTGGCGCGGCCTCACCTGCGCCCACCCCAACCGGGGGCCTCCCCTATCATGGTTGCAAGTCACATTCATTCCGGAAAAACAGGGTCACTATACGTGACCCCGCATCCCGCGCTGCGTGTTGACGCCCTTCATGCACACTCCTAGCTTTGCGAGAGACGACTTGGGCAACATTACAGCGCGGATGATGGACGGCCAAAACAGGACACGGAAAGTTACGGCGCAGCAAGTTGCCCAGCGGGCGGGCGTTTCCATTTCGGCAGTCTCCCGGGCCTTTACGGAAGGTGCGAGCATTTCCGCCGATACGCGCCGCAAGGTGATGAGTGCGGCCCAGGCCCTGAGCTATCAGCCCAACATTCTGGCGCGCAGCCTGATGACGGGGCGGACGGAGCTGATCGGCCTTGTCTCCAACAACTTCGACAATCCCGCTTTCATGGAGATTTTTGACCTGTTCACGCGGCTGCTTCAGGATCAGGGCCTGAAGCCGCTGCTGGTCAATCTGTCTGGCAGGTCTGATCCGCAACAGGCGGTGGCCATGCTGCGGCAATACAATGTGGATGCGGTGATCGTCGCGTCGTCAACGGTTTCGCCCCTCTTCGTCAAAGGCTGCATCGCCATCGGCATTCCCATCGTGCATGCTTTCGGCAAGGCACAGGGCGGCGCGGCCTTGCATGTGGTGCGTGCCGACAATGTTCAGGGCGGCAGGCTTGCAGCCGAGACGCTGCTGCAACATGGCTATCGCCGCATGGCCTTTTTGGGCGGGCCGCGATCGGCCAGTTCAACGGCTGACCGCCTCAAGGGGTTTCGCGCTGGCCTGAAAGCCAAGGGCCTGATACCCGCGACCGAGGTCTTTGCTGCCAGCTATTCCCATGACGAAGGCAGCCGGGTGATGCGCGACGTTCTCGGCCGTGGGGATGTGCAAGCCGTGTTCTGCGGCGACGACATTCTCGCCTTTGGCGCGTTGGATGCCTGCCGCGCGCACGGCACACAGGTTCCCGCAGACATGGGCCTTCTGGGTTTCAACGACATTGCCATGGCCTCTTGGCCGGCCTTTGATCTCTCAACCATCCGGCAGCCGATTTCGGAAATCATCTCCTCGGCCGTGGATCAGGCGATCAGGCTGGATGCGGGTCATCGCGTCACACCGGAGGCGAAGACGTTTCCCTGTGAAGTGGTATTGCGCCGGACATTGCGGAGTCTTTAGCCCCGCAGACTCGGTGGCCGGGCATCGGTCCAGGCGCCCCCTGCCCCGGCTGACACAACGCAGGACTTGATGGCCGCGATGGAGCGCAGACCGTCAATCGCCGTCGGGAAATGCATGGCATGGGGATTGACCTTGCTGCCGTCGCGGCTCGCAGAAATCACCTCAGCCAGATCGGCATAGATATTGGCGAAGGCCACCAGCATGCCTTCAGAATGGCCCGTGGCGATGCGGGTGGCACGCTCGGCATCCGGGGAAAGGCCCCCCATGCCGCGCTCGATGGTTTCGGTCCGGCCATTGAGCGGCGTCCAGTGCAACTGGTCGGGCCACTGCTGGGCCCAGCGCAGACCGCCCTTCTCGCCAAACACGCGGATGTTGAGACCGTGGAAGCTGCCCACCGCAACGGAGCTGGTCCACAGACGCACGGTTGTTCCGCCGTCCATGCGCATATTGACCATGGCGTCATCTTCAAGTTTGCGGCTGCTGATGGCCGACACGAAATCCGCCTGCAGTTCGCGGACGTTTTGGCCTGAGACGAAGCTCGCCATGTGCAAGGCGTGAATGCCACAGTCGGCAAACTGGCCGGAGATGCCGGCCTGCGCCGGATCATAGCGCCAGCGCATGCGCGGGTTGTCGGCGTCCGCCGCATCGGCGTGGAAGCCATGGGAGAACTCCACCACGATGAGGCGGATCTTGCCGAGGTCACCGCGCGCCACCATGGCCCGCATGTGGCGAACAAGGGCATAGCCGGTGTAGCCATAGTTGACCGCACAGATGGCACCCGTGCGCTTGGCCGTGGCCGCGATATCCTCCGCCTCTTCTACCGTCACCGTCATGGGCTTTTCGCACAGCACGTGAATGCCTGCTTCCAGAAAGGCCTTGGTGATTTCGTAGTGGGTGGAATTGGGGGTGGCCACCGTCACAAGGTCGAGGCGGTCCTTGCGGGCCTTCTCGCCCGCCAGCATTTCGCGCCAGTCCCCATAGGCGCGGTCATCGGCGATGCCGAGGCGGCGGGCATAATCCCGGCCCTTTGCAGGGTCTGCATCCAGGGCCCCTGCCACAAAACTGAAACGCCCATCAAGAGCCGATGCGATGCGGTGCACGGGCCCGATCTGGCTGCCTTCGCCGCCGCCGATCATGCCCCAGTTGAGACGCGCCATGTGAAACTCCGGTCAGTCAGAAATTCGTCAATCAAAAATGCATGGTGTTGAGATAGCGGCGATTGGCCCGCGCGTCATCCACAGGACGCGTCGGTCCGGCGGGATCGCAATCCTGTTCCACGGTGCACCAGCCTTCATAGCCCGTGTCGCGCAGCAATTGCCGGACCGCCGCAAAATCCGTCATGCCTTTGCCGAGATTGCAGAAGATGCCCTCGCCGCAGGCCTTGTAGAAATCCGTGCGGTTGGCCACGACCCTGGCCTTCACCACGGGGTCAATGTCCTTGAAATGCACATAGGCCAGCCGCGCACGGTGCTTCCTCATGAAGGCCACGGGGTCAAAACCGGCATAGTGGGTGTGGCCTGTGTCCAAGCAGAGCTTCAACAGCTTTGCATCAACATCACCGAGCAGGCGCTCAACCTCGGCCTCGAAATCCATGAAGCCAGCGGCGTGGGGGTGAAGCGAAACCGTGAGGCCATAGTCTTCCGTTCCCATGCGGGCAATGTCGCGGAAGCGGCTCACAAAGCCTGCCCATTCCGCTGACGACATCTGCTCCGCCTCCTGCGGACGGCCCGCTGTCGGGGCGCGGCGTGGCGAAATGGAATCGATCAGCACCAGATGCTGTGCGCCATGGGCCACCAGCGACTTGCAGGTGCGGATGGCCGCGTCCTTCACGGCCTCCCATTGCGCAGGATCATGGAAGGGCCGGAACACCACACCACCGATCAGCTCAAGCCCGCGGCTTGCGAGCGCTTCGCCCAGCACCGCAGGGTCTTCCGGCATGAAGCCGATGGGACCAAGCTCGATGCCGTCATAGCCCGCCGCCTTGCATTCATCGAGCACCCTTTGCCAGGGCGGATTGCGGGGGTCATCGGCAAACTCCACACCCCAGGAACAGGGGGCGTTTCCAATTCTGATGCTCATGTCAGATCCTTATCGTGTTTCAATGTCGATCCAGCAGCGCCCCTCATGGGAGCGCCAGCCTGCCTCGATCACCTCATTCACCAGCATGCCATCACGGAATGTGGGCCAGCGGGGCTTGCCCTCGTGGATGGCGGCCAGAAAATCCCGCGCCTCGATGATGATCTGGTCCTGATAGCCCGTGCCATGGCCAGGCCCCAGGCAGAAAGGCTTGTAGTCCGGATGCAGGGGGCCAGTGAGAATCTTGGCAAAGCCGCGCCGCGCCTCGGCCCCTTCAGCGCGGTAAAGCCAGAGGGCATTCTGGTCTTCCTGGTCAAAGCGGATGGAACCCTTGGTGCCGTAGATTTCGTAGGCGTAACCCATCTTGCGGCCTGTGGCGATGCGGCTGACAAAAAGCTGGCCCATGGCGCCGCTGGCAAAGCGGCAGAGGATGGCGCTTTGGTCATCATTGCTGACAGCCACGCCGCCCCGGGTTTTGTGCACCGTCGCAAGATCGGCCACCAATGATGTGATGGGCCCTGCCAGCACCAGCGCCGCATTGATGATGGGGGCGAGATCGCCCATGTTGCCATTGGCGCGGCCTTGCGTGCGCCAGTCGCCCGGCAGCGCCGCATCGGCGAGGAAATCCTCCGTGTGCTCGGCGCGCAGGAAAGTGATGTCGCCAATTTCGCCTTGGGCAATCATCTGTCGCGCAAGCTGCGAGGCCGGCGTGCGGATGTAGTTGAAGCCGACCATGTGGATGCAGCCGCTGGCTTCGGCGGCCGCCAGCATGGCCCGGCTCTGCTCCAGACCGAGGCCCAGCGGCTTTTCGCACAGCACATGCTTGCCCCTGGCAAAGGCAGCCAGCGCAATGTCGTGGTGCGTTTCCTGCGGGCTGGCGATCACCACCGCCTGAACGTCAGGATCATCCACCAGCACACGCCAATCCGCCGTGGACCGCTTGTAGCCAAACTGCCGGGCCTTGTCGCGGGCTCCGGCCTCGGTCGTGGTGCAAATCACTTCAAGCGAAGGGCGCAGCGCCGTGTCGAAGACGGCGGCAACCGCCGCCATGGCCACAGAATGGGCCTTGCCCATGTAACCGCCGCCAACAATGCCAATGCCCAATTGCGCCACGATATGCCCTCGCGCGTTGCAAGCGCTTGCAACGGGAGTAAACACACCCTATTCTCCGCCGTCAAGTCCAACAGGGTCGGGTTCATGTTTGATCGCCTCAAGATCAACCGCTTTCTGGTCGTGGGGCGCGCGGGCCTTGACCTTTATGCCGATCCGCCCGGCACCGAAATCGAAAATGCCACGCGCTTCACAGCGGCCCTCGGTGGCTCTGCGGCCAACATCGCCGTCGCCATTGCCCGGCAGGGAGGCCACACCGCCCTGCTCACAACCGTGTCTGAAGACGCCGTGGGCCGCGCCACCCGCAGGGCCCTGGCAGGCTATGGCGTTGACACCCGCCATGTGCGCACCGTGGGCGGCGAAGCGCGGAACTCGCTGGCGGTGGTGGAAACGCGCGCTGAAAACTGCCAGTCCGTGATCTACCGCAACGACGCCGCCGACTTTCATCTGTCAACTGCCGATGCCGAGCGCGTTGACTATGCGTCTTTCGGCGCGGTCATTGTCACGGGGACAGCTCTCGCCAGGGAACCCTCCCGCGCCGCCACGCTTGCGGCCTTGCGGCTGGCCCGGCAGGCGGGCCTCACACGCATCATCGACGTGGACTACCGCCCCTATTCCTGGGCCTCGCAAGACGAAGCCCGGCAGGTGTGCCTGACCGCCGCGGAGATGTGCGACATCATCGTTGCCAATGACGATGAGTTCGCGGTGCTTGCTGGCGCAGGCAGCGGCCCCGCCCTGGCCCGGCAGCTTGCGAAGCCCGCAGGCCGCACCGTGGTCTACAAAATGGGCGCCAAGGGATGCATCACCTTCACAGGCCGCGAGCATTTTGAAACCCCGGTGTTTTCCGTGACGGCGCTCAAGCCCACGGGGGCTGGCGATGGATTCATGGGTGGCCTGATCTCGGGCCTCGCGCAAGGTGCGAGCCTGCAGGAGTCCAGTCGCCGGGGTGCGGCCACCGCCGCCATCGTCGTCACCCGCGTGGGCTGCGCTCCGGCCATGCCCGATGCGGCGGAGGTGCAGCACTTCATGAAGCGTTTCGAAGCCTGAGGACCAGCCATGCATATTCCGCCCTACGACAACAAGAACTGCCCCATCATCGACATGGATGATGCGCGGGCTCCCTTGAACTATTTCAACATCGTCGTCTACGGCGGGCCAGGCGTTCGACTATCAGGTGCCGGGCTACGAGACGGCTGTGGTGCCCGCAACCGGCACAGTGGACGTCGAGGTGGGCGGCGAAAGCTTTTCTGCCATCGGCAACCGTGGCGTTGATGTGTGGGATGGCGAGCCCGAAGGCGTCTATGCGCCACCGGGCGCCAAGGTGCGCATGGTCTGCGTCTCGTCCGCGGCCGAAGTTTTCGTGGCCGGTGCCCGCTTTGATGGCGACCTCATGCCCTTTGCGGTGCGCGCCGCCGACATCGACAATATCCAGTATGGATCGGACGAGACCAAAACGCACCGCAAGATCAAGCACATTCTCGGCACAAAATACCATGGCAAAGTCGGGCGCCTTCTGGTGTCGGAACTGTTCACCGTGGGGCAAGGCGGCTGGTCCGGCTTTCCGCCGCACAAGCACGACACGGACCGGCTGCCCCTCGAAACCCGCCACGATGAAACCTACAACTTCCGCTTCCGGCCCAACCACGGCTTTGGGCTGCAGCTTGTGCAGCGGGATGATGGCAAGGTGGGAGACGCCTATCACCTGATGGATGGGTCAACGGTGGTGCTGGAGAAGGGCTATCACCCCTGTGTCGCCGCTCCCGGCTATGAGATGTATTACTTCACCATCCTCGGCGGCCTCAGCCAGCGCTCACTGGTGCAGTTCTTCCAGCCCACCCATGCCTATCAGGTCGAGACCATTCCCGGCATCAAGGACATGATCGCGAAATTCAAATGACCGTCGCCACGCTCACGGATGTGCTGGCCCCCGCGGTGACGGGCAGATTCGCCGTGGCGGGTCTTGTTGTTCTCGGATGGGAAGACGCGAGAGCCTTTGTGGAAGCCGCCGAAGAGGCGCAGCTGCCGGTCATTTTGCAGGCGGGGCCCGGGTGCCGCAAGCACACCCCGGTTCCGGTTCTGGGCAAGATGTTCCGACACCTTGCGGAGGCCGCTTCGGTGCCGGTTGTCTGTCACATCGACCATGCCTACACGCTGGAGGAATGCCGGGAGGGCATCGACCACGGCTTCAGCTCTGTGATGATTGATGGCTCAAAGTTGCCGCTGGCCGAGAATATCAGGCTGACGGCGGAGGTTGTGGCGCGGGCCCATGCGGCAGGCGTTTCGGTCGAAGGCGAAGTGGGCATTGTGGGCTACAGCGGCGGCGCTTCATCTGCCTCTACCTCTCCAGAGGAGGCCGCCGCGCTGGAGCATGAGTCCGGCCTTGATGCGCTCGCGATTTCCATCGGCAATCTTCACCTGCAAACGGAAAAACAGGCGGAGATCGACTTTGCCGCGCTTCGCGCCATTGAACGTGTCACCACGGTTCCCCTTGTGCTGCATGGGGGCAGCGGCATTCCCTCCGTCATCCGCTGGCAGCTCGCATCCGAACACCGCGTGAAGAAATTCAACATCGGCACCGAACTGCGCATGACCTTTGGGGCGGCGCTGCGGCGCACGCTCGCCGCAGAGCCCGCTGCCTTTGACCGCATCAGCATCCTGTCGGCGACCATTCCGGACACGCGGCGCACGGCAAAGAGCATTCTCGAGGAGCTTGCAGGCCGCGCGCATCCATAGAGCAGCGCATCGACATTGATTTAGGGGAGGGAATGGTGGGTGGTACAGGGATCGAACCTGTGACCCCTACCATGTCAAGGTAGTGCTCTACCGCTGAGCTAACCACCCACTTTGACTGCGGTGAGCGAGCCTATAGGGGGGCTTCCCGGCATTGGCAAGGGGGCGGCGTAGCTTCTTTGAGTCGTTGCGCAAGCCCGGGAAAAAGCCGGCTCTTCCCGCTCTTTCAGGCCGCCATCAGGCGGTTCACCTCGTTCACGAGGTCGCGCAGGTGGAAGGGCTTGGAGAGCACCTTGGCTTCCTTGGGGGCCTGGGAATCAGGGTTCAGCGCCACGGCGGCAAAGCCCGTGATGAACATGATCTTGAGGGCGGGATCGAGTTCGGCGGCACGGCGGGCGAGTTCAATCCCGTCCATCTCCGGCATGACGATGTCGGTCAGCAGCAGGTCAAAGGTTTCCTGCTTGATTTCGGCAAATGCGCTGGCGCCCTCGCCAAAGGACGTCACCTTGTGGCCAGCCTTCTCCAGGGCGCTGGTGAGAAAGCGCCGCATGTCATCATCGTCTTCTGCCAGGATGATGCGTGCCATTTTGCCTTCTTGCATGATGCCCCATATGTGCTGCGGCAGCTTAGACACCAGCCGCCGCGAAAATCAACCGGGCCGGGTTTTAGCCGGGCGGGAGTAAACAGGCGGTGAAGCCCCGCCCGTCGCGGTTAACCCTCCCCTACACGGGCTGGCCATCTGGCACCTGTGGCGGAACGTGGACAAATCGCCTTCATCATTCCATAGTGGGGGTTCCATCAATCAGGGCTGACCCGGCTTTCCATGCCCGCTGACAGTGTCTTTGAAATCATCGCCCCGGCGCAGTGGACGGCGCCCATGGTGTTCAGTTCGCCGCACAGCGGCGATGGCCTGCCGCAGGCTTTCCTTGAGCAATCCAAGCTATCGGCGGACAGCCTGCTGCAATCGCGAGACACATTTGTGGACGAGCTCTTTGGCGGCTGCGTGGCGGCGGGGGCCCCGCTGCTGCGGGCCCTGCTGGCGCGCAGTTATATCGACCTCAATCGCGAACCTTTTGAACTCGACCCGCGGATGTTCATTGAACACCTGCCGCCGCACTTCAATTCGGCTTCGCCGCGGGTGGCCTGTGGTCTCGGCACGCTGCCGCGCATCGTGGCGGAGGGACAGGACATCTACCGCGGCCGCATGCCATTGGCGGTGGCGCTGCAGCGCATTGAAGACAGCTACAAGCCCTACCACCGGGCCCTGGCCGCCCTTCTCAACGAGGCGCATCAGGCCACTGGCGTGGTGCTGCTGGTGGATTGCCACTCCATGCCGGCGAGTGCCGTGGCCGAAAGCCATGGCGGACGCTTGCGCAATGTGGATGTGGTGCTGGGTGACCGGCATGGCTGTTCCGCCTTGCCGGAGATGACGGCCGCGGTGGAGGCCCTGTTCACGGAAGCAGGCCTCAGCGTGGCGCGCAACCGGCCCTATGCCGGCGGATTCAGCACGGAGAACAACGGCCAACCGCGGCTGGGGCGTCATGCCTTGCAGATTGAAATCAACCGCAGTCTTTATATGGATGAACGGCGGCAGGAAAAAACCCGGGGCTTTGACGCGCTGCGGCAAGTCCTGGACCGGCTGGCCGAGCGGCTGGCCACTCTCCTCACCGGCATGATGGAAGAGCCCGCCCAGCCCCTTGCGGCAGAGTAAGGCCGATGGCCCTTCCGCAATAAAAAAGGGCCGATACACGAAGGTGATCGGCCCAAGTCTAGGGAGGAAACGCCCAAAAGGGCTGCGAGAGGGAGCATGGCTCCGGTCTCGATGGACCCTAATTGGCACTGCAACATTTGTATTTCAAGACGCACGGTCGTTGCATTCTGAGGGAATTCCGTCAAAAACGCCCTTCTGCATATTTATTCCATTGTTTTTATTGCATAATCTTTAGATATGCAAATTCTGCATGACCACCTCGCTATGTTGCAATGCAACATAAATGCGGCATTGCAGCACAAAAAGCGGCCAAAACGGGTGTTTTCCCGACAGACTCAGGATATCTGAGGCTGCATGACCCACACCCCTGCATCCAACCTTGCGGACCTCACCCGCTTTGCCCTGACGCTCGCCGAAGCGGCTGGCCGGGCCATCCTCCCGCATTTTCGCCAGAACACCCCGATTGACATCAAGCCCGGCGAACACTGGGACCCGGTGACCGAGGGCGACCGGGCGGGCGAGCGGGCCATCCGCCACCTGATCGAGAAGCATCACCCCAGCCATGGCATCCTCGGCGAGGAGTTTGGCACCACCCTGGGCACCTCCGGCCTGCGCTGGATTCTCGATCCGGTGGATGGCACGCGGGCCTTTGTGATCGGCCTGCCCACCTGGGCCACGCTGATTGCACTCTATGATGGTGACACGCCGCTTCTGGGTGTGATGTATCAGCCCTTTGTGGATGATCTTTATTATGGCTCCGGGGCGGGCAGCTTCCAGCGCCATGCGGGCCAAGAACGGCAGATTCGGGTCAAGGCCACGGCAGGGCTTGCCGCCGCCATGGTGGGCACAACGGCCCCGCATCTTTACAAGGACCGGGATGGTGCCGGTTTTGCGGCCTTGCAGCAGCGGGTGCAGACCACGCGTTTCGGACTCGACTGCTATTCCTTCGCGCTTCTGGCGGCGGGCAGTCTCGACATTGCCATGGACCCGGTGCTGCAGATTTATGACATCGCGGCCCTGGTGCCGATCATGCGGGGCGCAGGTGCGGCCGTTGGCAGCTGGACGGACAACAATCCGGCGCTTGGCGGCAATGTGCTGTGTGCCACCTCAGAGGCCTTGCTGGACGAGGCCCGCTCGGTGATGGTTCAGTCGTCGCGGTAAACGCGCTCGCGCTTCTCGTGGCGTTCCTGCGCTTCGATGGACAATGTGGCGATGGGGCGGGCGTCGAGGCGGCGCAGTGAAATGGGCTCGCCCGTTTCCTCGCAATAGCCGTAGGTGCCGTCGTCGATGCGCTTCAGTGCTGCATCAATCTTGGAGATGAGCTTGCGCTGGCGGTCGCGGGTGCGCAGTTCCAGGGAGCGGTCGGTTTCCGAGGAGGCGCGGTCGGCGATGTCCGGCAGCACGTGGTTTTCATCCTGCAGGTGCGACAGCGTCTCCTTGCTCTCCTTGATGATGTCTTCCTTCCACATCTGCAGCTTGTTGCGGAAGTACACGACCTGCCGCTCGTTCATGAAGGGCTCATCGTCGCTGGGCTTGTAGTTGGCCTCAAGAGCTTCAGAAGTCATGTGCGTGTCTCTCACCCAAAAGTTGGCGGCTTATAGCGGCCTCACATGACGCTCACAAGACCTGACAAACCCTTGGGGAATCGGCGCGATTCGCGTGTCAGCCAGAGGCCTTGCGGGCCCGGCGCTCGTCCAGCCGGTCCTGCCACTGCATCCGCCAGTAGGTGGCCTGCACCCCCAGCCTTCCCAGTTGGCCAAAGCCATACTGGGCGGGAAAGGCCGCGAAGCGCCGCCAGGCATCGTCTTCGCCGGCAAGGCCCCGGGCCACCAGCAGCCCCGCCATGGCGGTGGTGTTGAGGCCATGGCCGCCAAAGCCCGTGGCAAACCATTGGCCCTCCCGGTCCTGCCCGATCAGCGGCATCATGTGGCGGGCGTAGCCCATCAGCCCGGCCCAGGCATATTGCATGCGAGCCTTGGCGAGTTGCGGGAAGACCGAGACCATGTCGCGGCGCATGACCTCCGCCAGGCGCGCAGGCTCGGAAACGCGCGTGGTGATCTGGCCACCCCAGAGGATGCGGCCATCGGGCAGGAGGCGGTAATAGTTTCCGGCGCGGCGGGTGTCCGCAACGGCTGAGGGCGTGCGGATGGCGTCCTGCTGCGGCAGGGGTTCTGTGACGGCCACATAGGTGGCCACTGGCAGAATGGCGCGGCCCGAGGGACGGTGCAGGCGCGTGCCGAGCGCTGACACGCAATGCACCACATGCCGGGCCTTGACCGTGCCGCCGGGTGTTGTGACCTTGAACTCAGTGCCATCCCGCACCGCCGAAAGGGCGGACGTGTCCTCGAAAATGCGGGCGCCATTTTTTACAGCAAGCTCCGCTACCAGCAGGCCATAGCGCAGGGTGTGGATGTGGAAAGCCTGTGGCGAATAGAGACTCTGCCAGTAGCGCTCGGAGTTCAGCAGCTGACGCGTTTCTGCGACATCGAGCACTTGCACCTCCTCGCCCAGCTTGCTTCGCACAAGGTCCGCATAGTCTTGCAGGCCCTTGGCATCGGGATGGCGCAGCACCACGCGCATGCCGTCGCCATGCTTGATGGCGGGGTCGTGCCGGGCAATTGTTTCGCGCACATAATCGGTGCCCATGCGTGACAACCCATACAGGGCCTTGGTTTCATCCCAACCCACGCGCTTCGCCAGGTCTTCCGTGCCCAGCGCAAAGCCACTGGAGACAAAGCCGCCATTGCGGCCGGACGCGGCAGCGGCGACACGCGAGGCCTCCAACATCACAGCGCTGAGGCCGCGCGCCTGGCATTCCCGCAGGACAGTGAGACCGGCAAGGCCACCACCGACGACACAGACATCCGCCGTGATGTCTCCTGCCAGCGCCGAATACGAAGGCCGATTGGCCGTGGCCTCGTACCAGCTTTCCACAAGATTGTTGACCTGTCGCACTTTGAAACACCTACCGAAAATTACGCTTAACGGAAATTTAGCGGAACATCTGCAATTTGAGGAGACGAGTTATCTGTGTGGGTAGTGATCATGCGTGTTGTTCCTGTACTGGCCTTTCTGGCCATTTCCACCTCGCTGGCGGGTTGCGCCGGAGGCAACGGAGCGATGACGCTCGCA
Source organism: Hyphomicrobiales bacterium (assembly GCA_046349175.1). Lineage (GTDB taxonomy): Bacteria > Pseudomonadota > Alphaproteobacteria > Rhizobiales > Aestuariivirgaceae > Aestuariivirga. Next base: position 51,332 of record JAXMCS010000004.1, on the reverse strand, counting down.
TCCGACGGCATCGTCTGCGGCCTGCCGTGCAATGACATTCCCGGCTCCTCCAGCAGCAGCTCATCGGGCGGTGGTTCTTCGTCCAGCAGCGGCGGTGGCAGCAGCAGTTCCTCTGGCGGCAGCAGTGGCAGCAGCTCGTCAGGCGGCTCCGACGCAGGCGGGAACACCACCAACCTGAAAACAGGCAACCGCACCATTGCGCTTGAATCGGGCAAGCTCATCCTGCCCACAACAGGTGAATCCACGTCCAGCCTGTCATTGACGAACACGACATCGACGGCGTCCAACACCGCAGCTATTGCCTCAATCCTCGGCACAAAGCCCTCGAAGCTGAAGATCGCGGTCGACACCAACACCAGCACAAATGGCAACTGGCCGGTGCCTGTGCTGATGGACGAATATCCCGATGGCACCAACGCGACCGACCCCTACAATGCGGGTTCCGCCGCGGAAAACGGTGGCTCCGGCACAAACTATCGCGAATACCGCGCCCTCAGTGACTCCAATGGCCGCGACGAAACCCTGCAGGTCTGGGCCTGGACCGACAGCTTTGCCACGCAATACCGCAGCACGCCGGGTGGCGGCGAAGCCAAACAGCAGGCCTGGTCCTATGGTGGCAACAAGTCAACCGACGTCGATACCACCGGCACGGCAAACTATACGGGCCGCTTCGTGGCCACGGCCAAGACCGCCAACTGGGCCAAGGCCACGGGTGCCGACGTGAACCCCAACGCCCTGTGGCGTGTTCAGGGCGGCAGCAACATTGATGTGGACTTTGACAATGCCTCACTCACGGGCACACTGACACCGGAAACCTGGAGCAGCTACCAGAGCTCCCTCAGTTCCGATTATACGTGGTACACCTCGAACTTCAGCGGCACCAATGGCGCAACGCCTGACAGCGGCGCCCTGACCTATTCAGGCACGCCGACTGCCGATCCCAAATATGGCTTCTACGACACGACCATCGCCATCACCGCCGACATCGGCCGGACCCCGGCCAAGGGTGCGACGCCGGCTGGCCTCTCCGCCGACTACACGGGCACGGCCTCCCTCGACAACGGCTTCGTCTCCGGTGACAATCCGGTCTACGGCAGCTTCTTCGGCACGGGTGCCAGCGAAACCACGGGCGTGTTCAACGTCTATGGCATCAACCCCAATCCGGTTGGCGGCTCGGCCGGTATCAACGACGACCAGCGCGGCTATCTGACGATCAACGGCGCCTTCAACGCCACGCGCAACTGACCGGGACAACTTGAACCGGGCTCTGGCCATATCTCTCGCACAGCGCGCAGCCTTCTGCGCGCTGCTGCTGTTTCCGGGGGCGCTTCTCGTGGCCCCTCAGGCTTCTGCCGCCACAACGCCGACCGCGGCGCAGACGGCTGAATATGAAAAGCTGGATGAAGCCACGCGCACGCGGCTTCTCATCCAGTTGGCCAAGGGTGGCCAGCCTGATCTGGCGGAAGCCCTGTTGCAGCACTATCCCCTCTCCGGGGCGCATGGGGCCAACCGCACGCTCTTCATCGAAGGTCTGATCCTCAAGTCGCGCGGCGACCTGACGGGGGCCGCGAAAAAATACCGTGCCGCCCTTGCCAGCGACCCCGGCCTCACACTGGTGCGTGCCGAACTGGCGCAGACGCTGACGGAACTCGACGAAGACGACAGCGCCAAGCACCATCTCGACATTCTCGCGCAATCCGCGCCGAGCGAAGACATGGCCAAGGGCATCCGCTCCTTCATCGACAGGATCGACCAGAAGCTGCCCATCAAATATTCGGCCTTCATTTCGGCGGCACCCACCAACAACATCAATGGCGGCTCCAACCATTCCACCATGACGGTCTATGATCCGTTCACGGGGCAGGCCGTTCCCGCCAACATCACCAAGAAAAAATCCGGTGTTGGTGCTGCGGTGGGCGCATCGGTTGGCTTTTCGCGCCGCCTGGGCAATGACTTCTCCTTTGTCTCGGCCGCCAATGCCTATGCCTCGCTCTATCAGGACAGCGATTTCAACAGCTATGGCCTGAGTGAATCCGCCGAAGTGCGCTACATGCTGGACAAGGGCTTCCTTGGCTTTGGCGCCGTCGCCAGCCAGGGCATGACACTTTACGACAAGACGCCCACGGAATCGGCTTTCGAACATGTGCTGTCCTATGGGCCACGCATTTCGGCGCAATACAATGTGACCACCCATGACCGGGTGAATGCCAGCGCGAACTACCAGTGGAAGAACAGCCTGGAAAAGGACAATCACGATGGCACGTCCTATGGCGGCGACTGGGCCCTCGAACACACCTTCGACCCCAGCCTGAACGCCACCGTGTTTGGCGGCTACAGCCGCGTCAATGCCTTCAACGACTATCAGTCCTATGACCAGTGGTCGGCGGGTCTCGGCTTCTACAAGGAACTGCCCGGCGGCATCACCGTGAATGCCCGCGGCACGGCCATGAAGATGGACTTCGACGGGCTCTTTCCCATCCTCGCCATTCCGCGCCAGGACGAGCGCCTGACCGCTATGGTGGACCTGACCAAGCGTGACCTCAATTTCTTCGGCTTCGCGCCCACGGTGGAATACACCTATGTGCATAACCGCAGCAATGTGGACATGTATGACTACGACAGCCACACCGTGGATTTCCGCCTGACCAAGGACTTCTGACCCGGGACATAGTGTTCCGTTGCGGGCCACGCGCCGCCCCGCTAAAGCGCGGGAATGCGCTTCAAAACGTCTTCCGCCTTCCGCAACCAGCCCCACAAGGCCGTCACCGTCTTCGGCATGTCCGGGGTGGGCAAGACCACCTTTGCGCGCCTGCTGCTGGCGCACCAGTGGTTCCACTACTCGGTGGATTACCGCATCGGCACCAAATACATGGACGAATACATCGCCGACAACTTCAAGCGCGAAGCGATGAAAAACCCCTTCCTGCGCGACCTGCTGCGCACGGATTCCATCTATATCCGCTCCAATATCACTTTCGACAATCTTGCTCCCCTGTCCACCTATCTGGGCAAGCCGGGCAATCCGGCCAAGGGCGGCATCACCTTTGCCGAATACAAGCGCCGCCAGGCCGAGCACCGCGAGGCGGAGGTGCGGGCCCTGCTCGACGTGCCGGACTTCATCCGGCGGGCCCGCGACATCTACCAGTATGAGCATTTCATTTGCGACTCGGGCGGCTCGCTGTGCGAGGTGGTGAACCCGGACAATCCGGATGATCCGGTGTTGAAGGCGCTCGCCGAAAACACGCTGCTGCTCTACATCGAGGGCACGCCGGAACACACCAAGATGCTGGTGGAACGTTTCCGCAAATATCCCAAACCCATGTATTACCAGCCCGCCTTCCTTGACGCGAAGTGGGCGGAATACAAGGAGATCAACAAGATCAGCCGCGACGATGATGTCGACCCCGATGGCTTTGCCGTCTGGGGCTTCGAGCAGCTCTTGCATCACCGCATCCCGCTCTATGCGAAGATCGCGGAGAATTTTGGCTACAAGGTCCGAATGCGTGACGTGCCGCATGTCACCAGCGACGACTCCTTCGTCGCCCTTGTCGCCAACGCCATCGAACAGAAGTAAATCATGCCTATCCGTATTCCGAACGACCTGCCCGCCCGCAAAGTGCTCGAGCACGAGGGCGTCAACGTGATGACCGAAGCCACCGCCAGCCGCCAGGACATCCGGCCGTTGCGCATCGGCCTGCTCAACCTCATGCCGGAAAAGATCAAGACTGAGACGCAGTTTGCCCGGCTCATCGGCGCATCGCCGCTGCAAGTGGAACTGACTCTGGTGAAGATTGGCAGCCACACGCCCAAGAACACCTCGCAGGACCACATGATCGCCTTCTATGAATCATGGGAGGAGATCCGCGGCCAGAAGTTCGACGGCTTCATCACCACGGGCGCCCCCATCGAGCACCTGCCCTTCGAGGAGGTGACCTACTGGAAGGAACTTCAGCACATCTTCGACTGGACGCAAAGCAACGTGCATTCCTGCATGAACATCTGCTGGGGGGCGCAGGCGGCGCTCTACCATTTCCATGGCGTGCCAAAGCATGCCCTTTCGCAGAAGGCCTTCGGGGTCTACCGGCACCGCAATCTGGCACCGGCCTCGCCCTATCTGCGCGGTTTCTCCGATGACTTCTCCATGCCCGTGTCGCGCTGGACGGAAGTGCGGCGCGAGGAACTTCCCCGTGACCATGGCCTGGAGGTGATGATGGAATCGGATGAGGTGGGCCTGTGCCTGATCAATGATCCGGCGCACCGCTCCCTCTACATGTTCAACCACATTGAATATGACACCACGACATTGGCGGATGAGTACAACCGCGATGTTGCGGCCAGCAAGCCGATCAACATGCCGGCCAATTATTTCCCCGGCAATGATCCCAAGCGCGTGCCGGAAAACCGCTGGCGCAGCCATGCCCATCTGCTCTTCGGCAACTGGATCAACGAGGTCTATCAGACGACACCGTTTGATCTCGCCGAAATCGGGCGCTGACATCGCTTCCGGCCCGACCCTTGCCAAACCGGCGCCCCGCCCCCACTTATCGGCGTGAAAAGGGGGCGGCGCGCCATGACCACCATCAGCCTGCGTGACGGCGCCCGTCTGGCGGCCGGCGGCTTGAGGGATTTCGCCACGGGGCTTGTCAGCCCCACGCTGCGGCTGGGCGTCACCGGCCTGTCGCGCTCGGGCAAAACGGTGTTCATCACGGCACTGGTGCATGCGCTTCTGCAAGGGGCGCGGCTGCCGCTGTTCGAAGCGCAGGCGCGGGGCCGCATCCGCCGGGTCTATCTCGAGCCGCAACCCGATGATGACCTGCCGCGCTTTGCCTATGAAGACCATGTGGCAGCCCTGACAGCAGATGACAGGCGCTGGCCGGAAGGCACGCGGCGCATCAGCCAGTTGCGTCTCACCGTTGAATATGAGCCCTCCGGCCTCTTGGCCCGCAACCTGCATGGCGGCCGCTTGCACATCGACATTGTGGATTATCCCGGGGAATGGCTGCTCGACTTGCCGCTCATGTCCATGAGCTATGCGCAGTGGTCAGCGGCCACGGTCTCGGCCTCGCGGGTTCCGCCACGGGCAAACCATGCCGAGGCCTGGCAGGCCCATCTTGCCACACTCGCGCCGGATGGTCCCGCCGATGAAAAGCAGGCGCTCAAGGCAGCCACGCTTTTCACGGCCTATCTGGCGCGTTGCCGGGAGGACGATGTCTCGCTGTCGTCGCTGCCGCCGGGGCGCTTTCTCATGCCCGGCGATCTTGCGGGCTCGCCGCTTCTCTCCTTTGCACCGCTGGATGTGCCCTCCGGCCATGTGCCACAGCCCGGCAGCCTCGCGGCGCTCATGGCGCGGCGCTATGAGTCCTATGTGGCAAAGGTGGTGAAGCCGTTCTTCTTCGGCCATTTCGCAAGGCTCGACCGCCAGGTGGTGTTGGTGGATGTGCTATCCGCCCTCAATGCCGGGCCTCTTGCCGTCAAGGATCTACAGAAGGCGCTTGCCGATGTCATGGGCTGTTTCCGCGTGGGGGCCAACTCCGTTGTGTCCGCCCTCTTCGGCCGCCGCATTGACCGCATTCTCTTCGCCGCCACCAAGGCCGACCAGTTGCACCACACCAGCCATGACCGGCTGGAGGATATCCTCCGTGTGCTGACAGAATCCGCAGCCCGCCAGGCTGATATGACAGGGGCCATCCATGATGTCGCGGCGCTGGCCGCCATTCGCGCCACGCGGGAGGCGACTGTCACGGAAAAGGGCGAGTTGCTGGCCTGCATTGCCGGCACGCCCCAGGCTGGCGAGACAACGGGCGGCAAGGTGTTTGATGGCGCGACCGAAGCCGCCGTTTTCCCCGGCGACCTTCCGGCCACGCCGGACACGGCGCTCAGCGGGTTGCTGCAGGGGCAGTTGCGCTTTGTGCGCTTCCGCCCGCCCTTGCTCTCGCAGGGGGCCTTTCCCCATATCCGCCTTGATCGGGCGCTTGAGTTTCTGCTGGGAGACCGCTTTTCGTGAGACGTGAACCATGAGCCGCAAACCCCAGGCTTTCGTGCTGGAACCGGAGCACAGCCAGCGCCCCCATAAGGCAGCGCAGCGCCAGCCGGACATTGCCTTCACGCCGGACCCGGTGGGAACGGAGCTTGTCAGCGTGCCGCAAACGGAAGCGCCCGCGCTGACGCGGCGTTTTCCCTGGGCGAGCGTGCTTGTCGTCTCGCTTTTCGCGCTCACTGCCCTGTGGGCGGGCCTCTCCATCACCACTTTGATCCAGTCCTATTTCGCGCAGTCCGCCTTCATGGGCTGGCTGACGCTGGCAGTCGCCGGTGTTGCGGGGCTTGCCGCGCTTGCAATCATCGTGCGGGAAATCTGGGGGCTGGTGCGGCTTGGCCGCATTGAACACCTGCAGGACGCGGCAAGCCGCGCCATCGCCCTTGATGACAGCAGGGCTGCCCGCGAGGCGCTGGGCGGCATTGTCAGCCTCTATGACGGACGCCGCGACATGCGCTGGCCCTTGCAGACACTTGCCAGCCATGACGCCGAGATCATGGATCCGCGGGACCGCGTGCGGCTGGCCGGGCGCATTCTCTTCAAGCCGCTAGACGCGCAGGCCCACCGCCTGATCGCCAGCCGGGCGCGCCGCGTCACGGTGCTCACCGCCGTCACGCCGGCGGCGGCGCTCGACATTCTTTTTGTGGCCAGCCAGAACTTCGGCCTGCTGCGGGATGTTGCGGCGCTTTATGGCGGCCGCCCCTCCACGCTTGCCACCCTGAAGCTGGCGCGCATGGTGATCACCCATCTCGCCGTGGCGGGCGGGCTTGCCCTGTCAGACACGCTGATGCAGCAGCTTCTCGGCAAGGGCCTCGTTGGCCGCCTGTCGGCGCGCTTCGGCGAAGGGGCGGTCAATGGCATTCTCACCAGCCGCATTGGCCTTGCGGCGATGGATGTGTGCCGCCCCATTCCGGCGCAGCGGCCGGCCCGCGAAAACCTGGGCGTGCTGCTGCGCGAGGTGGTTGGGCTTGGCAACAAGGACGACAAAGATGGTGCAGGCGAACCTCAATCCTGACGTCCAGCGGCGTCACAACGCACGCAACACGCTGCACACCCTTACGCTGGTGGCCGCCAGCGCCGCCATCCTTGGCCTCTTGGCCTATTCCGTCTATGGCGTTACCGGACTGATCGGCGCTGCCATCTTGGGCGCCTTCATGGTGCAAGGCCTGTCGCAGGTCTCGCCCAAGCTGGTGCTCAATCTTTACAAGGCGCGGGTGGCGCTGCCCGGCGAGCTGCCCGAATTGCAACAGGCGCTGCGCAGCCTTGCCAAGCGGGCCGACCTTCCCACCGTGCCGCAGCTTTACATCGTGCCATCCCAATTGATGAACGCCTTCGCTGTCGGCAACCGTCAGGACTCCGCCATTGCCGTGACAGACGCGCTCGTCACGCGCATGAACCTGCGCCAGATGACGGGCATTCTCGGCCACGAGACGGCGCATATCATGAACGGCGACCTGCGCGTCATGGGACTGGCCGATGTTCTGGCGCGGATCACCGGTCTCATGTCCACCTTCGGCCTCATGGGCCTGCCGCTGGTTTTTGGCATGAATGTGCATTTTCCGGTGCTCGGGCTTCTCGCCATGATCTTCGCGCCAACGCTGACGGGTCTTGTGCAATTGGGCCTGTCACGGGCCCGCGAATATGATGCCGATCTGGATGGCGTCACGCTGACCGGTGATCCCGATGGCCTTGTCTCGGCGCTGCGGGTGCTGGAAGCGCAACAGGGGCGGCCCTGGGAAGGGATTTTCCTGCCCGGCGGGCGCGTGCCCAACCCCTCCCTTCTGCGCACCCACCCGGCGACGGAGGACCGTATCGCCAGGCTTCATGCGGTGCGCCAAACCGCGATGCCAGACCCCATACAGGCTGACATGCAGCAGCCGCTGCAGCCATCTTTTGTGCCCCGGGTTCGGCGGCCCCAGGTGCAATGGCACCGGCTGGGCGTTTACTTCTGACGGGCGCGTTTACGACTGGTTAAGCCTTTCCCCTGATCGGTGGGGGGCGGCAAGAGCTTTGCAGCTAATTTACTTCAAGCACAGCGGGCCCCCGAAACAGGACTTTCACATGACTCATCTGGCTGCCGATGCATCGCCGTTTGCCATTTCTGGTGCGATTCCCCGCAAGGCAGAAGCGGCGCGCGAGGCCCTTCTGGCACCGGGGCAGCGGCTTGGCCTCGTCGGTTCGCTGGCGGGCCTGAAACATCTGGAAGCGGGATGGCGGGCTCTGGAAGCCGATGCCGCAACCCTGCCGACGGTGTTCCAGAGTTATGACTGGATTTCCACCTGGTGCGATACCTATTGCCAGGGTGATGAGGGCGTCGACCTTCACATTCTCACGGGATACGCTGGCAGCCGTCTGGTCTTCGCCATGCCGCTTCAGTTACAGGCGCGGGCGGGCGTGAGGGTGCTGAGCTGGCTCACCGAACCCTTTGGCCAATATGGCGATGTTCTGTGCGCGCGTGGTGAAGATCTGGCGCGCTGGCTCAATGCAAGCTTCACCTATCTCGGCAAGCTGGGCTCGGCCGACCTGTTGCGGTTGCGCCATGTGCGGGCCGACAGCGCCATCGCCCAGGTGGCCGGAGGCAAGCTTTTTGATGCGCAGTTGCGCGAGCGTGCCCCTTTCCTTGACCTTACAGCCTTTGCCAATGAAGAGGCCTATGAGGCGCGCTACACAGGCAATCAACGCAAACGCCGGAAGAAGATCCGCAAGGCCCTGGAGGACATGGGGCCCGTGCAGTTCTCGGCCCTCAGCAACGGCGCCGGGCGGGAAGCGGCCATCGCCGAAGCGCTTGCCGAGAAAAACAAATGGCTCGCCGGACGGGGCCGCATCAATGTTGCTGTGGGGTGCCCGAAGCATCGCGAGTTCCTGACACTTCTCTCCCGGCGCAGTCATGGCGGCGACGGCATGGTTTTGACAGAGTTGAAGGCGGGCGAACGGGCCGTCTCGTGGGAAATCAGCTTCCGCTATCGCAGCAAGCATTTCGCCTACATCACATCACATGTGGATGCGCTCACCGACCTTTCGCCGGGGCGGTTGCATTTTGACCTGTCGCAGCGGGCCTGCCTCGCCGACGGCGTCAAGACCTATGACCTGATGGTTCCCTATGATGCCCACAAGGAATCGTGGAGTTCCGGCATGGTGGGGGTGGAAGACTATTATCTGCCGCTCACCTGGCGTGGGCGGCTCGCGGGCCATGGCTATTTGCGGCAGCTGCGTCCCGCGGTGCGCCGCCTCTATTACCGCATGCCACGGTCGATCCTGCGTCTGCTCAACCCCGGCAAGCCGCCTGCGCCCACTGGCGAATAGCTGGCGAATAACTGGCGAATAAATCTAAATTGCGCTTCCCGGCGGATTTCGATACGGGATTTGCACCATGATCACAGCAACAGAGTTCACGCCCTTGGCCGGTGCCTTGGGCGGCGCCCTGATCGGGCTTTCTGCCGTTGTGCTGCTCGCCACGGCGGGCCGCATCGCGGGTGCCAGCTTCATTTTCCGCGGTCTCTTCACAGGCCGCCTCGACGGCGATTTCGCCTGGAAGGCGCTCTTCATGGCAGGGCTTCTCGCCGGGGCGCTGCTCAGCGGTGCGTTGTGGTTTGACGGGGACTCGATCACCTTTCCCACCGGCCCGGTGATGACGGCAGTGAGTGGTCTTCTCGTGGGCTTTGGTGTCACCATCAGCAATGGTTGCACATCCGGCCACGGTATCTGTGGGCTGGCGCGCCTTTCCAAGCGGTCACTTGTTGCCACCTGCACCTTTATGGCGGTTGCCATCGTCACCGTGTTCATTGTCCGCCACGTGGCCGGGGCCTGACATGAAAAACCTTGCCATTCTTATCTCGGGTTTGCTCTTTGGCATCGGCGTCACGGTGTCGGGCATGGTCAATCCCATGAAGGTTCTCAACTTCATGGATGTGGCCGGGGCCTTTGATCCTACGCTGATGTTTGTCATGGGGGCGGGGCTTGTCGTGGCGTTGATCGGGTTCCGTCTGGTGCTGCGGCGCGGACGCCCGCTCTACGACAAGCAGTTTCACCTGCCGCTGCTCAGTATCATCGATGCCCGGCTGGTAGGTGGTGCAGCGCTCTTCGGCTTGGGCTGGGGGCTCAGCGGCTTCTGCCCCGGCCCGGCTGTGGCGAGCCTCGTTTTCGGCAATGGGCAGAGCCTGATCTTCGTGCTGGCCATGGCGGCGGGCATGGGCCTTGCCCGCTTTGTGCCGCAGCAAAAGAGCTAAGGTTTTTTCCCAAGCGCCTGCCGCCATGCGATAAGCAGGGCCATGGAAGCTCATTCCCTGGCGCAATCGCGCGATGTTCTGGTGGTGCTTGGCGCGGCCAGCCTGGCCGTGCCGCTGCTGCGGCGGCTGGGCATCAGCACCATTCTTGGCTTCATGCTGGTGGGCATCTGCCTGGGGCCGTGGCTCCTCGGTGCGGCCGTCGCCCGGCTCCTGCCGCAAGATGGCGGACACCTGATCAACACGGATGCAGCCGCAAGCCTTGCCGATCTCGGCGTCGTCTTCCTGCTGTTCCTGATCGGGCTGGAACTTTCACCGGCGCGCCTTTTCACCATGAAGCGGCTGGTCTTCGGCCTGGGCGGCGCGCAGGCGGCCGTGAGCGTGGTGCTGCTCACACTTGCGGCCATGGCGCTGGGCTTTGGGAACAGGGCGAGCCTCGTGCTGGGCTTTGCCCTTTCACTCTCATCAACGGCCATCGCCGTGCAGATTTTTACCGATGCAAAGCGGCTGGGCTCACAGGCCGGGCGCGCCAGCTTCGCCATTCTGCTGTTGCAGGACCTCTCGGTCATTCCCATGCTGATGCTGGTGGGCATCATGGCCAGCCCCGAGACAGGTTCCATCTACCGGGATGTGGGCCTCACCCTGTTGCAAGCCACTGTGGCGATTGCTGCCATTCTGGCGATCGGGCAATTCCTGCTGCGGCCACTTCTGCGTATGGTGGTGCAGGCCGAGGCACCGGAGTTCTTTCTGGCCGCCGTGCTGTTCATTGCGATTGGCACGGGAGCACTCGCCACGGCGGCTGGCCTGTCCATGTCGCTCGGTGCCTTCATTGCCGGGTTGATGCTGGCGGAAACGGAATACCGGCGCGCCGTGGAAGCGATCCTCGAGCCCTTCAAGGGCCTGCTGCTCGGGCTGTTCTTCCTGCTGGTGGGCATGGGTCTCGACCTTGGCCTGCTCATCGCCCATCCCTTCCGCATCATCGCCGCTGCCGTGGCGCTGGTGGCGCTCAAGGCACTGGTGCTCTACGGACTGGCGCGGGCATTCCGGTTGCAGCGGCATGCTGCCCTTGAAACGTCGCTGCTCCTCGGCCCCGGCGGCGAGTTTGCCTTCGTGCTCCTCAACGTGGCCATGGCCGGGCAGCTTCTGCCCCCTGACATTGCCAAGCCCGCGCTTCTCATCGTCACGCTGTCGATGATGGTGCTGCCGCTGCTGGCGCGCTTCGCACGGCCCGCGGTGGAGGCGTTGAGACCTGCCACTGCCCTGCCGGATCTGCCCCGGCCAGACTTTGCCGCGGCCCCCGAGGCGCGCGTGCTCATCGCAGGTTTCGGGCGTGTGGGCTCGCTCACTGCATCGCTTCTGACAGAGCATGGCATTCCCTGGCTGGCCATCGATTCCGATCCCACCCGCGTGGCGCTTGAGCGTGGCAAAGGCCTCGAGGTGTATTTCGGCAATGCCAGTGACCCCGCCTTCCTGCGGGCCTGCGGCATTGGCCATGCCAAGGCATTCGCCGTGACAATGGACAGTCCTTCGCGGGTGGATGACATCGTGAAAGCGGTGCGGCAGGAAAGCCCCACGCTGCGCATCATCGCCCGGGCCCGTGACGAGCGACATGGCATGCGGCTCTACGAATTGGGCGTGACTGAAGCCGTGCCGGAAACCGTGGAATCAAGCCTGCAATTGGGCGAGGCCCTGCTGGTGGAGGCGGGCGTGCCCATGGGCCTCGCCATTGCCACGGTGCATGAGCGGCGCGATGGCTTCCGCAAATTGCTCGGCCGCCCCAACCGGCGCGAGGCCGTGGCCAGCATGCGGCGGCGCCTTGCCAACCGCATGCCGAAGCAGCCTTAATTCAAAACTGTTTGGCGGGAACCTTGACGCGGAGGCCGTCGAGGGCATCCGTCACCTTGATCTGGCAGGAAAGGCGGGAATTGTCCTTCACGTCGAAGGCAAAGTCCAGCATGTCCTCTTCCACGGAGTTGCGGGCCCCGACCTTGTCCTTCCATTCCGGCTCCACATAGACGTGGCAGGTGGCGCAGGCACAAGCCCCGCCGCAATCGGCATCAATGCCCTGCACCTGGTTCTTCACAGCCGTTTCCATGACCGTCATGCCCGGAACGCCGTTGGCCACGACTTCCTTGCCGTCATGCTGGATGAAAATGATCTTCGCCATAGATTTAGCCACTTCCGAAATTCAAAACCCGGGCAGGCTCTTAGGTGAAGCGGCTGGCCTGCGCAACAGGCGCAGGATCAGGGCAGGAATTCCGCGGCTGCGGCCCTGAAGGCCCTGATTTCGCCGCGCAGCTCATCAGCCAGTGCCAGGCGGCCCGCGGCATTGGGCGGGGCGGACCGTTCACCGCGCGCGGCCCAGGCGGCCAGGCGATTGCAGCCAATGGCCAGTGCCGCGCCTTTCAGCGTATGGGTGAGAAAACGCCAGGCCGTGCTGGTCACCGGCAGGGCCAGGGTGCGCAAGGCTTCTTCAGCCTGGGCCAGGAAGAGACCCACAAGTTCGCGCTGCAGGGATTCGTCGTCAAAGGTCTGGCGGGAAAAATGCAGACGGTCGAACACGGCGGGCGCTTCAGGCTCCGGTTGAGCCGTGACATGTTTTGCTTCAGGCGTGGCGCGCGAGGACGGGGAGAACATGGCCGCAACATGGCAGAAACACCATTCCAGCCCCTCAAGAAACAGGGAAAACGCAGTGTTTCCAGCATTCTGCCAATTTGAATCACAATTTTAACCAAACTTTCATTTACGGCCCCCTTCCGGACCGAAAAGGTTTCAAGCACCGGGAGGGTTGGGTTAATATGGGCCCAACCCGTGGCAGGCGGTGGCCCCGGAGCGCGTTGCTTGCGTTTCCCGGATGCCTTTCATGGGCCGGGATTTTTGAGGCGCACAGCGCAAGGCTGTGGCTGGATACGCGGGTGACATATGGCAAAGACTCCTTCTGACAAGGGACGCAGGGAACGCTACGCCGAGTTGGCGGCAGAAGGCGACCGTCCCGCCACACCCGAGCCGCAAATCCGCGCGGGCGGGCGTCCGGCCAATGAAAATGACCCCGGCACAGCCATGCTGCTGGCGCGCCTGCGCCGCCAGCCTTCCAGTGCAATCTATGTGCCGCCGAGCATTTTCTCCTTCCTCTGGGCGCTGGGCTTCCTGTTCCTCAACCAGAGCCTCATGGTGGCGCTCTTCAACAATGCCGCGGCGGTGCCCGGCGAGGTGGTGTTGCGCGCCATTGCCATTCTCATCCTGCCCATCGTCGCGGTCTGGGTGATGACCCATTACCTCTGGCACGCCCAGCGCCTGCGGCAGGTGTCGGAAGTGCTGATGCAGTCGTCCATGCGCCTCATCCGGCCGCAGGATCTGGCGGCGGAAGGCCTCACCTCCATCGCCCAGACCGTACGCCAGGAAGTGGACCTGCTGGTGGGTGGCGTCGAGCACGCCTATCAGCGCGCCGCCGCCCTTGAAGACATCGTGCACAAGGAAATCGCCGCGGTTGAACGCGCCTTTGGTGCCAATGAAGACCGCATCCGCAATCTGGTGAGCGGCCTCGAAAGCCAGCGCGCCGCCTTGCAGCAGACAAGCCAGCTGGTGGGTGGCGAAGCCGCCCCCCTGCTGTCGCGGCTTGAAAGCAACACCAACAATCTGAGCCAGGTGATCAACGTGGCGCTGTCCACGTTCTCGCGCCTGGAGGACGGCCTCAAGTCGTCCACCACGGAACTGGCGCGCACCATCGAAGACGTGTCCACGCGCGCCGCCATGGCGGGCCAGGAGATCGGCGGGCATTCCTCGCAGTTCGAGCGCATGTCGTCGATGCTGATCAACGACTTCCGCGGCTTCTCCACACAACTGCAGGATTACGTGCAGATCCTCAACACCGCCGCCACGACGCTTGGCAGCGAGTCGCGCAAGTTCGGCGGCGAGGTGAAGGGCATGGAAGCCAACCTCATCCAGCTGATGCAGCAGAGCGCCGACCAGATCGTGCTGGCCAACAATGAAGTGGGCAGCACCATTGAACGCCTGACCGGTGCCAATGCCAGCCAGATCAAGCTGGCGGCAGGCGAATTGCAGCAGACGGTGGGGTCGATCAGCGATAACATCGGCTATCACCTCAAGGCCACGTCGAGCGAAATCGCCAGCCTCATCGAGCGGGCCGGCATGGACACGGCGCAGAAAATCGAAGACAGCCGCGCCCTTGTCACCCAGGGCCTGCAGAATGTGTCCGCCGACTTCATCAACCGCGTCGCCCAGTCGCGCAGCGACCTTACAAGCTACGTGGATCAGGCCGCGGAGCAGATCACCGGCAACTTCGACAGCGCCACCAACCGCCTGGCCGAACGCATCAATGTGGCCGGCACGCAAATTCTCGCGGGCCTCGACCAGTCGGGCAACCAGTTCCTCACACAGCTGGATTCTTCGGGCTCCACCTATGCCCAGCGCATTGAACAGGCTTCCACGGCCCTCTCCAGCCACATTGCCCAACAGGCCAATGTGATTTCCGACACCATGCGCGGTGCCACAGAACAGCTGACGAGCACGTTCGATTCCACCTTCGGCAGCGCCATCACCAAGTTTGACGAATCCGTGGGCCAGATCGGCCAGCGCGTTGACCAGCACGCCAACACATTTGCCGAGGCCATGCGCACCGCCGCCTCAGAACTGACCGGCACCTTCGACACCACCTATGGCGGCGCCATCGAACGCTTCGACAAGACCGTGTCGGCCCTCACCTCCTCGGTTGACCAGCATGCGCAGAACCTTACCATCGCCATGCGCGATGCGACGGGTGAACTCACGGGGCTGTTCAACACCTCCTATGCCGACGCCATCGGAAACCTCGACAAGACGGTGTCGTCCCTCACCACAACGGTGGACAGCCACACCAGCACCTTCGCCACGGCCCTCAAGGACGCCACGACGACGGTCACAACCTCCTTCGAAACCACCTATGCCGGTGCCGTGGACCGGCTGGACCGCACGGCACAGACGTTTGGCCAGCAGGTGACGCAGTATTCCACCACATTGGCTGGCGCCATGAAGGATGCGGGCGAGCAGGTGAACACTGCCATGGCCAATGCCGTGACGGCCAACCTCGAACGCATGGACAACCAGTCCACCGCCTTCAGCGCCCACGTGGAAAACCATGCCACGGCCGTTGCCGGCACCATGAAGTCGGCGGTGGAAAGCCTCACCACCAGCTTCTCCGGCGCCTTCACGCAGGCCATGGGAACCTTTGACAACGGCCTCGCGGCGGCTGTCAGCAAGCTCGACACGGTGTCGGGCGGCACGGCCCAGAAGATCAACGAAGCCACGGCCCTTGTGTCGCACCAGCTCAACAGCACCGGTGCTTCGGTCAACGATCTCCTGGTCACCACCAGCGGCACCATTTCCGCCCACCTCAAGGAAACCTCGGAAATTGTCAGCCGCCAGATGCAGGACTCCGGTCTTGCCCTGTCGCAGTCGATCGAAACATCGGGTGGCGTGGTCACCGACCGCCTCATCTCGATTTCCGGCGAGTTCGTGGACAAGCTGGGCTCGGCCCGCGATGGCATGATCCAGGTTCTGGAAAGCTCGGCCGGCAATCTCACCGACAAGCTCAAGGACACTTCCATGCAGCTTTACGGTCGCCTGGAGCAGACCTCGCTGCACGTCAACGATCAGTTGGAAGCGCTGGCGCTGCGCATCAACGAGAATATCGATGCGACGGCAGGTGTTGTCACGACGCGCGTCACGGATGTCACGCAGTCGCTCACCGGCAAGCTCGACATCTCCTCGCAGCAACTGGGATCGCTTCTCGAAGCGACCGAACAGCGTTTGGGCGGGCAACTCGACCAGGCCACCAGCGATCTGTCCAACCTCTTCACCACCAACACGACGCGCATGGCCGATCAGCTTTCGGAAACCGCCCGCGACCTGGGCGAGCGCTTCGACATTGCGTCGGGCCATCTGGAGCGCGTGACGGCGGATGTCACCAACCGCCTGACCAGCAGTTCCGACCGCTTTGTCAGCTCCATCGACCAGGCCTCGAGCGACATGGAATCGAGCTTCGGCAAGGTGCAGACGGCCTTCGTTGAGGGCCTCGGCAACACCGCCATGGAGATCAAGGGCCGCTTCGAGCAGGAAACCGGCCTGCTGGTGGACCGCATCGACAAGGCCTCCGACGAATTCTCGGCGGCCGCCGAAACATCCTCGACGAAGATCGACGAGGCGCACCGCAAGTTCTCGCAGCACATCGAGACGGCCAACACCTATCTTGCCGACCAGCTGGCCAGCGCCGCCGGCGAAATCGACCAGCGCCTGGAAAGCATTTCCATGCAACTCACCGGCAAGCTGGAGGTGACGGGCACCCGCATCTCCGAACGTCTTGACGACGTGTCGTCGCTGGTTGACCGCTCCATCGACAAGTTCAACGGCGAGATGGAGCGCATGCTCTCCAACCGCCGCGAACTGCTCGACAACCTGATCGACGAGGCCTCGCGCCGCGCCGCGGAAGTGGACAAGGTCATGGCCAACTACATGTCGCTGATCGAGGAGTCGCTGTCGGGCGCGGAAAACCGCTCGCGTGACATCAGCCGCATTGTCACCGAGCAGACCAACATCGCCATCGCCCGCCTTGAAGATGAATTGAAGCGGCTTGAGGGCTCCTCCTCCGGCCAGGTCAACCAGGCGGCCCGCCTGCTGCGCGAGCAGCATGAGCGTGCCCTGTCGAGCATGAACGAGATGCTCTCCTCCACGGCGAGCGACTTCCAGCAAACAGCGCAGGACATGCGCATCACCGCCCAGCAGGTGGTGAAGGACATCGACTCGGCCCGCAACGAATTGAAGCGCGCCGTCATCGACCTGCCGGAGGAAACGCGCACCAATGCGGACGCCATGCGCCGCGTGGTGGCGGACCAGATCGCAGCACTCAATGCGCTCTCCGATGTGGTGCGGCGGCAAAGCGGCACACTGGACTTCTCCAGCCCGTCAACAGGCTACACCCCCAGTTATGGAGGCGGCGGGCGGCTCCCGCCGGGGCCCTCCTCGGGAAAATCTGAGGGCGCCTCGTTCTCCGCTCCCCTTTCCGGAACGATGAGCGCCCCGAAAGCCAGCCTGGAGCGGCCCATCCCGGAGCGCAGCCCCGCAGAACGCCCGCAAGGTCTGGAAGGCACCATGGCGCAGATCGCCGCCAGCGTTGAGGCGCTGGCCGGTGGCAAGGCCAGCCGCAGCACGCCGCGGGCGGCCACCCCTGCCTCCCGCAGCGAGCCGGCCCGGGCGGAAGTCTCTGGCGCCATCGCCAAGGAAATCGCCACGGCGACGCAGAAGCTGCATGCTTCGGCCCGCGAAGTGGTGGAAGCCATCGACGGTGGCCTGCCGCGCGACCTGGAAAAGCGCTTCAATGGCGGCGAAAAGGATGTTTACACACGGCGCCTGCATGACAACCGCTCCAAGCGCACGGTGAAGTCGCTGACCGCCCGCTATGGCGAGGAACGCCTGCTGCGCAGCCGCATCAATGGCTACATCCGGCTGTTCGAGCGCCTGCTTGATTCACTGGCCGACATGCCGGGCGGCAGCGCCACCATTGACGATGTGCTCGCCTCGCAGAACGGTGAAGTCTATCTGATGCTCGCCGAAACCTCGGGCCGCGTCGCGGAGTCATGACGGCGCAAACACGGATCACGCTGGCGGCCAGGCACGAGTCCTGGCCGCTGGCGCAAGCCTTCACCATTGCCCGCGGCAGCAAGACCCATGCGGATGTGGTGACGGTCACGCTGACACGGGGCAGCCACAGTGGCCATGGAGAGGGTGTTCCCTATCCGCGCTACAATGAAACCGTGCCGCAGGCACTCGCCGCACTTGAAGCCGTGGCCGCAAGGATGGGCGATGACCTGAGCTTTGAGACTGTGGCGGGCCTTGACCTGCCGCAGGCGGCGCGCAACGCCCTTGATTGCGCGCTGTGGGATTTGCAGGCGAAGGAAACAGGCATTGCCGCATCAACCCGCGCCGGCTTTGCCACGCTCGCCCCCCTCACCACGGCCTATACCATCAGCCTCGACACGCCAGAGGCCATGGCAGCGGCCGCCAAGGCCGCCGGGCGATCCCTGCTCAAGCTGAAGCTGGGACGCCCGGGCGACGCCGAGCGCCTGGCCGCCATCCGCGCCGCGGTGCCGGAGGCGCGGCTCATCATTGATGCCAATGAAGGCTGGTCGGCTGACGTGCTGCCCGCCATGTTGCGGGCCTGCCGCGATGCCGGTGTTGTGCTGGTGGAGCAGCCCCTGCCCGCTGGTCAGGATGAGGCACTCAAGGGCCTGTCGCGGGATTGCCCGATCTGTGCCGATGAATCCGCCCATGGGCTGGACAGCCTGCCGGACCTTGTGGGCAAGTATGATGCCATTAACATCAAGCTCGACAAGACAGGTGGCCTGACGCCTGCCCTGTCCCTTGCCCGCGCCGCCAAGGCCGAAGGCCTGATGCTGATGGTGGGCTGCATGGTGGCCACCTCGCTGGCCATGGCACCGGCCTTTCTGGTGGGGCAGATGGCAGAGGTTGTTGATCTGGATGGACCGCTGCTGCTGAAGCAGGACCGGCCCGATGGCATTTCCTATGCCGGTTCGCTCATGCAGCCGCCGCCTGCCGCATTGTGGGGTTGAGGCGCAAGAGCATCAAGGCCATGGCCAGGGCGAACATTGCCATGGCCGCCATCACCAGGAAGGCATGTGCGCCCAGCGCATCGTAGAGCGGGCCTGACAGGCGGATCGAGCCTGCCATCACAAGGCCGCCTGACAGGGCCGAATGCATGCCCTGAGCGCGGTTGCGCAAATTCGGGGGCACCACGCGCTGGATCATGTGCATGGTGCCAAGATGGGTCATGGCAAAACTTGCGGCATGCAGCGTCTGGCCGGCGGCGATCAGCGGCAGGCTGGTGGCATAGGCGGCGATGATCCAGCGCAGCACTGCGCCGATGATGCCCGCCAGAAAGAAGAAGCCGGGGCCATAGCGGCCCGAAAGCTTGGCGGAATAGCCGAAGAACAAGACCTCCGAGAGGACGGCGATGGCCCAGAGGAAACCAATGATGCCCGGCGAATATCCGAGGCTTGACCAATAGACGGAACTGAAGCTGTTCTGCAGGCCATGCGATGATTGGGCGATGGCAGCGGTCAGCAGGAACAGGGTGAAACCGGAAGCCAGCAGGAAGCGGGCGGCGCTCGGTCCGTTTTCGTTGGCTTCGCGGCGCTGCATGTGGCCGGGTTCCGGCGGCAGAATGAGGGTGGAGATCACGCACAGTCCCATGGCAGCGGCCAGAATCATGGCGGTATCGAGCGGGTCAAGCCGCGACAGCAGCCAGCCGGAGCCCAGACTGCCCGACAGGAAACTGAGGGAGGCCCAGAGCCTGATCTTGCCGTAGTCGAGTCCCAAGGCCGCACTTGCCTCCACCGCATAGCCTTCAGACAGTGGGAAGATGGGCGAGAACAGCGAAGCGGCCAGCAGGCAGGCGGCGGCAATGGGCCAGAAGCCATCCAGCACGGTCAGGCTGGCATAAACCAGGAAGGACAGAATGGCGCTGACCCGGATCATGGCCCGGCGGTGGCCAAAATGATCGACGGCCCAGGCGAAACCCGGGGTTGCCACCACACGCACGAGGCTCATGGCCGCCACGATGGCGGCAATGCCGCCCACGCCGATGCCCTTGGCTGAAAGCCAGAGCGGCAGAAAGGGCAGTTGAACGCCCGATCCCAACATCATCAGCGCATAGGCGAGAGAAAAATGGAGGCTGAATCGGCGGAGCGGCATGGAGAGCCAGCGTCTAAACCGGGTATTCACCATTTTCCACGAATATCGCCGCATGTGTGCCCTGCGCCATGCGGCGGGGCCTGTGAGTGGAGTTGCGTGATGACGTCCGTGAACGAGCCTGCCCTGAATTTCGATGACCTTCTTGTTGCAGTGCAGGAAAGCAAGCGGGGCCGCTGGTTCCTCGACGAGTTGAACGCCCGCATCCGCCGCAGCGAAACGGAAACCGTTCTCAAGGCCATTGGCAAACTGGAACTGGTGATGGCCAGCACCCCGGCGGGGGCGGACTCCGCTCTGGTGGCCAAGGCCCGCGCCGCCATTGCCCAGGCCCGCAGTGACATTGCCCGGCTGGATGGCGCGCCCTCCGGCCTGTCCAGCGAAGCGCGCATGTTCGCCCATCTCGCTGAGTTGGCCCGCACGGCCTTTACTGCGGAAGCCCAGGCCCCCGTGGTGGTGACAGCCGGTGTGGGCCGTGCCCTCAAGCTGGTGGATGATCTGGAGGCCGATTTTGCCGCCGCCAGCCCCGTTGCCAAGCCCACCGATTATTTCAGCCCGGACAGTGGCGTTTTCGAAGCCCCGGTCAAATCCCCGGTGAAAGCGGAAACCAAGATCGAAGCTAAAGCCGAACCGGCGCCTGTCGTTCCTCCGGGCCCGCCACGCGGGGCCAAGGTGGTGATCCGTCATTCCGGCTCAGTCATGCCTGCACCTGCGGAAGACGCCGCACCTGCCCCGGCCCTTGCAGCCAAACCTGACACGAGCCCGATCCCTGCGCCCCCCGCCCTTGCGGTGGAAGCAGCACCCGCCCCCGTTGAAACTAAGCCCTCTCGTGTCATCATCATCCGCCGCAAGCCGGAGGAACTGATGGCGGTTCCGCTGCCTGAAGAGGGCATGACTGCCGCCTGATTTGGGCCATGTTTGGCCTGTTTTTCGTCTTGTGCTTGGCATTCTTGCTGGCCAAGGCATATGTATTAAGGTCAGATTTACCAAGTTGCCCGACCCTGACCGCCTAACCGGAGTTCGATATCCCGTGGTCCTCTCCCGCCTTTCCCGCCGCAGCCTCCTGTCCGGACTTGCCGGCAGTGTTGCCCTGCCCGCCCTGTCGCAGGTTTTTCCGCCGGCCTTTGCCCAGGCTGGCGAGCAGACCTCGTCGATCGCGGCAGGCGGACCCAATGTGGCCTTCGCGGGCAAGCTCGCAACCCGCACTGAAGTGATTGCCGACCGCAATGAAGCGGCAATGGTGACATCTGGCGCCGCCGATGCCCTGCAGGGTGCCATTGCCATGTATGAGGAAATCGTGGCGCAAGGCGGCTGGCGCAAACTGCCCAACGTAAAACTTGAAAAGGGCGTGAAATCGAAAGCCGTCGTGCAGCTGCGCGAGCGGCTGGTGCGGGAAGGCTATCTCGATCTCGATTCCCTGGGCGGCGAAGCGCCCGGCACTTATGACACTGACCTTGCGCAGGCTGTCATGGCCTTCCAGATCAACCACGGCCTTGCGCCCAGCGGCAAGGTGGACACGCGCACCTTCACAGCACTCAACATCGCGGCGGAACATCGGCTGTTCCAGTTGCAGGACAACCTGCCCCGCGTTTCCGCCTATGCGGAAGGGCTGGGCGAACGCAACATCCTCGTCAACATTCCCTCGTTGCAGCTTGAGACGGTGGAAGGCGGCAAGGTCTATGCCCGCCACAATGTGGTGTGCGGCAAGCTGGAACGGCCCACGCCGACGCTTGCCAGCAAGGTCACGGATGTGACCTTCAATCCCTTCTGGAACGCGCCTGCCTCCATCGTGGCGCGCGACATCCTTCCCAAATATCTGGAAGATCCCGGCTATCTCGACCAGATGCGCATCCGCGTGTTCGATGGCGTGAATGGCCCCGAGATCGATCCCCGCTCTGTGGACTGGTACAACACGCCTGCCGACCGTTATCAGTTCCGCCAGGACCCCGGCGAGAAGAACGCGCTGGCCACGGTGAAGGTCAACTTCGCCAACAAGTTCATGGTGTATATGCACGACACGCCGCACCGCGAGCTGTTCGGCCAGAATGCCCGCTTTGAAAGCTCGGGCTGTGTGCGCGTGGACCAGGTGCGCATGTTCATTGACTGGATTCTGGCGGGTCAGGACGGCTTTGACGAGGCGCAGTTCGAAATGATCACGGCCACCGAGCAGCTCACGGTCCTGCCGGTCCGGAGCCGCATTGACGTGCGTTTCATGTATCTCACAGCCTGGGCCACGGAAGATGGCCGCGTCAACTTCCGCCCGGACATCTATCGGCTGGATGGCACGGGCTTCACCTTCGGCCAGCCCGACCCGGTTGTGGACATGTAGTCTGCCACTTACGGCAGATTGTCACGCATGAAGATGTCGATGCGGATGCGCTCCTGCGCTTCCACCAGCGGGGCCTTGTCGGCCTTGGCGATCAACACGCGCACCGCAGACCGGACCTCGTGGCCCGTGTCCTGATTGATGATAGCGTCAATCGTGCCGCGGATCAGCGCCTTGCGCGAACCTTCCGTCACCTCATGGGCAATGAACAGCACTTCCCCGGCGCGGCCTGAGTTTTCCAGCCCGGCCACAATGCCCTTGGTGCCGCCACCCACGTTGTAGATGCCGATCACATTGGGGTGGTCCTTGAGCAGCTGTGCCGTCAGTTCGGCGCTGCGCTCCACATCGTCGCGGGATTCCCGCACCGGCAGGATTTCCAGCTGCGGGAACTCATGCGCCATGACCTGTTCGAAGCCGAACTGGCGTTCGATGTGGTCACGCAGCGAGAGGGACCCGGCAAAGAGTCCGATCTTGCCCTTTTGCCCACGCAGGAAGCGGCCCATGAGGCCTGCCGCGGTGCGCCCGGCGGAGGAATTGTCGATGCCGGCGAAATGCGTGCGCTTGGAGCCGGGCACGTCTGACACCAATGTGACGACGGTGATGTTGCGGGCCACCAACGCATTGATCGATTCGCGCACCGCCGGATGGTCCAGGGCGACGACCGCCACGCCATCCACATCCTCGCCCAGCTCATCCAGGGCCTGGGCCAGCAAGGGCCCGTCGAACACGTCCACCTTGCGCACCAGAATGGTGACGCGCTCGGCGGCCATGCGGCGGGCGGCGTCCTCCACCTCGGCGGCGATCGACTGCATGAATTCGCCCGCCGTGTTGGGCAGGATGAACCAGAAGCGGTAGTCCTTGCCGCGGGCCAGGCGGGCGGCAATGCGGTCCGGCTGGTAGTTCAGCTCGCGGATGGCGGTTTCCACCTTTTCCACGGTATTGGCCTTCACGCCGGGGCGGTGGTTCAGCACCCGGTCGATGGTGGCCACGCTGACGCCGGCGCGTTTGGCCACATCCTGAATGGTGATCTTTGTCATGGCCCCCTTTGAAGCGGAGGGACTGGCCCTTGTCAAACGGTCCCCGCTGCGGCAATCGCCCGGGCCATGGCATCCCCCCTCAAGCTGGCCGCCGATATTGGCGGCACTTTCACCGATATCGTGCTCGAACAAGGCAGCAAGCGCTGGAGCACCAAGCTGCTGACCACTACGGCAGAGCCGGAGGTGGCTGTGCTGGAGGGGGCCAAACAGCTTCTGGACGAAGCGGGTTTTGCGCCGCGGGACGTGAGCGTGTTCATCCACGGCACGACGCTGGCCACCAATGCCCTCATCGAGCGCAAGGGGGCCAAAACGGCCTTCATCACCACGGAAGGCTTCCGGGACGTGATCGAGCAAGGTTATGAAAAGCGCTTCGACCATTACGACCTGAACATCGACCGGGCAGAGCCGCTGGTACCACGCCATCTGCGCCTCACCATCAGGGAACGTCTGGCCGTCACGGGCGAGGTGCTGATCCCGCTCAACACGGCGGAGATCGCGGACCTGGCCGAGACCATCAGGCGCGAAGGGGTGGGCGCTGTGGCGATTGGCTTTCTGCATGCCTATGCCCATGCGGCCCATGAGGAACAGGTGCGCGACCTGCTGCGGCCTCTTCTGCCGCCCCATGTGACGGTCTGCATTTCATCAGAGGTGGCCCCGGAAATCCGCGAATACGAGCGCTTTTCCACAGTTGTCGCCAATGCCTATGTGCGGCCCCTGATGGCGGGCTATCTGGCGCGTCTGAAGGATGGCCTGGCCGCCATGGGGCTTTCGGCCCCGCTTTACCTGATGATGTCGGGCGGTGGCCTGACGGAACTGGACACGGCGGCGCGCTTCCCCATCCGCCTGGTGGAATCGGGGCCGGCGGGCGGGGCCATTTTGGCAAGCCGCATCGCGCACCAGTGCCGCCTGCCGAATGTGGTGTCCTTCGACATGGGCGGCACCACGGCCAAAATCTGCATGCTCACAGACGGCGAACCGGAACGTGCGCACCGCTTCGAGATCGCGCGGGCCTACCGCGACATGAAAGGCTCGGGCATTCCCGTGCGCATTCCCGTGATCGAGATGGTGGAGATCGGCGCGGGCGGTGGTTCCATCGCCCGGGTGGACAAGCTCGGCCGCCTCACCGTGGGACCGGACAGTGCGGGCTCCACCCCCGGTCCCGTGGCCTATGGCCGGGGCGGCACACTCCCCACCGTGACGGATGCCAATATTTCGCTGGGCAAGATCGATCCCGCGCATTTCGCGGGTGGCAAGATTCCGCTCGATACGGCAGGGGCCGACGCGGCGCTGGCCAAGACGCTGGGCGAGCCCTTGGGCCTCACCGGCCAATGGCCAGCCGCGGGCGTTGCCGAAATCGTTGAAGAGAACATGGCCAATGCGGCGCGCGTCCATGCCATCGAGCGCGGCAAGGACATCGGCTCCGCCACCATGATTGCCTTTGGCGGTGGCGCCCCCTTGCATGCCTGCCGCCTGGCGGAAAAGCTGGGCGTGGCCCACGTGATTGTGCCTTTGGGTGCGGGCGTGGGGTCGGCCATCGGCTTTCTGCAGGCCCCCCTGTCTTACGAAATCACCCGCAGTGCCATCATCAGCCTGGATGCCTTTGACGCGCCGCGCGTGAATGCGCTGCTCTCCACCATGATCCACGATGCCGAGGCCATCGTGCGCCGGGCCGCAGGGAAACAGAAGCCGCAGGTGCGCATCGTGGCGGATGGCCGCTATGTGGGCCAGGGCCACGAAATCCAGATCAGTCTGCCGCACAAGAGCTTTGCCGTTCAGGATGGCGCGGTGATCAAGGCCGCCTTTGAGAAAGCCTACAAGGCTGTCTATGGCCTGACCATTCCCAACCAGCAGGCGGAACTGACCACCTGGTCCGTCACCGTGGCATTGCCCGTGCCCAAGCCGGTGATGGAAAAGGCCGCGCCCAAGAAGAGCCCACCCAAACCCATCAGCAGCCGCAAGGTGCATGATGCCGTGGCGGAAAAGGCGCTCACCACGCCGGTCTATTGGCGCTTCGACCTGAAGCCCGGCACGCGCTTCAAGGGCCCGGCCATCATCGCCGAACATGAAACCTCAACCATTGTCACGCCGCGCTTTGCGGTGCGCGTGGACAGCCTGGGCTACATTCATCTGGAGCGCCATTCATGAGCAAGCACGCGCGCGACGCCATCCGCACCCAGGTGATGTGGAACCGGCTGATTGCCGTTGTGGAAGAGCAGGCGCAGTCGCTGCTGCGCACCGCCTTCGGCACCATCACCCGCGAGGCGGGCGATCTTTCGGCTGGCGTCTACAATGTGGACGGCCACATGATCGCCCAGGCCATGACGGGAACGCCCGGCCATGTGAACACCATGGCAACGGCGGTGGCGCATTTCTTCGAGAAATATCCGCCCTCCTCCATGAAGCCCGGCGATGTTTACATCACCAATGATCCGTGGCTCGGCACGGGGCATCTCTTCGACTATGTGATGATGACGCCGGTGTTTCTCGGCAAGAAGCTTGTGGCCTTCTTCGCCTCCACCTGTCACGTCATCGACGTGGGCGGCGTGGGCATGACGGCCAAGGGCAATTCCTCCTTCGAGGAAGGCACGCTTATTCCGCATCTTCCCATCCGCAAGCAGGGCGTGATCAACACGGAACTGCTGGATGTGATCCTCGCCAATTCGCGCAGCCCCGTGGAGGTGAAGGGCGACCTGCTCTCGCTTATCTCGGCGAACGACACCGGCGCGCGCCGCCTTGTGGCGATGATGGAGGAATTTGGCCTCACCACACTGGAGCCGCTGGCCAAGCACATTCTCACGCAATCCGAAAAAGGTGCACGGGAAGCGATCAAGGCGCTGCCGGAGGGTGAGTGGGACTATGTGATGCCGCTCGATGGCTATGAGCGCCCGCTCACGCTGAAGTGCAAGCTCATCATCCGCGATGGCAAGATCACCATCGACTATACGGGTTCGTCTGCCGCCTCGTTGCAGGGCATCAATTCGCCCCGCACCTACACGCTGGCCTATTCGGTGTTCGGCCTGAAGGCGGTGATCGCGCCGCATGTGCCCAACAATATCGGCTCCCTCTCCGTTTTTGACATGATCACGGAGCCGGGCACGGTGGTGGACCCGATCCGGCCCTCGCCTGTCACGGCGCGCCATGTGATCGGGCAGATGCTGGCGGATTGTGTGTTCGGCTGTTTGGCCCAGGCGCTGCCCGGCAAGGTGCAAGCGGAAAGTGCCGGGCCCTTGTGGATGCTGTCACTTTACTCCGCCCATGGGCGGGTTGCCGCGGATGTGACCCGCACATGCCACGCCATTCAGCGTCATTTCCCTAGGTCTTGGCGGCATGGGCGCGCGCCCCACCAAGGATGGCATTTCCACCATGGCTTTCCCCTCAGGGGTGGGCTCCATTCCCGTTGAAATCACCGAGGGGCAGTGCCCGCTGTGGTTCCGCGAGAAACAATATCTCAAGGGCTCAGGTGGTGAAGGCAAGTTCCGCGGAGGACTGGGCCAGCGCATCGTGGTGGAAAACCGCGAGCCTGTGCCCTTCGTCATTTCCGCCGCCACCTTTGACCGCATTCACAACCCGCCGCAGGGCCGCGAGGGAGGCGCGCCGGGCCGCAATGGCGCGGCGCGGCTGGCTTCGGGTGCCACGCTTCCTGACAAGGGTCTGCACATCGTGCCCCAGGGTGATGCGCTGGTGGTGGAGCTTCCCGGCGGCGGCGGTTTCGGCAAGGCGGAAGAGCGGCCGCAGTCTCTCAGGGACTCGGATGCCAAGGCCGGGCTGGTGTGACGACCGTCGCCGCTTGATCTTCACCGGCAGCTGCTGGGAGCAGGCCTTCCGGCAAAGCGGTCGGTGATCCAGTTGACGGCCTGGGTGACGCTGGCCTTGGCCGCGCCCGAATGTCCTGCGCCCGGCAAGATCACGTATTTTGCCGTGGCCCCATAGCGGCAGGATTCCTGCACGATGGCCGATGTCACGGCGGGATTGACGATGGTGTCGGAACTGCCCTGAAAAATGATGGTGGGAATGCGCCCCGAAAGGGAGGAGATGGAGTTCAGGGTCACGGCAGTCCGCCATTCCGGAATGTCCATGGGCGAGCGCTGCAGGAATTTCTCGCGCAGGCCCTTCTCCTGCTTGAGGATCTTGAGAAGGTCAGAGGTTTTGTTGACGCAGCGCAGGTTGATCTTGTCGATGACGGGCCGCACATCGGGATCAGTGAGGGCGGCATCGCTGATGCCATACTTCTTGGTCCAGGAGCCGACAATGTAACTGCCGAAAATGTGGCCCTCGATGGAATCGAGGCCGGTGCGCATCAGAAGCGAAAGATTGGTGGGCGGCGAGACAGCCGCGACGCCCACCAGATTGAGTTCCGGCGCATAGGAACTGTCGAACAGCGATGCGAAGAGCGCGGCATGGCCGCCCTGCGAATAGCCCCACAAGGCATAGCGGTTGCCGCCGCCCACGCCCGGAATTTGACGCGCGGCCCGTACGGAGTCGATCACGGCATTGGCCTGGCCCTTGCCGACGAGATAGCCCACCTGGCCATCCGTGCCGAGGCCGGGATAATCTGAAGCCGCCACGATATAACCGCCGGCCACCAGATCACTTATGCCGAGAATGGAATTGATGCCATCCGATTTCTGGCTGGGGGCGCATTTGCGCGCAATGCCGGAGGTCTGATGGGCCCAGGCCACGATGCGCCGTTGTCTTGGATCGGCCGGGGCATAGCCCGACATCACCACCATGCCTGAGGAGAGCGTGGGCCGTCCCAGAAAATCGCGGGTGGCATAGAGAATGCGCCAGGCCTTGGCGCGAAACACGCCGGGAAGCGTCATGGGCTCATAGGCGAGCAAGGTGCCCGGCGGCTTCCAGGCGGCCACGGGCGACACATTCTGAAAGGCACCAGCACCTGAAAGTGGCAGCACCGCCAACACAAGGGCGAGCAACACTCCCCACAGGCGGCGGGCGGCCACTACGTCACCGCCTTCTTTGCCAGAAATTCCGGCCTGTCCCAGAGCCGGTGCTGCATCACTTCTGCCAGATGCTGGGCCGCGTCAAAGACCTCGGTAAATGAGTTGTAGAGCGGCGCGAACCCGAAGCGGATGATGTCCGGGGCGCGGAAGTCGCCCACCACCTTGCGGGCGATCAGCGCCTGCATCACGGCATAGCCTTCAGGGCAGTGGAACGAGACATGGGAGCCCCGCTCAGCCATGTTGCGCGGGCCAGCGAGCTTCAGACCATGGGCACCGCAGCGCGCCTCCACCTGTTCAATGAAGAGCTGGCACAGGGCCTGGGACTTGCGGTGCAGGGCCTGCATGTCTACGCCGTCCCAGATATCCAGCGCCGCTTCGAGGGCGCGCATGGAGAGGATGGCCTGGGTGCCACATTGCTGGCGCGTAAGGCCCGGGGCTGGCTGCCAATCCAGCGAAAACCCGAAAGGCTGGGCATGGCCCCACCAGCCCACCAGGGCCGGTTCTGCCGCCTGTTGGTGCCGTGGATGAACGAAGACAAAGGCCTGGGAACCGGGTCCGCCATTCAAGTATTTGTAGGTGCAGCCGATGGCGAAATCGCAGCCCGCATCCTCTAGCGCCACCGGAATGGCCCCCGCCGAATGGGCCAGATCCCAGATCACCAGCGCGCCCTTGGCATGGGCCTTGGCGATCAGCGCCTTCATGTCGTGCTTGCGGGCGGTGCGGTAATCCACCTCATTCACCATGAGCACGGCCACGTCTTCGGTGATCGCGTCCAGCACCTCTTCCGGTGCCACGATCTTCAGCGTGTGGCCATCGGCCAGAAAACGGTTGAGGCCCTGCGCCACATAAAGGTCGGAGGGGAAGTTGCCGCTGTCCGAGACAATCACCTTGCGGTCCCGCCGCAGGGCGAGTGCGGCGGAGAGCACCTTGAAGAGATTGACCGAGATGGTGTCGGCGACAATCACATTCTCCGGGGCTGCCCCCAGAAGACGGGCAATCCTGCCACCCAGCTTGCGCGGCAGTTCAAACCAGCCATGCTTGTTCCAAGACGTGATGAGGTCCTGCCCCCATTCGGTTGCAACAGCATGGGCCACCTTCTCCGCCGCCGCCTTGGGCATGAGGCCGAGGGAATTGCCGTCCAGATAGATCAGGCCCTCGGGGATCACGAACCTGTCCCGGTAGGACTTGAAGCTATCCTCCCGGTCGCGCACCAGACAGTCTTCCCGTGTTGCCATCATTTTTCTCCCATAATTGCTGCTATACCGGGATTCATGGTGATGCGGCAGGTGATCTTTGTTTCAGCTCTAGCGCTGTGGACGGCGGGCTTTTGCCAGGCGCAGGACACAAGCGTGCCCGCCTCCCAGGTGGCGCGGATGGTGGCGGCGGCCCGGCAGGGCGTGTCGGATCCGCAGGGCTGGGCCCTCGACATTCTCGATGGCTTGCGCAGCAATGGCATTTCCGCGAACCGGGAAAACGTCTGCGCCGCGGTGGCGGTGATCGCGCAGGAATCCGGCTTCGTTGCAGACCCTGCCGTGCCGGGCCTTGGCAGGATTTCCTAAGCGGCCCTACGCGGCAAGCTCGGGAACTACCCGGTGGCCGAGACCCTGGCGCTCCGCTGGCTGGAGGACAATCCCTCCCCGGATGCGAGTTTCATGGACCGCATCCGTGCGTACACTGAACATGATCTCGGTCTTGCCTACCGTGAACTGGTCGATTTCATGGGGCAGAAATCCGGCCTCGCCACGGTGGCGCAACTGGGCTTTCTCAACCGCGTGATCGAGGAGCGCAACGACATAGACACGGCGGGCTCCATGCAGGTTTCAGTCAAGTTTGCCATCGACACGGCGAAGCAGCAGCGCTGGCTGCCGATGATGCTGGCCGATGTCTATGCGGTGCGTGACAGGCTCTACACAAGGCAGGGCGGCGTGCAATATGGCACGGCGCAGTTGCTGGGCTATGAGACAGGCTATAACCGCAAGCTCTACCGCTTCGCCGACTACAATGCCGGGCGCTATGCCAGCCGCAATGCGGCGCTGCAGATGGTGGTGGCTAAACTTTCGGGTGACGCGCTGGCGTTGGATGGCGATTTTCTATCCTACGCCAAGACGGGCAAGGCCAGCCCCACGCCCGCGGCCACCGAACGGGCCGTGTTGAAAGCTGTTGCCAAATACAAGCTGGGCCTGTCGGAGAAACAGGTGCGTGCCGACCTTTTGAAGGAAAAATCCGCTGACTTCACGAAGACGCAAACCTTCATGGCATTGCGGTCAAGCTATGCGCGGGTTGTGGGGGCTGAGGCGCCCTTCGCCATTGTGCCGGACATCCGCCTCAACAGCCCCAAAATCCACCGCGCCATGACCACCCGCATCTTCGCCGAAGCGGTGGAGCGGCGCTATCAGGCTTGCATGAAGGTGAAGTGAATGCTGACAGGTGTTGACAGGCATCAATGCAACTGAACTCCGCATGCGCCAATATTGATGCTGTTCGCAGGAGTTTTCTCGGATGACCCACCTTCCCCGCGCCCTGCTCTATGGTTTCATCAGTTGGCTGGTGCCACTTGCCATATCCTTTGGCTTTGTCGATCAGAGCGGGCAATTCCGCACGGATATCCGTTTCTTCAAGTCCGTGATGTTTGTCACGGCAACAGCCACTGCCGCAGGATTGCTGGTATCCTATTTCAAGCGGGTGAAGGCCAGCCATCTTCGCGAGGGCCTGCTGCTCGGCCTTCTCTGGCTGGCCATGAACCTGGCGCTTGATCTCGCCGTTCTTGTGCCGCTCACGGGCATGAGCCTGCGCGACTATTTCGTGCAGATCAGCTTCGGCTATCTCGCCATTCCCATCATCACGGTGTTGGTGGGCAAGGTGCTGGCAGACAGGGTCTAGCCGACGAAGGCGCGCTCGACGACATAGGTGGCGGGTTCGGCGTTGGAGCCTTCCTGGAAGCCCAGTCCATCCACGATGGTGCGGATGTCCTTCATGAAGGCCATGGAGCCGCAGACCATGATGCGGTCTGTTTCCGGGTTGAGGGGGGCAATGCCGAGGGCCTCATAGAAGGCGCCACTCTGGATCAGCGTTGTGATGCGGCCCATATATTGGGTCTCTTCCCGCGTTGTGGACGGGAAGTAGTGCAGGTGGCCCTGCGCCACCTCGCCCACCAGCGGGTCTTCCAGCGTGGTCTTCACCGTGTCCGCAGAATATTTCAGCTCATCGCGCTGGCGGCAGGTGTGGGTGACGATGACGTGCTCGAACTTCTCGTAGGTTTCGGGGTCACGGATGAGCGAAGCGAATGGCGCAAAGCCCGTGCCGGTGGAGAAGCAGAAGAGCCGCTTGCCGGGAATGAGCGCATCATTGACCAGCGTGCCCGTGGGCTTGGGCCGCATGATCACCGTATCCCCCACCTTGATCTTCTGCAGATGTTCGGTGAGCGGGCCCCCCGGCACCTTGATCGAGAAGAATTCCAGTTCCTCATCCCATGAGGGCGAGGCCACGGAATAGGCGCGCATCACA
Organism: Hyphomicrobiales bacterium; assembly: GCA_046349175.1. Classification (GTDB taxonomy): domain Bacteria; phylum Pseudomonadota; class Alphaproteobacteria; order Rhizobiales; family Aestuariivirgaceae; genus Aestuariivirga. The sequence continues at coordinate 19,494 of JAXMCS010000004.1, read as the reverse complement.
GGTTTTTCGCTGTTGGGCAGGCCAATCATCACAAATTCGCCCGAGCGAAACCGGAACGACTGCGGTCGGGTGATGCGGAAGCGGAACAGCCGGTCGGTATAATGCTGAACCTCCGTCACCTTTTCGGCGAAATCGCCAGCCGGAATGGGGAAGGTGGCGGAAGGGGCTGTGAGAATTTCGTTCATGCGGCAATCTGTTCTTTATAACGAACGATACATAGTCCATCTCATGCCGCAATGCAACAGAGGCGGCCCAGCAAAGGTCCATGCGCGGCGTCAGTCCGGGCGCAGAAAACTGGCCCGTGCTTCGGCCACACTCTCCAAAATCGCCCGATAGACCTCGGCCACACGGCGGGTGTCGTGCGTATCCGGGTGGCTCATCAGCCAGTAGGTACGCGAAAAAGCGCATGTCAGGCAGGATGCGCACCAGGTCCGAACGCCGCGCTGCGGCATAATCATGCAGGATGCCAATGCCTCCCCCGCCAGCACGGCTTCCCCATCAGCGACAACACTGCTGCACTCATACGCGACATGAGCTTGGCGAGATCGGCAGTATAGTCCAGGGCCTGCGAATAGGCGATGTCTCCGCGATATAGGTGATGAACAGCTTGTCTGGCAGATCATCCGTGGACTGGAATGTTTCCGTGCCGTGTGAGATAGCTCCTGGCCGCATAGACCGACAGGGAATAGTCCGTCAGCTTCTTGATGATGGCACGGCCCAGTTTGGGGCGCTCGATGGTCACGATGATGTCGGCCTCGCGCCGTGACAGGGAGAAGGTGCGGGGCAGCGGCACAAGCTGGATGGTGAGCCCAGGATGCCTGTTGGCAAGCCGTGCGAGCGCCGGAGCCAGATGAAAGGTGCCGAAGCCATCGGGGGCCCCCACGCGCACTGTGCCGGAAACGTTACCGCAGCGCCTGCCGGTACCGCAGCATCAGCCCGTAGTAGTTCCGATCCCATGCGCTCCACGCGCACAAGCAAACGCTCGCCTGCCGGGGTCAGACTGGCCCCCGTGGTGCGGCGCTCAAACAGTTTGATGTTCAACTGTTCTTCCAAGGCGTCCAGCCGCTCCTGCCACCGTGGCGTGATTGAGATGGCGCCTGGCCGCGCTCAGAATTTGTCCGGCGCGGGCGATGGCGAGAAAGACGCGGAGATTGTCCCAGTCCATCAGGCTTCGGGAAACAACCGAGGAAACAACACATCCTGTGACTTGACAGGAAAACGCAGGAACAGCGCACCCTTCGGGGTGGTGGATGCGAGCATGCCGTCCTCGATTGTCTCAGCAAGAACCCGGCGCGCGCTGCGCTCTGGCAATCCCGTTATTCTGGTGATGGCACCACGTTCAAACGAGCCCCGAATGAGAGCTTCTTCCAGAAGCAGGGCCGCTTCGGGTTTCAAGACTGCAGATTGCCGAACGTACTTCACCAGTCTGGCGGCAAGGGTTTCCAGTTCGAACAGATCCGCCATAAATCTGATCTGGTCGAGGCAGACCTTAGGAACCATTCACTGAAGGCTACGAGCGCGCGCAGGGAAAGATTACCCCTTCCGTCAAGATCACCCTGCCGAGGCATGTCGGCATGGTCCATCATGCGCTTGTAGTCGCTACGGCTTTCAAGGCCCCTGGCAAGACCACGCGACACAGACCACAAACCATGCGCACCTATACCAGCGGCGTGACCCATGGCATGGCTCATGAGGCGGCTCACTCCTGCCATTGCCGTCCGGGAATGGGTGAAACGTAGTTGAATTTGCGATGGGCAGCAGGAATAGCGCAAGAACTTTCTGCACCTTTCCAAGCCTTCCCGTAAGTTGTACTGGCTTTCAAAATAGCTCATGAACCCGCAACAACGGCGCTGACGGAACGTGCTGACCGACAGCGACATCTTCTTCCGAATGCGTTCGCCAATGACCCGGCTCAAACCGGAATTTCTTGCCACCCCCAGAAACAGTGAGCATGTCTGGTGAGGCATCGGCATAAAACTCCCGGTGAAGCCACTTGATGTACTGTGCAGCGGCTGGTTCCGGCGCGTCGCCAGCCAGATAGGCAGCATCAATTTTTTCTTTGACTTTGACGTGCGCCCGGCTTCCACCAGCAGGTCACGCATGCTTGCTGTACCGGTCGCATTGCCCTCAATGGCATTTTCGATCTGCAGGGTCGAAGGAGTGCTCCGAGGTGCGGGTACCGGATTCTGCAGCGCCGACTCGATGTCTTCTCGGACGTGCGTTGTGTGGCCTTCGATCAAGTTGCTGTAGTAGCACCAGATCCGACCATGGACGCTAATCCGGCGGCAGTGTTAGGATGCAACTGCTTTTTCCAATTTGGCTGAGACAGTGCTGATCTCAGCTGTGAGGTCGAGCAAGACGGGAGGGATACCCTCCTCCAGGAGGGCTGGCTGGCCTTAATTCTGTGGGGCGTTTCAGACAGCATTTTCCGGCCGGTTTCAAAATCGATATAATACTATAAAAAATATAGATTTTTTTGGCATATACACGCCGTCATGGCCGATCTCAAGGCCGATCTTGAGCAGCTCTGCCTGTCTGAACATACTCTATTTACCGCACAACGAAAGCGCAAATCTTGATCTTGCTGTGCAAAATGCAAAAGCACAAGGCTTCTACTATTTGGAGGAAATAATGGTCAAGACCATCAATCACTGGATCAACGGCAAGGAAGTGAAGGGCACGGGCAGCCGCAAGAGCGCCGTCTTCAACTCCGCCACGGGCGAACAGACGGGCGAGCTGGTGCTTGCTACCACCGCCGAAATGGACGCCGCCGTGCAGAACGCCCGCGCCGCTCTCCGGCCTGGGCCAACACCACGCTGCGCCGCGCCCGCATCCTCAACAAGTTTTTGGCATCCTCGAATCCCACCCAGGAACTGGCGGCCTGCATCACCTCGGAGCACGGCAAGGTGCTGTCCGATGCCATGGGCGAAGTGCAGCGCGGCATGGAAGTTGTGGAGTTCGCTACTACCGCCCCTTCTTTGCTCAAGGGCGAATACAATGGCCGAGAACGTCGGCACGAAGGTGGACCTCGAACCGATGCGCCAGCCGCTGGGTGTTGTGGCGGGTATCACGCCCTTCAACTTCCTTACCATGGTGCCCATGTGGATGTTCCCCACGGCATTGGCCACGGGCAACGAGCCCCATCCTCAAGCTCCTCGGAGCGTGACCTCCGCCTTCGCTGCTTCTGGCCCAGTGGCTGGGTTGAAGCAGGCCTGCCTGATGGCGTGTCTAACGTCGTCCATGGCGACAAGGAAGCGGTGGATGCGGGATCCTCAACCATTCCCACATCTCTACCGTGTCCTTCGTGGGCTCGACGCCGATTGCCCGCTACATCTACCAGACCGGCACCGCTGCCGGTAGCGCGTGCAGGCGCTCGGTGGTGCCAAGAACTACATGATCATCATGCTCGACGCCGACATCGACCAGACGGTCGATGCCCTGATGGGGGCCGGCTATGGCTCTGCGGGCGAACGCTGCATGGCCATTTCCAGGCCGCCGTGGGCGAAGGCACGGCGGAAAAGGTTCTCGCCAAGCTGGAACCCAAGGTCCGCGCCCTTGGATCGGCCTCGGCACCGATGCCGATGCGGAAATGGGCCTGCTCGTCACCAAGCAACATTATGAGAAGGTGAAGGGCTACATCGATACCGGCGTCAAGGAAGGTGCCAAGCCCTCGTCGATGGCCGCGGCTTCAAGATGCAGGGCTACGAGAAAGGCTATTTCTCGGTGGCTCGATCTTCGATCGAGTGACGACCGACATGACCATTTACAAGGAAGAGATCTTCGGCCCCGTGCTCTCCTTCGTGCGCGCCAAGTCCTATGACGAGGCTGCCGACATGATCAACAAGCACGAATATGGCAATGGCACGGCCATCTTCACCCGCGACGGTGATGCCGCACGCGAATTTGCCCAGTCGATCCTGTGGGCATGGTCGGCATCAACGTGCCGATCCCGGTGCCCATGGCGTTCCACTCCTTCGGCGGCTGGAAGGCCTCTCTCTTCGGCGACCACCACATGCATGGCCCGGAAGGCATCCGCTTCTACACCAAGCTGAAGACAGTCACCGCCCGCTGGCCCACGGGCATCCGTGCGGGTGCCGAATTCGTCATGCCGACGATGAAGTGACCGGCGCTTAAGCAATCGTTAACCACAATCATCAAGCCTCTGCCGCACGGGAGAGGCTTGATTCGTGTTTGAGCGGCTGATTGAAAGCATCGGGATCGAAAGCACAGGTGGCGATGCCGCCCAGCTTGCGCGTGCCGAAACGCAACTCGCCGCCGCCATCCTGCTCTTCGCCATCATCCCCGCCGACCGGCAGCACCACCGTGACGAGTCGCTTGCGCTGCACCTCAGTCTGCGCCGCCTCTTTCCCCTGCCGGAAGACAAGGCCCGCAAGCTTGTGGCCCGGGCCGCCGCCCAATATGGCCGCGAGCCCACGCTTCTCGCCCCCGCCACATTGCTCAAGCACCGGTTGTCGGAGGCTTTCCGCCGCCGCATTCTGCTGGAGGCCGAAATCATCGCCATGGCCGATGGCTCCATCCACGAATTCGAGCGGGATGTGCTGTCGCGCATGGAACGCCTGCTCGGCCTTATCCACAACCTTACGCCCGCCCGCGAAAGCGCATAAACTCGGGCCCTCACATGGAGAGAATGATGCGGAACCTGATCTTGCGCGGCGCGGCCGCCCTTGTTGCGGCGGGCCTGCTCGCGGTGCCTGCCCTTTCGGCCCAGTGCTCATCCTCGGGTGCCAATTATGAAAAGTGGAAGGCGCAGTTCGCGGCTGAAGCCAAGGCCAATGGTGTGTCGGCCAAGGCCATCTCGGCGTTGATGTCCACCTCCTATGCCACCAAGACAATCTACGCCGACCGCCACCAGCATTCCTTCAAGCTCAGCCTTTCCGCCTTCATGCAGAAGCGTGGAGCCTCCACCATCGTGGCGCAGGGGCGCCGCCTTAAGGCCGCCAATGCCGGCTTGTTCAAGAGCATCGAAGCGAAATATGGCGTGCCTGCCGGTCCGCTCATCGCCATCTGGGGCATGGAAACGGGCTTCGGCCGTGTCACCGGCAACCAGCCCACGCTCGCTGCGGTAGCCACGCTTGCCTATGACTGCCGCCGCACCGACTACTTCACCGACCAGCTTTATGCGGCGCTCAAACTGGTGGACCGCGGCGTCCTCTCCGCCTCCACGCGCGGCGCCATGCATGGCGAAATCGGCCAGACGCAATTCATGCCCAAGAATGTGCTGGCCTATGGCGGCGGCGGGAACCTTGCCAGCAAGGAAAGCGCCCTCACCTCAACGGCACGCTTCCTGGTGGGCCATGGCTGGAAGCGGGGAGCCGGCTATCAGCCGGGACAGCCCAATTTCGGCGCCATCCAGGGCTGGAACGCGGCAACGGTCTATCAGCAGGCCATCGCCATCATGGGCAAGCAGATCGACGGGTAGTCATCAGCCGAAGTGCTTTGCGTGAACGGGCGCAATCGCCGGACGCGCAGCCACGGTATCCGCGAGGCGTTTCACTTTTGGGCAATGGGACGTGAGCCAGCCTTGCGGCATCCATTGCGCGAGCATCCACACATAGATGTCGATCATCGTAAAGTGGTTCCCGAAGAAGTACGGGCCGTCCCCAAGGCAGCCTTCGAATATGATGTAGTGCCGCTCCACGTAGACCTTGGCTGACCTCATCGCCGACGCCGCGCAGGCGGCATCATCCACATATCGGGAGGGAAAAAGCTTGCGCAGTTCCCCCTCGTAGATATTGGCCTGAAAGAAAGCCAGCCAACGATCATGCTGGGCGCGCGCACTGCTGCCAGGCGGCGGCGCAAGGCCCAATGCCGGAAAAGTGTCAGCCAGATGCAACAACATGGCCGACCCTTCCGTCATGACCGAACCATCGGGCAAGCGAAGTGCCGGCAACTGTTGCCTTGGATTAATCTGACGAAAGGCCTCCGTGAGGTTCTCATCGTTCTTGCGGCTGATCAGAACCTCTTCAAATGGGACACCCAACTCCGCAAAGGCCGCTTCAATGGCGAGAGACCCCGTCTGGCGCCAGCCATAGAGCGTGTAATGTCCTTTATTGCCCATGTTCACCCCCACTCCAGCACCACCTTGCCGCTGGCGCCTTGTTTCATCAGCGCGAAGCCCTGGGCAAAATCCGCCGCCTTGAAGCGGTGGGTGATGACTTTCCGCACATCAAGTCCCGATTGCAACATGGCGATCATCTTGTACCAGGTCTCGAACATCTCGCGGCCATAGATGCCCTTGATGGTCAGTGACTTGAAGATCACACGGTTCCAGTCCACGGGCGAAGCGGCGGGTGGAATTCCGAGCAGCGCGATCTTGCCGCCCATGATCATGTGATCAACCATCTGGTCAAAGGCGTTGGGCGCGCCCGACATCTCAAGCCCGATGTCAAAACCTTCCGTCATGCCCAGCCTGTGCATCACATCGCGCAGATCTTCACGGCCCGCATTCACCGTCACCGCATCGTTCACCTGGTTGCAGAGTTCGAGGCGGTAGTCGTTCACATCGGTGATCACCACATGGCGCGCGCCCACATGGCGGCACACACTTGCCGCCATGATGCCGATGGGCCCCGCACCCGTGATCAGCACATCCTCGCCGATCAGATCGAACGACAGCGCGGTATGAACGGCATTGCCGAGAGGGTCGAGAATGGCCCCGATCTCGTCGTCCACCTCCTGCGGCAGGTGGATGGCATTGAAGGCGGGCAACCTGAGATATTCGGCAAAGGCACCCGGAACATTCACGCCGATGCCCTTGGTTTCCGGATCAAGGTGAAAATGCCCGGCGCGGGCCATGCGGCTTTTCATGCCGATGAGGTGGCCCTCGCCCGAAACACGGTCCCCCACTTTCACGGTGCGCACGTGGCTCCCCACCTCAACCACGGTTCCGGCAAATTCATGGCCCACCACCATGGGCACGGGGATCGTCTTCTGGGCCCAGGCATCCCATTTCCAGATGTGCAAATCGGTGCCGCAGATCCCCGTCTTGGCAACCTTGATCAGAATGTCATCGGGGCCAATCGCGGGCACGGGCTCATCCCGCAACACCAGGCCTTCTTCCGCTTTCGCCTTCACTAGCGCTTTCATGCGATCACTCCCAGCTTGCGGCCCACCTTTGTGAAAGCGGCAACCGCGGCATCAATGTCGTCTGCCGTGTGCGCCGCCGACATTTGCGTGCGGATGCGGGCCTTGCCCTGGGGCACCACGGGAAAGAAAAAGCCCGTCACATAAATGCCCTCGGCATCTAGCGCACGCGGCCATTTCCTGCGCCAGCCTGGCCTCGCCCAGCATGACGGGAATGATGGGGTGCTCGCCCGGCAGCAGGGTGAAGCCCGCCGCCCCCATGGCATGGCGGAAGCGTTGGGCATTGGCCGTCAGCAGGTCCCGAAGATCATCACCTGCCTCGGCCAGATCAATAGCTGCAAGGCTGCCGCCCACAATGGCGGGCGGCAGCGCATTGGAAAAGAGATAGGGCCGGGCCCGCTGGCGCATGAGATCAATGACCGGGCGTGAGGCCGCGATATAGCCACCCGCCGCACCGCCTAGCGCCTTGCCGAAGGTGCCGGTGAGAATATCAACCTTCACGCCTGCCCGGGCCGGTGTGCCGCGCCCTTCAGCCCCCACGAAGCCTGTGGCGTGGCAATCATCCACCATTACAAGGGCATCATAGCGGTCGGCCAGGCCGCGGATGGATTTGAGATCAGCGAAGTAACCATCCATGGAAAACACGCCATCGGTGGCGATCACCACGCGCCGCGCCCCGCCAGCGCGGGCCTCTTTCAGCTTCGCCTCCAGATCGTTCATGTCATTGTTGGCATAGCGGAAGCGCCTGGCTTTCGAGAGGCGGATGCCGTCAATGATCGAGGCATGGTTCAGCGCATCGGAGAAGATCGCATCCTCTTCGCCAAAGAGCGGCTCGAACACGGCACCATTGGCATCGAAGCAAGCGGCGAAGAGAATGGCATCCTCCATGCCGACATAGCTGGCGATGCGCTCCTCAAGGGCCCGGTGCAGGTCGGTGGTGCCGCAGATGAAGCGCACGCTCGCCATGCCGAAGCCCAGCTTGTCCATGGCCGCCTTGGCCGCGGCGATCACCTTGGGGTGGTCAGCGAGACCGAGATAGTTGTTGGCGCAGAAGTTCAACATGGGCCGCGGCCCCACCCGCACATGGGCGGATTGTGGGGTCACGATTTCGCGCTCCACCTTCCACAGGGATTGCGCCTTGATGGCATCCAGTTCGGTTTGCAGCTGGTTGAGGGCAGAAGACATGGTCACGCTCCGGGTTGCGGAGAAGATAGCGCAGCTTGTCTGGCGCACGGGGTGAAAAATTGCCACCGGCGCTGGCAGCCGCTCTCAGGCCGTCGCGCCCAGCAACCAGAAATGCCCGGGGTCGGCCCGGTTCCAGGCGGAGAGAATGGCTTCTGGCGCATTGCCCGAGAGAAGTCCGCCGCTTTCAATGACGGGATATTGATCGGCAAGTGTCAGGATGCGGCCATCGCCTACACGCCGGAGAATGTGGTGGGGCTGAAGTTGATGCGGACTGGTCATTCCTGCGAGCAGCAGCATTTCCGCCAGCGACTTCACAGTTTCGCGGTGAAAGCTGGCAACGCGCTGCGCCTTGTCTTCCACCACGATTGCGGCTTGGCGCATCTTGTCCTGGGTTGCAACGCCGGTTGGGCATTTGCCGGTGTGGCAGGTCTGCACCTGGATACGGCCCACGGCGAACATGAAGCCGCGGGCGGCATTGCACCAATCCGCTCCCAGGCATGTGCCCGGGCCATGTCAAAACCCGTGATCACCTTGCCGGCACAGCCCCAGCCTGATTTTGTCGCGCGGCCAACGCCGCGCAGCGCTGATGCACGAAAGCGAGACCATCACGCACATGGGCATGCCGAGATTGTCGATGAATTCCGCCGGCGCGGCGCCGTTTCGCCTTCCTTGCCATCCCCAACAATGAAATCGGGCGTAATGCCCATCTCGAGCATGGCCTTGACGATGGCCAGAAACTCGGAGCGGTGGCCGATGCAGAGCTTGAACCCCACGGGTTTGCCGCCCGAGGCCTCCGCAGGAGCTTGATGAACTGCATGAGTTCTCCCGGCGTTGCGAAAGCTGAATGACGGGATGGCGATATGCAGTCCTGCCAGTGCAACGCCGCGTATGGCGGCAATTTCCGGCGTCACCTTGGCGTAGGCTTTGCCCTTGCTGTCCGGGTTTAGCCCCCGGCTCAGTTTGATCTCAATCATCTTGATTTGCGGGTCGCCAGCCGTTTCCGGAACCTTTCGACGGAGAAAGAGCCATCCGCATTGCGGCAGCCAAAATAGCCGGAGCCGATTTCCCAGATCAGGTCGCCTCCGCCCTCACGGTGATAGGGGCTGACCGAGCCTTCCCCCGTGTCGTGGGCGAAATTGCCGAGTCTGGCACCCCGGTTGAGGAGCGGATGGCATTGGCCGAAAGCGCGCCATAGCTCATGGCAGAAATATTGAGCACCGAAGCCGAATAGGGTTGTTTGCAATCAGGCCCGCCGATCGTCACGCGGAAGAGTTCCTCCTGCACATCAGCGGGCGCAATGGAATGCAACATCCGCTCATGGCCTTCTGCATAGACATCTCCCTGAGTACCGAAGGGCTTCTTGTCGAGCTGGTTCTTGGCCCGCTGGTAGACAATGGCCCTTCCGGTCTCGCAGAAGAACCGGCCATCGGTATCGGCTTCAAAGAAATACTGCCGGATTTCGGGCCGCACTTTTCGAGCAGAAAGCGCAAATGGCCGAGAATAGGGTAGTTACGCAGAATGGCATGCTTGGTTTGCACAGGTCTGAGGCGCCGAGAAGGGCCAGCGCGAAAGCCAAGGCAAAGGGCGGGCCAATCAAGGCCACCAGGCCGGCAGAAAGAGTGCTATGAAGCAACAAGCTCGCCGCGACAGCCAAGGTCAGCGGAAGAAAACAGGCTTCCAGTGTTCTGCTCATACCCCGGCCTCACCAGTCACACGCTTCCAGGCTAGGCAAGCCTGAAAACAGTTGTGTGACAAGAGGCGGAGCGGCTGCCGTCAAAAATCGCGGCGGCACGCCTCAGCCGCCGGGAATGCGCGGCATCAGGTAGATTTCCCGCGCCTTCTGGCAGCTCCGTGTCCCACTGGTCACGGTAGATCTTGCCATCCGATCGAGACAGCCACCTCGCGTTTGATGTGGGCTTCCATGCCGGGATAGGCATCGGACAGTTTGCGGAACAATTCGCGGATGGTGCCGGCCTGCATCTCCACATGTTCAGCCCCACCCACCAGCGGTAGCAGCGCCCCCAGAGGTGGATGATGTGACGCGTTTCAGAGGTCATCTGGTTTCAGGCCTGTCTGCTTTGCAAGGCGTGCGGTCTGGCAGCTCTTACCCTTCCCCCGCAGGGAGAAGGTATAACAGGCGGAAGGGGGCCTTGTAACCTGCTCTCAGCTTCATTGTGATAAAACCCCCATCCGTCCTCCGGACACCTTCCCCCTGCGGGGGAAGGGTGAAAATGCCCTGGTGGCGTTATCACAGCATAGCAAGCACCCGCTTTGCCTTGACCGCCGGAAAGACAGTCATTCAGCCGCAATGTCGATGCGGAGCGACATGGGCCTTGCTTCGCCATGTTCGATCCTTTCGGCCAACACCCGCAAGGCCAAAGCCTCGGCGTGCGCAATGGCAGACTGCTGCGTCTGGCCATAGGCCATTACGCCCGGAAGTTCGGGAACCTCGGCGATCCAGCGGCCGTCAGCCTCCTGTTCCGTCTCAAAGGAAATCTTCATGGGCGCAGCATAGCACAGCTTTGCCCAAACAAAAACGCCGGACCCCGCGAAGGGGATCGGCCTTTCTCTCATGGCTGAGAGATCAGCCCTTGCTCTTGATCGCCTTCAGCACGCGGGGCGGTGACATGGGCACATGGGTCAAGCGCACGCCGGCGGCATTGGATATGGCATTGCCGATGGCCCCCAGCGGCAGCACGATCGAGGTTTCGCCAACGCAGCACCATAGGGGTGGTTGGGGTTGGGAATTTCCAGGATCTGCGTGTCGATCATGGGCAGGTCGGAACATACGGGGATGCGGTAGTCGAGGAAGCCCGCATTCTGCGGGCGGCCATCCTTGCCGTAGATATATTCCTCGTTGAGGGCCCAGCCGATGCCTTGCGCGGCACCGCCCTGATACTGACCTTCGACGTAGGACGGATGCATGGCCTTGCCGGCATCTGGATGACCGTGTAGCGCTTGATCGAAGTGCGGCCCGTTTCCGGATCAACCTCGGCATCGCAGATGTGGGTGGCGAAGGACACGCCTGCGCCATCCGCCACGATTTCGGAATGACCGGCAATGGGGCCACCGGTGTTGGCGGCCTGGGCGGCGATCTCCTTGACGGAAAGCGGGGCCTTGTTGCCATGGCGGTCGCCCACGGCCTTGGCATGGCCATCGACCCATTCCACGTCCTCGACCGGGATTTCCCAAATCTTGGCGGCGCGCTCACGCAACACCTGCACGGCCTTCCGGGTGGCATCCACCGCCGCCATGGACGACGAGAATGTGCCGCGCGAGCCGTCGGTCATGTCGACCGTGGCCGAGCAGATGTGTCGGCGATGACGCGCACGGTCGTAGGGCACGCCCAGTTCTTCCGCGACAGCAAGCGCCAGCGGGCGCGGCTGCCGCCCACATCCACCGTGCCCACCCGCCATGGTCACGGAACCATCGAGGGTCACGTTCACGTCAACGCAGGTCTGGCCACGAAGTTGAACCAGAAGCTTCGCAGGCCATGCCGCGGCCCCGCATGGTCCGCCTTGAGGGCGGTCCAGTGCGGGTGCTTCTTGGCGGCTTCAGCGTCGGCGATGCCGATCGGGCCATGAACCAGGCCATAGGAGGCCTTGGTGCCTTCCTTGGCGGCGTTCTTGATGCGGAAATCAATGGGGTCCATGCCAAGGGCTTTGGCAACGAGATCCATGGTGCTTTCCACGGCGAAGGCGGCGATGGGGGCGGAAGGGGCCGGTAGGCCGCGCATTTCGGGCGGTTGAGCACCACGTCCTTGGACACCGACTGGACATTCTTGAAGTCATAGCAGGCCCAAGCCGTCATGGCGCCGAACTCGGCCCAGCTGAAGGGGAAGGCGCCATTCTGGTATCGCAGTTCCGCCCAGGCGGCCGTCACCGTGCCATCCTTCTTCGCCCCGATCTTCACATCGATCGAAGAGGAAGATGTGGGGCCCGTGGCGCGGAACACTTCATCGCGCGTCATCACCAGCTTCACCGGGCGGTTGGCCTTGCGCGAAAGCGCCAGCGCCAGGGGCTCGGCTTGGATATAGGTTTTGCCGCCAAAGCCGCCGCCGATTTCCGAGGATGTGACCCGCAGCTTGTTGGCATCAAGGCCCAGCAGGCGGCGCACTGGTTGCGATAGACAAAGGGGCCCCTGGGTGGTGACCAGAGTTCGCGAACCATCCGGCGACATGTTGGCGAGGCCAGGCATGGGGCTCGATGTAGCCCTGGTGCGTCTGCTCGGTCTTGTAGGACTTTTCGATGATGACATCGGCTTCCTTGAAGCCGGCCTCAACGTCGCCATGGCCATACTCCGCGTATTTGCAGAAGTTGGAGGGCTTGCCGGGCTTGGGCTCGATGCCATCGGTGAAGATGTCATCATGCAGCAAGGGCGCGTCAGGCTTCAGGGCCTCATCCACATCCGTCACCTTAGAGCAGCACCTGGTAGTCCACCTTGATGAGCTTCAGGGCCTTGCGGGCGGTACTCGCGTCAATGGCGGCGCAGCGGCCACGGCATGGCCGTCATACAGGCACTTCTTGCGGGCCATGCACGGTTTTCCAGAATGTCGCGCATGCTGCGGTCGCCCGCCGTGAGATCGGGCAGGTCGGCCGAGGTGATCACCGCCTTCACGCCCGGCAGCTTTTCAGCGGCCTTGGTGTCGATCTTGCGGATGATGGCATGGGCGTGCGGCGAGCGCAGCACGAGGCCACAAGCTGGCCCGGTGCAAAGGTATCCGCGCCAAAGCTGGCCCGGCCTGTCACCTTGTCGATGCCATCAGGACGGCGCACGCGCGTGCCGATGACCTTGTGAAAGGGCTTGCGGACGAGAGATGTATCGAGTGGCATCTTATGCTCCCCTCATTTCCTTGGCGGCGGCCTGAACGGCGCGCACGATCTTGTCATACCCGGTGCAGCGGCAAAGGTTGCCAGCAAGGCCGAAGCGGATTTCCTCTTCCGTCGGATCGGGGTTCTTGGCGAGCAACGCCTTGGCGGCGATCAGGAAGCCCGGGGTGCAGACACCGCATTGCAGGGCCGCGTTGTCGATGAACTGGCGCTGCAGCGGATGCAGCTTTTCGCCATCGGCCATGCCCTCAATGGTTTCCAGCTTGCGGCCGTCCATTTCCGCGCCCAGCACGAGGCAGGAGCAGACCAGGCGGCCATCGAGGATCACCGAGCAGGCACCGCAATCGCCGGAGCCGCAGCCTTCCTTGGCGCCGGTCAGGCCCAGGCGGTTGCGCAGCACGTCCAGCAGGCTTTCATCCGGCTGGCAGGCAAATTCGACGGTGTCGCCGTTGATGGTGGTTTTGACGAGAACGGCGGACATTACTTACCTCCTGCGCGGGCATAGGCCACTTCGGCAGCGCGCCGGGCCATCACGCCTGCCACTTCTGTTCGGAATTCAGCCGTGCCGCGCTTGTCGCTGATGGGCTTGGCGGCGGCGGAGCAGGCCTTGGCCAAACGCTCCTTGGCGGCGTCATCCAGCTTGGAGCCGATGATCGCCTTGGCCGCTTCCTTGACCAGCAGCACGGTGGGGGCAACAGCCCCCAGCGCCACACGCGCGGCCTTGATTACGCCCTTGCCGTCAATCGTCAGGCTCACGCCTGCGCTGACCACGGCAATGTCCATTTCGGTGCGCGGAATGAAACGCAGATAGGCATCACCGGAACGCGCCGCCTTCTTGGGCAGTTCCACCGCGGTGATGATTTCACCCTTCTTCAGATTGGTGCGGCCCACGCCTGCAGGCACATCTTCCACTGCAAGCTTGCGGGTGCCTTTGGGACCCGCGATCACCACCTTCGCGCCTGCGGCCACAAGGGCCGGCACGGAATCTGCGGCGGGCGAGGCGTTGCACAGGTTGCCCGCCATGGTGCAGCGGCCCTGCACCTGCTTGGAGCCGATCAGCTGGGCGCCTTCAACCACGCCGGGCCAGGCCTTCAGGAGCGCCGCGTTTTCCGAGAGCGCCGCATTGGGCGTTGCCGCGCCAATGGAGAAACCGCTGGCGGTCTTCTTGATGTCGCGCATGCCCTTGATGCGCTTGATGTCGACCACTAGATCGGGCTCGACCATGCCGGCTCTCATCTTCACGAGCAGGTCTGTGCCACCGGCCAGCACGAAGGCTGCGCCTTTTTCCTTGGCCAGAAGCGCACAGGCCTCTTTGGTTGTTGCGGGGGATTCGTATCGCATCTTTCACCTATGGAATTTCAAAAGCTGTTTTGGTCCATCACGGCCGCAAAGGCAACCCGCCATGCCCGGGGTCTTCATGCGGCCAGCGGGTTTTCAGATCAGGTGGGCTGTCCGGACGCCACCGTCACCGCGACATTGGCCTTGGCCAGCGCCGCGGAAAGATCGGCAAGCGGCGACAGATCGGTGATCAGGCGGTTGATTTCGGTGAAGTCGCACACCTTTACCAGCGCGGTTTTGCCGAACTTGGTGGAATCCGAGAGGATGATGCGGTTGTCTGAGCGGGAGAGCGCCATGCGCGCCAGTTCCGCCTCCTCGAAGGCCATGTCCATGGGGCCATCCACGGCATGCAGCGCGGCGATGGAAATGAAGGAATGGCGCACCCGGAAGCGGGAAATGAATTCCACCGCCGGCGGCCCGAAGGCCGCGCCATTGTCCGCCTTCAACTCACCGCCTGCCATGTAGACGCGGTTGCCGTTCACGGTCGCCAGGGTGCGGGCAATGTCGGAAGAATTCGTCACCACCGTCAGGCCGCGGCGGTTGCGCAGCTCCTGGGCGAAAACACTTGTTGTTGTGCCGGTATCAATGATCAGGCTGTCGCCATCCTCCACCAGCTTCACGGCGGCGCGGGCCACGGCGCGCTTGGCCTCGGCATGTTCGCGCATGCGGCGCTCGAAGGGCGCTTCCCCCACCTGATGCGGCAGAGCGAGAGACCCGTGCAGCTTGAGAATGTCGCCACGCTCTTCCAGCTGCTTGGCGTCGCGCCGGATGGTCTCTTCAGAGACGGACAGGGCCTGCGCCAGGTCGGCCACGGAAATGGTGCCGTGCTGGGCGATTATTCCCATGATCTGACCGAGTCGCACGGAGATTTTGTTGTTTTTGATCGCCATAATGCTGATTTCTGTTGAAATAAAGCACTCAATATCGCGAAATTACCCACATCTTGTACCCAAATCAACACATTTCCGCGAGTTTCCAACAAACCCGTTGACGCCGCTTTTCAAAAGCGTAGCGTCGCTCAGGTGTCCGGGCACTTTTTGAGTTCGGGCATTCTGGGTGCCACTCTCCTCCGGGGGCGCCGCATTCTGCCTGAACACGCCCCCGAACAGGTGGAATTGGCGGCTGGAGAAATCCGGCGGTGGCAACCTTCCACACTCAACGGTTCACCGTGGCGCAATTCGAAACAGCATGACGGCAGCTGAAGACATTGTCCGCGCCTTGCCCCTGTGGCGTGGCACTCCCACACTTGGCGTGCTCAAGGGCGGCGTCAGCAATGCCGCCTTTACTGTGACGGACAGCACGGGGCGCTATGTGGCCCGGGCGGGCGCGGATTACCCCTTCCATCAGGTATCGCGGCTGCGCGAGGCGGAGGCCCACCGGGCCGCCCATGCGGCGGGCCTATCTCCCGAAATGATCTATGCCCGGGATGGCGTGATGGTGGTGCGCCATCTCGATGCCAAGACCTATGGCGAGGCGGATGTTCAGAAGAACTGGCAGGCCTGCCTCGCCCTGGTGCAGCGCTGCCACCGGGACATGGGCCGCCACATCCGCGGCCAGGGGGCCATCTTCTGGGTCTTCCAGATTCTCCGCGACTATGCCGAAACCCTGAAGGCCGCAACGCACCGTTCGCTGCCGCAGCTTGAGGGCTGGATGGCGATCACCGATGAACTGGAGGCGGCCCAGGTGCCGCTGCCCATCATCTTCGGCCACCATGATCTGCTGCCCGCCAATTTCATGGATGATGGCCAACGTGTCTGGCTCATCGACTGGGAATATGGTGCCTTTGGCACGGCCCTATTCGACCTTGGCAATCTGGCGACCGCCAGTTCCTTCGACTCCGCCACCGAGGCGGACATGCTGCGCGCCTATTTCGGCAGCGCGCCCAACCAATCGCTGCTGCGCGCCTACTACGCCATGAAAGTGGCGGCAGCCCTGCGTGAGGCCATGTGGGGCATGGTCTCGGAACTTCATCTTGCGGCACCGGGAGTCGATTACGTCGCCTATGCCGCGGAATACACCCAGCGCTTCCAGCGCATTCTCGCAAGCTACCGCAAGGACTTCCCCTAAATGACGGATATTCTCCCCAGCGCCGCCGATGTTGTTGTGATCGGCGGCGGCATCATCGGCTGTTCAACGGCCTATCATCTGGCCCGCGACCACAAGCTGAATGTGGTGCTGCTGGAACAGAACAAGCTGACCTCCGGCTCCACCTGGCATGCGGCGGGGCTAGTGGGTCAGTTGCGCTCCTCGGCTTCCATCACGCAGGTGCTGAAATATTCCGTCGATCTCTACAAGAAACTGGAGGCGGAAACGGGCCAGCCTACAGGCTGGAAGATGACGGGCTGCCTGCGCCTTGCCACATCGCAAGACCGTTGGACGGAATTCCGCAGGCTTGCCACCACGGCGCAGAGCTTCGGCATGGACATGCAGCTGCTCTCCGCAGTCGAGACCAAAAAACTCTGGCCGCTGCTGGATGTGTCTGACTTGGTGGGCGCGAGCTTCCTGCCCAGCGATGGCCAGGCCTCGCCCTCCGACATCACGCAAGCGCTGGCCAAGGGCGCGCGCATGCACGGCGCGAAACTCATTGAAGGGGTGCGCGTCACCGGCTTCACCATGGCCGGAAAGCGCATCGCCGGCATCAGCACCACCGCGGGTCACATCGTCTGTGACAAGGTGGTCAACTGCGGCGGCATGTGGGCCCGGCAGATCGGCGCGCTGGCGGGCGTCAACGTGCCCCTGCAGCCGGTGAAGCACCAGTATGTCATCACCGAGAAGATTCCAGGCCTTGCGACCAATGCCGCGACCATCCGCGATCCTGACCTGCGCACCTATTTCAAAGAAGAAGTGGGCGGCCTTGTCTTTGGCGGCTACGAGCCAAACCCCATTCCCTGGACGGAAGGCGATGTGCCTTCCACATTTGAGTTCCAGCTTTTCGAAGATGATTACGACCACTTCGAGCAGCACATGAGTGCGGCGCTGAAGCGCGTGCCAGCCCTGGCCGATGTTGGCATCAAGCAGATGATCAACGGACCGGAGAGCTTTACACCCGATGGCAATTTCATTCTGGGCCGGGCGCCGGAATGCGCCAACATGTATGTGGGGGCCGGTTTCAACGCTTTCGGCATCGCCTCGGGCGGCGGTGCGGGCTGGGTGCTGGCCGACTGGGTGGCGCGTGGCGAAGCGCCCATGGACCTGTGGACGGTGGACATCCGCCGCTTTTCGGCCCTGCACCAGGAGCGCAATTTCGTCACAACCCGCACGCTGGAAGCCTATGGCAAGCATTACACCGTGGGGTTCCCGCACGAGGAATATGAAAGCGGTCGGCCGAAGCTCACATCGCCGCTCTATGCACGGCTCAAGGCCCGCAATGCCTGTTTCGGCTCCAAGCTCGGCTGGGAGCGCCCCAACTGGTTTGCCCCCGAAGGCACAGCCCCCCGCGACATCTACTCCATGAACCGGCAGAACTGGTTCGATGCGGTGGGCGAAGAACATAAGGCGGTGCGCGAGGCGGCTGGCCTGTTCGATCAATCCTCCTTCGCCAAGTTCGAGGTGAAAGGCGGCAAAGCGCTGGCGGCGCTGGAACGCATTTGCGCCAACCGCATCGACAGGCCGGACGGCAGTGTCATCTACACGCAGATGCTCAACAGCCGTGGCGGCATTGAATGCGACCTCACGGTTTCCAGATTCTCTGCCAATCATTTCTATATCGTCACAGGCACAGGCTTCCGCACCCATGACTTCCATTGGCTGAAGGATCTGGCACCCTATGGCGCGGATTTCTCCCTGCGCGACGTCACGGAAGGCATGGCCACGCTTTCGCTGATGGGGCCCAGGGCGCGCGACATTCTGGCCGCCGTCACCGATGATGACGTGTCAAACAAGGCCCTGCCTTTTGCCCGCATGAAGGAGATCACCATCGCCGGCAAGAAGGTGCGGGCACTCCGCATCACTTATGTGGGCGAACTTGGATATGAGTTGCACATGGCGGTGCGCGCGGCAGGCGCCGTGTTTGACGCGCTGATGGCGGCAGGCGAACCCAAGGGCCTGCGGCTTGCGGGATACCGCGCCATTGAATCGCTCCGCCTCGAGAAGGGTTACCGTGCCTGGTCATCGGACATCACACCCAATGACACGCCGCTGCAGGCGGGGCTGGGCTGGGCCGTGAAACTGAACACGCAGACGGATTTCATCGGGCGCGAGGCGCTGGAAAAGGCGCAAGGCGCGCCGCAGCGCAAGCTGCTCACCACCTTCACCACCGCGCGGGATGATGTGGTGCTGCTCGGCCGCGAGACGATTTTGCGCAACGGCGAATTTGCCGGCTATCTCACCAGCGGCGGCTATGGCTACTCGATCGGAAAGCCCATCGGCATGGGCTATGTGCGCCATGCGGATGGCGTCACGGTGGATCATGTGATGTCGGGCGAATACGAGCTTGTGGTGGCGCAGGAGCGCGTCAAGGCAACGGCCACGCTGGCCCCGCTTTACGATCCGCAGAACACGCGGGTGAAGGGGTAGGCTTGGGGCGCGTTGCGTGTGACAGTCACTTCTCCCGTGAACGGGAGAGGTGATGAAGCCACGAACGAGCTTTAACCCCTAAACCCCGTGGCCAGCACGAAAAGCTCCGCCGAGTCATCGCGGCTCGCCATCGGCTTGACGTGCCGCACCGTGGCAAAGTCCTTTTTCATGGCGGCCAGCAACTGGTTCTCGGTGCCGCCGCGCAGCACCTTGGCGAGATAGGTGCCGCCGGGCTTGAGCACCTCGCGGGCAAAATCATAGCCCGCCTCCACCAGCGCGATGATGTTGATGTGGTCGGTCTGGCGGTGGCCGGTGGCGTGGCTTGCCATGTCGGAGAGGACCACATCGGCCTTCTCGCCAAGCGCTGCGATCAGCACAGCCGGGGCATCCTCGTCGTAGAAGTCCTTCTTGAAAATGGTGACACCGGCAATCTCGTCCATGCCATGCATGTCGATGGCCACGACCTTGCCCTTGCCATCGACGGATTTGACCCGCGTGGCCGAAACCTGGCTCCAGCCGCCGG